>NZ_JBFTLN010000003.1:0-753869 GCF_056396465.1 Chitinophaga sp. 05T412
TTGTACAATGCAGCCAGCTCCCGCACGATGATACCTGTAGACCAGCCATCTGAKGCAATATGATGCATGGTCACCAGCAGCAGATGATCTTCAGATCCCCGTGTTACCAGATGTGCACGCAGCATATGATCCTGCTCCAGGTCAAAGGCTTCCCGGCTTTTTACAGCCAGATACGCGGACAAGGTGCTTTCATCTGCGGTACAAATGGTATCCTCCGCATGCGTCAGTTCCCAGCCGTCTGCTGCCAGCACCTGCTGATACGGCACCCCTTCATACGGTACCATCACGGTGCGCAGCACTTCATGACGGTTCACGATGGTGCGTAAGGCAGATGACAACGCGGCTACGTCCAGGCGGCCATGCAGCCGCAGCACAGCGGGTATATGATAAGGTAAACTACCTTCCAGCTGATCGATGAACCACAAACGTTCCTGGCTATACGACAATGGTATACGCTCACTTCTCTGGACAACCTTTACAGGCGGTATCTGTGAAGACTTATCCAGTCCCTTTACATATGCCGCCAGCTGCGAGACAGTAGGATAAATAAAAATATCCCTCACAGCCAGTTCTACTTCCAGTTTCCTGCGGACAGCAGCAACTACCCTTATTGCAAGCAGAGAATGCCCGCCCAGTTCAAAGAAATTATCGCGGCTTCCTATACGCGGTGTTACCAGCAAATGCTCCCATATATCTGTCAATGCCTGCTCCATTGTATCAGCTGGCGCTACATAAACACCTGTAGTATACGCCCCGCTATCGGGTTCCGGCAAGGCCTGTTTATCTATTTTACGGTTAGCGGTTAACGGCAGCTGATCAAGCTCTACAAACACAGCAGGAATCATGTACTCCGGCAATTTTCCTTTCAGATAAGCCAGCAATGCATCTTTGCTGAATGCTGCACCGGGCACAATGTATCCAACCAGCTGATTATTGCCGGCGGCGTCCTGTTTCACTGTCACTACACACTGGCCTACCAGTTCACTCTTTAATACGATATGCTCAATTTCACCCAACTCTATACGGACCCCCCGAACCTTTACCTGATCATCTATACGGCCGAGGAACTCAATATTTCCATCCGGCAGCCAACGGCCCAGATCACCAGTTCTATACATTCGTGTATCCCTTTCCGTTATATATGGATCGGTGATAAATTTTTCCGCTGTCAGGTTTGGCAGGTTCAGGTAACCACGCGAAACGCCTATACCAGACACACAAATTTCTCCTACGACTCCCACCGGGCACAATTTCATTGAGCGATCCAGTATGTAGATGCGCATATTGGCAATCGGCTTACCCAGCGGCGTGCTGGTACGTACCGGCGCCTCGTACATAAAGTGGTGCGTAATATCATCTGAAGCCTCTGTAGGGCCATAGGCGTTTACCACCGGAACAGTCCCAAAATCAGGATGACTGAACCAGCGTTCCAGAAGATGCCGGCTGACAGCTTCACCTGTAACCAGTAAATATCGCAGGCTGTTCAGTCGTACTCCCGGCACTTCCTGCAACAGCAGCGACAGATAAGAAGGCACCAGCTCAGCTATCGTAACATGATCCCTGATGATTGTATCGATGAAAGAACGGGGATTAAACAACAACTCCTCACTGTAAATAACAGTACGGCCTCCATATAGCAATGCTGCAAACATCTGCCATACCGATATATCAAATGTGTAGGCAGCAGTAAACGCAATAATGGTGGCATTATTCATCTTCAGGTCACGGCCCTTGGCCAGCAGGTGGTTCAGCATACCGGCATGTTCTATCATCACGCCTTTCGGTGTTCCTGTTGATCCTGATGTATAAATTACGTATGATAATTGCCCGGGAGATGGCAGTACGGGCAGAGATGTTACAGACTGACGGGCTATTATTTCCGCATCAGCATCCGGTATTAAAAGCTGTATGACCGCTGTTTCCGGTCTTGCTCTATTGCTGGTCAGTAACAAAGAGGCGTTACAATTCTGCAGCATATAATCAATCCGTTCAGCGGGGTATCCCGGATCAACAGGTACATAAGCGCCTCCTGCTTTCAGTATCCCCAATATACCTATGATCATCCCGGCAGAACGTTCCATACACACGGGTACGAGGGTTTCAGGCATCACACCTTTGCTGCGCAGATAATGCGCCAACTGATTGGAACGTTCATCCAGTTCCTTGTATGTTATTTCCGTTTCCCCGAAAACCAGTGCGATAGCGTCAGGTGTATGCTCAACCTGCAACATAAACAGATCGATCAATGTTTTTTCTTCAGGGATTTCAACGGTTGTATTATTAAAAGCAACCAGCAGCTGTTCTTCTTCTTCCGGCAACAGCATGGACAAAGAACCAATTGCCGTAAGAGGGAATTCAATAACCGACCGCAACAACTGCTCAAAATGTCTTGTCATCCGTTCGATTGTGGCCGCATCAAACAAGTCGGTACAATATTCTGCGTATCCTTTGAGGCCATCAGCATCTTCTTCCAGGCAGAAGCTCAGATCAAACTGTGTTGTAGTTCGTTCTACATTTTCTTTCGTCAGCTGAAGATTCCCTAACTTCAGATCCGGTATATCCGGCGTGTTCAGTAATTCGAACATCACCTGGAACAGGGATGTCCTGCTCAGATCTCTCTTCTTTTCCACCGCTTCCACAATCATCTCAAAAGGCACCTCCTGGTTATTATAGGCGGTAAGCGTTGTCTCTTTTACCTGATGCAACAATGCTGTAAACGAAGGATTATCGCTCAGATCACTGCGCAGCGGCAGTGTATTCAGAAAGAAGCCAATCAGGTTCTCTGTTTCCTGTTGTGTTCTTCCGGCAATAGAAGTACCTACACAAATGTCCTCCTGTCCACCATACCGGTGCAGCAACACTTTGAATGCAGTTAACAATGTCATAAACATGGTAACGCCTTCCCGCCGGGATAGCGCCTGCAACTGATCCGTTAATGCGCTGTCCAGACGGAACCACTGAATCGTTCCGCGGGTGCTCTGAATAGCAGGACGCGGGTAGTCTGTAGGTAATTGCAATACCGCGGTATTCTTCAGTTTATTTTTCCAGTAGTCCAGTTTTTTATTCAGCAAGGCGCCTTCCTGGTAAATACGCTGCCATATGGCAAAATCAGCATATTGCATGGCCAGCGGAGATAACAACGGAACAGTACCCGATTCAAATGCCCTGTACAATTCCATCAGTTCATTCATCAGTATTGAAACGGACCAGGCATCAGCGGCTATGTGGTGTATTATCAGCACGAGTGCATGCTCATCAGCGGTAATCTTCAGGAGATGGGCCCGTAACATATGATCACGCGAGAGATCGAAAGGTATGGTTCCCAGAAAACCGACATAAGACTGAAAAGTGTCCGGGTTATATTGATACGGCTCATGATCTGTCGTACTGAACTGCCACAGATCTTTGTCCAGTATATGTTGATGCGGAATACCTCCACCTGGTTTGATCACGGTGCGCAGCACCTCATGCCGGTTAACGATGGTCTGCAATGCCCTGGCCAGCGCCTCATGATGGAGACGACCTTTCAGCCTGAACATCCCTGACATATGATACGGCACACTGCCTTCGAGCTGGTCTATAAACCACAGACGTTCCTGGCTGAATGAAAGCGGAATATACTCCGGCCTTTCATATGTAGTATTTGCGGGTGGCGCATGCACAGGAATTTCCTCAGATAACTGATCTGATAACGCTGCAATGGTAGGGTGCACAAATACCGTGTTGACGGAAACTTCAATATTCAGCTCTTTTCCGATTGCTGTGATGAGTCTTATCGCCAGTAATGAATGACCACCCAAATCAAAGAAGTTATCATAAATACCTACCTCTTCGCGGTCAAGTAATTTCAACCAGATCTTCTTCAGCGACTCCTCCGTTTTATTGCGGGGCATTGCCTCAGTACCTGCTGACAAAGCCTTTCCATCAGGGTCGGGTAGCGCCTTTTTATCGATTTTACCATTTGCAGTGAGCGGCAACGCATCCAGCTCCAGCAATACAGCCGGCACCATATAACCGGGCAATCTGTTATTCAGGTAAGTAATGATGGCAGCCTTGTCAAAATTACCCTCGGGTACTACATAGCCTACCAGATAATTACTGCCGTCACTCCCCTGCCTGGCAAGTACCACTGCTTCTCTTACCAATCCCGATCCGGACAACGCACTTTCAATTTCACCCAGTTCTATGCGGAAACCGCGGATCTTCACCTGTTCATCCCTGCGGCCAAGATATTCGATATTCCCATCGGGCAACCACCGGCAAATATCTCCTGTTTTATACATCCTTGCCCCTGGTGTTACATCAAATGGATTGGCAACAAATTTCCCGGCGGTCAGCGCTTCTTGTTGCAGGTATCCCCTTGATACACCTGTACCTGATATACAAAGTTCCCCCCAGATACCGACAGGGCATAACTGTTGTTCACTGTTTACTATGTACACAATGGTATTATTCACGGGAACTCCTATCCGAGGCATTGCATCTTTATCCTGATCTGATAATTCATAACAGGTCGTGACTACGCTATTCTCTGTAGGTCCGTAGTTATTGAACACCCTACATGCTAATCCGGTTATGTCTGTCGGACCTAGTCTGTCTCCGCCGGTCAGCAGATATTGCAGCGCAAGTGGTTTATTTCTTATTTCTTTTATTACATCCCCGAAGATGGCAGTAAAAACGAAACTGTGCGTAATCCCGTGCCGGGTATATATTTGCTCAAGCGCCTGAGGCGAAGACCGAACAGTATCGTCCAGCATGAAGACGGTAGCGCCACTACACAAATAAGGCCATACTTCCCAGCCAAAGGCATCAAAGCCAACACCGGTAACCGCTGTCGCCCTGGCTGATGAAGTAACATCATAAGCCTTGATATGCCAGTGAATCAGGTTCATCAGGCCCTTATGTGTAATCATCACACCTTTGGGATTACCTGTTGAGCCGGAAGTGTAAATGATGTATGCCAGCTGCTCCGGATGCAAGGATACTTCCATCGCTGTTACAGGATAGGCAATAGCATCATCCAGTGTGATTACCTTTACAGGTATTTCTCTCCCTGTCAGATCCAGTGTAATATCATCGCCGGTAATAATTAATACTGCGCCAATATCAGTCAGCATGTAATTGATACGTTCTGATGGATAGGCCGGGTCAATGGGAACATAGGCAGCTCCTGCCTTCATAATCCCCAGCATTGCTACGATGATCTCCGGCGTGCGTCCCATGCAAACCGGCACCAGCGTTTCCTTTCTCACACCAAGGCTGCGCAGGTATTGCGCCAGCCGGTCAGACTGTTCATGTAGTTTGGCATAAGTCCATCTGCTATTTCCGGAGACGAGCACCGTAGCATCCGGCGTACGGTTTGCCTGTGAGGTGAAATAGTCTATTACCGTTTTATCATCTTCAGACAATACCTTCGTATTATTAAATACTTCGAGCAGCTGGTATTGCTCTTCATCCGTCAATATTACAAGGTCTCTTATATGCCGGATATGACCGGCGGTTATCTGCTGTAATACATGTACAAAATGCCCCAGCATTTTCTCTATATAGATGCCGTTCAACAAGCTGGCATTGTAACCGAAAAGAATATTTATTTCCGGGCCTGCAGTAACTCTTATCCCTAAAGGATAATTCATATGTTCGTGCAATACAGCCCCGTCTGTACGCGAGCGCCATGACTGGGACGCAGGGAAGTTTTCAAATGCGATGAAGCTGTCAAAAAGCTCTTCATCCGCCTCTACCCATTGTTGCAGCTCACTAAGTCCTACATACTGATATGCTCTGCTTTCCAACTGGCCTGCCTGTAATTCGTGTAGCCATTGTGCTAAATTTGCCGAAGGATCAATTTTTGTATACAGGGGCAGGGTATTAATGTAAAGCCCTACACGCTGCTCTATACCAGGCAGATCTTCAGGGCGGCCGGATACCGTTACGCCAAAGGCAACATCATTGCAACCTGTATAATGATACAGGAGATACGACCATACTCCCTGCATCAACGTATTCACTGTAATACGATGCTGCTGTGAATATTGCTGTATCTGATCCGTAACACCTGCATCCAGCCATATTTCTTTTTCAGCATAGGCGCCCTGGCCTTTTGTTCGGTCAGCGGCAGCGGCAGTAAATGATAATGTCCCTGTTTCAGCGATGCCAGCCAGATAGTTCTTCCAGTATAATTCCGCCTGCTCTTTATCAACCTGTTGCTGATAACGGATATAATCTTCATAATTATCATCCGGTAGTACTGGCAAAGGATTCCCAGCCACCAGTTCATCATAGGCAGTGAACAGTTCCTCCATCAGTATTTGTAGCGACCATCCATCCAGCAGAATATGATGAAAAGTCCAGAGTACATGGTAGTAGTCTGCTTTCAGGCGAATCAGCGTAACGCGCATCAACGGCGCCACCGTAAAATCCAATCCTTGCCGGCGGTCTTCTGCCTCATATGCCAGCAATGCATTTTCCTGTTCTTCACTGCCAAGATCTGTGTAATCCAGCACCGTAACCGGCAGATCAGCCTCGTGGTATACGCATTGAACAGGGATGCTGAACACACCGTGATAAAATCCGCTTCGCAGAATACTATGCCGTTGCAGCAGCTGCTTCCAACTTTGAATGAACAGCTCTTCATGCTGTACAGACAATCTGTAATTCAATTGTTCTATATACAGGCCTGCCTGTTCATTATACAACCGATGAAACAACATACCTTCCTGTAATGCGCTTAACCGGTACAAGCGCTCTATCTGTGGCCGCCTCACAGCACCCCGGTAGGTATCATTTAAAAAATCGTCTAGTTCTTCATTACTCACTACACCACCTAACCCGTAATCAGCAGGAGTATAAGCAGGAGTTGCTGCATTCGCCACACAATGATCAATTAGTGCATGCAGGTGAGATAAATAGTTATCTGCGATTGTCGCCACGCTCTCCGGTGAAAAGTGCAGGGTGCTGTAACGCCAGTAGAACTGTAATTTCCCGTATTGTACAATACAATTGACAGCTATTTTCTCTGTTATCGTATAGCCGTCATCGATACCCGCTCTCAGTGCGTCACCGGTTATATTTAAATGATCGCCACCACTCAGGAAACTATCCAGTTGCCCCAGGTAATTAAATACCACATCGGGATGAGCTGCCGATTGCAGAAAATCTGCCTTATGCATGTATTTTAACACTCCATATCCAATGCCTTTGTCGGGCACACCCCGCAACTGTTCCTTTATATCTTTCAGCAATGCGCCGGAAGAACTGCTACCTCCGGTATCCAGCAATACCGGGTAGATACTTGTAAACCAACCCACAGTATGACTGATGTCTGTTCCTCCTGTAACCTCTTCTCTGCCATGCCCTTCCAGTGCAACGGATACAGCAGCAGTACCATTCCATTCCGACAGCGCGAGCGCCAGCGCAGTTAACAGTATATCATTGATCTCGGTGTGATACGCCTGTGAAGACTCCTGCAACAGCAGTTGTGTTTGTACAACATCAAGAGCATTACTATAAGAAGATGTTTCTCCCCAGGTGACGTCTCCGTTGTAGGAGGTATCAGTTCTTAATGGAAGCTGTTGCTGTACAACCTGTTTCCAGTAACCGGTTTGTTCCTGTAGACGCTTTCCTTGTCCGTAGGTCTCCAGCGCATGGAACCACTGACGATAGCTGGTACCTTTGGGTCCCAATATTTTTTTCCGGTCCTGCGGCGCTGTTTTAAGGAGCAGCTCCAGGTCCGACAACAGTATGCGCCAGGAAACGCCATCTATAGCAAGATGATGTACTACCAGCAGCAAACGGTTATGCGATTCAGTGTCTGGTGTCAGTAATAATGCAGTGCACAACAGTTCGCCTTTTAAGATATCAGGCTGGCGCTGATAGTATTGCTCATAACCTGCAATCTCTGCATCCAGTCGTTCCGCTGGTACCCCACGCAGGTCAATTGTTTCCAGCCCACCTTCAAAGACGCCGTAATGCTGCCCCCAGCCCTTTTGGTCATGCTTGTAAACAAAGCGTAGTGCATCATGATAGGCTACCAGCAATTGTATCGCCTGCGTCAGTGAAGCGGTTTCGATATGCTTGTCTACCGTTAATAAAATATATTGGTTAAAATAATTACCTGTATCATACGGCGTTTCAAAATACATTTGCTGAACAGGCAGTAGTCCGCTGTTACCCTTCAGCTGCCCCTGTTCTCCCTGTACAATATGCTGCTGTGGCTGATCAAGTAGTGCAGACAGAGCGGCTATTGTCTGGTGTCTGAATACATTATTGGGTTGTAGTTTCAGACCGGCGCGCCGCATACGGCTTACCAGCTGGATGGTGATAATTGAATCTCCGCCCAGTTCAAAGAAGTTATCATATATACCCACTTTACCGGTGTGTAATAATTCCTGCCAGATGTTGGCCATTAATGCCTCTATTTCATTGCGGGGTGCAACGTAAATACGTGCAGGCATGTCCGTATCATCCGGTTCTGGCAGCGCGTGCCGGTCTACCTTCCCATTGAGATTCAGTGGCAGCTGGTTCTGCTCAATAAAGCGGGTAGGAATCATGTATTCCGGCAGCCTGTCTTGCAGGTAAGCGATTATGCCATCCCTGTTAAAGTTACCTTCAGGCACGACATAAGCAATCAACCGTATATTGCCGCCGGCATCAGCTCTCGCCACCACAGCCACCCGGTTCACCATTTCGCATGAGGACAGCACACTTTCAATCTCGCCTGGCTCAATGCGATGACCACGGATCTTTACCTGGTCATCGATACGGCCCAGATATTCTACATTACCGTCAGACAGCCAACGCCCCAGATCTCCGGTCTTGTAAAGCCAATTGTTTTCCGCTCCACCGAATTTACCTGCAACAAACCGTTCAGCTGTCAACGCTGGACGATTGAGGTAACCACGGGTAACCCCTGCTCCTCCCACATATATTTCTCCCGTCACTCCTATCGGCATTATCTGCATGGAGCTGTCCAGAACATAAGCCTGACGATTATTCAACGGGACGCCTATTGGCGTGTTCTCCCGTAAACCATTTTTTGTAATGGAATACCATAAGGAGAAAGTTGTATTTTCCGTAGGCCCGTATACGTTAATAATATCAATATGAGAATAAACACTATGTAGTTTTCCGATATGTTTCTCAGAGACTTTTTCACCACCGACCAATACGGCATGAAGCTTTTCAAAGACAGTAATATCTGTATCTACCAACTGATTAAACCAGCTTGTCGAGAAAAACATCTTTGTGATCTGGTGTCCATGCAGATCCTGTTTTAACTGCTCCGTATCCAGCAGGTTATCCCGTGGACTCAGTGCCAGCCGGCCACCATTCAGCAATGCACCCCAATACTCGAATGTAGTGGCATCAAACGAAATCGATCCCGCGCACAAAATGGCATCCTCCGGAGTAAATGTTGTATAGCCGGCATTGCAGACCAGGCTCACAACATTAAGATGAGTAACCATTGCTCCTTTAGGTTGTCCTGTAGAGCCGGAAGTATACATCACATATGCCAGATGTGCCGGATTTATATCAACTAATTGTATAGCTGCGCCCTCCTGTTTATCTGACAGGTCCAGTGTATCAATACAGACGGTTGTTAAATTTCCGAACAGGTGCTGATAGGCACTGTCTGCCAATGCTACGGTGCATTTGATGTCTTCCAGCATAAAATTAATACGGGCTGCGGGATAATGCGGATCGATAGGTACATAAGCTCCGCCAGCCTTCAAAATGCCCAATATGCCAATCATCATTTCCAGCGATCTGTCCATGCAAACAGGAACCAGGCTTTCCGTTGTTACGCCTTTAGCGCGGAGATGATACGCCAGCTGATCTGACTGGTCATCCAGCGTGCGATAGGTTAAAAAACGATTTTCAAATACGACAGCTGTCGCCTCAGGTATGCGTACCGCCTGCTCTCTGAAAAGTGAAACGATCGTACCGTTGTAGGGATAATCAGCAGTAGTGTTGTTGAAACTTTGCAGCAAGGCTATTTCCTGTTCAGGTATTATCCGGATGTTCTTTACTTTCTCCTGTAATCCTGATCCAAACTGACTGAAGATAAACAGGATCCGCTGAAGGAATAATCTCGCCTCATCGGTAGTTAAATACTGTAGTTGGAAATCGATCTTTATCTGTAGCGGATAATGTTCACTAAAGTCTCTCCACCAGAACTCCAGTGGATACCGCCCAGAATTATTGGGCACATCAGAAAAGATGGCCTGCAAGTCTTCGCCAAAGTCAAGTTCAAAATCAAGCACTGCATAGTTGACAACAACTTCCACGAGATGATCATCAGCTGCGTTGATTTTAAGGCGCCTGCTAATATTGCCTATGGTATAGTTCTGATGCCGGTAATTCCTTTTCTGGGCAGCAACGATACCTTTTATCAAATCTGCCAGTGTCATTTCGCCATCATACATTCCTTTAAATGGCAGTATGCCGGCAAACATGCCCACCACATTACGTTGTACCCTGCCACTTCTTTTATGCAGCGAAGTACCAAAAACCAGTTCAGACTGTCCGGATGTTTTCGCTAAATATATCATCAGTGCAGCAATAGTCAGCTGTTGCAGGCTGGAACCTGTTTTAGCCTGTATGTCATCCAGGAGGTCTTTTTCCGTAGCAGTAAGGTCTGTTACAAGTGTGTCTGTCGCCTTACCCCTGTTTTCTTGCTGCTGGTACATCTTCCGCAATACCTGCAACGGTTTCTGTGGTATTATTTCCTGCCAGTACTCTTTATCAGCAGCATAAGCAGCTGTGTTATAATATGCTGCTGCGTCCAGGATTTCCTTTTTATACGAAGGATAGGTTAACTCTCCAGGATCATCCGTCAACAAGGCTTTATACTTTGCAGCCAGGTAATGAAGACTTAATGAAATCCCATATCCATCGGTAACTAAATGATGACACTTGAGTACATACCAGTGCTCATCTGGTGCTACCCTGACCAGGTAATGCTCAGCCAGCGGATTTTCAGGCGTTATGACGAAGGGAATATTAAACAGATCTTTTATCCATTGGCCGGCGCGCTCCCGGTCATTGCTAAAATCGATCTCTATTAACTCCTGTTGCTGATATTCATCTTCAAAGAATACTCCAGGCTCCTGACTATCCGGATCAAATCTCATTCTGAAAGCATCATGCACAGCCGGTAGTGAGTTCACTGCCTTTATAAATGTCTCCCTGCACAGGTTTCCGGTCAATTTCGTATTACCACCAATATTGTAATATGGATTCTCTGCATTAATTAACTGGTCCATGTATACATCCTGCTGTGCAGGATGTAATGGAATAATCTGTTGTAACATAATTATGCTTGTTCTTATTATAAAAGAAAGGAGAGTTACCAGGTAAAATGTTACTCAGCGTCGAGTAATACATCTTTCCTGTTGTAGAGAAGTTCTTTTTCGCCATAGAGGCGCTCTGCTGCAATACCTCTGTTTTCACACACTTTCACGAGCTTATTTGACTGCACAATAGGATTTGATTCGTCCGTATACTGGATACTACTGATAAACTCTACCCAAGGTTCCATTCCCATTGCATATACATACACTTCATCGGGTTCAAATATGTCTACCAGTGTCATGCCTTTCGCACAATCAGATCCCGCCAGCCTGCGGCTACCATCCTGTTCCCTTGTGACTTTCCTGGTCATCAGTGGACCGTATAACCAGGTTAATGGCGCGCCATCGCATTCCATACCGAGGAAAAGCACATCTATGTTGCCTATCTGCCGCTGAATGTTCCTGTAGATAGCAGGTTCTACTACCCTGGAATCAGCCATGAACATAAGTTTAAAGCCGCTTATCTCTACCAGGTAACAGGACTTCCCGATGATGTTCAGGTCTGAATGTTCACCAGTGAAAGGCAATGCTGTAATAGCAGTATTTCCTTCTCTGAGTGTCTGCATTTCTGCCAGGTCAATAACATTGCTGAAGCCAATATTATCGAACATAAGTTTCAGTTCAGGGTCTACCAGTTTTCCGCCGGTAGTACGAGGCACTATAAAATGCTTCACCTTATGCCTGAGCGGAAGCAATGTTTCAAACAGGATATGGTCCTGATGGTTATGCGTAATCAGCACATAATCTATTGTCTCGGGCAGATCAACGTCTGAAAAATGCTCCAGGCCTGTACTGTAACCATAATAACTGATCAGCGGATCAACAAGAATAGACACATCTTTTGTTTCAATGAGTATACAGGCATGCCCATAATACCGCATACGTATTTTATCACCGGTGTACTTGTTGTATGGCGGAGGAGCTTCTTCTGTAAAAAATGTTTCAAACAGCGCTTCCTCCCTGGAACCGGATACGCCCAACAGCTGTTTGATCTTACTCAACTTAGATGGAATTCGTCTCATCCTTGCCAACTCGTCAATGCCCTTATGATCAAACGGAATATTCAGATGCAATACATTTTCTTCATCCAGTCGTGGCGTACTTAAACAGAAAGGCCTGTGATCATTATTAGTAATCCATAGTGCCAGGCTCTGGGAGTCGGGTTTGTAATATTCACTTTTGTACAGAAGTGGTTCGAATAATCTGAAGTCGGCATTGTTGTTCCTGTCGTAATAAAGTTCCACGTATCCTTTCAGGGTATCCGGTACTTTTTCGTACATGGCATCCAGCCCCATTCCCTTTGCATCTCTGGTCAGCAGCCCATCAAGTTCCTTTATGGCACTTGCCAGTTGGATGGCCTTTTCCTGTTGCTTTAATGTTTTATCTCTCAATGATTCGATATCATCCACCCGTTTGCCGCCCAGGTCCATAAAAGGGCCTCCTTTCATTTTAGGATTGCGAGCAGCTTCAGCGTGTGCATGCGGCGCTTCAATGTAAGAATCAATGATCGACAAATGCCTGCCTACAACATTCATCGCGGCTGTAGCAGGAGAAATCAGGTGACTCCATGCGTACCATCTGTCAAATAGTGGTTCGAAAACTACGTTAGGCTTGAGGTATACTTTTCTCTCACTCATAATAATGTGTTTAATTCTCCTTAGTAGATATTGACATGGGAAATTTTTGCCCGGAGTATTCCGGACATAGAGGTCCTGGTCGTGCTCAAGAGACACGACAGTAAAATATCAGCCCGCCATTTTGCGAGTCGATAAAAAATTATGATAGCTTCTGAATTGTGACGCCATGGCAGACGGTATCATCTACCGTCAGATTATTTTCAATACATTTTATAGAAAAACAGATCTCCCATCAGTGAGACAGCTCGATGGTATGGCGGTTTCCATTATGCCACATATTACTAAGGGTATTTTTCAATAAAGAGGCGTATTAATGTAATCTTGCTTGGCTGGAAAGATTGCTATTTACTGGGTTTCCTTTGTGTTCGGCGGCTCATGTTACGGCTTCAATTAATGGTTTCTGAGAATATCCAAAAAATATTTTATACTGTTGGCACTCGGCTAATAACACAGGAACTAAATTATAAAGTAAGCCTGATACAATATCGCAGTGACTATATTTTAGTGATAAAAAAACATACTCATTACAAAGTAAGCCAAAACAAGCCAACCCTTATTCATGAATATCATCTGCTCGTCATCCAGTAGTAATACTCTTATTCCGTGGCAGCATAACCACAAGATCATATGATATAACCATCAAACCTGATCTTCACAATAGCTTTGACATTAATAAAATACTGTTTGATTAGTGAACCTACCTTTTAAAATAACGGTTCATCGAATTTTATGTCTTCATTCCAGGTTAGTCGATTAGTTTCATTATCGATGAAATGTTCGGCCTCTATATGATACTAATTTTCGGTTACCCGACAATATGAAATGTTCTCATTGCCGGGATCTTTCCAATAGCAACTTTAAATCTGAAATTGTCAATCTTGACGATACCAGAGATGTTACGCATAGAGAAAGAATTACCCCGTTAATAAAACAATTAGGGCTTTTGGTTATTAATTGACTGGGGGTTGCCTTCTATGCCTTCACCTCATTCAGCGGGGTAACTGCGGTGGTTACCTACATTTTGGAATTATCTGATACAAATTATAGTAAGTCCTTGTCGCMGCTACGAATTGTAAGTTTCAATTTGTACTAACATTTGTTTTTCTCCCCAACTTCTCATTTGACTGATAAAAGGAATTAATTCCATTCCTGTATCGGTAAGTGAATATTCAACCTTTGGTGGAACTTCTACATAAGCTTTTCTGACAATTAGCCCATCTGATTCTAATTCTTTTAATGTTTGGGTTAGCATTTTTGGAGTTATCCCAACCACAGCTCTGTTTAACTCTCCATACCTGAGACAACCTTCTCTAAGTACCCATAAAATTCGACCTTTATACTTTCCACCTATTCGCTGAAAAGCATAATCGACAGCACAATATGCCTTTTTAATATTTTTTTTMATTTGTTAAAAATTTAAACCATTGATAATCAGCCTTGCTATGTTTTTAGTATGTAGGCTACTTTATTGTATGTACTTGCTGTAAAGGTATCAAATACTTTTATTTGCAAAAACGCTAAATAATGAATGTAACTATCAAAAGAGTGCTGCATTTTCCAATAACAAAAATTATCGTTGGAATTGTCGTCTGTTTTTCTCTATTTGTATTAATTCAAAACTTTGTATTAAAACCATTTTTTCATAGCATTATTCAAGATAAAAGTATTGCCGACCCAATTATTCACTGTATTTCTTTTATAGTTTTATTAGCCGCTTATTACTATTTATTCCGTTTGTATGATAAAAGAAAAATAACAGAACTATCCATAAAATATTTACCCAAAGAAATGTTTGGAGGATTTTTCTTTGGTTTTTTTACAATTTCATTATCTATTTTCATTTTATACTTATTAGGGTACTATCAGGCTATTAGTATTACAACAACTCACTACTCCATAAAGCTTTTTACGGTATTAATGGTTGCTGCCTTAATTGAAGACTTATTTCATAGAGGATTAATAATAAGGATCTGTGAAAATTGGTTAGGGACTAATCTAACCCTTGTTATTGGAATGTTAGTAGAGCTTCAGCATATTTTTAATGCTAATTCCAACCTATTTAGCCTTTTTTTTGATTTAATTTGGGGGTTTACTATGGCGATGATGTTTATTTATACTAAAAGAATATGGTTACCTTTTTTCTTCCATTTAGGTTGGAATTTTTCTCAGCCTTTTTATGGCTCAAATCTTACAGGATTAAATGATATGGGCAGTATCATTCAATCAAAATTTAATGGTCCTGAACTATTAACAGGTGGTGCAGTTGGAATTGAGGGTTCAATTTTTACAGCCTCTTTTTTATTGCTTATTGGAATAGCACTTTATTATCGTGCAAAAAAAGAAGGCAAAATCGTAGAAAGCAAACTGTTTAAAAGATGAATTTATACGATGCCTTTTTAGGTCTTGACAACTATTTTTCACCGGGGATTATTGGTGAAGTAAATGACCAATATATTAAATTTGTAAAAATAAAGGGGCAAGAAGTGCCTTGGCATATTCACGAAAATGAAGATGAATTATTCTATATTGCAAAAGGGACGCTTTTAATGGAAATTGAAAATCAACCAAACCCAATAATGAAAAAAGGTGACCTAATTGTTGTGGGAAAAGGAAAAATAATGATGAAGAATTATTGGTACAATTTGCCGGGCCAATTTTCAGGTATCCTTTAACCGAAGATCAATTGGAAGTATATCTGAATGATAAAAACCGGCGCGCATTTAAAGTAATCAATACCACAACTAATACTAATGAAGTTATTGGGCATGCAGAAATTTACCTTTACGAAGCCAATACAGCCAGGTTATGTAGAATCCTGATAGGCAATAATAACCTTCGCGGTAAAGGGTTAGGAACTGATATCATAGAATGCTTAGTCGATTTTGCATCTCACAAATTAGATGTGGAAACAATAGACCTCAATGTGTACGACTGGAATACCGCAGCCATCAAGTGTTATGAGAAAGTGGGTTTTGTAACAAATCCAGAAAAATCAACAAATGCAGAAGTTAAAGGAGTTGTTTGGACAGCAATTAATATGGTTTTAAGAAAACACACCTGGTTTAAAAACACGGACACATTCCTACCTAAAATGAAAAACTATACACATAATCATCATGTTCACAATAATGTAGTTTACACTATTATGAATGAAGAAAAAAGTTTGAGGAATTTTAAACTTAAATTGGAGCGTCTATTAACAAAAGAAGAAATTAAGAAATATGGTACGGATACTGAAAATCTTTCAAAGTATTGCCATAGCAAAAACGTCTATTACCCTATTACTGTCTTTAAACAAGAGACCCCTATCTGCTTCATGGAAAATAGGACAAAAACGTTTGCTGTCCGTTTTTTAGATGAGCGCTTATTTTGGTACGTGGTGACGAATTACACAAAGTTTCCAGATGGAAAAATGTTCCTTGATGAGATATGGATAAGAGAATATATGTATAAAGAAGATGAAGAACTAAGAGATTTAAAAAGTGATCAGCATTTTCAATTTACAACTAAAGGTGATTTGAAAATCACCACAGAGACCATTATTCGAGATGGTGAAACACAAATTTTAAGAGAGGTGAAGGAAGCCTCAAAGCCGGTAAATGTTTCGCAAAACTGGCAGAAAACACCAGAGTTTGGGGATTATTATTATTTAGTAGATTATAAGGAAATCATCAAGCCCGGAGATTTTCTGAAAGAAACGGAACGGTGAAATTACTCATGAAAATATCCACTGTAAAGTGAAACATTGGTGCTTCGGACAAGCTCCGCAACCATGAGGTGGAAAATGTGTCCAATGTTTCTGATACTCATTTTTAGTAATTTCGTTGCCCGTCCGGTTTCTGAAAAAACGGATCGGTTTATTTATGGAACTATCATTAGCGAACCGCTACTGGACACAATTCCTGAACAGCAGGACATACGGGACTACAGTACCTTCGGCCTACTGCGACCTGATCCGCTTTGGCGATGATGAAGAAGCTACTGCCATAGCCCGGCTGGCCTTAGATGGGATCAAGACCACTACCGGCTCCCTCTTGTGGCAATACCAGTACGATCAGAAACCTCTGCCCTCCCCGGGCGATTATAATGTACTTATCGATAGCGGTTTTGTTCCCGTAGGTATTCTTCAAACCACCGAAGTCAATATTGTACCATTTGATCAGGTTTCTGCCTCGTTTGCTTATGACGGCGGAGAGGGCGACCGTACCTTGAGCACCTGGAAGGCTTTGTACTGGGACTATATACAAATCGAATGCAGCCGTATTGGTAAAGTGCCCGATGAAAAGACACCCATCGTCTGTGAGCGGTTTCGACTGGTATACTGTGAGCCCCTGATCACAGTGTAAGCGTAGGTTTAAAAACCCTCCTGGTTGGAAAATTGTTTCAAAAAACAAGAAGCAGTGGATGAGGAAAAAATTCTTCTCAGAAAGTACTATCATCGAAGATGGTAGTATTGATATTGAAATGTGGTGGTAGTTGTAAAAAATTAAAAGAAAGCCTTACAGTTAAACCTGTAGGGCTTTTTTCTTTCGACGTTAAAAAAACTCCCGGAAAAATGATTTCCCCGCTACCTAGCTCCTATTCCCCGTTTTAGCCTGCCGCATCTGTTGCCCATCTTTATTATTAAACTTGTACAAAATACTCACACGATACCTGGCAGCATTGGGATTGCTCGTTTGATTAAAGGTATAATTGCTGCCCTTTGTGAAGGTTTTATATTGGCGGGAGTTCAATATATTAGTACCATCCACCACTACGGCAATTTTATTCTTCCAATAATTTTTACTGATACCCAGATCTAAGGCGTGGGTGGCCTTTGTAAGTGTTTGTGCGGTTCGTTGTGCGCCTGTAAAGTTATAGCGCATTTGTAACCCGAACTGTTTGAGTACCTTCACCTGGGCACTCATGCGAGCGGTCAACATCTGTCCGGAGAAATCATAATTTTGCAGCTCATAGGCGCCTCGCTGGGTAAAAGAATAGATGTTAAATTCCCCGTTGAGTTGCAATGGTTTTACAGGCTGATAGGAAACCGACAATTCAAACCCACGGCGCTGTTCACTTGCAATATTGATAGGCAACGTGATAATTACCCCTTTATCGTTTCTATAAGTATAGTCTTGCAAAGGATCATTGGTATGATGAAAATACAGGGATGGATTGAAGGTGATTTTTTTCCATTGCTGCAAGAAGCTCCATTCAAAAACATGCGCATAAGAAGGGTTTAAGCCAGGGTTTCCAATGGACTGCACATTAAAATCAGTTAATTCATTGAATGGATACAATAACCACAAAGATGGGCGATTGATACGCTTACTATAGCTCAGCTGCATATTGGTGCCTTCCTTAAACTGATAACTTAAGTGTACGGTGGGAAACAGTCGGTTGTAATTTTTTTGTTGACTATATACGCTCTTCTGATCAACGATATCGATGTTCGTGAATTCGGCGCGTAATCCTAATAAATAGGAGAAATGTTTCACCTTGCTGCTGAATTGGGCATACGCGCTGCTAATCAATTCGCTGTATTGTAAATCGTTGTCTATATTATCAATGATAGTCCATTTTTCATTATCTCCCTGTTCGGCTTTAAATTTACTACTCACCCGCCTGGTTTCCGTCTTCACACCAACATCCAGTGTAGATAAGGCTCCCAGGGGTTGCGTAAAATCCGATTGTATTAAAAAGTCTTTACTTTTACTAATCGCATTTGTGGCGATGGCAGGTAACGTTGTATGGATAGGCACGTAATTATCTGTAAACAATTGCCAGGTTTTATCACTATTCCAGAAATCGTATTGCATTTCTACACTAAACTTACGGCGGGGCTGTTTAAAAGTTTTGGTATAGTTGAATTCCAGTTGATTATAATCGCGACGCTCCCACGACTCCCCTTTTCTTACTAAACTGCTATCTACCACATTGCTCGTAAGCATATCAATATTGCCGGATGTTTTATCGTGATCTTTGGTGGCATTCTTCAAAAAGGCCAGGGTAATGGTATTATGTTGATTCACGAAATAATCAGCCCCGAGGTACAGCATCTTGCCATCATCATGCCTGTTTTCTGCTTTCGTTTGTTGTACCTGGGTATTTACTGCAGCTTGAGTGGAAGTATAACGACCTACATAATCTGAGTTTCTGAATCCAAAGGTGGAGAACAGGTTGATCTTTTCAGATTTGTAATTCAGACTGGGGCTAATGCGGGCATCATTAGGATAACCTGCTGCCAGTCGAACTTGTCCGGTAAAGCCCAGTTTTTTATTTTTCTTTAAAACGATATTAATGATACCTGCCGAACCGGCTGCATCATATTGTGCAGAGGGATTGGTAATAATCTCTATCCGCTCTACCTGGTCGGCTGGTATTTGCTCCAGGGCGTTGCTTTGCGTGAGCCCGGATCTACGGCCATTAATGAGTACAAATACATTGCTGTTCCCCCTCAGGCTAATTGTACCCGTTGGGCTTACTGCCACGGAAGGTACATTATTCAAAATATCAGTAATAGCGCCATTTTGCGAGAGAATATCCTTTCCCACTTCAAAAACTTTCTTGTCCAGCTTCAAGCTTACACCTGCCTTTTCCCCTGCCACTACCGTCTCTTTCAACATCCGTGTATCTTCCTGTAAATAAATAACCCCCATATCTGTTTTCAAATGATGGAGAGATACTGAACCTGTTTTCTTTAGTAATTGATAACCGAGATAAGAAAATTCCACAGTATAATTGCCGGGCGCAATGCCTTCCAGTTTGAATCCCCCCTGTTCATCACTCATATTACCGCTTAGCAACTTTGCGGTACTGTCTTTTATACTCACTGTAACATAAGGCAGCGGTTTCTTCGTATGTTGATCGTATATTTTACCCAACATAACACCAGAATGCACTTGCGAAAAAACGGTCTGTGGCAGCACCCAGCAGCCAATCAATAGTAGGGATAATAGTAATGTTCTCATGCGTCTTAGATTTCTGTCACAAGATTACCTCACTATTGGAACTATTCTGGCTACAACCTTGTGAACTGCACAATAGCCTTCTGAACTACACTTTAATCATTACTATTACTATTATCTTTACCATATGTACCGTTTATTCCTTACTGTTATCATTCTTATTTCATTCGCCTCCTGTAAACCAGGTTTACCAATAGACACCAGCAACCCTGTCTTTAAAATAGGAGATGACACCACCTGGGCATCAAAAAGCTATACTGATACTGCCTGGAAGCCCGAACAAGGTGATACCCGCGACAAAATATACTGGCAACGAATAACACTGGTAATGCCACAATCACCATCTGCCACAGCAGCACTGGGAATACAAATAAATACCTTTGGGGCTTTTGATGTGTATTGGGATGGTGAAAAATTAGGTAGCAACGGGCGGGTGCAAACACCCGCTACGAAAGAAATACCGGGTACTGAAACCAGTTGTTACTTACTACCCGCCCATCTTGCAGCTGAAGGCCAACACGTAGTAGCCGTCCGGAAGTCGCAGGCCTATCTGAGTGAAGACAAGCGGGCGGTAAAAATTACGGTTGCCCCCTACACCCGGCTATTAACACAATCTCTTGTGTGGACCTCGATCATGAATATATCTGCCGGCATGTTTCTGCTAGCCGCTTTATATTATTGCTTTATGTTTGTGAACAGCCGGCGGAGAGATCCTTCCATACTGCTGTTCAGTCTTACGTGCTTATTATTTTTCTGCTTACAAATGGTAGAATATATTAAATTCTACATCGATATACCGTATTCCCATTTTTATGTTCGCCTGGAAACCATTGGTATCCTTACGTTTATCATATCTTTCCTGGTGCCGTATTACTTTTCCATCCAGTTCAACTATAAAAGAAAAGCCTATTTTATCATTGTATTGTTGATGACATTAGTGGCTATTTACATTTTCAACTTCCACAATTATGATATTACGGCCTTTCGGTTTAGTGCTACAATGTGGCTGGCCGCCACTTACATTGCAGGCGTAGCCGTATATCAAAAGCAAAAATCGGGGGTTATTGTGCTGGTGGGTTTGATACTAAGTGCCATTATTAGCTATTTCATGTATTTTGACATCAGCCTGTATTGCAGCTATTCCATTATTGTATTGAGCATGTTTTATTTGCTTACCGTAAAAGCAAAAGAAGCGGAAAATGAATACCGTTCCTCCTTATTACTTTCCTCACGGCTGAAGATGGAACTTGTAAAGAAAAATATCCAACCTCACTTCATCAAAAATACACTGACCTCATTAATTGACTGGATAGAAGAGTCGCCCAAACAAGGCATTATATTTATACAGGCACTTTCCGATGAGTTTGATTTACTTAACCAGATTTCAGAGGCTACGCTGATCCCTATCGAAAAGGAAATAGCCCTGTGCAAAACCCATCTTACTATTATGCAATTTCGGAAAGAAATAAAATATGATTGGGTAGAAGCGCATATAGACCCCTCCGATTCGATTCCTCCGGCCATCATCCATACCGCACTTGAGAATGGCATTACCCATAGTATGCCACTCCACCAGGATACTGTATTCTTCCGTTTATCATTTGAACGTAATGCCCATTACAAACAATATACATTAACTACGATTGCTAAAAACAGGGTACCTACACACAAGACGAAAACAGGTACCGGTTTCCAATATGTAAAAGCGAGATTAACGGAAAGCTATGGCGACAACTGGGAATTCTCCTCTACTGAAAAGCCGGATGGCTGGGAAACTGTCATTAAAATACTACATCACGTATGAGAATATTGATTATAGAAGATGAAGCAAGAATCGCCAAAAGGATAGAACGTATGACGCGCGAGTTCTTTGGTGAGCTACTGGTATCCATCGACAAATGTGAGTCTATAGCGGAAGGTCTGTTGTATTTGGAACAACACACTATTGACGTATTATTACTGGATCTGAATTTAAATGGAGAAGATGGATTCTCTATATTAACCACCGTGGTATCAAAATCTTTCCATACCATTATTATATCCGCCTATACAGAAAAGGCCATTCATGCTTTTGCCTATGGCGTGCTCGATTTTGTACCGAAACCATTTGATGAAACCCGTTTATCGCAGGCATTTACACGCATCAGCGCCGCCAACTCGGAGGCTAAAAACGGCATGCAATATCTGGCCATAAAAAAGGCAGGCGCTATTTCGTTGATTGATGTACAGGATATCTGCTATATCAAAGGTGCCGGTATTTATACCGAGATACATTTACAGCATACAGGTACTTTATTACATGATAAATCTTTAGAAAAACTGGAACAGCTCCTCCCTCCCATGTTTGAGCGCATCCATAAGTCTTACATTGTAGCCATTCCACAGGTGCAGCAATTAATCGTAAATGCGGGTGGAAAATATGAACTTATACTGAAAAAAGGAGACGTATTGCCCATTGGCAGAACGCGTTATCAACAACTAAAGATAAAGTACTTTAGCGAAGCAGGACAGTAGCGCAATATCCCTAAAATCGAACGCAGGTGTTCGTATTCGAACATGCTCCTTATAAAAACAGCTATCGCAAATACATAAATACAGCCACCACAGCGGGCGCCGTAGTATCCAACCAAATGGTATGGTAGTTGTCTCCGACTACTATCAAGGTGCCAATGATGACGTTACCGGAATCATTTTCATGCTGAACAGTACCCGCTATTAGCATCTTTCATTGCAACTTTTTTATGTCAGCGGCGTCTTTATATCGGACGATTAATTCATTTAAAACCATGAAGCATCTGTTAAACATGTCACTATCAACCGCCAGGTCAATTTGCCTATTTGTGTTATGTTTTCTTTCCTGTGGATACCTGTTTGCCCATAACGGAAGTGTTGCCTATGCATATCCACTTGGCAAAATAAAGGTGGATGGCGATCTTTCTGACTGGCCCAAAGATGCGGTCAAGTATAAGATTGGCATACATCCATCAGATACAAAGCCTCAAAACGAGTCCGATTTCTCCGGTTATTTTCAGCTGGGCTATAACCTTGGCAATCAATCATTATACGTGGCGTTCACTATAACAGATGATGATTTTGTGGAAGATACCTCTAAAAATGTAGCCTGGGACACCCAGGATGGTTTACAGATAAGCATTGATGCACGCCATCTGCTGTCAGGTTCGGGGGTGGCCTCATTTATGTACAGCAGGACCCTTCATACCATCAACAATGCCTTCTTTGACCCCTTTGCCGGCAAAGCCAACTGGGATATGATGGAGGTAGCTGTTACCCGCCATGGCAACACCCGCATTTACGAATGGCGTATCCAGTTAGGTAACGAATTATCCATTGGAAAATCGGTCGGTTTCGATTTTCATGTATATGACAAAGATCGGGATGGCAGCTTTTCCTGGTCTGCATGGGGAAAGGGGGGCGCTAAATATATGAATCCAAACAGCCTTGGTGATATCGTATTTCTTCCTGCGGGCAAAGCATTGTCTACTGTTTCGGGAAAGTTAAGCTGGAGCAAACAACAGGCTGTAAAACTACCAGGCGAGGTGCGACTCCTCTCTTCGGACAATCCCAAACTTTGGGTTACAGCGGAAGCAGACAGTCTGGGGAATTATTCGATAATGGTGCCCTCCGGAAAATACAACATCACATTGCCTGATCATTATTTTCAATCCGAAGGCAAAATATATGCTACTGATCAAAAAGTACCGGTGACGGTGGTGGCAAAATCCGGGCAAACAGTAATAGCACCTGAACTTCACATTCCATCTGATCCTGTGCCGGATCTGATTCCTGACAAAGGCGTATTATTAAATTTCACCGCCTCCAGTGTTCCTCAGATAGATCAATTCATTGAAGCCTATCGCAATTATTATGGAATACCGGGCGTTTCGCTTGCACTCATTAAAGACGGAAAGTTGGTGTATCATAAAACATATGGTGTAACCAATACAATGACCGGAGACAAAGTCAATGACAATACATTATTTGAAGCGGCCTCCGTTACAAAGCCTGTATTTGCCTTTGCCGTGGAACGACTGGCAGAACGGGGAGTGATTAACCTGGACAAGCCATTATATGAGTATCTGCCTTATAAGGATATCGAATACGATGAGCGATACAAACTAATGACGGCAAGACATGTATTAACTCATCGGACCGGATTCCCAAACTGGCGGTGGATGAATAAAGATGGAAAACTAGATCTGAAATTTGCACCTGGTACAGCATTTAATTATTCAGGTGAAGGGTTCGAGTATCTGAAACTGGTAGTAGAAAAAATTACAGGTAAGAAGGTAGAACAAGTATTAAAGGAAGAAGTGATTGAGCCAATAGGGTTATACCATACCTTCTTTTCAAAAAATGATTCTTTGCGGTTGGTGGCAGCATCTGGTCATATTGATAAAATGCCCACTAATAAAGAGCTGCCTGAAAGCCCGGGGATGGCTTATTCTATGTATACGGAAGCAAAAATTTTCACCCGGTTTATGTTGTATTTGTTAGAACAGAAAGGCCTGAAACCGGCAACTTATGATACCATACTCTCGAAGCATTCAGCATATCCCTTCGACGAGGCCCATAAACCGAAAGTCCCCACTTATATGGGTATGAGCCTGGAGATCAGAGAAACACCTTTTGGTAAAACCTTTGGTCACGGTGGCAATAATGGTGATTTCAAATGCAAGTTTGAGGTATATAAAGACCTGAAAATGGGATATGTTATTTTTACAAACTGCAATACCTCCGATGCCTTGCTGCAAAACATCAACAAGTTTTTGGTTGAGGGGAAACAAGACACGCCGTGACATCCTTTATCTGATTTTTGTCATCCTGTTTGTCGGCCCTATTTTCCATTGCTGCTGCCCATCATGGGTTACAGAAAGCTCCCGTATGGTAAAGTCTTTCAGGTACAGGGTTTGTTTTTGATCGTAAAAATAGTAGCGCATTTGTTTAACTATATCGTCGCCGGTCTCACAGGCGACCAGGACCACATCAATTATTTCGCTATCCGAAGTGGTGAGCCAGATCTCAATGGTTTGGTATGTGTCGGTCTCGCAACCATTACAGCTAACCTTACCCTTTGCCTTTATAGAATAAAGACTAATTGAGCTTCCCCGGTTTAGCAACTGTGCACCAAAAATTGTTGTATCCGAAAAAGGTTGGAGGTGAAATCCCTTCCTAACGTTGTCTGGAAAGAACTTTGCCATCAAACTGCTATCCGCCAGAAAAGGAATAGCGCCCGGCGCATCCGCTTGGTAGTAGAGCTGGTAATTCATACTATCAATATACCGGGTATAAAGATCAACCGGGGACTTCTGATTGTCATAGCCGGATAATTTCCAGGACCTGGGGAAATGATTCAAAATAACCTTTGAACCAAAGTTGCGCGGCCCTGATAGTTTCAATGAATGAAGCCAGTGGGCAATGTTGCTGCTTCCGAGCAGCGGCAGTTCGTTATCAGCCGCCGCCATGCTACTACTGCTGTAGACAACCCGGCCGTTGCTTATCCATTCATTGGATTTATTCCAGGAGCCATCACAATCTGCCGTCAGATATTGCACTACCCTGGCTCGCTTAATATCAACAATCACACAGCCATAGTTTTCATGTAGAACACTATCCTTTTCGCCGCTATATACATAACCTTTAATGATACCTTCCATCACTAGATGACTGCCGTCAGGAGAGCGTTTTATCCAGTTTGAGGAAAAATTTTGACTGTCGTAACCTTCGATCCTACTTAGAAAATTGTACCCTTTTATCCTTGGCTCTCTGTATAAGCCACTACCCTTCTCTTTAGTAAGAAAAACCAGGGATTTCCCCTGCCCCAGTGGGATCTCCAGCGCATATTGTTTACGATTGCTTTGCGCAAAGGCATTGCTGTATTGGAATAAAAGACCAATACTAACACCAAAGGATAAAATTGCAGTACAGAATGGAGCGATCAGTTTCATAATAATTTAAAGTAAGCGCAGTAAAAGGAAATAGGAGTCCTCTCTTAAAAATCAACCCTTCCGCTGATATTTCTTTTCTTGCGCTGCGATTGCCTGTATTAATTCCGCTGTTTTTACAGAGAGGTACCCAGCCCGCTGATTTTTAAAGTCTTCAACGCTGATGGTTTGTAACTCAACAGTAACATTGGCATCAGCGTACCGGTATATTTTCCCCCAACGCGATGAGTCTATTAATGCAAGTCCCGTGTACTGTTTGGTGAGATAGACAAGTAATTTCTCCTGGCTACCAAAGTCCCATATCCTAAAACTAAAACCTGCTATTCTATCTTTGAAAGCAAGCAGCTCAACATGCCTGGGGGTATAAACATTATAAACCAACTTGCCTCCATTATCGATCCCATAGGATAGCATATAAGGGAGATCATACATTTGCATGGCTTTTACATCGGAAAAACCCCTGAAAAAATCAACGGTATTCTCCGTGAAGGTAAGCCTGGACAAATCCTCAGGCTGTTGCCCACGGGATCTAAGCGTTGATGATAACATCATTAAAATAAGGATTAGATTTCGTGCTATTGCATACATCATAATTTCTGTTTGATACTGATCGTTTCATTATCCCGAAAACCAAGCCAGATATTGATATGAAAAATAACAATTTTTCAGGTAACGGCGGCGCCTTTAAAAATACCAAGATTATTTGTACATTCATGTTGCATAAAGAAGCAGTAACCCATGGAATTAAATTTTATGCTTAGATTTTCATCTATTCTCTCCACATTATTATTTATGAGTTGCATCAATCTTCCCGATGGAATCATCCAAAATAAAAAATGGCGTATGGTGAAACAGGTTGTTGTTACGGAAGATAAGACAGGAATACGAACCGAGGAGCGGACGAAAGACTTCATAATGGACAAGATGAATTTTGAGACTGAAAATAAACTTATCATTGAAAGCTACGGAAGCTCAGATTCATATTTGTACAGCACAGCCGATAGCATATTAACTTTTTCTCCGGAATCCGATAAGAAAATAACATGGGAATACCGGATAATCACCTCAACAAAAGATAGTTTGGTACTTAAAAGAAGGGAGATTTATGGAAGTGATAGCGCATTAAAAATCACGGCAACCTTACATTTAGCGTCAATACCAGCCAAATAAGCCATTCGTAGAAAGATGGCCATTTTTTGACTTTAATGGGAACATGAAATTTTACTTTACTTAAAATTTCTTACCCGCCTCATAAATGCTCCATATTTAGTTTTAAGCCGCCCTCTCTTTAGTTCCAATGTGTCATAGACAGCCATTGGGGCAATTACCTGATTATTTTTAAACGTATATGGAAACGTTTCAGCCAACCTGATATCTTCGGTTTTTGTTTTTCCTTTTTTTGTGTGGCATATATAAACTTCACGATAATACAGTTGCATATCGTCACCATTAAAATGAACAATATCTATATGCTTCGTAAAGCAGCTATCGTTTTTAGGACGCGTTTGAATACTGTTGCCGGTATGTATCGAAAAGGTTTTATTGGCGATAGTGGAAGCGCAGCCGCTTGTAAAGAAAAGCAGCAACGCAAGCTGAAGGGTTATTTTTTCTCTCATCTTACAAATTTATCTACCATTACTACTCTCCTTTTTCTTCGCTACCGCTTTGTGTTCCGGGAGTACAGATAATTTACCATCGCATATAATAACGGCATCCGGTTTTTATTCTTCATCATAGCAGGACAATTTCTATCCAGGAAACGGGTAATCTCTGGTGTAAACGTAGTTAATTCGTCATCATTAAAAATTAGCGCGCAAGGCAAACGCAGCACATTAGGCGTATCATAATAGGCATATTGAATACGCAAGGTTTCTCCATCATCGTTTACCAGACTGATTGACATCCAGTACGTAGTAGTGCTCGTAAAATCAGTATGCTGCAATATTTCGCGAATTGCGGCGGTATCGATTGTTCCAATACTATCTACCAATAAAATCAGTTTATTAAAATCAACATTATTTTCCCGGATATAGAAACCAATTTTCCCTGGGCTATTCTCCACCTTTCTATCAAGACTAAATGCCTGAATATCCTTCTTACATTGGTCATAGTCCTGTTGCGTAAATCCCATATCACTGATACCTGGCATCCTGCTATAATCATTACATACCGCTTTCTGCAACCGGGCTACCTCATCTGCAGGGACGATTTCATTTGCCGCGTTCATTTGGTTGGTATGCTTTGTGCCTTCCGAATTTTTATCTGTCAAAACAAACTCATTCCCTTCCCGCTTGTATTCCAGGTTGTCGACGTACCGGTGAAAACAGCCACGGCTACCTATAGAGAAGGTAAGCCTGCTAACCGGATGTTCCTGAAAGCGGGACAGATAATCGCGCATGCGTATCCCTCTCATCTTACCATTATCTATGTCAACATGATAAATAGAATCATTGCCTGTGCTAAACACTATTTCATTTTTATCATAGTTGACCCTCAAAGTCCTAATAACAGGACTTACAGCAAGCTGCTGTTGCAGTCTCCAGTTATCTTTCCCAACCTTCTTTCTATAAATAGCATTTCCGGCAATACCATAGTAGTATTTACCACTGGCAGACATTCCAAAAATAGTTGGCTCAACAGCGGATGATGAGGCAGATGATTGTGCATGGCCAGGTTGATATACTCCACAATAGAGCAATAGCGCAAGGGATATCATTATTCTGTTCATGGCGGGATCATTGAGCATGATAAAATTACGGGAAACAAAGTTCCGCGTTATTAAGATACTTAATTGGCCTCATATCTCCCAGTAAAAAACTACCAACTGAGCTACTCAAATATCTTATTCAACTGCACTCCCGGGTCCCGGAAAAAATCGTCCACACTACTCAATTCTTTCAATTCCCCATGCTCATAATCGGCAGAGGCCAGGCATTTCTTTTTCGGATACCAGACCAGTAGCCCTTCTGCGCCATAGTTGTCTACATCTGACAGCAGATCCAGGAATTTATGCTTGTTCCAGTTCACTTCTTTGAGATCTACCACCTGGTTAAATTCAATATAGCTGATATACTCGTTTCCTGGAATGTTGATGCGACGATTATCGCTTCTCAATATTTCCAACAACTTCGCGGGGATTTTATAGTTCTTCAGATCTGCCAGCCGCTGTTCTTCTTCATGCCACTGCGGCGGCTCCAGCGCTTTGATATAGGCGATCATCTCCTCATTCTTTTTCGCTACTGCCGCGTTGTAAGGCCGTTCCCCATATTTATCTTTTATCGTCACATCGGCGCCTTTTTCTACCAGGAGCTTTACCGTGTTGAAGTCGTTGTTTTGAGCAGCTACACAGACGGCTGTGGGGTTATACGGGAATACCATATCAGGCAGATGCAGATTTACATCTATCCCTGCGTCCAGCAACATGTTGATAGCGGGATACTGGCGATTGAAGACCGCCTGGCGTAATGAGCGTCCATCTTCCTGTAACTGATATCCATTGGCCAGCAATACCCCGATGTTATCATATTTCTTTCCGTATAACGCCGCTGTCAGGGCCGTTTTTTTCAATTCATCCTTCTGATTAACGTTGGCCCCTTTATCAATCAATAACTGCAACACCGCCGGCTTACAGGTGGCGGCTGCCGTGATCAACGCCGGAGATGCTTTATCATTGATAACCGCATTTTTCTCCAGCAGCCAGTGGACTACTTTCATTTTCTGTTCACTGAGCGCCAGGGTCAGCGGCGACACATCTATGTGCCGGGTAACGTTAAAAACAGCATTCAGGTTCCATCCTGCAGCTAACTGAGTTTCCAGCGCCTCCAGGTCTTCTGCCATGATTCGTATAGCCAATTCTGTTAGTTCTGCACCGGGACCAAATAATTTCATCGCATTTAGTTTTGGCCATTGATTTGTGTGAGCCTGAACAGTTCATCAAAAGTGGCGGTAATCGTATAGCCATTCCAGGTAGCGGTTAATCCGCCTGGCGTTTCTTCCACGGTGTAACCAATCTGCGTGATATAATTGATGAAAGTATTTTTATGATTCATCTCGAAGAAGCTGATCAGTTGCGGGAAAACAGACAAGGGGCGTGCGAGGTTATCACGCACCGCCTGGTCAATGGTATCGCCTTTGATAGTTGCCAGCAAAATACCTTGACCGTAGTCTGCGAGGTAATAAGCGCTGTCATCGAACATACCGGCCGCTATCATTCCTATGCGGTGAAGATCATTTTCTGTGGCGGCAAAATTGCCTTGTGTAAATAAGTCGATCTGATGTTGCTCTCCAAACGCTTTGAGTTGCAACGCTTCCTCCAGCACCGCAGGCGGAATAGCAGATTCCGTGTTATCCCAGGCCCACAACCAATTTTGCGCGCTATGCGAAAAAGAGCCGAGCACCTGTAATGGGAATACTTTCCCTTCTCCAAAAGTGATGGTACCAGCCGCGAGATCAGCATCCCAATTATGTTCACCAATCACTTCATAAAGATTGTGTTGTTTATCCAGACTGCAGCCTCCATATTGCTCCAGTAATGCCTGCTCAGTAGTAGCGGGATTAACAGCTGTGTCGGACGCTGGCGGCGTCCCTGAAATATATTTTAAAAAACTCATCGCATGGTTTATTTTAAAGATTCGACTAAAACATCAACAGTTTGGCTTGCTCCGGAATAATCAGCTTCACCTGTAACGGGTTATTTTTCTGCAATTGCGCAGGAATAATTTTCTCGCGGTTAGCCCCCGGCTTGATATGTGTGATCACCACCGGAAAATTCTTCAGCGCTTCGGTACCTGATAACGCCGCCAGCTCCTGTAATTCCGACATTAACCAATGTGGTGTAAGATGTCCGAACAATTGCTTATCTGGTTGTTCATTAGCGAAGGATACTTCAATAAAAAGTGCTTTCAATTTCTTCTCTTTCAACAGCGGTGCTACGTGTTGCCATAACTGTTGCATTCTGTCGGAATGTTCTACGGCATCTGGTCCGGTATCTCCCAGGTACAATACATATGCATCTTTATGGCGCACCAGGAAAGCGGTGCTTTGATAAGGGCTACCATGGCTTAACGGGAAAGCCGTCACCTCCATTTCTGTGTTCTGCAGCGGCGTTTCTACGCCGGGCGTAAGCACAGCATAATGGTATTTGCCCAGCGCTGGCTTCTCTCCTTCATCAGCGAAGTTGGCCCAGCTCTTCCAGGAAAAATATTTATCCTTGAGTACATCCAGGCAATAATCGAGGCCATAGATATTTTTGGTGCTATCGTCGGGGGAGTTGATGACCATGCCCGCCAGATGATCCAGGTGTGCATGTGAAATCAGGTAACCTTTTATATTTCTCTTCAACACTTCATCAGCGGTACCGTTTAACAGTTTTGCCTGTATGGCTTTTTTAATCCCGTAATGTAACGTACCGGCATCCAGACATACATAGTCGTTGCTGCCCTGCGGGGCAATCATATAGGAAGAAAGATTGCTTTCATCTATACCGCCTTTCACTCCCAGCGGAATGACTTTAAAAGTAGTTTGCGAAAATGCAGTGTGGCCAAGCAACAAACCTGCAAATGAAACAATGGTTAAAATGGATTTCATGGCCCAAAGGTATATTTAATACGGGAATTAATGTGCCTTATGCATCCGGTCTACTCCATTCCAACTGTACTCCTGAGTAATGCCTTCGCCTGTTCTATCAACAATTCCCGCTTAGGCGATTCAATATAGAAAGTCCATGATTTATGACTGGGTCCCAGGAAGCGATATAGTATCTGAACCGCCAGATGTGCATTTAATGCGGTCTTGATTTCTGCGTATACGATCGCGGTATTAATGCTGAAATATAATTCCAGCATACGCTTAATGGTGGTCTGCATCACATCCGATCCGAAATACCATTGGGAGATAAGTAGTTCGCTCAACAGATACGCCAGGTCATATACCGGATGACCAATATGCGCCTGCTCGAAGTCAATCATGCCGATAGCTTCAGTTTCTTCATTTAATACAATATTCCTGGAATTGATATCGCCATGCAGCAGGCAATAGGATTGTGTTCTATAGTTATCAGCCAGCTGTTGGACCATTGCAGCCAGATCCGGCTCCAATTGCCGGGTAAGTTCATAGTACTGCAGGGTTAATTTATAATCCCTGAAAGTGGTATTACGAAACAGGGGATGTTCCGTATAGGCTCTTACGTTATACGTAGCCACATGTAACCGGGCAAGCACCCTGGCTACTGCCAGTAGTGCTGTTACCGGTGTTTTACCAGCGGCGAGATATTCTATTAATGGTTTGGCATTGGGAATACCGGCAATCACCAGCGTATTGGTGGTTTTATCCTGCCGTATTTCCGGTACATGCGCTTCATTACCTTCCATCTGTCGGCAAAGCGCATGTACTTTGAATGCCAGCTCACTACGTTGGGAGGCGGGTATGTCCGGCGGAGAAAAGATACCGGATACCGGCTTATCGAGATACTGCTTAATATACCATGTCTGTTGTGCATCATTTATCCGGTATACCTGGTTAAAGAGTCCCCCGATAACCCCATGCAAGGATGGCTGTTCCAGCTGTATGTTTACCCGTTCCCTCAAAAAATGCTGCCAATATGCTACTTCATGCGTTAGCTCCATGGGGATTAAGGTAGAGAAAAAATCCTTATTTCTTATTGGGCAGCGGCATCAAATAACTGGTTAACTTTTTAATCAACCCCTTTTCCATTTCAAAAACATCGCAAAACACGAGGTTTATGATCACCCCCTCTTTCGTTTGCGCTTGTACGTTACCTTCGGCTATAACGATATTATTTTCTTCTGTCATCCGGGAAATGGTAATAACAGGCTTGCCGGTAAATCCTTCGTTCTCAATTTCCTTATCAAAAGCGGCTTTGCCCTTATGCGAATAAACGCCTGGCAGCTCCCAGGTKACATCGTCTGTTAAACAGGCCAGTATTCTACCGTGGTCGTGTTCATTGAACGCTGCCAGGTAATTCGTGACGGTGGCTTTATTCGGGCTCATACGATTTGGTGTTGAAACATCGGTAAAACTACTTACCAGTAAGACAAGCAGTAATAGTGGTAAAGATTTAAAGCAGCGCATGCTATTATCATTTACTGGTTACCAATAAGGCGCTCAGGCGATCAAACATGCTGAACCAGYTTTGATAAGCACCTGTTTTCTTTGCTTCTGCCACTGGCACTGTCTGATGCAGGGTGAGTTTGGTTTGTTCGCCTAACGACTCAAAAGTGATGGTAGTCATAATGGCCGGGGGCCAGTCTTTGGATTTCCCTGCTTCCGTGGCGCTAACTGGGATGCCTTCTTCATTGCACAGCTCCATGGTGAACACGAGTCTTTCCGGGGCGTTTACTTCCAGGTACTCGCCGGTGATCCAGCATTCGCCATGCACGGGATCTTGCACCACCGAATGAAACCGGCCTCCTACCCTGACGTCTATCGACTTAAATACGATATCGCATCCATCGGGTGCGTACCAATGTTGCAGGTGCGCAGGATCTGTCCAGGCATCAAAAACGAGTTCACGTGGCGCATCAAACAGATGCGTGATTAAGAGGTCTTCGGTATTTGTTTTCATTTGTTTTTGGATTGCTGTTGTTGTAAGTATTTATCTAATTTTTCAAATCGTTTCGTCCATAATTTCCGGGATTGATCGATCCAGGAGACTACTTCTTCGAGCTGATCGAGCTGTACCTCGCAAAACCTTTCCCTACCGCTTTGTTTGATAACCAGTAGTCCGCATTCCTCCAGTATTTTAACGTGCAGCGATACGGCCTGCCGGGTCATCTCAAATTTTTCAGCGATGGTGTTTACGTTGTACGACTGCCCAGCTACCAGGTTAATAATTTCCCTTCTGGTAGGATCGGCGATGGCCTGGTACACATCTCTTCTGACTTTCATAAATGCAAGTATATGCTTGCAAATATACATGCAAGTATCTACTTGCGCAAATGAAATTTAAAAAATGCGGGTTTATTTTAAAAATGAAGCTGCCGGCACAATTAATCGCCTGATTTGCAAATCATATTATATGGCCATATATTTGTTTAATTCAATCATTTATTACATAAGGTACATATGCGTACACCCAAACTATCCACTATTTTATTATTGGCAGTGATTGCAGCGCTTTTCTTCATTCCTTTTCTGGGACGGGTTCACTTGTTTGACTGGGATGAGATCAATTTCGCGGAGTGCTCCAGGGAGATGCTGAAACTGGATGATTATACCAGGATTTATATCAACTTCAAACCATTTTGGGAAAAGCCACCGATGTTTTTCTGGATGCAGAGTTTGTCCATGCAAATATTTGGGATCAACGAATTTGCTGCCCGCTTCCCGAATGCGTTGTGTGGTATTGTTACGCTGATAGTGCTATTGATTTGCGGTACCCGGTTATACGACCGGAAATTTGGTGTGCTCTGGGCACTGGCCTTTGGCGGCTCTCTCTTCCCTAATATGTATTTCAAATCAGGTATAATTGATCCCTGGTTTAACCTGTTTACTTTCCTCGCGCTGTACTTTTTTATCTTATATCACTGGAAACGGAATGGATTTGATAAAGAAGGGATCAATAAAAAACCGGTGTACTATGCGGTATGGTCTGGTATTTTCATGGGGCTTGCTATCTTAACAAAAGGACAAGTGGCATTGATGGTATTCCTGCTGGTGCTGGGCGTTTATTTCATCTACAATAAATTCAGGATCTATTTTAACTGGGGACATGCCCTGCTATTCCTGGTCGTTACCACCCTGGTAACCCTTACCTGGTACGGCTATGAAACGGCCAAGAACGGACCCTGGTTCATTACGGAGTTCTTAAAATACCAATACCGGCTCTTCACCACCCACGATGCAGGACAAGCAGGCTTCTTCGGCTATCACTTTGTGGTGTTGCTGATAGGATGTTTTCCCGCTTCTCTTTTTGCGATTCCCTCGTTCTTTAAGGCACGCTATACCGGCCGGTATGATAAAGACTTTAAAATCTGGATGCTGCTGTTGTTCTGGGTAGTAACGATTCTGTTCACCATTGTACAATCGCGCATTATTCACTATTCTTCCATGGCCTGGTTCCCGATTAGCTTCCTGGCCGCGTATACCTTCTATAAATGGGATAGAAAAGAAATGGATTACAAAAAGTACGCAGGCGTATTAGCCACCATCCTGGGCAGCATCATTGCCATTGTATTGCTGGCCGTAGCAGTGATTGCGTTAAACATTAAACAACTGATACCTTATGTAAAAGATCCTTTTGCACAAGCCAATATGGCGGCGGATGTAAAATGGAGTGGTTGGGAAGGTATTGTGGGGCTACTGATGGTAGCTACAGTTATAATAGGCCTTCTGCAACTGAAAAAGCGTGCCTTCATCAATGCGGCGACGGTCTATTTTGTAGGTACCGCCCTGGTGATCTTCACCGCTGCCGCTATCATTGTGCCCAAAGTAGAAAAATACTCTCAGGCAGCGGCCATCGAGTTTTTGGAACAAAGGCAAGGAGAAGATTGCTACGTTACCACATTAGGTTACTGGAGCTATGCACCATTCTTCTATACGCATAAAGAGAAGCCTGTTAATCAGAACTCTTACGATGAAAACTGGCTACTGACTGGCCCTATCGATAAACCAACGTATTTTGTAACGAAAATAGATCGGGTAGATCCTTACTTACAGCACAATGGTGTGAAAGAATTGTATCGGAAAAATGGATTTGTATTTCTGAAGCGGGAAGTACCTGCGAAGTAATATACATCACAATAATAGCGAAGGCGCCCTCACTATCTGTGAGGGCGCCTTCGCTATTATTACTTCCGCCAGTAAGCGTTTATTTCTTCCGGGAGAAAAACCGCAACACTTTACTGATTACTTTATCGTTGGAGCCGAGCATTCCTTTGATTTCTGTATAAACAGCCACCATGGTATTATCCAGCTTCACCATAAATTTCTTCTTTTCCTCTCCGGGGCGCACCATGTATTTGGTAGCTCTGCGGAAAGGCTGGGCTTCTTCTGTATAATAATACAGGGCGATGGATCTTCTGTGTTGATCCTCCGGACAGGTTGTTGGCTCGGGGTGTCCATGGTAAGAATCCGCATCTGTATTAAAAATAACGCAGCGGTTAAAAACAGGTAACACTTTCCTCTCACAAGCCTTCATTTCTGTATCCCATAGTTCCAGTTTACCGCCCCATTCTTCCACCCAGTCTTTGTTCACATACACCAGCACGTTTACGCGCCGTTGCCAGTGACGATGATGTGGATGCACGGTAAAATCGGCATGGATATTCAAATAGCCTCCACGCTTCGACTGATGTATGCCTCCACCTTCCAGGAGATCATCTTTCATCAGTCCTTTTATACCGGTCAGCGTACTTAAGAATTCCAGGAACTGGGGAGAATTTAATTCGTTGATGGTTCGCTTGATATTGGTGGGCAGCAAGTCCAGCTTATTCAGGCCGGCTTTGTTTTCATTGTAATGAACATAGTTGATCCAGCCATCATCCTCATTCAATTTATCAAACTCCTGTGCACAGGCCATTAAGGCATCTGGGCTCAGGAAATTTTCCAGGACTATATGAGGATATGGACCGGCTCCCTGATATTCTTTACTAAGTGAAGGAAGCTGCTGATTCCAATAATCGTAATCGAATAGCTGCGTTGTTTGCGCTGTTTCAGTGGTAGTTTGCACTTCTTGAGTTTTTAAACACGACTTTCAAAGGAGGTATAAATATAGTGCAAATATTAATCGCCGGACCTACCGGTAATAAAATATTTCCCCCTTGGCCCAAAGCAGTATTCCTGACTATTTCCCGACAATACCAGGAGGCTACCGTCCACGCATTTCCCGGGCAATAGTGCCCGCTAATGCATCTCCGCTATTTTCCAGGCGTTCGCTGATCCGTTCCCGTTCTCCGACAGTTTTGTTCTGCGACACCTTCTTTTGCCCCTGCAGGTCCGTGACTTCGATTTCGAACGCTACAACGCCTTTGATCATGCCTGTTTTGTATTTATCAGAAAGACTGTTCCATTGCGCCAGGTAACCAGGCTCATACTGCAGAATCATTTGCTCCATCGCCTTTGCAACGGCTGCTTCATCCGCCAGGATAGTGGCTTTCCCATACGCATGAACAGCCAGATAATTCCACGTAGGCACGCTTTCTTTTTTATCGTAATCTACCGGTGAGATATACGCATGCGGCTCCGCAAAAATAACCAGTGAGATATTTTGAGCGATATACTCAGCCTGTTTGTTAACAGCTGCAAAATGCCCCTTCAGGATCAATTTCTCCCTACTATCGTCAATCACAAAAGGCAGCTGGGTGGCCACAGGTATATTATCCTGCACGGTAACAATAGTGGCAAAGCTATACTGCTTCATGAATGCCACCATTTCTTCCCGGTGTTCAAATTTAAAGTAAGATGGTACGTACATATCCGGCATTTAACAACATCACATAAAATTAACGCTTCATTGGATTATCTTTGTAGTCCAATATTAAGAAAATGGATAGTCCAATTTTATTTGGTTTATTTGAGCATATCCCGGTTGATCATACGGCGGATCGCGCGGTTTACCTACAGCTGGCCGATGGCATGCTGGCACTGATTAAACAAGGTAGCCTGCGCGCCGGACAAAAGCTGCCGGGCAGCAGAGACATTGCCCGCATATTGCATATTAACCGGATTACCGTACAAAAAGCGATCGAAGAACTGGTGATACAAGGCTGGCTCGAAAGCGTGATCGGCAGAGGAACCTTTGTATCGACGCATATGAAAGATTATGAACCAGCGAAGCCGGATAAGCACCTGTCTCCCCCAGCTCATCAAAAAGCCGGATTTGCCATCAAACCTATTCATTACCTGCACAGCGTACCCGACATTCCCTTCCCGGAACTACACCTGGACGACGGCTACCCCGACCCCGGACTGGCGCCCTTAAAAGAGTTGTACCGGGCCTACCGCAATCAACTCACCCGAAGTGGCTTATACAACAAGTTTGGCTGCTATGGCAATCCCGCAGGCACTCCCTGGTACCGGCAAACGATGTCGGATTACCTCAATACCACACGCGGATTACACACCACTGCGCAAAATATACTTTCCGTAAGAGGTACACTGATGGGGATCAACCTCGTTTGCAATGCATTAATTGAACCCGGCGACATCGTTGTAGCAGGCGTTCCGGGCTATTCCCGGATGGAGCAAAACATCCGCCACGCAGGCGCACAACATATCGGTATTACCGTAGATGAACATGGTCTTGTAACAGATGAATTAAAAACCATCTGCCAACAACACCGGATCAGAATGGTATATGTAACACCGCATCACCACTACCCCACTACAGTTTCCTTGCGCCTGGACCGGCGGATGGAATTACTCCGGCTGGCCAATGAGTATGGGTTTATTATTCTGGAAGATGATTACGATTTTGACTTTCACTATAAACACCGGCCGCTGCTACCACTCGCCAGTGCCGACCAGCACGGCATGGTGATTTACTGTGGCTCCTTCAGCAAAAGCTTTTCCCCTGCCTTCCGGATGGGCTACGTGGTGGCCGCAGAAAATGTAATTGATCACCTCTCGAAAGTGCGGGTGATGCAGGACCGGCAGGGAGATCATATCCTCGACAACGCCGTCGCCGACATTATCCATGACGGCACCATTACACGTTATTTAAGAAGAACATTACCGGTATATGAGCGAAGACGTGATTTGTTTTGCCACCTGCTGCAGCAAGAATTAAAAGACCGGGTTCACTTCAACATCCCGGAAGGCGGCATGTCGGTATGGACCCTTTTTGACAAACGCATTGACCTGCACGAGCTGGCAAAAAAGGCGTATCAAAAGGGCTTGCTGTTGTCCGACGGCGATCTGCATGGCCATCGTCCGCATTATAACAACGGCATCCGTATTGGCTTTGCGTCGTCTACAGAAGAGCAACTGACCAGGAGTGTGCACATTTTGAAAACACTCCTAAAATAAGTTATGCTGCTGCAGGGTGCCCGTGCCCCACAGCAGCATAAAACATTAATGTTGTTCCAGGTGTCGTATATCCTTATGCGTGATTACATTCTCATTTTCATCTAACGGGATCAACGGATTGGTACCAATATCCCAGAGGTTTCCTTCTGCGTCCTGTACATATCCTGTGTAGGCGCCAAAGAAAGTCTTTTCAGGCATTTTTACAATCGTCACGCCCTTACTTTTCAATTCTGCATACAGGTCGTCTACTTCCTGTTCTGTGTTCACAATATATCCCAGGATGTAATGCCGGGAAAACTGGTCTGCATAAGGGATTCGTGCATCGTCTGCCAATGCTTTCGCAGGGAAAAGGGAAATCAGGCTGCCGTTGATTTTGTAAAATACGATGTCCTTATTCACAGCTACTGGCACCCATCCGAACTTTTGTTCGTAGAAGGCCCGCATGGCGGTCATGTCTTTTACGCCAATGGTCAGAATACTCATTCGTTGTTTCATGGTTTGTTTTTTTTGTGCAGCAATATCCTTACTGGTGGTAATAAGGAGGATAACCAGCAGTATCCGGCTAATGATGTTCATGTGAAATAAATTGTTTCACAAAACTAGGGGCAATGGGTGGCCGGCTGTTTGGATAAAAACGACAACTTAACCCAGGTTGCCATACAATACTCAGAGAGGTTAAATGATGTCGATTTTCTGTATTGCTGATGACATGCTAAAAGCATGTGGTCATAAGGAAGGCATCCGTATCAGGGTTAGTGACAACGAGATAATAACAACAGCGATAATATCTGCGCTATATTTTGTGTGCTTTTAAACTAAGGTCCATGCTCACAGCCTGATTTGTGATAGCGCCGCAAGAGACGTAATCAACACCAGTACGGGCATATGAAACAATGTTATCGAGATTGATACCGCCCGACGCCTCGGTCTCGTACTTACCGCCAATCAGCTCAATGGCTTCTTCCAATAGTTCCGGCGAGCAGTTATCGACCATGATGCGGTGTACATTGCCCACAGCAAGCACACGGCGCACATCATCGAGGTTACGGGTTTCGATCTCTATTTTCAGGTGGAGGTTGTTGGTCGCAAGGTACTCGTTGGTTTTCCGTATAGCCTGCTCTATGCCGCCACAAAAATCGATATGGTTGTCCTTCAGCATGATCATATCGTACAAGCCCATGCGAAGGTTGTAACCGCCGCCAATGCGCACTGCCTCCTTTTCGTATTCGCGGAACAGCGGCGTGGTTTTGCGGGTATCGAGTACTTTGGTTTTGTAACCTTTTATTTTATCGGCGTACTTATTGGTGAGCGTTGCGATGCCGCTCATGCGCTGCATGCAGTTAAGCACCAGTCTTTCTGCTTTTAAAATGGTATGCACGCTGGCTTCAACGGTAAACGCGGTTTCGCCATTATTTACGGCATCGCCATCTTTTTTATAAAGGGTGAATTTTGCATCTTCTTCCAAATGGTGGAAAATATCCTGCGCCAGCTGTATGCCTGCCAGTATACCGTCTTCCTTTATTTTAAGTACCGCCTTACCTTTCGCATCGGCCGGTATAGATGCCAGTGTAGAGTAATCGCCGCTGCCCACGTCTTCGAGGAATGCCGCGGCAATGAATTCTTGTGTTGTCAAGCGCGCTGTATTTTAGGACGCCAAATTAAGTAAATACTACCAACTTAACGATAATAATTAACCTAAGTTGCCAGTTAAAGAATAGAAAGAGCATTGTAAATATTGATAGTTTTTAGTCAGCACAAAAAACTGCCATACAATGCTCAGTAAGGCTAAAATTATATCGATTTTCTGTATTGTTGATGACATGCGAAAGGCGTATCAGGGTTAGTGACCGCGAGATAATAACGTTTCCTATCGATCAGGATGATCGGGCCGGCCTTTAATTTGATAAAGGTTGTCGATTCGTCTTAATTGGTCGCTGTTAAGCCGGTGTTCCAGTAACGGACGTATTTGCTGATAGATATCTCTTCTCACCCATTTATTCATATCGGCAGTGGTTTCTTCCTGATCTCCCAGATGCTCATAAAAACTCACCGCTGTGGCATTCCACAAATCCTTTGCCCGTTGCCGGAAGCACCATTCAGCAAAGGCATAATTCTTTTCCAGCTGTGGAATATCATGATGCCTATGCGCATTCACGGTTGACGGCAGCAGCTCTATAAACACATCGTAAATGGAAGTAACGGGATTTTCGAACTCCTGCTTACATTCCGGCAGGCAGTCCATTGCTTTTTTTCTCCAGGCGCTCATATCGTTTTTTCTGTTACACCTTTAACACACTGCGGAAACCTCTGGCAGCATAATAAGAGTCGGCACCGTTGTGGTAAATAAATATTTTATTGTAGCGTCTATCGCCAAATTCAGCGCCACCATGCTTTCTAACCCCGGCAGGTGTTTTTATCCAGCTGGAGGTTTTCAGATCGAATTCCCCGAGTTCTTGTAATGCCCGGTATTCTTCTTCTGTTAAAAGCTCCACCCCCATTGCTGCTGCCATAGTTACGGCACTGCCGGCTGGCTTATTTTCTTTTCTGGCGTCCAGCGCCTGCTGGTCGTAGCAAATGCTTCGGCGGCCCTTGGGCGTTTCCGGTGCGCAATCATAAAAAAGATATTCGTCTGTTTTTTTATCGTATCCTACTACATCTGGCTCTCCACCGGTATTTTCCATTTCCTGCAACGACCATAGTTTCATAGGCTCCGCGGTTAGCCTGGCGGCGACTTTAGTCCAATCGAGGCCTTTATGCCGCTGCATATGTTTTTCAAAACGGGCTTTCAGCGTTTGGAGTAAAGCATCCTGTTGCGCGGCGGACAAAGTTTTTTTTGCGGTAGCCATGTTATTGTTGTTTTATGTTATCCAGCGGCCGTTTAAAGGCGGTAGTTTCGTTATAAGTGATATCTGATTTACTTGTTTCGGGTGAGTTTTGGCTGCGTATCGATTTCGATAGCCAGCCAAAACTGGTGTTTTTTGGGTAGTTTTGGCTGCGTATCATTTTGGATAGCCAGCCAAAACTATGTATTTTTGGACAGTTTTGGCTGCGTATCAATTTTGATAGCCAGCCAAAACTATATCTAAATATATGCAATTATGGAAAATTTGATTGGTAGAGAGCAAGAAAAAAAAATATTGCTGGATGCGCTTTCTTCCGGAGAAGCAGAGCTGGTGGCTGTATATGGCAGGAGAAGGGTTGGTAAAACGTTTCTGATTCGTCAGGTATACCAAAATCAAATGGTCTACGAGTTTTCCGGTGTGCACAATGCCTCTACCAGGAGCCAACTTGAAAATTTCCGCAATGCTATTGCTGTTGCTACCAATACAACACTTCTCCCGGCAATACCGAAGAATTGGACAGAAGCCTTTCTATTATTAATCCAGGGACTCACCCCTCAGCTTAAAAGGAAGAAAACCGTTATCTTTTTTGATGAATTTCCCTGGCTTAGTGTAGCAAAATCAGGGTTTCTTCCCGCGTTTGAATACTTCTGGAACACCTGGGCCTCGAAGCAAACTAACCTGGTAATAACTATTTGTGGCTCGGCCGCCTCATGGATGATCCAACGGGTAGTAAATAACAAAGGTGGATTACATAACCGGATCACCCGCAGAATACGTTTACTCCCCTTTACCCTATACGAAACTTCAACCTATCTGAAAAGCCGGGCTGTAAACCTGGACTACTACCAAACGCTTCAAATCTACATGGCACTGGGGGGTATCCCTCATTATTTAAAAGATATCAGGAAAGGAGAAAGCGCCACCCAGGCCATTGATCGTCTTTGTTTTACCAAAGACGGCCTGCTTGTTGGCGAATTCAACAATTTATACAATTCCCTTTTTGAAATGGCAGATCGCCACGTTGCCGTTGTAAAGGCGCTGGCTGCACAGCCTTCAGGCCTTACACGCAATGAGATCATTAGTCAAACCAACCTACAAAGTGGGGGAACTGCCACCAAATTATTGGAAGAACTGGTCCAGTCTGGATTTGTGGAGACGTATCTACCATTTGGCAAAAATGCAAAAGATATGGTTTATAAACTAGTCGATGAATACAGTCTCTTTTATCTGAAATTTATTGAACACGCCAGAGCCACGGGGCCGGGCACATGGATGAAGCGATCTGCCTCCCCTTCCTGGAAAAGCTGGAGTGGTATGGCATTTGAAAGCATTTGCATGAAACACTCGCAACAAATTAAACAGGCATTGGGTATTTCAGGCGTTTATACGGAAGCCTCCATCTGGCATTCCCAAAATGCACAAATAGACTTATTATTAGACCGGCAGGACAACTGCATCAATGTCTGCGAAATGAAATTTTCCGTTGGACCGTTTATCATCGACAAATCATATGCAGCCACCCTGCAACGAAAATCAAGCAGCTTCCAGGAAGAAACTAACACCAAAAAAACATTGTTCTTAACAATGATTACAACCTATGGCGTGAAAGAGAGTCAATACAAAACATCATTGGTTCACCAGGAGGTACGCATGGAAGATCTGTTCAAATCCTGAACCGGCAGCATCTTCTTAATGAAGAAGCCTGCGAAAAATGAGGTTTAACAATAGGGAATAAAACTCCCAGCCGGAGTACTTTTCGAAGTACTCCTTTTTTATTATTCTTAAAAACCAATGCTGCTCCTCCCATACTATCAACAAGTCAAAATCCAATCAACACTGATCAAAAATTGTAAACTGGCCTGCTTCTCAGCATACTACCTTCGCCCCAGCATAATAAAGTACATGACACCGAAATAAATATATACGCTGGCAATGCCCTCTCATTACCGGCCGCTTTTTTTTTTGGGAACTATATTTTTTAAAAATACTAATTAATTCCATGATTAAAAAAATGATCACCCTTTTCCTGGCCGCTGTAGCCTCCGCCACTGCTACGCTCAGCGCCCAGCAAATCATTACGGTGGAAACAAAAAATAATGCGTTGGTGATGGAAACCGATGCTGAAAAATCGTTACTAGTTACCTACTTCGGTGCCAGGGCTAATAATATAAATGAATACCGGTTACTACGTTCCCTGGATAAATTCAAACCCGGCAACGATGACCTGTTCAACAAGCGGGAAATATATATGGGTTCCGGTTCCCTCAACCTGTTGGAACCTGCATTGGCGGTGACGCATTACAACGGCGACAAATCACTGGTACTCCAATATGTAACACACCAGGTAAAACAACTGGATGATAACCGCACCCTTACTACGATACAGCTGAAAGATAGCCTATACAATGTAATGGTCACCCTGTATATGGAAGCTTACCAAAAAGAAGATGTCATTGAGCAATGGGCGGAGATCATACATCATGAGAAGGGAGACATCTTACTAAATAAATATGCTTCCGCTAACCTTACCCTGCAGGGAAAAGCATTCTACCTGAATAACCACTATAGCAGCTGGGGACAGGAAATGCAACCGGAAGAACAACTCCTTCCACACGGCATACGTACCATCGACTCCAAACTCGGTACCCGGAATAACCTGCTCCACTCCTCTTCTTTTATGGTATCGCTGGACAAGCCCGCCACGGAAGATGAAGGCCAGGTAATTGCCGGATCACTGGAATGGACCGGCAACTTCCGCCTCGATTTTGAAACTTTTGATGAATATTATCTGCGGGTGACGGCAGGCATCAACAACGCCGCTGCCAACTACACCCTGAAACCTAATGAACTGTTTGTTACCCCTAAATTTGTATACACGCTGTCTGATAAAGGCAAAGGGCTGGCTAGTCGCAATTTACAACATTGGGCCACGCAATACCGCCTGTTAAATGGTACCGGTGAACGTTATACGCTGCTGAATAACTGGGAAACCACCTACTTCGATTTCGACGATGCCAAACTGGATGCATTGATACAGGATGCTAAAAAAATAGGTACCAATGTATTCCTGCTGGACGATGGATGGTTTGGCAATAAGTATCCGCGCAACAACGCCACCGGCGGCCTGGGCGACTGGCAGGTAAATCGTGCGAAACTTAAAAAAGGTCTCGGTCACCTGGACCAGGTAGCCAAAGAAAACGGCGTCAAATTCGGGATATGGATAGAACCGGAAATGGTGAATCCCAGAAGCGAATTATATGAAAAACATCCTGACTGGGTGCTGAAAGAACCCGGTCGCAAGGAATACTACATGCGCAATCAGTTGGTACTGGATCTTTCCAATCCGCAGGTACAGGATTTCGTATATGAAAGCATCGACAACCTGTTCAAAGAAGCGCCAGGTCTCTCTTTCATTAAGTGGGACTGCAACTCCCTGATCTATAATGCACATTCTGCTACCCTGAAAAACCAGGATCATCTCAACATCGAATATGTTCGCGGATTATATCGTGTATTGGAAAAGATCCGTAAAAAGTACCCCGATGTGGCCATGATGCTTTGTGCCGGCGGCGGGTCCAGGGTTGATTATGGTGCGCTGCAGTACTTTACGGAGTTCTGGGCCAGCGATAACACCAATGCATACGACCGGATCTTTATACAATGGGATTACTCCTACTACTTCCCTTCCATTGCGGTAGACAACCACGTGACCGATATGGGCAAACAGCCTATCAAATTCAAAACCGATGTGGCGATGATGGGAAAGTTGGGTTTCGACATTAAAGTAAATGAGCTGTCGCCCAACGACCTTTTATTCTGCCAGCAAGCTATCCGGCTGTACGACTCTTTCAAGGATATTGTATGGCATGGCGAGCAATACCGCCTGCAAGATCCCCGTCACAACAAAGTAGCGTCTATTGCTTATGTAAATGCAGCCAAAGATGAAGCGGTAGTATTTAACTACCATATGCCTACCACTTTTGTAACAACCCTGCAATTACCGATTAAAATGAAAGGATTGGACCCCGGCAAACAATATACTGTTGAAGAAATTAATCTCTATCCAGGTAGTACTACGCCGCTGAACCCTACCCAGGCCTATTCAGGAGATTTCCTGATGAAAATAGGCTTTAATCCACAAACGAGCGCCCGGCGCACGAGTGTGATATTGCGGATAAAGGCAACCCGGTAACAGATAGCCTTCGGGCGATAGGTTACCCTCTTATGCTGTCGGGTTTTGTTCAGTTTAACCCGGCAGCATTTTTTACCAGCACCCAACAAGAGCGTCATTTACAGGTGTAATATTGCGTATAAAAACAACACCCCGGTAGTATATAACTGCCGGGGTGTTGTTTTTATAGACGGCATTATTTTTTATACAACGGGCAACGTTTGATCAGATACTCCATGGTATTCTTATACGCATCGGCAGTATTCCAGAAGGCTTTCGCTTTTGTCGTTATAAATTTTCATATCCATGGTAGTTTCATAATTCTGTACATTGGTAGAATTGTTGCTGGAATAACCGCTGCTCTTTTTATCTCCATCATCTTTTTTAGTCTTATCGCTGTGTATCCGGAGATGACTACTTCAGCAGCTGCATCAATTCCGTATCCTGTTCCTCCAGAAATCCCGACGGGATGGTCCCATCTATATTGGGAATCGTTTTATCGGCGCCAGCAGCCAGCAATAATCGCACACACTCCGCCTGGTGGAACCTGTTTTCCGGCCCGCCATATTTATACCCATGTACGGCCCATAAAAGCGGAGAACCCTGGAAGTCGATACACCGCTGATCAATAGCGGCACCTTCGCGGATCAGCTTTTCCACGAGCTTATCTCTTCCTACCCAGGCAGCCCAATGCAAGGCTGTACCGCCATGGCAACCGGCATGATGAATATCGGCGCCATTCTCTATATACAAAATACCAACTTCTTCTGCATGCAAACTGGCAGCCGCTGTTAGTGGGGTATCCTGACCCGTTTCTAACGTATTGCCGTTCACGTTAGCACCATATGATAAAAATATCTGCGCCATTTCCACGCCTTCGGGATCGGTAAAGGTGTGTGCAAATACGCCGTCGCAGATACGGTGCAGCGGATGCGCTTTGGTGGGATTCTCCTCATCAAAGGGAATACCTTCGTTAGCCAGAGAGGGGTTTTCGGAAAGCGCCTTTTTGATGCCTTCCAGATCTTTATTATCTATTAATTCTTTCATGACGCTGTATGTTGGTTAACACAATAAATATAAGTCCATTTTTCTGTAATGTGGTATGAACGAAACAGCCCCCGCGATAAGGCGGGGGCTGCGTATTATTTTCATCGTCACTGCTTTAATATCCCGGGGCTTGTACTAACTTTTTATTCCGGTCAATTTCACTCTGCGGCACCGGGTAGAAATAAAATCTATTGTCCCACTGCGCCCTGGTAAAGGCTACAATTCTTTTATGGAATTCCGGATCGGACAGGAAGGTCCCTTTTTCGATATTCATGCCGTGGAATTGTCCGCCCTGGTGCTGGTCTGGCGTATTGGGCACTTTCCAGCGGCGCACATCCCAATAGCGATGTCCTTCAAACATCAGCTCTATCTGGCGTTCCAGGTGGATTTGTTTGCGCATTTCATCCTGACTGGCGCCGGGTGCGATGTCTGCCAGCCCTCCGCGATGACGGATTTTATTGAGATACTTTAACACATCCGGATTGCCGGGATCATATTCATTCAATGCTTCTGCATAGTTGAGGTAAATCTCTCCCAACCGGATCATCATAGCCGGGCGGGAAAAGCTTCTGCCGGATCTGAAATCGGTATTGGGATGAATATTTTTACGCGCGGTGTAACCGGTAGAAGGCCAGTCGCGGGGCGCGCCGTTCTTGCCGGAGTTGCCGGTGAAGAAGAATTCCACCCGTGTTTGTCCGTTTTCCGGTACTACGGGGATAACGGAGCCGTTAAAGGTAACGTCTACATAAAACCGTGGTTCCCGGCCCACATACATATTGGAGGTACCATCCACATAATAGGAAGTAGGCGTATTGGTAAACCCTGTTTCCGTATAGCCGCTGCTGTTATCGGTAATTGGTTTACCATTGGCGGTGCGGAAAATATCCACCATCTCCTGGGTAACGGCAATACCATTCCAGGCGTTGCCATTGGCGCAGCGGGGCGAGCAGTGGCGTTCCCAGCGGCCTACGTGGTCGGAGGTGGGACGAATCCAGATAGCTTCCGTTTGCCAGCCATCAAAGAATAAATTGCGGCAGGAAAGGAAAGCGGATCTGAACGGATCTGCATCCGTTACCGTGTATAATGTCCATCTGTTTAAATCTATCACGGCTTTGGCTGCATCCGCGGCCTTCTTCCATTTTTCTTTGTCGAAGGTAGGATTGATGAGATTGGCGCCATCCATGTTTTTGAAGTTGCTCTCACTATTCCCATTAAACAAAGGACTGGCGCTGTATAACAGGATCTGCGATTTCACGGCCAGCACAATGGGCTGCGTAATACGACCAGTTTGTGTTACATCCGGCTGGGTAGGATCTACCGGGTTCATATGCTGTACGGGTAAATCCGGCAGGGCTTTCTCCATTTCTGATATCACATAGTTAACGCATTCGTCCCACGGACTTCTGGGTATCTGAAAGTCTGCATCTGGTAGCTTGGGCTCCTCACCCATTAATACTACCGGGCCGTATTGCTTCATCAGCAGCCAGTAAAAGTATGCGCGGAGAAAACGTGCTTCTGCTTTATACTGTTTCAGTAACTGCACGCCATTGGGCTGTGCCTGAATTTCCTTATTTAAATCTGCGTTCTTTAAAAAGATGGCCGCCTGCCGGATGGTTTGGTAGTAGCCATTCCAGTTGGAAGGATCGGCATTATCGGCGGTGATGGCGCCGGAGTTAATAGCGGGTTGTACCCAGGCATAGTCCACCTCATCACTCTGTCCGCTCCAGGGTTCGGCGTAAGGCTGCGCCCACATGTCCGGCATGGGGTTATAGAGGCGTGCCAGCCATTGTTCGGTCATCGTCCTGTTGGTGAACACATCATTTAATGTGGCAATATTATCTGGTACTGTATTGAGGAATCCTTTCTTACAACTACCTGCCAGTAATAACAACAGGAGTAACAGGATTTTTTTTCGGAAGATATTATGACGCATAGTCGTACAGTTTTATTTGAAATTAGCCCGGATGCCAAAGTTGAAAGCTGTCAGGTTAGGATACGCGGTTCCTCTCCCATCGCCCAGTTCCGGGTCCCATATTTTCCAGGGCGAAATAGTAAAGAGATTGGTACCATTTACGTAAGTACGGATGCTCTTCAAACCAAATCGTTGCAGGCGGTCGCCGCTGAATGTATAGCCCAGCTCTGCACTTTTCAAACGGATATAGTCGGCCCGTTTGACCCACCAGGTACTTTCATAATAGTTGGTGGTAATATCCTGCCGGGTTGACATTCTTGGATAGAAAGGCCGTGTATTGGGGTTATCCAGTGTCCAGCGGTCGGTAGCCACCGTATATAGGTTACCGATAGTAGGCCCTTCGTAGAAGGGATTGGTAGCATGACCACCGCTATACATAAAGTCGACCATAGCTACCCCCTGGAAAAACAGGCTCAGGTCAAATCCTTTGACGCCGGCGCTGAAGTTCAATCCATATACGATACGGGGTACCGGGCCATAACCAATGGCCTGCTGATCGTAGCTGTTGATTTTTCCGTCGCCGTTCAGGTCTTTATACTTAATATCCCCCGGACGTACATCACCTGCCTGTTTGGGCGACTTCGCAATATCCGATGAATCGGTAAACAAGCCCAGAGCTACATAGCCAAAACGCTGGTCAATAGGATGTCCGGTACGGTTCAGCCATGGATATTGCCACGGTGGTAAACCATCATATACGTCTTTGTTGATGTTGAAGTTGAAGTTGCCCCGAAACGCTACCCAATAGTTTTTGGAAAAGGATTTATTAAACTCCAGGGTAACATCGATCCCTTTATTCTCCGTAATACCAATATTATTGTAAGGAATGTTATCGGTCGTATAGCCGGAAGCGTAAGGGATATCAAACTGTCTTAATAAGATCCCTGTTCTGCGTTCCTTGAATAACTCTACGATCAGTGACAGCTCATCATGGAAGGCTTTTATTTCAATACCGAGGTTTTGCCGTTTACCGGTTTCCCAGCTAACATCTGATCCGATCTGATCTTCCTGTATACCATTATACTTAACGGTATTGCCGGGTACCCCATAGGTATAACCTAAATTGTCGTCTGTTTTAATCCTGGTCAGGAACAAAAAGCGGGACCCGGTATTGCTGTTACCAGACAGGCCGTAGGTATAGCGGAGTTTAAAATAGCTCAATACATTACTCAGCGGTGCAAAAAAGCTTTCATTGGAAACTACCCAACCTACGCCATAAGAAGGGAATAGGCCGTATCGTTTTTTAGGCGTGAAGTTTTCGGAACCATTGTACCCGAAATTCACTTCGGCAAAGTAACGGCTTTTATAGCCATAGGTGGCTCTTCCACTCAGGCCTCTGATGCGGTAGGGAATGGATTCAATTAACGTACTTGCGTCACCGTTAATATAATCCGACTGGTTATACAATAACAAACCGGAGACATCATGATCGCCGAATTTGTTGGCGTAGTTCAGGGCGGTTTCCGTATAGAAGCGGCGGTTTCCTCCTCTGGACACCTCAAATCCCAGTACATTGGAGCCGGGATCTACTACTTTGGTGAGCAGATTACCGGCGGAGTCGCGACCGGTAGCATAATAGGTTTGTACTTCTCTTTTCCGGTTCAGGTTATTCCAGCCATAGGCATCGAACGCAAACATGCTGGTGGCCGACAGCCCTTTTAAGATGAAGTCAAAATTTTGTCGTACCCGGATATTGGAACGGATGGTGTTACGGTATTCCGTCGCATAACCCGACTGCGTAAGATTGCGATATGGACTGGGATAGCTACCATTGGGTATTTTAGGCCATTGTCCGTTAGAATATTGTGGTGGAATCAGATGCGGTGGTACCTGCGTAGCCAGGTCAAACAAAGCGTTGGTACCAATGCCCGGATAATTGCTATTGATGATATAACCATTTACGCCTAACTCCAGTTTGGTTGTTTTGGTGATATTGGCGTCTACGTTGGTCGTAAAGTTGTATCGATCCAGTTTAATATCTGAATTATAAGATTGTGCATTATCGCGTTTCAGCAAACCTGTTTCAGAGTAGTACCCGGCGGAGATATAGTAGGTGGCAAATTCAGAGCCTCCTTTTACGTTGAGGTTAGCTCTTCTGCTCTGGCCCCATTTATTAAACAGGACGTTGAACCAGTCTACATTCGGATACAGGTCCGGATCTTCTCCGGAAGCATGTTTCTGTATGGTTTCATCTGAATATAGCGGTGTTCTTCCTCTCATTTCCAGGCCTTCATTATACAGGCGCATGAAGGTGGGCGCATCTACAAACTTGGGCAGCTGCGTAAATTTAGTGATCGCCTGATTGAGTTCCACATTGATTTGTGGTTTACCGGGCCGTCCTGTTTTGGTGTTCACGAGGATGACGCCGTTCGCGCCGCGGGTACCATACACGGCAGTAGCGGATGCATCTTTTAATACCGTAAAGCTGGCGATATCTTCCGGATCAAGATCAGTGATGCTGCGGTCGGGTACTCCATCCACGATGATGAGTGGACCACGTGGGCTGGAGCCGAAAGTAGAGATCCCGCGTATCCAGATATCGGAGCCGTCGTAGCCAGGCTCGCCGCTTCTTGTTACAGCGACTATACCTGCCAGTCGCCCGCCCAGCGCGTTCGTAAGACTTCTCACCGGCAGCTTCAGTTCTTCCGGTTTGATGGTGGACTGTGCGCCTACGAGACTGATTTTCTTTTGTGCACCGAAGCCTACTACTACCACTTCATTGAGGCCACCTTCTTTCGCCAGCATTTCCACGTTGATGTCTACCTTATTTCTCACCGTGATTTGCTGCGGCTGATAACCGATATAGGAGAATTCGAGGACATCGGTTGGTTCCACATCCAGCTCATAAAAGCCTTTATCGTTGGTGGTGGTGCCGGTGGGTGTTCCCACTATTTTTACGGTTACTCCTACCAGAGGAGCCCCCAGCTTATCTTTTACGGTGCCGGAGACTTTTAACTTTACGGCCGGTTTTCGTACCGGCGCGGGCGGGCGATTTTCCGCCGGTGTAATAATGTACTGGGATGGGCCCATAGCGCTCAGGGTAAGGTTATGTCCCAGTAATGTTTTCTGAAGAAAGGGCACCACTTTTTCGGCGTCCATTCTCAATATTTTATCGGGCAGCAAAATATCCTTGGTATACTTTTCATTCAGGGCGATCCTGAGTTGATACTTAGCATATATTTTTTCGAGGGCATCTTTCAGTGGAATCATTTGCGTGCTGCTTCCTCTTTCAGCAGGACTGCTTCGACCGCGTTCCTGGTTGGCCGGCGTTTCGATGCCTGCCATTGCGTCCTGCGCATGTAAGGGCGGGGTGATCACGCTCAGTACAAAGCATAGGCCAGCCACTCCCTTCAGGCAATGCCGTAGAGATCCAAATTTCATAACGAATAAATTTTGGTTAAAGACTACATATTTTGGTTAAAGACTAGTTCAGATAATACCTGTGTGTTTCGTTGTTGTTAGTTGTCACTGTTTATTATTAATATGGTTCCTATCGTTGCAGACCATTACCCGTTGACGTAATGGCTGATTTTCATAACAAGATAAGTATTTCATCGAACGCGGCGCACAAAGCTGTCCTCCTGTATGATCAGGCGGCAACATTAGGATTTTCAATGCAGCAAAATTCAGATTACCTACTTAGCTGACAGACATTTGACGATACATTTTTAAATTGATGCTTACTTTGGTTGAATAATAATCCGGTTGCCATCTTTTTGCACGGAGGCATTCAGCATGGCGCCTAATACTTTACATAAACTCTTTTCATCTGTTATTAATACGCGTCCGCTGATACGGGTATCACGGAACTTTTGTGGCTGTATCACCTTTACCTCATATCCATAATTGGCAAGCAATAGTTCCCTGATTTCTTCGATTGAAGTATCTTCAAATTTATAGTCTCCATCTTTCCAGGCAGCATATAACTGTGGATTAACGTGGTCTATCCGTAGCTGGCTATCGGTTACCATCCCTCTTTCACCCGGATGCACCAATAACTCCTTATTGAAAGCGGTAGCTTTAATCAGGCCGGAGTTTACCATCACTGCCGCGTGTTGCAGGCGATCGTTGATAGAGAAAGCTGTACCCAATACGGTCACGGTCATATCCGGTGCATGTACGGTAAATGGTGCAGCGGCTTTCTTCACTACTTCAAAATATGCGCTTCCTTCCAACCATACTTCGCGTATATTTTTTTGTCCCTCCTTCATGCTCACACTTCCTCCCGGCTTTACCCATATACGTGTACTGTCTGGTAAAAGGATGGTTTGTACGGTATTTTTTTTCGACACCAATATTGCGAGTGGCGTCTGTGGTACGGTCTTTTTCATCCACAGATAAGTACCTGCTCCACCTGCCAGTACCAGTATCAAAACAGCTGCGGCATATTTCATCCAGCCCAGCCGTTTTACTGGTGTGACACGTTCCTCTGCCAGTTGCGCTATTACCTTTTCCCAGCTCTGGTCAGTTTCAGCGGGTGTAATGCTGCTGGCCAGCTGTTGGTCAAAGATGTCTTTTACCTGGAAATACAGCGCCTGGTTGTCGGGAGAAGCAGCTAACCACGCCGTGACTTCCTCCGTTTCCGCTGGCGTTGTTTGCCCATCTATGAACCTGATTAATATCGTATAATCCAAATCGTTAGTATTGTTTAGTGACATGTCTTTTATTTAGACGATGAGGGGGAAATATCTACGTACGCTTTTTTCAATTTTTTTTAAGAAAAATGAAAAAAATAAAACGGGAGGACTCTTTGCTACATCATAATAAAGGAAAACAGGAGATGAGTACGGCGTATCATTCCCCTTAATTGCTTAATGGCCTTATATAATTGCGTTTCTACAGTACGGGAGGAAATGCCCATGGCTTCTGAAATTTCACCGGTCTTAAGTCCTTGCTGGTAGCGGAGCTTCACCACTTCGCGGCATTTGGGCGGCAGGTCTTCTATGGCCTGCCATACACTGGCTTCCAGGCTATCCTGCTCCAGCAGACTTTGCCGGCCGCCATCCGGATTGAAGTAGTCCAGTTCTGCGGCCGTGAGTGCGGGCAGGGAGGCATTGACATAACGCTGGTGTACGGCCTGGTGTTTAATATAGTCCAGGCAACTATTATGGATGCTGCGAAAAAGGTAACTTTTAATATTGGTAGTAATGTGCAGGGAGGAGCCTTTGCGGTGTAGTTGTACAAACACATCCTGCACAATGTCTTCAGCTGTTTCGCGTAGTACATACTTGCAGGCATAAGCAAGAAGAACCGCGTAGCTTTCTTTGAATACCAGCTCCAGCCCGGTAACGTCCTGCTGTAATAACGTGGCGGCTTTATGCCCATCCTCTACCGGATCACCCATGGCTTGACAAAATTGTTTTGAAGCGATTGAACCAAGGTAATGATAATAAAATTAAAATGCAATACTGGCAACACACCCACTATACCTGAGATCACAGCATAAAAAAAACGTGTTGACACATCATCTGTCGTTCCTGTAAAATTCCGGATTACTAAAATAGAATTCCCAATTTCGTAAACGATCAACTGCGATCCGGCTACACCTTTGCGGCATATTATTCCATGCTGCAAATGTTTATCCGATCTCTTATTACTGTACTACTACTTACCGTTTCTACTACGCTGCTCGCACAAAAGGGCAGCATTACAGGCCATGTTACCTCCGATAATGGTAAACCGGTACCCTATATCTCCGTTGGCCTGAAAGGCACCACCTATGGTACACAAACAGACGAAAATGGCAACTATAACATTGGCCCGGTGAAAGCCGGACAATATATATTAATAGTAGCCGGCCTGGAATATAAAAGGGTAGAAAAACCCATCACTATCACCGCCAACGCCAACATCAGCCAAAACCTGGTACTGGAAAGTGTTTCCCGGACACTGGAGGAAGTGGCTGTCCGGGGCTATAAACCGGGGAATGTTGTCAAAACACAGGCGATCAGCACGGCGCCTTATAAAACACAACCCACTACCCTGGTAGAACTGATGAACCGGTCGGCCGGCATCAGAATCCGCCAAACCGGCGGGTTAGGAAGTCGCAGCAACCTGATGCTAAATGGCTTCCAGAACAGGTCGGTCCGCTATTTTAAAGATGGCATACCACTGGATTACCTCGGTGGTGGCTTCGATATTTCCCTCGTGCCCACCAATATGCTCGATCGCGTAGAAGTATATAAAGGCGTGTTACCATTTTACCTGGGAGCAGATGCCCTTGGAGGAGCTATTAATATGATTACCACGCAAGACGTCAAAAGCTTCTTTAATGCGTCTTATGAGTTCGGCTCCTTCAATACACACAGAGTGGCTGTAAATGCTTATTACAAGCCGGCCAACGGAAAATCATTTGCCGGTATCAATGCCTTTTACAACTATTCAGATAATAACTACAAGGCGGACGTTCAACAGGTAGATACCGCCACCGGTATTAAAAAAGATTATACCGTGAGATTGTTTCATAACCGGTTTTCCAACTATTATGCAGAAGCATTTGCCGGTGTCTCAAACAGAAAATGGGCAGATGAACTAAGACTTACCGTTACCGGCTTTGCTATTGACCGGCAATTTCAGTTCGGTTCTTCTATGGACAAACCTTATGGCGCCGCAAAAGGAAGTCAATACTCCGTTGTGCCTTCCGTACAATATAAGAAGCGCCTCTTACAGGATAAGCTGTCGATCCATCAATTCTTCGTGTATAACACGCTGCACTCATCTGCCATAGATACCGCACGTGGCTATTACGACTGGTTTGGTCAGTTTACGCCGTCTTCCAATAAAATCGGGGAAATATCAGACCGGGGTTCCCAATCCGATATCACCTTTAAATACTTTACTTCCCGAACCAATATCAGCTACCAGTTACATCCGAAACACACGCTTAACCTGAATATGGTGTTCAACAATTTCGGCAGAGAAGGGCATGATCCTTTGGGATATAAATTTAAAGATGGAACAGATGTACTCACTGTACCAGCATCTTACCGCAAGATGGTAGTAGCCGCTGGTCTTTCTTCTTCTTTCTTTAATAGCAAACTACAAAATAGTATTGCGGGAAAATATTTTCATTATAACACCAGTGCCAGCGATGCCGACTATCAGGGGAACGAAATACGGACTCACAACAGCAATACTGCCTGGGGCATTGCAGAGGGCATTAAATACAACATCAATGATTATTCCTCCGTACAGGCATCTGTTGAAACTGCTTTGCGATTACCGGAACAGGATGAGTTATTTGGAGATGGCAACCTCAAACTGTCCAACTTTAAATTGAATCCTGAAAAAAGCCTGAATATTAATGCGGGCTATAAAATGGCGGTTCCTGGCCGCTACAGTGCAGAAGTAAATGCTTTTTACCGGCATACCCGGGACATGATTATGCTCATGCCGATTAACTTCATGTATGCGCAAAGTCAAAACGTTGAAAATGTAAGAGGAGCAGGTATAGATGCAGATGCTAACATTACCCTTTTCCACTGGCTGCAAGCCAACGGAAATTTTACCTACCAGGATCTTCGCCTGGATAATCCGGATAACGCCATTACTCATAAAGCCCGGCTGCGCAATACACCTTATTTCTTTGCGAATGCAGGATTGAATGCAAAAATTGAAAAGCTGTTTTTCAGAGAAGATAAAATACAGTTATACTGGTATTATTCTTTCGTACGGGAATACTATGTAGACTACATTCCCAAATCAATGGAACCAGGCGGATTTCTCGGCCTGTTTGGGAAAACCAAACTCGATGCACGCAACGTGATACCGGATCAGCAGATCCATACTACCGGCTTCACTTACTATCCCTCCAAAGCCACCTATGCCATTGGATTTCAGGCAAGGAACCTATTTGATGCCCGGGTATTCGACAACTTCAAAATTCAGAATCCCGGTCGCAGTTTTTCTGTAAAAATTACCTATTCACTATAATAAAGATTAACAATGAACAAAATTATTAAACACGGCTTGTGCGTATTATCAGCAGCGATACTTTTTTCCTCCTGTAGCAAGGACAAAGACTCCTCTCCGACCACCAACCCGGCAGCACCTGGTTATATCGTATTTACGAACGAAGCTGATTTGGGCACCACCGGTTATATGACAGCCTATGCCAAGATGCCTGAAAAATCGTTGAGTAATATCAGCACCAATACACTTCAAATGAAAACCGCCTTTGGCTTTACCAAATTCGGTCAATGGATATTTAATCGCAGCAGTGTTTCCGGTGAGGCAGGCATTCAAAAACTGGAAGTGGGCACCAATGGAAAAATTACCGGCACCGGATTCCTGGCCAATGGCGCTATGTTTCATATTGTAAGCGCTACCAATGGCTACTACCTTGATCCGGTGAAAGGCGCCATGCTGCTGCAAACGTTTAATCCTACCACCATGCAGAGAACGGGAGAAATAGATCTTACCGCTCTGAAAAAAGAGGGCGTGGCTTACCAGGCTATTGGTCAGCATATCATTGCCGCAAAAGAAGGAAAACTATATGTAAGCGTTACCTATGGTACCACTGAAAGAGGCGGTTATGGCGATGATGTAGTGAACTATATTAAACTGGCCGTGATCGATATCGCCACCAATAAACTGGAAAAAACAATTCAGTACAATGGTCTTAAATCACTCGGCTGGGGAGCCAGCGCTAATAAAATGTGGACATTAGGTGATGATGGCGCCCTGTACTTCTATTACACCGGCTTTAATGAAGGCATTACCAATAGTGCGGTGATCCGTATCAAAAAAGGAGAAACAGATTTTGATGCGAACTGGATCTTAAAAGCAGATACCTATCAGCAGCATAGCAGCATTGGTACGGCGCTGGTAAAAAATGGAAAAATATATGTACAGCTTCCTGCCAACCCGCTTGCACCTGATTTTTCCAACCTGGGTACGCCTATCTGGGACTACTATGCCATTGACGTCAATACGTTGAAACAAACGAAAATAACCGGTGTTCCTAAAACCAGGTATGCCCATTCCAATGAACAATGCATCACCTTAATAGATGGTAAAATTTATCTGTGGGTAGCCAACAGCGTTACAAAAGAAAATGGCTATTATCTGTTAAACGAAAGCACCAACACAGCCGCTGCTGCCTTCAATATCAGTGATGGAGGTCTGGTATCCGGATTTATAAGATTAGATAACTAGTATCGATAAATATTTTCAATCAATGAACATTAAAACCGCCAAACGTTGGTTTCAATGGCATAAATGGACCAGCCTCATTTGCACGTTGTTCATGCTCATGCTTTGTATTACCGGGCTTCCCTTGATTTTTCATCATGAGCTGGATGCCGTACTGGAAAAAAAAGTAGTTGCAGAAACACCTGCAGGCGCGCAGCAATTAAGCCTTGATTCATTAGCCGTTATTGCCGGCAAACTATATCCGGCTGAAAAAATACGGTATATATTCTGGGACGAGGACAACAAAAATAAAATTGTATTCGACCTCGCCGCGAGGCCGGATGCGCCACCGGAAGGAAGCAAGTACGCCATGCTCAATGTATATACCGGCGAGGTACTTGACAAACCTACTACCGATGGACTGATGGCTACCATTTTAAAGATCCACATGAATATGTTTCTCGGTATCGGCGGAAAACTCTTTCTCGGTATTATGGGGATACTGTTTATGATTGCCATTGTTTCCGGTGTGGTACTGTACGGGCGTATCATGAAAAAATACGACTTCGGTATGGTGCGGCAATACAAATCGAAACGGTTAAAATGGCTGGATACTCATAACCTGTTAGGCATTGTGACGCTGGCCTGGTTAAGTGTAGTAGGACTCACAGGCATTATCAATACGCTGTCTGATGTGGTGCTGGCAATATGGCAACAGGGACAATTAAAGGAGATGGTAGCGCCTTATGCGCAACAGGCGCCGCTGACCGGTCAGCTTAGCTCATTGGACAGCGCCCTGGCCGTAGCGGAGAAAGCAGCGCCGCATATGGAGCCTCGTATTATTACTTACCCGGGCACCATGTTTTCCAGCAAACATCATTATGCGGTGTTTATGCGGGGAAATACGCCACTTACAGCCCGGTTGCTGATGCCGGCATTGGTAGATGCCAAAACAAGTGTATTAACAGATGCGCGGCGTATGCCCTGGTATGTGAATACCCTGTTCCTGTCTGAACCGCTGCATTTCGGCGACTACGGCGGCATGCCACTGAAAATCATCTGGGCAGTTTTCGATGCCGGTGCTATCATCGTACTGATTACAGGACTCTATCTTTGGTTTGCCCGCAGAAAAGCCGCCAAACTTCAATGGAACAGATTAAGTGACCAAACAACAAGCGATGATGAAGAATAATCCATTTTTACGGTTATGGGGCATGCCATTGCTGATAGCTTTGCTGTCCCTCGCTGGCCTGATTGCAGCGCTGGTGGGAGATAGTTATTGGGACGTATTTTCCTGGCTGGCACTGGGCATACCTATTGTGATCGTGATCCGCTACTATTATTTCCGTGGTGAACACAAATAGATTTATATAAAAAACGCTCCACAGCTAATGCTGTGGGGCGTTTTTTATTCCATACAGTTGCTTGCGCAGCTGAATTATTTCTTAGTTCCTTTTACGCTGAAACCAATTTCAACTTCTTTGCTGATCATCCAGTTTTCAGGGCTACCTTCTGTTTTGTAGCTGATACCCCATGCAGATCTGTCGATCACAAATTTAGCATTAGCAGTAACATCGTTACCGTTTACTGCGATTTGTGCAGGGAAAGTGATGTTCAGGGTGCTGTCTTTCAGGGTCAGGTTACCGCTGATCAGGTTAGTAGCACCAGGCAACAGGCTTTTCTGTTTAGCGCTATCGTAAGGCGCAACTGCAGTAATGACGAATTTAGCAGTAGGATACTTTGCTGCATCAAAGAAATCACCGCTTTTCAGGTGACCATCCAGGTCGGTTGACTTTTTACCTGCTTCAGTTACAGAAGCTGGATCAGTAGTCAGGCTGTTCATGTTTACATCAAAGCTACCACCGGTAACTGCACCGTTGTCAACATTGAGGCTACCATTTGTTACCTTGATCGCACCAAAGCGTGGAGCGAAACCACCTTTGTGTGTAGCACGCCATTGTACGGCGCTGGTAACGGTATCAATTGCATAAGCTGCGCCGGTAGTGGCAGCTGCTTCTTTCTTGTCTTCGGTCTTCGTCTGTTCAGTCGAAGCACCACCACAGGCTGCCAAGGAAAGCAGCAGGGCTAAAGCTGGTACTGTTTGCTTCATAAATTTCGATTAGCTATTATATATAAGGCAGCGAAAGTAGTGATTTTGGCGTATTCAACCATCCAATACATCGAAAAATGTCAATATTATAACAATTCGTTCACACACATTACCTCCTCCCTATTCCTTATAACATAATTACGGAATCGATGGTAGCTACCTGCTTATAATAAGTAATCACTTCCTCTTCATTCTGAACGGGCACCAATACGGTGAATGATTTATATTTTCCACCGGAAGAATTGGTCTCCGTGATCTTTGCTGCTACATTGACAAACATCGCCTTCAGTTCCGTTATCTTCGCTTCTTCTGCTTTTATAATGAACTTAAAAGTATACTCAGTGGGAAATACAATGGACTGCTGTAACAACGACCGAAAATTTTCATAGGGATCTCCGCTCTGGTTGGCATTTACATTTTCTCCTATAGACATATTAATACTATTTATCAAATTTGTAGTCAGAATCAACCTGCAAAATACCTCCTTTTTCAACAACATCATTGACAAGACCGACACTGCTATAGAAAAAAACCAGTAAAAATGCGCTTACCCGGCAGATTTAACTAAGATAATATACTGGCGAGACCTCTTTGCAGGCCCCGCAATTCCGCGAGCCCTTTGAGCCTCCCAATAGCCGAATAGCCGGGGTACGTGTTTTTGGTATGATCATCCAGCAACTGATGACCATGATCCGGTCTTACCGGTAATGCCACCTTTCTTTCTGTCATCAGTAACAACAGTGCCCGTACCACTGCTACCATATCTACATCACCATTCAAATGATCTGCTTCAAAAAAATTGCCTTGCGCATCCCGCCGTGTATTGCGCAGGTGTAAAAAATGGATCTGTGCTCCCAGCTCCGCAATGATATTCAGCAAATCATTGTCCGGGCGCACTCCCAGCGAGCCGGAACAAAAGCAAAGTCCATTGGCCGGAGAAGGAACCGATGCCACTATTTCCCGTAAATCCTGTGCGGTGCTTACAATGCGCGGCAACCCCAACACCGGGTACGGTGGATCATCCGGATGCACGGCCATTTTCAGGCCCAACGATTCCGCTACCGGCACCACTTCGCTTAAAAAATAAAACAGGTGCGCTTTTAATCCCGCCGTATCTATTCCTTGATAGGTGTTCAGTGCCGCGAGTATTTCAGCGGGCGTAAAGCGGCCGGTACTTCCGGGCAACCCCAACATCGCATTGTGAAACACCACCTGTTTCTCTGTGTCCGTATGAGTATACCACCAATGCTCCGCCGTGGCTATTTCCGCCGCCGTATAATCTTTTTCAGCATGCGGCCGTTGCAACATAAAAAGATCAAAGGCCATAAACGCCGCACGCTCAAAGTACAACGCTTTTCCACCCGAGGGCAGCGTGTAACTGATGTCGGTACGCACCCAATCCATCACCGGCATAAAGTTATAGGTAATCACTTTTATCCCGCACGCAGCCAGATGCTGTAAACTCGTTTTGTAATGGGCGATATGCGTTTTATAATCGCCGCTTTGCCGTTTAATATCTTCACTAACAGGCAAACTTTCTACCACCGTCCAACTCATCCCTTCTTTTTCAATCATTGCCTTTCGCTCCCGGATATCAGCCACAGGCCATACTTCCCCTACGGGGATCTGATGCAGCGCGGTCACCACCCCTTCACATCCGGCCTGCCGGATATCGCTTAAACGAACAATATCGTGTGGTCCAAACCAACGCATGGTTTCCTGCATGAACATAACTGACTGTTTAATGAAGTGATTTAAAAAGATGCATTTAAAATGAATGGTAACCGGACCTGGGGCGCCCTTCTTCATACGGACAATCACCAACGCCAACCCACTATATCACCATCAACAGTGGACGGCTGCAAGCGTGGACCTGCATAATAGACGATAGGCTACTACATCGTAATTATATCGTTTCATAACGGGCGTTTTACGTGAACTTTTACTCGCTGGCGTATCTATGGACCTTGGTTCTTGAGAACGAATATAAGAAAAAAACGATTTTACGTAACCGATTGCATTTTTTTATTCAAAAAAAGTTCATTTCCTTTGAAGAACAAGCTATCAATAAATGTCAGACGACCGGGAAGTAACTATATATGATATCGCTAAGTACCTGAATGTATCGGCGGCCACTGTGAGCAGGGGATTGAAAAACAATCCTATGATCAGTAAAAGCACCCGCAAGAAAATTGAGGAAACGGCGAAGTTACTGGGGTATCAGTCTAACACCTTCGCCAGCAGCCTGAGAAGCCGGCAGACCAATACGCTGGGGGTGCTGGTACCGCGACTGAACAGTCACTTTATGTCGTCCGCCATTGCGGGTATGGAAGATGCGGCCAACCGCCACGGCTACAACCTGATTATAGCGCAGTCGCTCGAGGACGTGGAGAAAGAAAAGCGCAATGCGGCCACGATGTTTAATAAGCGGGTAGATGGCCTGCTCATCTCCCTTTCTTCCAATACCCAAACTATTCAGCACCTGGAATCCTTCTTCAGGAAGAAAATACCGGTGGTGTTCTTCGACCGTATTTATCAGCACGATGAAAGCATGGCGGTAGGTATTAATAATTACGAGGCAGCTTATAATATTACCAAACACCTGATTGCCCAGGGTTGCGTAAAAATTATGCACCTGGGTGGCAACCTGCTACGCAATGTATACCAGGAAAGGCTTAACGGCTACCAGCAGGCGTTGCGGGATCATCATTTACCTGTGAAAGAAAAGTGGCACCTGACCAGCAGCCTTTCGGAGCAGGCAGGTACGGATGCCGCCAGGTACATACTGGACCTGCCGGCCAAGGAACGCCCCGATGCTGTATTTTCCGCCAACGATACCGCCGCTGTGTATTGTATGTTGGCGCTGAAAGCCGCCGGTCTGCGTATTCCGGAAGACATCGCCTTCGCCGGCTTTAACAATGACCCCATCAGCCGGGTAATTGAGCCCAACCTTACTACCGTGGAGTATCCCGGTGAAAGCCTTGGGCATACCGCCGCCACCTATCTCATAAATCATCTCAAAGGCATCAGTGACCTGTATAGCACCAATGCCATTACCCTCCGGGCCGACCTCGTGATCAGAACCTCTTCTCTCAAAAACAAATTGCGGGGATAAAATTTTTTTAAGATATTTACGCAACCGATTGCGAAAATAATACGTAAAAAGTGCTTATTTTACGATATTACCGGAAAAGAAAAACGATAGCCGGTCACTAAAAACAGATAGTCGTTACCGTTATCAGCATCCGGGCAACCAACATCGTCATCCAATAAAATTGTTGTATGAAGAAAACCACGTTATGGCTAATCTGCCTCTGTTATTTCCTTACTGCCAAAGGAGAAAACGGGTATGAACTGTGGCTCCGGTACACACGGATTACTTCCCCATCTCTCCTCACCTCCTACCGCCAACAAGCCAATACCCTTATTGTCAGCGGATCTTCCGTTACCATGCGCCTTGTAAAAGAAGAGCTGACTAAAGGCCTGTCGGGCTTATTACAGATAACACCTGCCTTCCGCACCACACCCAACCGCGATGGCGCCATCATAGCAGGCACGCCCACCTCCTCTTCACTGATTCATAACGCTCACCTCTATACGCAGCTGCAACAAGCCGGGGAAGAAGGTTTCGTGATCACCACTACGCTGGTCAATCAGAAAAAGTGCATACTCATTGCCGGCAACACCGATCAGGGCGTACTATACGGCGCCTTTCATTTACTGCGACTGCTCCAAACGGAACAACCCCTTCCCGCACAGCCCTTTGTTTCCGCACCGAAGCTGCGCCTGCGTATGCTCAATCACTGGGATAACCTCGACAGAACCGTGGAAAGAGGCTATGCCGGCTTCTCTATCTGGAACTGGCATACCCTGCCCGATTACATCGATCAGCGATATATAGATTATGCCAGGGCCAACGCTTCTATTGGTATCAACAGCACCGTGATCACCAATGTAAATGCCAACGCCACCGTGCTCACACCCGCCTACCTGGAAAAGGTAAAAGCCCTGGCAGATGTATTCCGCCCCTATGGCATCAAGGTATTTCTTACGGCCAGGTTCAGCGCCCCCATGAACATTGGCAGCCTCAAAACCGCAGACCCACTGGACCCGGGAGTACGACAATGGTGGAAAGAAAAAATTAAAGAGATCTATACCTATGTCCCCGACTTCGGCGGCTTCCTCGTAAAAGCCAACAGCGAAGGACAACCCGGTCCACAGGACTATCACCGGAGTCATGCCGAAGGCGCTAATATGCTCGCAGATGCCATCGCACCTTTTCACGGCATGATCATCTGGCGCGCATTCGTATACAGTCACGATAACCCGGCAGACCGGCACACCCAGGCATACAACGACTTTGTTCCTTTAGACGGCCAGTTCCGGCCTAACGTGATGGTACAAGTGAAAAACGGCGCCATCGACTTCATGCCCCGGGAGCCTTTCCATCCACTGTTTGGCGCCATGCCACACACTCCGCTGATGATGGAATTCCAGGTAACACAGGAATACCTCGGGCAAGGCACGCATCTCGTTTTTCTGGCACCACTATTTAAAGAAACATTGGAGAGTGATACCTACGCCAAAGGGAAAGGCAGCACCGTGGCTAAAGTCATTGATGGCAGCCTGGATGCCCATCCACTAACCGGTATGGCCGGCGTAGCCAACATCGGCAACGATATCAACTGGTGCGGACATCCCTTTGCACAAGCCAACTGGTACGCACTCGGCCGCCTCGCCTGGGATCACTCCCTCTCCAGCGAACAAATTGCGGACGAATGGCTGCGCATGACCTGGTCGAACAACCCTGCTTTTCTGAAAACAGCATCGCGGCTCATGCTGGAAAGCAGAGACCTGTTTGTACAATATGCGAACCCGTTAGGACTGCATCATATCATGGGTACCAGTCACCATTACGGGCCCGCTCCCTGGATCAATAATTTGAGTCGCCCTGAATGGAATCCTGTGTACTACCACAAAGCGGATAGCCTCAGCATTGGCTTCAACCGCACCGCCACAGGCAGTAACGCCCTCGCGCAATATCAGCCTCCCGTACAGCAGCAATGGAACCATGCCAACACCTGTGATGAAAAATATCTTTTATGGTTTCATCATGTACCATGGACATTCCAGATGAAAAGCGGCAGAAATTTATGGGAAGAACTCTGCTATCAATACTACACCGGCGCTGCGAAAACCGGTACCCTGCAAACTACCTGGCAATCCCTGCAACCTTACGTAGATCAACAACGGTTTGAACAAGTGCGTATGCTACTGACTATTCAACATAAAGAAGCGCTCTGGTGGCGGAATGCCTGTGTGCTATATTTTCAAAGCATTCACGGCATGCCCATTCCGGCAGCTTATGAAAAACCGGATCATACATTGGAGTATTATAAACAGCTGCAATTCCCGTTTGCACCGGGCATTTAAAATAAGTAGGTAAAAAGATGATGACAGCAACAAAAAGAAAGGTAGCCATTGTTACCGGTGGTGGCTCCGGACTGGGCCTCGCCATTGCCGAAAAATTTGTGCAGGAAGGTATACAGGTAGTTATTGCGGGAAGAAATGAGGAGCGGCTGCATACCGCACAACAACAACTGGGGCCACTTTGCAAGGCCATCGCCATAGATGTGACCCATCTTTCCGCCATACCTGCCTTTGTACAATCGGTAGCTGATCAATATGGCACTATTGATATACTGGTGAACAATGCCGGCACCAATATGAAAAAAGACTTTACCGCCGTCACAGACGATGAGTTTCAGCAGGTCATCCTGACGAATCTTACCGCCGTATTCACCATGAGCCGGGAAGTAGTAAAACATATGCAATTGCAAAGCAGTGGTTGTATCATTCATATCAGCTCCATGGCAGCGCAGTATGGCCTGCCAAAAGTAATTGCTTACTCCGCCAGCAAAACGGCCATCGATGGGATGACCCGCGCCATGGCGGTGGAGTTATCGCCACAGGGTATCCGCGTCAATGCCATTGCACCCGGATTCATCTATTCCGATATGACCGCCAAAGCGCTCAACAGTGATCCGGAAAGAAAAGCGAAAGTATTTGGCAGAACCCCCATGGGCACCATGGGACAACCCGCCGACATTGCCGAAGCTGCGTACTTCCTGACCAGCAACGCGGCTAAATTTATTACCGGTGTAGTGCTGCCTGTAGATGGCGGCAACAGCATCGGTTTCTGATATTACAATTTGACAATAACACGTTATGAAAAAATGGCTCCTTCTTCCCCTCTGCTGTTGCGTATTCAGTAAAACCATCGCACAGGTAAAACTTCCCCGGCTCGTACGCGACAGCATGATTTTGCAACGGGATGAAAAAGTAAAATTATGGGGCTGGGCATCCGGCAAAGAAAAAGTGACCGTCCGTTTTAACGGTAAGGCCTATACGACAACAGCCGATGCCAGCGGCAACTGGGCACTGTATTTGCCGCCCACTAAAGCTGGTGGCCCATACACGCTCACCATCAATCAACTTACGCTACGGGATATTCTTTTCGGCGATGTATGGTTTTGCAGCGGGCAGTCGAACATGGTGCACCAGCTGGGCATTCACGATGTAACCTACGCCCGTGATATCCGGGAAGCCAATGATCCACAGATCCGGCAGTTTCTGGTCCCTACACTTAACAACGTTGCCGGTCCACAAACCGATTTACCCACGGGTTATTGGAAGCCCGCGGTGCAGGCCGATATACGGGCCTTCTCTGCTGTTGCCTGGTTCTTCGCCAAAAAATTATACGAACAATATAAAGTGCCTATCGGCATCATCAATGCCAGCGTAGGTGGCACACCGATAGAGGCATGGACCAGTGAAGAAGGGCTCAAAAATTTTCCGGCGCAACAGGCGCTCATCGAAAAAAACAAAACAGCTGGCGCACAACCGGCCACCACGCCCTTCCCTGCACCACCTCCTGATGCCGGGTTAACGGCTACTCCTACCTGGTATCAACCGGATTATATTGCCACCGGCTGGCGCAATATCCATATCCCCGGCTACTGGGAAGATCAGGGACTAAAAGACCTGAACGGCGTAGTATGGTATCGCCGCGAAATCATGCTACCGGCCACGATGGCCGGACAGGCCGCCCGCGTTTTTCTGGGGCGTATTGTAGATGCCGACGCACTTTATATTAACGGTCAGCAGGTAGGCAGTACCGCCTACCAATATCCGCAACGCCGCTACACCGTGCCGGCTGGCCTGTTGAAAGCCGGCAGGAACCTGTTGGTAGTACGTGTGACTAATACCGCCGGCAAAGGCGGATTTGTACCGGATAAGCCCTACTCGCTGTTTACAGACAAGGATAGTATTGATTTAAAAGGCGACTGGGCCTATAAAGTAGGCGTAGCATTTCCACCATCTGCCAATAAAAGTAATCGCATAGATTTATCTCATCAACCGGCAGCGCTGTACAATGCCATGGTAGCACCCCTTACCCCTTATACCCTCAAAGGAATCTGCTGGTATCAGGGAGAAGCAAATACCAGTCAACCTGATTTATACCGCCAACTACTCCCCACCCTGATCTACGATTGGAGGGCCCGATGGGCACAGGAATCATTGCCTTTTCTTTACGTGCAATTACCCGGCTTCATGGATTACAACTATTGGCCGGTGGAAAGTAACTGGGCACTGCTGAGAGATGCGCAGTTGCAGGCGCTTGCGGTGCCGCATACTGCGATGGCCGTTGCCATTGATCTCGGTGAATGGAATGATATCCATCCCGACAATAAAAAAGACGTAGGCGAACGCCTGGCACTGGCAGCGCGGAAAGTAGCGTACGGGGAACCGGTGATATACAGCGGCCCCCTGTATCAATCTGCCGTAGTGGAAGATCACTGCATCGTGGTGAGCTTTACCCAAACTGGTGGAGGACTCATTACCGCCGATGGCGAAGCACCCGCTACTTTTGAAATTGCGGGCGTGGATAAAAAATTTGTGTGGGCACAGACCGCAATAGCGGGTGATAAAATAAAGGTGTGGAGTGACGAAATACCGCATCCTGCTTACGTTCGCTACGCTTTTTCTGACAACCCGGTCAACCCGAATTTGTATAACCGGGAAAAGTTACCAGCCTCACCATTTCGGACAGATAAATAATGTACCTGGAAAAAACAGGTGGCAGCAATTATATTTGCATTACTTCCACCTGCAATGAAGTAGCTGGAAAAACAACCCGGTGATCATGAAAAAGAACGCATTGCTCCTGCTGGCACTCCTGGCAGCCTTTTCCGCATGTAAGGTAACAGAACGGCAAGGTAAAAACGGATACCTCTATACGCAAAAAGCCGGTCGGCAAAATAAGCAGTGGAAACTGGTATGGCAGGACAACTTTGATGGACCCGCGCTGGATACTACCAAATGGACCCGTATTCCGCCCAATAATGCCGCCTGGGGCAAACATATGACGAGTGATGACCAATGTTACCGGATAGATAGTGGGAAGATATACCTCCGCGGCATTAACAATCCGGATACACAAAAAGATCCCCGTCCCTTCCTCACCGGTGGTATCTATACCAAAGGAAAGTTTGCCTTTCAATATGGCAGGATTGAAATACGCGCCAAGCTGGAATGCGCCCGTGGCGCCTGGCCAGCCATGTGGATGCTCGCGGAAACAGATAAGTATGGCAAATATCCGCGGAATGGAGAAATTGATATCATGGAGCACCTGAACTACGAACAACTGATTTATCAAACTACCCACTCCTACTATACGCTGGACCTGAAACAAACTGCGAACCCGCCGCATGGTGGCACCGCGGCTGTAGACCCACAGGCATTCAACACCTATGGCATCAGCTGGTACCCCGATCGTATTGTATTTACCGTCAATGGAAAAGATACTTTTACCTATCCCCGCGTGAAAGGCGTAGATCCTTCCCAATGGCCATATGATCAGCCTTTTTATATCCTGATAGATCAGCAGCTGGGTGGCGACTGGGTAGGCAAGGTAGATCCTGCCACGTTGCCTGTACAAATGATTGTAGACTGGGTAAAAGTATACCAATAAGACGATTTTCGCGAGTCCGGGATTATGTTTATTTTCGTAAGCTGTGGCCCGCGAATCGGGCAACATAAACATTTAAACGAACAGCTATATGGGTAGTGAAAAAGCCATTCTTGCCGGCGGTTGTTTCTGGGGGGTGGAAGAACTGATCCGCCACCGTCCGGGCATACTGCATACTGTGGTGGGATACACCGGCGGCGACGTACCAAATGCCACCTATCGTCATCATGGTACACATGCCGAAGGCATTGAAATTACATTTGATCCGGAAAAGATATCTTACCGCGAACTACTGGAATATTTCTTTCAGATTCATGACCCTACCACCAAAAACAGGCAGGGCAACGACATCGGGACCTCTTACCGTTCCGCCATTTTTTATCTCAATGAAGCGCAGCAAGCCACTGCACAGGCTTTAATTGCAGAGATGACCGCCTCCGGAAAATGGCCGGGAAAAATCATCACAGAAATAGCGCCTGCCGGCGATTTCTGGAATGCGGAAGAAGAGCATCAGGACTATTTGCAGAAGCACCCTCATGGATATACGTGTCACTTTGAGAGGCCCAATTGGAAATTGAGCTAAAAGCAGAAAGCAGAAAGCAAAAAGCTATTGTGGCGATTGATTATTGCGAATATTATATACGCTTTGATCAATCGCCACAATAGCTTTTTGCTTTCTGCTTTTTGCTTTCCGCTCCTTTACGTATCTTTAAGAATACTGCACCCAAATGAGATATCATGAAATAAAACCCAGCAAACCATTAGCCCCCTACATAAAATGCTATTACATCTATGAGTCGGATACTACTGCGGCTTTTGACGACACTGTATTTCCCAGTGGCTGCGTAGAAATTATTTTCAACCTCGGCAGCGGACATTGGCAAACGGCCGCTAATAACACGTTTGTGACCACGCCCCCTGTTGAGTTGTGGGGACAAATCACACGCCCGCTGGTGATTAAATCCGTCGGTCGAAACGTGATGCTGGGCATTCGCTTTTATCCRCATGCAGCCGCCATCTTTTTGCGGGACCCGGTGGACTTGTTCAACAACCAGGTAATAGATTTCCGCGATTGCGCCGACAAGGTAGTGCAAGCCTTGTATGCCAGGCTGCAGGATATAACGTCGTGGGATACACGGATTTCGCTGGTAGAAAATTTTCTGTTGCAGCGCCTCGCCATTTCTACTCAAAGTGGTCGTAAAATAGGAGTAGTGAATGACGTGATGCGTGAAATACAACGGCATGATTTCTTTGATAATATCGACAACGTGGCCGCCCGCTATGGAATTACGTCCCGTTATCTTCAAAAAATATTTCTGCAATATACCGGGCTTACCCCTAAGCTCTATAGCAAAATTAACCGCTTCCAGCACAGCCTGCAGCTGTTGATCAAAAAAGAGGTATCGCTTACGGATATCGCTTACGATTGTGGTTATTTTGACCAATCTCATTTCATCAGAGAATTTAAATCCTTTACCGGCTACACCCCTTCCGGCTATGCGAAGGAAACATCGCCGGTTACATTGGCCGTAGCGAATAACTAACTGTTCCGATTTGTACAATTCGGACTGCCTTCCCTGGAATAATTTTGTGCTATTAATCATTATATCAGCATAAAATTTATTCAACATGTCTTCTAATTTCGAAAAATTCCAAGCCTTACACCAATCTGGCGATTTATTGATTATTCCCAATGCCTGGGATGCGAAAAGCGCCGCTGGTTTTCAGCAAGCCGATTTCCCGGCAGTAGCCACCTCCAGTGCGGCTGTTGCGGGCGCCCTGGGTTATGATGATGGCGAAAAAATGCCCTTCAGCGATTATCTTTTTGTGATTCAACGGATGTTAGCCGTATTACAGGTACCGCTGTCGGTAGATATAGAAATGGGATATGGCAGCACGCATGAAGCCATCTTCAATAATATTCGTCAACTGGTACAACTGGGTGTGGCAGGGATTAACATCGAAGATTCTATCATAGGCGCCGGTGGCAGGGTGTTGAAAGATGCGCGGGTATTTGCCCAAACCATCGCTTATATCAAAAAGCAGTTGCAGGAAGAAAATTTGTCGTTGTTTGTGAATGTACGTTGTGATACCTTTCTGTTGAACGTGACTGACAAACAATCTGAGACCATAGACCGGTTAAAGATATATGAAAGTAATGGGGCAGATGGTATTTTTCTCCCTTGCATCAGCGCCCCGGCAGATATCACGGTGGCCATCAGTAACACTTCATTGCCGCTGAATGTGATGTGTATACCGGGTTTACCGGATTTCGATGTACTGCGGCAATTGGGCGTAAGCAGAGCCAGTATGGGACCTTTTTTATTCAATAAGGCATATGAACAGGCGGAAACGCTTTCCCGCGAAACATTGACTGCCAACAGCTTCTCGCCTATTCTCTGACCTGATTTTTTTTTGGATACAACAACCCGCGTTCCGGCTACAAATACCGTGAAATTTCCGGCCACTTTTGTGATATAAAACACAAACAGATGAAAGTATTTGTAACAGGAGCCAGTGGCTTCATAGGCATGGCAGTAGTGGAAGAATTACTGGCAGCAGGCCATCAGGTAACAGGACTGGCACGTTCAGAGGAAGCAGCCTTAAAAATCGCTGCGCTGGGAGCGGTGCCACACCGGGGTGACCTCAACGACGTGGAAAGCCTGAAATCCGGCGCAGCGGCGGCAGATGGCGTCATCCACCTGGGCTTTATCCATGACTTTAAAAATTTCGCCGCCATGTGCGCCGTTGATGAAAAAGCGATTGAAGCGATGGGTGAAGTGTTGGCCGGCACCACGCGCCCATTTCTCATTGCTTCCGGCACTGCTATCATTCACAAAAACGGGCTGGTAACCGAGCAAGACCGCATTACACATGAAAATGCGCCACGTACCATCTCCGAAAAGACAGCCAACCGACTGGCCGAAAAAGGAGTGCATACCGTTATCATCCGGCTTTCTATTGTACATGGAGAAAATGATCCGGGCTTTATCACCCTGTTGGGCGGCATTGCCAAAGACAAAGGTAAATCAGCCATGATACTGGAAGGTACTAATGTGTGGCCATCCGTACATAAACGGGATGCAGCGAACCTGATTCGCCTTGCCCTGGAAAAAGAGGCGGCCCCCGGCACGTATTATCATGCCGTAGCAGAGCAGGGTATTCCTTTTAAAAACATTGCGACTGTGATTGGTAAAAAGCTAGATCTGCCGGTAGTATCCCTGCAGCCGGAAGAAGTGGCGGACCACTTTACCTGGTTTTCACATTTTGCCCAATTCAACAATCTCGTTTCCAGTGAATTCACCCGACAAAGTTTAGGTTGGACTCCCCGGCACAGCACGTTGCTGGAAGATATGGAAGGTGAGATCTATTTCCCGGCAAACAAGTAAAACACGTACATTTACCACGCGGCAACGGCACCTGAGGTATCGTGGCCGCGTGGTTTATTAACTGATGTCACCATGACTACACCGCGCCACATCAAAACTATATCGGAATATCATGCCTTGCGTGGACTACCGAAACCCAAACATCCGCTGATCAGTGTGATCAATTTCGATGACATGGATCAATCAGGTGAGCTGGGTACACAAAGCCTGATTTTTGATTTCTACAATATCTCTATTAAAAGAGGGATGAACTATAAATACCAGTATGGGCAGCAAGACTATGATTTTGATGAAGGCATCATGTTCTTCATGGCTCCCAAACAGGTATTACGGATTGAAAAAAAAGAAGGATATCAAAATCCTTCTGGCTGGATGTTGCTGATACATCCGGACTTCCTGTGGAATACGCCGCTGGCGACCGCTATCCGGCAATATGAATTTTTCGGTTATTCAGTACATGAAGCGTTGTTCCTTTCTGGAGAAGAAGAATTAAAAATCAGGCAAATCATTGACAACATTCAGCAGGAGTATCATACCAACATCGACCGGTTTAGCCAGAGCATTATTATATCTCAACTTGAAACACTGCTGAATTACGCAGATCGTTTTTATCAGCGCCAGTTTATTACCCGGAACAAAGCGAATCATCAGGTACTGGAACAACTGGAAAAGCTGCTCAACGATTACTTCAACGATCCAGACCTGATCAGCAAAGGATTGCCTACAGTGCAGTATATTTCAGATCAGCTGCATATGTCGCCCACCTACCTGCGTAGCCTGCTCAAAATGCTTACTGGACAAAATACGCAACAGCTCATTCATCAGAAAGTCATTGACAGGGCCATGGAGAAACTGAGCACGACTGATTTGTCTGTCGGCGAAATTGCCTATGAATTGGGCTTTGAGCACCCACAATCTTTCAATAAATTATTTAAACAGAAAACCCATGTTACCCCGATGGAGTTCCGGCAACGATTTAACTGACAGCAGCCGTGTACAGGTATTTATCTCCCGTAAATTTTCTTTCCCCTATCAACGGTTATTACACAATTTTCGATAACTTAATGCCAAAGTATACATCATTATGACAACCAAAGAAACGTTTACCCTCCACGGCGAGAACCTGGTAAAAAAAGTAAAAGAACTGATAGCAGAAGGGAATATCCGGAAAATCAGTATTGCAGATAAAGAAGGGAAGGAAATAATGTCTTTTCCACTTACACTTGGCGTGGTAGGCGTTTTGTTTGCCCCCGTACTGGCTGGCGTAGGCGCTGTAGCCGCGCTGATTGGCGAATGCAGTATTGTAGTAGAAAGAGAAGCGCCTAAGGAAGAAGAACCAAAGGAGGACGATACTGCTGCTAAATAATATTAAATATTGACAGTGGCAGGGCCACTGTCAATATACGCAGTTACTTATCTTTTAGTGCCCGAAAACTACCGTTAGGCTGAATAGATATCAACGCGATTATACCTCCTTTGCCATCTCCCACAAATTGTACTTTATACCCTTTCAGTCCTTTCAGGTTGAACGCATCTTTATCAACAGGTTCCAGCGTATAAGTACGCTGGCCCGGCACTTCCATCGATAACACTTTGTTATCAGATAATTTGATCGTGATGGCCGTACCGGTTATACGGTAAACGCCCGTGTACTGTGCATAAGCGGCTGCGGCTATCTCTACTTTAGGCAATTGCTTATCGAAGATCACCGGATCACCGGACGGATCATAGGTGAAACTCACGCGGTCAATATCTCCCGTAGTATTCATCAAAAACTGGAAACGTATGTTGGATTTTTCATTAAGGTTAATCGCGGTGTCAGCAGCATCGTAAGGAATATAAATGTCATAGTCTTCATGATAAAGGTGCCAGGTAAAGTCCGGTAGTCCCACAAATAATGAATCCTTTTTCTGATAGATATTCAGGTCGCCGAAAGCATTATTCCGAAACACGCCTGTGAAAGCAGATATAGGATGGGTAGCTGGATGCGCTTTAAAACTGGTATCCACATAAGGCTTGCTGGTATCTTCTGTTGGGGCATCTTCCTTTTTCGGAGGGGTGGCTACCCCGAAGAGCTGGTCGGACACCGCATTAATTACCCTGGATGGAATCTTGGAATAGCCCTGATTGCTGAGGACAACAATGCCAATACTATCCGTGGGGTAAAAGGTAGTCAGCGCCGTAAATCCGTCTACATTTCCGCCATGTTCCACACGGTAGTGGCCGCGGTAAGCATACATCATCCAACCAAAACCGTAGTTACCAAATTGTATATATGGTGCTTCCGCCTCAGGTGTACCGGAATCCATGACCATTTGCGAGGAAATTGCTTCGTTTACATAATCAGCTGGCAGCACGTCTTTTTGCGCATATTTCCCTTCGTTGATCCAGGTAATGAGCCATTTGGCCATATCTGTAGCGGTGCTGTTGATGGCTCCTGCGGGAGCCATCGCGATAATAGGATGATACTTTGTTGCTTCAATCGTGGTAACGCCCTTCTTATTTTTGTTTGCTATATACCCCCATGATGGCTCCGGTGCAGCTGCTAACGCCACGGTACCGATAGACGATTCAGTCATACCCAGCGGTTGAAAAATCTGGCTGGTGATATTTTGCTCCCAGGATTTTCCGGTGAGTCGTTCTGTTACCATGCCCTGCACCATGAACATGAAGTTGTTGTATTGCCAGCGGCTGCGCAGTGGCATCGTAGGCTTCATATAGTGCATGCGTTGCAGCAGCGTATCGCGGGAGCTGGTATTAAAAAAGTACCAGGCCAGGTCGTAGCGGGAAAAGCCGGTTCTGTGGCACATCATATCACGCAACGTTACCTGGTAGTTCAGGGCAGGATCTGAAAAGTCGAGTGCCGGTAAATAAGTAGTTGCCGGCTTATCAAAATCTACTTTACCTTCTTTGCGTAAGTTACCCAGCAATGCGCTGGTAAATGCTTTGGTACAGGAGCCAATGGCAAATTGTGTATGCGGGGTAACCGGCAGCCTGCCGGCAAGATTCCGATAGCCAAACCCTTTTGTAAATACTACTTTATCTTTCTCCACTACGGCAATGGCAAAACCGGCACCGTGTTCCTCTTTTAGGATATTTGATAAAACGGTATCTATTTTTTCCAGTTTCTGAGCCGGGGATTGGGCATTCGCCAGGGACATCATGCCAACACAACAAAGGGTGCTGAGGCCTGCGCGTACAAGAGAGACTTTCATCGGGTTAGTTATTACTCAATAAGTTTACGGCAAATAAGCGACTTCTACAAATATGCATATGGATATTTATGATGATAGATCAAATTTGTAATTCCTGTTTTAATACCGGACCTTCGCGCTCCAACTTTAGTTCACAACAACGATGGCAATACCCGTAATAAAGAAATTCACTTTCTCCGTACAGGTGGAAGAGCAGGAAGTAACGTTTGATATGCACCCGGTAAATACCCGCGAAAAGCAGCTGTACCAGGTATATGTACCCTATAATAATGCACAGGTACGCTTTCATATGCAGGCCACGGATGGCATCAATTTTAAAATTACTGACCGGAATATTTGTCCGCCGGCCTACCTGCAGCTGGAGCAGCAGCTATCTGATGCCATTGGTATGAATTAATCTGTTGGAAGCAACAGGCGTTCCCGTTGGTGATGACATGGAAATAATTTTTTCTTCCGGCGGCGGCATTTGTTGAAAGAAGGACCTGGGCGACAAGCTGCTAAACGCTTTGAAGTCTTTGATCAGATGCATCTGGTCGAAATAATCGCAGTCGTATGCAATGGAAGTCCAGGAAAGACCGGGTTGTTGCGCTTTCAGCGCTACCGCTTTCTGGAAACGTCTGATTCTTTTCAGTAAGATGGGTGTCATGCCTACCTGCTCCGTAAATTTCTGTTCAAAATTGCGCAGGCTCATATTGGCGACCTTGGCTATCTGCGGCACTTCGGCGGTATAATCACGGCATAAATGGTGATAGGCCCAKGAGATTTGTTCCGTGTACTTTCCTGATCCGGAGCGGCGTTGCAGCGCGCAGGTAAAGAAACGATCGAGCTGCATTACGATGCCGGAAAAGTGGCGGGTATTGTATAACTGTTCGTTCAGGTAAAACAGGTTTTCCCCGATAATATCATCAAAACTCCACAAGTTATTTCTGATATGTGTCATCGGCACATTGAAAAGAGAGAAGAAGCCATTGGCGTTGAATTCAATGCAGAGTAGTTTATACTGGCCTTTAAAAATCTGGTATCCGTTGAAAGCTGTTTGTAGTCCGAATAAATGGCGATCCCGGAGGTCTATCATGCTGCTGTTACCATTGGTATGATAAGATGCCGGCGTATCAGTTAATGCCAATGCTAAAATAGATTCATCACTGGCCAGGAGCGGTTTAAGCAGCTCGGCCCCTTGCGTATCTATTTCCCGGAGACAATAACGCTTTATATAGCGTTGCAGATGTAGTGCCGGCAATACGGCAAAAGTGGTAACCATGAGGCAACTATTAACAAAAATGCAGATTCGCCGGGCTAACAATGCTATTGCTCTTTCTAACCACCAGGGGGATGGAACCTGGTATCAGGACTAAAGTTAGCTATTTTGGTGATACCCTCACATTAAAAACTCCTTATAACTGATACGGCTATCTGAAAGCAGCCCGGTGTTTCGGCTACTTTCATCCCCGCTCCTGCACTACTGTTGCCGGATCATCACACTATTGGCAGCCAGATCATGAATCGCTCTTCTTTCTTTGTTACCATGGATGGTTAAAAACGAAATCCATCCCAGTGCGCATTTCACCACATAGCGGACCAGGGCCATATGGAAAGGAATACGTCTTCCTGTATTATCTATCCGCCGTACACGTATGCCTTTGATATAGTTCCCCACGGTACATCCGAAAGTCGTGAACAAAGGCTCGTAGATGATCCAGACAAAAACGAATAATCCGATACGCACGCTGTCTGGTACTTCTCCCAAAAGCTCCAGCAGAACACCGAAAAGGTACATTAAAAGGACTATGAACAAGAGATCTATAAAAGTAGATTGCACACGGGTGCTTAAATGGGGGTATTCTACTTCTTCTTCTGATAAGGATAACAATGAATCTTCCATGGTAAGTACAGGTATATATCTCCCTAAAATAATCAATTCTTTTTATATATTTGGCAGTAATCCCCCTGTGGCTCCTTCAGCAGTACTTTTTACCTCCTCAAAGCCAACGCCCTAAGCGAGGCCTGGCAGCATGTAAAACAAAGACTATTTCGGGCCATTTTGGACATACATAAAAGTGTATCTTTACTAAAAGATTATCCATGAAACACGTTACCATTATTGTTCCTTCCGGCGACATTAACCTAAGCAGTATTACCGGCTCCTTTGAGATTCTGAAAGGCGCTCACGCATACTGGCAGGCAATGGGGAATCCTCCACTCATGGACATACAGATTGCAGGATTTGTGAAGGAACTGAAAGTAGATCACGGCTTCTTTTCTATACGCCCCAGCTATCTGGGAGACATCCACAAAACTGATTTACTTATTATCCCCTCCGTAGATTACAATGATCAGCTCATCCAAAAAAATGGGGCGCTGATTAACTGGATCAAAACGCAGTATAAAGGCGGCGCCGAAATTGCCAGCATGTGTTCCGGCGCATTCCTGCTGGCTTCCACCGGATTACTGGATGGCAGAAGCTGCGCCACCCACTGGAGTTTATCCGCCGATTTCCGTCAACTGTTTCCCAATGTGCAGTTGCAACCGGATCACCTTATTACCGCTGAGCAAAGAATATATACTAACGGTGGCGGCTACTCGTTTTTGAATCTGATCCTCTATCTCGTAGAAATATATTTCGACCGGGCAACCGCGATCTACTGCTCAAAAATATTTCAAATTGATATTGAGCGTTCCTCTCAATCGCCTTTCAGAATTTTTCAGGTACAAAAAAATCATGGAGATGACTTAATCACCCAGGCGCAAACCTATATCGAAGAGAACCTGGGAGAAAGAATTTCCTTTGAGCAACTGGCCTCCAAACTGGCTACCAGCCGGCGAAATTTTGATCGACGCTTTATCAAAGCTACCGGCAACACCCCTGTTGAATACCTCCAACGGGTAAAAGTAGAAGTAGCTAAAAGTACCCTGGAGAAAAGTAATAAAAGCGTACTCGAAGTAATGATTGACGTAGGCTACTCAGATGAAAAAGCATTCCGGGAAGTGTTCAAAAAAATAACCGGCTTATCCCCGCTAGATTATAAAGATAAATTTCATAAAACAACCGCGGAGATGTCATGCATGTAGAAGATGCTATTGCCCTCATTAAAAATAATGTAATTCCTTCCACCGGTACCTGGGCAGACCTGGGATGTGGCAGCGGATTATTCACCTATGCCCTGGCGCACTATCTGACCGCCGGCAGTACCATCTATGCGTTAGATAAAAACAAACCATCTTTGTTGCCCCTGCCCAATCCACACCAGGTTGTTATTCAACCGGGACAGCTGGATTTCGTAAAAGATGATTTACCTGTATCCGCCCTCCATGGCATCCTGATGGCTAACTCCATTCATTACGTGGCCGACAAATCCGCCTTTATTGAACGCGTAAAGCCACATCTGCAGGAGAACGCTTTTTTTATCATGGTAGAATATGAAACCACCAGGGCGAATCCATGGGTACCCTACCCGGTGCCGTTTAATACATTAAAAAAATTGTTTCATCAGGCAGGCTTCACGATGGCTGTAAAGCTGGGCGAAAGGCCCTCTTCCTATGGTGGCGGGAATATGTATGCAGCGCTGTTTGGGAGTGGTTCGTTAGTAACACGGGAGGATGCTAACCTTTCTAGTTGAAATTAGTCATTGAACGGCTGGTCGTTGTTATGCAGATTGATGGTTCGGGTATGGTGAGTTTGTCTATATCTTCCTTGAAAGTTATCAAGGGTTCATAAAATCAGATAATTGCGCCAGCTCCGGCATATCCTTTACGCGGGGATCTTCTCGGTGAGCCAGGCCGGCAATGGCTTCCAGGCGGGTATCTTCATTTGTATCATTGATCCTGTTCCATAAGGCATTGATAATATGGGCGTCCCTATTTTCCAGCTGCGTTCCTAGTCCAAACGTTGCCCAGTTCCTGATGTCGGCTACCTTGTCTGTACTAAGAAGGATCAATGTATCAATGGCAACAGGATCGTTTACAGTGAGCAAAGCATACACTACCGCCGACCTTACATCCTTCCGGGGATGCCGGCTGAAAGTAGCTATGTGGCAGATCTGCGCGGCAGACAGCTGCTTGTTGTTATGCCCCACTGCATATAAAATGGTACTTATCAATTTGGGCGTTCTTGTTGTTTCCAGCATATCAAAATACAATGCGATGGATTGTGCATAGAAAGGTCGGGGAGTGCCGCCCAGTTGCGCCAGCACATTAACTGCGAGGATCTTTTCCTGCTCATTTCCGGTGGTAGCCAATTCATGGCATCGTGTAAAAATAGTATCGCCTGGCCGTGCACGCAGCGCCACAATGTTATTCCAATAGGTTTTATCTGTTCTATTGTGCAGCAACCGGAAAAAAAGTTGGTCGTCGGTAAGTTGTTCTCTGTTCATCTTAAAATATTTATCAAAGGTATTGGGAAGAAATTTGCCAGCAGGAAAAATTTCTTCCCGATACCAGATCAGGCCAGGCCCAGCTCTCTGGTGGCCACATTAGAAGGCAGCACCGACGCATAACGTACTGTTGGCATCCGTTATTCTCTTTTAAGATTATATTCAGCTCCTTCGCTAGCTTTGGTTTGCATACTACTATTATGCATCTGGATGGTTTTTTCATCTACTATCGTAAAAGAAGTACCTCTGTCTTGCAGGTTTTCATAAACCAGATAGATTTGTTTAGTGTCATCTGCATACTTCCATTTCCCTTTGGTAGACATCGTATGTGCTGGCTTACCACTTTTATCAAGGTACTCTTCAGACATAGAAAAGGTAGAGTCAGCGCCGAAAGTAATGGCTACATTTACTTTTGCTGACCCGCCGGGAATAGTTCCTTTGAAACTACCAGCGTTAAATGCGGACACGGGCTTAGCTGCCGGCTCCGGGGTCTGAACAGCAGCGGTGTCGGCGGTGGCGGTCTTGTTGCTACCAGTACCACAGGAAACAGTAAAAGCCGCAAAAGCGGTCATTGATGCGGCAAGAATTGCTTTGATCTTCATATTGTAATGCTTTATAGTATTAGAAAGAAGTAACAATAACATTACACTTGGGGAAATGTTCTGATTTCTCTGTTTTAATCCGATAAAGTATCTGCTAAAAGGCGTTTCATTTAACCGCCCGCCTGTATTTGTAAATATTCCCCTAATTTGCATCTTGCCAATTCATTCATAACCTTTTAAATGAGCGTAAATTTCTTACCTGCCAATTCCCAGTCATTTGATCATAATGATGGAGGCATTTCCATCATTCGCTATCGGTCAGTAAAACCTGCCACAAGAGCTATGATAACGTTGCCACAAAACATGATTACCTTTCTGCTTGACGGTGAAAAAACGGTTCATTTTGCAGGTATGAAGGTCAACGTAAAGCCTCACCAGTTTGTAATGCTGACTGCCGGGAATTGCCTGATGAGCGAAAAAATTGCTGCACCAGGAGCTGAATATCACAGTATACTTATTTGCTTTGACGGCACACTCCTCTCCAATTTCTTTGATCGGCATAGTATGCTCATCGAAAGGCCGGCAAAAATGGTTGACCAGCTTCCATTCCTGCTATTTGAGAAGGACGAATTTCTGATCAATTTTACCCGTTCTCTTGACAGCTTACTTGTTAGCGATAAACCTCTGCATTCCCAGTTGCAAAAGGTAAAGCTGGAAGAATTGCTCGTATATCTCGCTGTGAAATATCCTGAACAAATCCAACAGATCAGGAACATGCATTATGAAGCAGATAATGACCTGTTGATTCGTCAGGCAGTGACATCGCATATTACCAGTAATATCACTATTCAAGAGCTGGCTTTCTTATGCAATATGAGCCTGTCTACCTTCAAGCGCCGGTTTGCCCGCCTTTATAAAAACAGCCCTAACAGATGGCTGCTGGAAAAAAGAATGGAAAAAGCGGCAGAAATGTTGCGTACGAACAATTATAAAGCAAGTGACATCTTTTCTGAACTCGGCTATGAGAACCTCTCAAGTTTTATCCAGGCCTTTAAGCAAATATATGGCGTAACGCCAAAGCAGTATCAGTTATCCATTTGAACGTGTAGCCACACTTTATGGACGCCTATCTATCTTTCCCCCGCTTTTTTGAAACTACTTTTGCACCATCATCAAAAAAAGAAGATTTATGAACAGAGATTATTTGCAAGAGATAGCAAATTACAATTGCTGGGCTGATAGCAAAATAATAGAATGGTTACACCTGGTAAATGATCAACAATGGGATCAGGTGATCACCAGTAGTTTTAGTAGTGTCAGTAAAACAGCGATCCATATTATCAGTGGAGAAAAGTATTGGGTAGATCATTGGAGACATGCCCCAGATCCAACATTCCTATCAATGGAATTTAAAGGAACAAAAAATGAATTGATTGAAATCTGGATTAGTATATTAGCAAATTTCACTACCTGCATTGAAAGTTATCCGGTAGAAAATTATTTACAGGCCGTCAGTTTCAAATATCCCAAAGATGGCCGTATTGGTCAAATGCCTTTTTGGCAAACGGTCGTACATGCGATAAACCATTCAACCTACCATCGTGGTCAATTGGTGACTCTATTACGTCAGACTGGTTTTAGTAATTTTTCTTCCCTTGATATGGCAACTTACTTTCAGTTGAAATGCCTTAACGCTACATTGCCCAATTAAGCTCATTGAACTTTTCAGGATATAAACCACTGCTATTGGGATTAATTTATTCCGTTTTGTGCGCAAATTAACCGCAGGCAGTTAATCCAGCGTCTTGCTACACTTTCGCTGGCGCCGTATCTCTCTTCATTAATGAGCTATAGCTTACCTTGTGGTCCCCTTCAGTATCCTGCTGCTATATGCATTCCGTCTGGTGAAGGCAAAACAGTGAAAGTGGGTGATATGCAGATCACCTTCAAACTTAATAGTACGGAAACATCCAATCGTCTTGGTTTGTGGGAAACTATCATTCAGCCAGGAGAGTTAGGTGCACCGCCACATTATCACGAAAAAACGGATGAAATATGCCGGGTATTGGAAGGAACTGTTGTTTTTATGACCGGAAATAATATGATTGAGGTAAAAGCAGGTGGCTGGCATCTGCGTCCGAAAGGCATGGTACATACATTCTGGAATAGCAGCACTGCTAAGGCAAAGACAATCGATATCTGTATTCCGGGAGGACACGAATACTATATGCAGGAACTAGCCTTATTATTTGAAAATAATAACCGGCCCAAACCTGGGGATTTTAAACATTTAGAAGAAAAATATGATATTCATTACCGGTTTGATTTACTGTCCGACGTAATGAAGAGATATAAGGTAAAATTGTAACAATGACCCGAGAAGCCCAGGATGCAGCAGAAGCAAAGTGTTTATTTTTTTATATATTTAACCGAATATTGCCATTCGTAACGATTGAAACGTTCCGGACCCATACAGGCTCCAGACAATAAACCTTATTATCCCTAGTATGACAATGAAAATATGTCTATCAGCAATTCTTGTACTTACGCTTGTTTCCTGTCACAATAAACGTGTACAAAATCCGCCCTCACCGCAAACACCCAAAGCACTAAAAGACCAAAACTCTTTCCAAATCATTTCAAAAAGAGGGCACGGTGTTGACTTAGTTGAAAGTGTTTACGATGAACTTGTCAGTAAGGACGCTACCTTAAAGAGACTGGAAGTAAACATTGATGACCTTAAAAATAGTAAAGAAGATTCAACGGAATCATTTAACAAGTTTGATGAGAAGATAGCCTCCTATTTCAGCTCGGCGAAGGGAAACGTCTCCGCTATTAAAGACTCGTTACTGAGAGCTAAAATGAAAGTTTTAATTGCTACCAACCTAGCAACATACCATGCGCGCATGGCCCCACACAATGAGCTGCTAAAGGCACTATCGAAAAACGAAATCAGTATATCGGATCTTCATCGGGTGTTGAAAATTGTAAGGACCTTACCCGTTATTGAAAAATATCAACAAGATAATTTACCCTCCACGAAACCACTGGAAGCGTTTATTAAACAGCAAAATCAAACGATTGCTCTTGCAGACACTCTTGTGAAAAAATAGTTTTGTTGCACCGGAGAGGTGAACAGGTAGTTAGTTTGAGCTTTTCGGCTTTGTACTATATGTGATACAGTAAATAATAGGAGAAAATTAAATTAGCTATTAGTGCAAATATGATGATCCAAACGATCCATCCACCTATCCGGTTCTTCTTTTTGGGGAATTGATCAAACTCATTCACAATATCTCTCCACTGATCCTTATGATTGAAAATAAAATAGTTGGGAAGCACTACAAACAAGGTAACGAAAGCGCCAACAAATAACCCTAAATATTTAACACTCAAATCCAAATGTCGATCGACAAAAGTCATATAATACACCAATCCAGATAACGGAATCAATAAAACCAGGACGTCCAGTGCCAGGGTAGCTTTCCATTCTGACCACCATACCGACGGCGCATTCTGGAAATGCCTGTACAATTTATAGAATAAATAATAATATGCTTTTTTTATACTCATCTTTTATACACTAAAATCTTACAAGGGACTACCATATACTCGACGTTTCCACCGGAATGGTATTTTCTATGAACGATTACAAATTACACTTTTTTTGTATTATTTGATTTCAAAAACGTTCATTCAAACCGCCTGTATAGTTCCGGTTTATTATCCCTTTGATGGACAATAAACCGGAACAAAGGATTAGAACTTTGTAGCGCCAAATGGGGCAGTAATAAAGCCGGGATTTATTCGTGCATTTTCTCTTTGCAATCCTTCATAATCATTAGCATATCCAACCCAGCCCCCCGGATAAAATGCATCCATACCAAAATATAGCACACCCGCCAAAGGATTTAACTCCAAAGACAGGGCTCCCATGCCGGTATTTAAGCCCGCTTTAGCAGGATGAACAGCATAAGGTGACGATGGATTAGATTGATAGATAGCAACACCTATTCCATCCATTACCAACCCGGTAACAAAAGCCGCTGTGCCTATTATTTTTCCTGTACGGGCTAACGTGTTTATAGGTTTGGTTGCTTCTGTCATTGGCTTGTTCTTAAACAAATTGAAGTTTCTACCCTCTAACTTATAATTAGAAAACGATTTCCCGTTTCTACGGTACCCCTGGGCATACAGCTCCGCAACATCAACAAAACTACCTCTGAAGGATCTTTCTGCACCAACGACTCCAAATGCCCAATTGGCCATCGCAGGGTAATTTTTGCCCACCGCCATGTCGGGTGACAGGAAAGATCTTCCATTGCTGGTAAGTACGCCCTCATTTCCAAGAATAATATTTTCTCCTCCGAAAGCCGTATAACTATAACCTGGCGCGTGATAAATAGCTTTACTTCCGTAATACCGCTCCGCTGTTTTTTGATTGGTTACCCGGCTATCATAGTCCACGACACCGTCATGCTCCACCCAGTCATCAATTCCTCCGGTTTCGTCCACTCTATTGACCGGATTATTCTGCACAAAATTGTAGGGCGACAACCAACTTCTTTCAGCTGCCTGTGGATCGGTACTCAACCAACGTGCTATTCGGCTATCATACATTCTCAGTTCAAAGGCATTCCAGCCGGTTTCCTTGTCTTTCTCATTATATTGTCCCTKGAAACCATAGCGATAATCCAATGAGCCTCCATCACGTAATACGCTACCAAATGGATAGTAATCGGCATATTGCTTGATGATCCGGTTCTGATCGATGGTGGCACGGACGTTACCCAGGTGATCACTTAATTCATATTCGCTCAAAGCAGTTCCTCTACGGTAAATACCTATCCGGCCGGCTGCATATAAAGGTACTTCTGCCTGGCTAATAGCACCAGTACCGGCCTGCGTATAAATCGCCATCACATTTCCACTTCCGTCCGGTAAATAATAGACCGTGTTATTATTAACGAAATCTTTCTTTATGATTCTCTGCCCCTTTTCATTATAGGTAAAAGTCACTTTGGGTTGCGTGAATGCGGCATCCGCATATACGCCTACTGCTTTACCCGCTGCATCATACTTTATGTATCGTGCAGGACTGCCGGTCGGTGTTTCTGTTGCCAGCTGACCTAAAACATTATAAGCGTAACTACCATAAGTGGTACTACCATTTGTTACTGTTTGCAACTGATTACTGGCAACGGGGTAGCTATAAGTGAAATTATCTGTAACAGCACCACCACTACCTGTTCGTGCCAATGACAATATGTTACCTTGTGCATCATAGTTCAGGTTGTATTCCTTAAAAGCACTGCTGGCCACAAATCCCGGTGTTGCATAATTTGGTGCCCCCCAGGTACCTGTATTCAATTGATACTTCCGGTCATATTTATAAGCATACATCGTAGGGTCTTCTATCGCCGCACCCATGGCGGTAATCACGCTCTGTGGCTTACGACTGTACCAGCCCATTCCTTTAATGTTTCCCGTAAACTGATCATCAGCTACGGTTGTAGTCAGTGGAATGCTGTTAATGCTGGTGCCACTACGGGTGTAATCTCCGTTATAATACTCCAGATTCAAACCAAAAGCATCTTTAGCAAAAGCGGCATTCACGCCGGAAATACCATCTTTACCAGGGTCCAGGTCTTTACTGGCATGATTAATCGCTTTTAGTTTCCCATTGATAGTATACGTATAATCCAGCCCCTGTACATTACCGCCCAGCTCAACCCGTTTCAACGGTCCATGGATATAATATGCATATTTTGCCTGCAGCTTTCTTGTGGCAGTATTGTCAGTTGTATTGGTATATACGGCTGCCAAACGTTGATCTGCATCATATTCATAATAGTGTACAAAGGTTTCTGCCACTGTACCTTTCTGAAAAATTACTTTTGTTACCTGACCAAGTGAATTTAAGCTGTAGTCGATCGTCTTTTTTCCCAGCCCGGGAATATCTTCCACTGCCCATACTAAATGTCCCTGTTCATCATAATTAAACCAGGTTTTAGCTCCGGCCATATTTTCGGTATAAGAAGTAACACCTGTTAAATAGATATCATCTTGTACATATCCGGCCAGACCTGTACTTACAGGTACATCATAGGTTGTTTTCACCCAATAACTTTTGGTACCGGTACCCAGTCCGCCATCAACGTTCACATTTTCTTCTATGCCCATACCATTGATGTTAAACGCAACACCGGTGCCCGTAGGTTTAAATTCTCCTGTTTCAATGATACGGCCGGTMTGGTCGTAATTACTATAGGCATATGTGCCCGCCAGACGTTGTCCTGCATTTTGCGAAAATCTCATTCTTCCATCCTGACGATACACATACTCACTTCTACCCTGCTCTTTATTATAAGTAGCCCGTCTGCGACCATTAATATCATATTCTGACAAGGTAACAAATGGAATATCTGATTTTGTAGCATAGCTGTTAAGTCCTCCGTTCAGTAACTTATTTACCCCTTCCGGTGGAATAGTAGCTATTAACTGGCCTACCTGATTATAATAGTTATAGTTAATATCCGTATAGCCTACACTGTAAGCCACCGTTACAGCCCCGGTTAAAGCCACCACTTTATAGTATCCCGGCTGCAGGGTACCTCCGCTGGTAAATGTCATTTGCGCCTCATTACCGCTCATGTTATACAAGGCATAACTGCCTGTAATATTTACCACGGTGGCTGTCATCAATTTAAAATAATAGATAGCAGGAATTGTACTGGCAATATCTGTTGACGCCTGCAGGGCAACACTGTTTGCAACAGTAAGTCCGCCGGCACCAGGACGGGCAGCCATTAGTTGCGCACCATTTGAGCTGGTGATATTCATACCTTCACTTCCATTTTCGTCACGCCCTACATTTTGCACGGCGCTACTCACCAGGTTAGCTGGTACGGCACCAATTTCCGCGGCAGTGAAGAATTTGTTACGCACCTGCAGGTAATGGGTCAACTCTGCATTAACCGGCATTGTATAAACGCTGGATTCATGACCACCACCCATTTTGAAGGATTCCCCTATCCCCCCGGATCGTTTTAGGTCTGCTGTGCCATCATTATAAAAATCACTACGGCTATAAGGGTAACCAGTGGCAGGTACATAGGGCTCAAGCGTATTGTTGTTACTGTAATACCACCCTAAAGTACCGGACACACTATTACCTACAGCATCCGGGGCATTTAATTTTGTTCCGTCAAAATTGGTATAGTTGTAAATACCACCTGTACTGTTGGTTACAAAATCATTTTTATAAGCAAAGGTAGTACCCATCGTAGGAGCAGACAAGGTATTGATAGCAGCACGACCCAGCTGGTCATAGATCGGCTGACTGGCTAAGAACTGATTAGCGGTCATATTGTGGGTTTGCGCCTGCAGCAACGAGCCCTGGCCATCAAAATAGCTTTTATGCTCCCCTGTAACATTTCCGGCGGCATCAAAGCTTTTTCCGAGTATCCAGTTTACATTGGCATCTGCGCCACCGTCTGCGGCTATCGTGAAAAGTACATCCGCTCCCGCCTGGACATCTGTTTGAGGTAAAATACTTATCTCCGTTCCGCTCCGGTAAATCATCACACTTCCGGGGCCCATAGTAACGGTGGTAGCGGGAGGTATTGGAATTGTCATAGGCCCGCTGGTTTCGGTAGTTTGTGCTAACAACTGTCCAGAGGATATAACTACATAAAATAATGCAATCTTCAATATCAATATGAATGAACGCATGGGATAAACTTTAACAGTTAAAGTATTTATAAACTCTGTTTGTACTTGTATTGCGTTTCATTGGTTTTGAACACGCCGTTGCCAAAGGTTTCGCGATAAGTAGCAATTACGCGCCCGCTTGCATCGTATTCATAACGTACAAATAGGTTATTATTATCGAGCATATAGGTCGGGGCCCACGTCTGCTTATCATATACATATGCAGAGGTATTGGCATTTGCTGGTCTTACCCGGAAATCATCAAAATAAACATCCGTGGTGCCATTATTTTTGCATCCAAACACAATGGTGGCACCACTCACTGCCGCCGACGCCGGTGTTACAATATTTAACTGATACCAGTCCCCGGCTTTTCTGGTAGCTACTACGTTGCCGCTTACTATTGCACCACCATTCACCTGATAATAGATACTGGCAACAGGAGCTACGGCAGTACTGCTTTTTACCCACACACTGGAGACATAAGATTTGCCGGCTTCGGCTGCCGTCAACGTCACGCTGGTATTAAATCCGGCCAATCCACTTCCTGTTTTCAAACTACTGTATCCCGTGTGTGCGTTCGCGGTGGGCGAAACTACGTCCGTAACAACAGTACCACTTCCCGGAGAAATCCATCCGCTGAAATATCCATTCACCAGCGCATCTTCTGCACCAGAGAAGGAGAGCTCATTGTATTTGGTAAAAGTACCGGTGGTAATCACCTGCGAATTATTATAACCAAGCTTGGTAGCTTTATAGTTGTTGTTCATATCCTTTTCCATCAGGGAATGAGAATAAACGTCCACCAACATATTCTCGTTTGCCTTCTTCCAGCTGGCATCGGCCGCCGCAGGATTTGTCCAGTTAAAATCTGTGAACTGATTCAGCGGTGTTAATCCATCCGCCGATATACCTGGCTTCATCCAGCTATAGCTAGATTGCGCGCGCCATACATTGCCGTTAGCTGTAATGCTACCATTCTGTAAAACGGTATTACCAATATTATCGGGTAATACTGCAGGAATACTGTTACTCCACGTTTGTGCAGAAGCTCCTACCAGCGCCAGTTTGTTATTGTTGGCATCTACTTTATAAACAGAAGAACCGGCTATTTGCGTCAACATATTTTTATTACCGGCAGCCCCTTGTTTTAAGCCCATCGCCGGATATTTGCGATAGGCGGGTATTACTTCCGTCAGAAAACTATTGCCATATGCATCTGTTTCCAGTTTTTTGGTGATGGCACCACTGTAAAAGTCAAAGCCAATATTACGGCTCGTTGTTTTTACATTTGTTTTATAGTCAATATGCGTTTCGCCCATCGTTACATTGGGATATTCTTCCCGGGCCGACATCATTACCATATACTTATTATTCCGTTCCTTCAATTGCGCAAACCGTTCCTTTACTACGCCCTGATAGGCAATGCCAGCCAGCTTTGCGTCGTATTGTGTTACAAAATCCGCCATGGAAAGATCCTCCATACCCGAATCCAGGTAATCATATATAGTCTCGCCCAGTTTATTTCCTTTATCGTCATAACTTATTATCCGTTTCAGATTACCGATCCGGGTACAATAGTTTTTCAGTGCCACATTTCTGGCATCCGTTTGTTTGCCAGCTACGGTACCATAAGTGCGGCTTACCTCAATTATATCAATCATGTTTTTGGAAAACACCTGATACTGGTAAACAACCTTTCCGGGGTTATTGTACACCTCTGTATTTTTGCCTTTCTGACTGTTAACGGTTACGTATTCATATATTACTCCCGGTGGCGGTAATTCCCGGGCCATCGTAAGCATGCGATTTACATCCTGATAAAGATTTTCCTTGAACTTAGTGTCTATGGCTCCACTCACATCTAACACCACAGGATCATAAGCCGTAACTCCGGAAGAAATTTGCTGGCCAGGTTTGTTATAACCATAATTGGTACGGCTGAAAGTGCCACTGATATCATCAGTGATGGTAAGCGATTTTACCCGGATACCACCACCAAATGTTTCACGGTTATTATAGGTAAAGAGATTACCAACCGAGGGAGCCGGATACTTATAATCGAAGCAATTGTCTATCGTTTGATTACCAATAAATATACCTCCGGGATAAGTGAACTTAATTTTTTTATTCACTTCATCAATCTCTGTAACTACTGGTTTAACACCAATTACTTTACTGTTAATCGTCACAAAGAAAGAAGCAGGCCACGGTGCGCTCAAACATGCAGGATCTGAAAGACTTTTCTGTACTGGTGTAACGTACTGCGACATCATTACATCTATCTGATCTCCCACCTTGAAGAAGCTACTCAATGGATAATTCAGTGTGTTTACATTACAGGTAATGATTTTATTTACCTGATCAAATGCTATTGAACTCATCAGTAATGATCCGTTTCCGTTCAACACATTCTTCGAATAGGAATCCGGCTCATAGTCAATATTCACCGTGGCTCCCAGCGGAGTGCCAATACTTCGTAAAGACCATGCATCGGCATCTTTCGCGGAAAGAGGACTGGTGGTTCTTCTCAGGTTTTCATTATCCTTACTGCTGCCATCATAATCTGACTTATAATTCCCCCAGTTGTCATAGGCATCTTTTTGATAAGATGGATTCTTGGTTATGTTTACCGACACTATTGTTGAATTTGCCGAAAGCGTTTTCCCTATATAACTGACGGTATAATTATTAGGGCTGTTTACCGCCGTAACCCTTGCGGTATAACGTTCAAGAATCGTGGAGATCTGCAACAGATCACCTACCTGATAAGCAGCTGATCCCGCCGGCATAACAATATTGGTTGGAGAGCCTGGATTTGATCCGGGATTTAAAATAGAACCGGATTTGCGCTGTTCTGCCTCAGAAAGCTCATAATTAAAAGTAGTAGGAGGCAAAGACTGAACACCTCCTTTCCCGCGGGAAACCAGACTCTTTAATGTAAGCTTACCTGTAAGCGGAAATACAAATTCACCAGTCAAACTATTCGGCGTTTGGTCACAAAGGGCATAATCCTGGTTAAATTCCAATATCTTTATGGCCTTCGTCTCAAGGTTAGACCGAACATTCGTGAGATCTTCGTCATTCAGCACATTCTCCCAAAAATGTCCGGAATACGAAGTTCCTGCAGCCGTAGATACATTCGCAGCATCCGCCTTGTTCAACAAATAAATTCTTTTCAGCGCAAGAGACACTTTACTCGTGCTAATATCAAAGGCTCCCTGATTATTTCCATTATTTATAACTGGCGAGGCCTCCCCTCTTCCATCTTTACGGGGCACTTTTTCGAATAACGCAGTATGTGTTCTGGAGCTGATAGCATTCAGATAATACACTTCCTTCATGCCTTTGGCATAATTCTGAAAGTTATAGTCGATGTCGCGGACAAATCCTTCCGAAGGATTACGCCATATATAACTATCTGTAAATTTTCCATACTCAAACCGAATCCAGTATCCCCAGTCTCCATCGCTGGGAATACCATTCCCGTCACGTTCCACATAATCAGGGCCTGTTATGGCAGTAAGCTGCCAGGCGTAAGCATAGGGAGGTGTTTTGGTGAGCAGATTCCAGGAGCTGGCGTTACCATCACCTCTTGCAGCATCTATCTTCTCCTGATATATGTATTCATTCTTGTTATAAGCGGGAAGCGCATAATGGTAAGTGACTCCCTGCTCATTCGTAACAGAAAAGCCTCCGATCAGGTCATCATTGGTTCTCGTAAATCCTTTTGTATATGACTCACAATTGATAAAACCGGCTGCCTGGGCAGTGCCATTAACAATAGACCTGTTGGTATAATAATCCACATGTTTGCTTCCTGCCAGGCGATTGGATGCAGCCAGATATCCGGTGTTGCCATCGCCATTACCATAAACAGGATTCGGATCATAAGGCGCCGGAAGGTTCAGCGGAGTAAAATCAAAATTCGGATAGTTCTGCCGGTAAGAATTGGAAAAGTCGTTCACGAACCGGAAATTAGCTACAGGATTGGGCCAGGCACCATTCATCTGATAATATCTGGTAAGATAATTACCATTGGCATCCCTCCTGTTCTGACTCAATACACTCCCTTTAAAAAAATATGGGCGTATAGCACCAGTGACTCCTTGCGCAGTCACCATGTAATTATCAAGATCAGGGTAACTACCTCCCAGCAATTCACTTGGATCACTGTTACTAGCCATATTAAAAGTAGGATGATCCAGTAAACTATATGAATCAAAAGCAGTGGTATTATAATCCCACGTTGAAGATCCCCCGTTATTGGTATATAGCGAGCCATATGTTGACACTACTTCCGTTTCGTCGGACCATACCCTGTAATAAGAATACCCCAGGTTGACGTTCAGCAGGTAATAAACGGGAATAGAAAGATTGAATCCCTTTGATACAGTGGAAATATTTCCTGCCCGGCTGTTATGTATAGAAGCACTACCTGATCCTACCGACGTACTACCACTCAGACCAAGAGAAACGCCTCCTCTTGTACTTAAATTAACATCCAGTATACCAACTGAAGCCAGTTTGGTACTGGCATAACCGCCATTCTTATCTATTCCCACTCTGGTCATCCCCATAATAGTTATTCCGGCATCAAAGTTCTCTTCCCCATATCCATCGTTAGAATAAGTCAATCCCACGCTTACCCCATTTTGATAGAAGCCTGCTCCGGCATCTACACCAACCCCATACCCCTTCTCTGTATCATTGGAAAATGCCAGCCCAAATCCAACGTTAATAGGTGTTCCGGCAATCCCTACAGAAACTCCGATTGAATAAGTAGTTCTCGCCACACCATCCCAATAGTCTCGTTTTGACTGTGACGCGTTATTCCAGTCATCCGGATAACCATTCACACTACGGGTAATAGCGCCCGGATTGAGGTTCCATCCAAGTCCAACCCAACTCGCTTCTTCGTTAGGATTAATATCAGCATGATATGACAATGCAAGCGGATACCCACCCTCCGGCCCCGGGACATCCAGCAAGGGAATATTATACGTAAAATCACCCGTTTGAGGGTTTACCATATCAGTGGTATCTACCGGTTCAAAACTGCCTGTTTCAGGTGTTTTAGGGCCAGCTGTAAGCGCATAGGCCGCAACAGGAAACCCTATCTGAAACACAAAAATGGCAAGAAAAAACAGGGCCAGGAATCTTTTAAATCCTCTTCTTTGAAAGATCATAGATAAGGTAATAAGGTCTTAAAGAAAAAATTATATACGCGAGTCGAATAAACTAACAAACCAGTACAGGGATCACAGTATCAACAACCTATCTCATTTTGGTATAACGGGTATTCTACTAGCAGATACACAGGTTCACAGTACAATAACTTCAGGCAACAAAATACTTAATTATTTATCTTTCTCAATATCAACATTACTTTCTATAATTCCAAATTTCTGGAGCTAATTTCATCAAAAACCTATCTGGTAATACCAATTTTGATCAGCTTATGATCAGCACTATGAATGATGATGTGGCCAATTATATGCTGACATTGTTGTCAAATCCCAGCGCCTACAAAATAAAGCCCGAAGTCTCTCTTCCCCCTCAAAATGAGTCTGACGCAAACATGGAAAGTTAAAATGATAATCGTCTTGTCAATGTCCGGCATGAAACATGAGAAGTTATTACCGTTCATTTTTGTAACTGCAAAGCAGAATATTCCTGCTTCTTACGTAGTGAACAATCCGTTATGCTATTATTTAATGTATATTTAGCAGACGAAACTGTAGCAAATTGGTTTTGAAAATTTGTCGACAAAAATAAAGAATCAATAGCCCATATTAACCAGCACATTTTCGGTTTTCACCTTATATTATTCACAACGATACGTAAAGCAGGTTTGCTTTTAGCACGCCTGCTTTTAGATGAATATTTAAGGTTACGATACGGAGTTACAATAAAGTTCATAATCAAGCTCCTTGAAATAACCTCGGTAAATCAAAACCTGCAACCCAAAAATTGTAATTATGAACTTATTTGAGCGCATCTCAATGCATCCTCAAGAAACCGATGAAGGGAAAAAACGTATACTTAAAATTACAGATAAGCTAGCGATCATGACCAGTGCGCTGGCATTTAGTTTAGGCGCCATACTGTACCACATTACCCAAAATGGGCTTATCTTCTATCCGGCGATGATCGAAGGCTGTTTATTCCTGGCTATTTTACCTCTGAACCGTTTTGGCAGGTCAGGATATGGGATGAAAGTCATGTTTGTGCTGCAGAATTTTGCTATCTGGTATTTCGGCCTGATACTTGGTCCAGCCAGTATGATCCACAGCTTTTTTATATTTCTCGGCCTTTGTGCCTGGCTGGTATATCAACGGATGGCAGCAAGAATTGGGGCAATGGCAATACTTGCGGTAATACTAGCGCTGATCGAACTTAACTATGAGTACCATATCATACCACAAATTGAGATGAGTGTAGGATCGCTGCGCATTCTGCGATGGCTCGTAATTATCACCGATATTTTGCTTACGGGAACAGTCATGTATTATTTCATTCGGGAGAATATCCGCAATGAACAACTCAAACTGGCAAATCAGGCTATAACTGTCTATGCAAAAAAAATAAGCCATGAGATTCGCTCACCACTCAATGTACTCAATGGTATTGTGCAACATTATACCGATGCCATTGATCCAGATAAAAAAACGCTACAGATGGGCGTTGCGCATATGGAAGTACTGCTTAACTGCTCTAAAGACATGGAACTTGTAGTTAACAACGCACTCAGTTGGTCTAAGATCGAGGCAGGAGTTGAAGATGTAAATAATGAACCCCTTATGCTGGTGGATTGGCTTGGTAATCTTACAGATACTTACTATTATCTTGCAAGAACACGCGCGGTACATATTCTCACAGATATAGGCGAAGGTGTGCCTGTATGTATATATGCCGATAAATCAAAACTGAGAAGTATCCTGGCCAATATGCTCAGTAACGCCATAAAGTTTACCCAACACCGAAGTATTATTAATCTGAAAGTAACTACTACAGGGACCGTGTTACATTTTAGCGTCACCGATCAGGGCGGTGGCATAGCAGATGATATGAAAGAACGCGTATTTGATCCCTTTGTTAGTATGGCAAGTCAGCATACAGAGGCAACCGGTCTGGGATTGCCTATTGCACGTGGGTTAGCGAGAGTGTGCTTCAAGGGAGACTTGACAGTATCAAATAATCCCGACCGACCGGGAAGCAGGTTTCTGTTTACCATGCCTTACAAAATAGCCCATGAAGTAGTAGAACAACCCAAAACAGCTATTAATTTCGCTGCATTTTCCGGCTCGAATATTTTAGCGGTAGATGATGATAGCAATAATCTATTGATTGTTTCCCTAATGCTGAAAGGATCGGGTATTAATGTTGTAAAGGCAGCATCGGCCGCTCAGGCAATGGAGCTAATCAACAAACAACAACCTGACATTATTTTATTGGACAGGCATATGCCTGTTATAAGCGGGATCGAACTACTTCACCAGATAAAATCTGATAAGACGCTTCGTCACATTCCTGTTGCAATCATTTCAGGTAACGCTTATGAGGAAGAAAAAGAGGAAATTATTGCCGCTGGTGCAGAAGGATATTTATACAAGCCGCTTAATCGACAGAAATTATATGAACTACTGGCCGAACACCTACACCAGGTGACCGTCTGATCGCCATCGTACATATCTACCTAATGAACATGGTCTCCCTATGGTCGCAGGTACTTATTTATGATAAGCAAACCATCGATATCTATTTTAAGATACAGCGAAGATGCAGGTCCTATTTTCCTACACAATAATTCTATCGCTTGTATTCCACTTTTGGAAGTTTCAAAGGAGAAGAATTTGCAATCACCCATTTAACCGCCAACTGACACAGTCTGGCAGTATCTCCTGATCTTCCTTTAATTGCTTTAACCACTTCCCCTGCTTCCAACAGTTCAGCCGGTGAAAGCTGTTCTCCCATTTCTAAAAATGTAAGAAAAGCATCCACCATCTTTTTATATTCACTATCCCAATTTCCGCCTCCATTGCCGTCCAATTCGTTGGCAATTTTTCCTGAAATACGGATAAGTTCACCTTGAATAGTGGTGGCAGGGCCGCTGGAAGGGACTAGCAGCTCCCAAAGCTCCTGATGCTGTTTCTGCCAGGTGGTTGCTTTCGTTGTGATCGGAGATTTTCCATCATGCAAAACATGCTTCGCAACAGGCACAACATCAAACAGCCGGTATAGCTCATCTAATGCATTACTTACTTCGTCTACTGATTCTTTATTGAATTTAGCCCGATGAAATTCGAAACGGTTACCAATTTTTGTAACATATTCCTGCATCTGTGATGTAGGCTTCACGCCTGCGTTCAAATACATGGATGATAACTGGACTGTCCGGACAATATCTATGTTGCTGCATGTTTGCAGCGCGAGCTCCAATGGAGTTCGGCCATCAGCGTTTAACAAATGAGGGTTTGCTCCGTACTCCAGTAAAGTGGTGGTATGCACTGCATGATGCCCGCCCGCAGCCGCATGTAATGGCGTACCAACGGAGCCGCTGCTATAATTTACATCCGCACCCAGCTCCAGAAGACTTTTGACATTACCAAAGATACTACGCGACCGGCTGTGGAGTGGCGTATTCCCCCAGGTATCCGTAGCATATAAATCTGCACCTTGCTCAATTAACCATTTTGCCAGGTCATGAGGACAATTATCATAAGCCAGCGCCGTTTGCTTACTGTAGCCACCACGCGCATCGTATGTACATTTAATAAAAATATCTTTCAGTGTCTGTATATCTGCTTCTTTTAAAAGTTGCTCAAAATCCTTTGGTAATGTTACTCTCTTCTTTGCCATATTTATTCCGTTAACAGTATGAATACCCTGGTTGTGATAAGAACGGTGTCTGAATCATTGCTCACTAATTGAGTTGAATCCAGATATGACGCTTCAAAATGTCTATGTCAAACCAATCATCACCCGGCGATTCCGGAATGCATGGTGAAATAGACAGCCCCCTGGCATACCTGCTCAAAGCCTTACTACCAAAATTCAACGTCAATTCATACTTATCTTGTCCCGTCTCCCCTACGTAAGCCGTCACCAATATCTTTTTGTTGTCGTTGACATATTTTCCGGTGTATTCATGTTCCAATCCTGGGGTCACTCCATCACACCAAAACGTCTTCACCTCCTCATTGGAAGAATTCTTCAGGGCTTCACAAATTTTATATTCAAGTAGTCTATAAAAGTTCTCATCTATCATAATAGTTACTCAACGTTTATTCTTCCTAAGCATTAATTTCAAGCTTATATCCTTTTCCACGTATCACCACAATTTTTACATTCGGGTCAAGCTCCAGCTTCTTCCTGAGTTTTGATATAAACATATCCAGGCTACGACCTACAATAACCCCTTCATCTTCCCAGATCTCCTTTTGCAACCTGCTTCGCTCAATAGTCTCATTGGGAGACAACGCAAAAATGTGCAGTACACGGGTTTCGGTACCCGTTAAGTCTATTGCTTTCCCATTTATAATAAGCTTACGATTGTCCACATCAAACATAACTGTGCCTAAAGCAATCATGTTCGCATGCGGTTCTTTTTCCGGCAAAGTTGCTTGCTGTTCTTCTTCCGGCATGGCGCTTTGTGGCTTAACTGATCTCAAAAAAAGGAAACCAACAAATGCTAAAAGTGATAGACCGCCCAAAAAATACCCACTTTTTGCCGTATTTATGCCCAACGTTTTAAATTTAACGTTAATTAAATAACAGGCCCTGGGCTGCTTTCTTCCTCTACAAGGCACGATATCATCCTTTCCATTCTTGGATATGGCATATCCATAGGCTACACTGGAGTTACCACAGTTCAGCACATTAACAACATAATCCCGTGCCAGTGGATCTTTGTCCAACAAACGCCGGGTTGTATTCACCAGGGAGTCCGGACTAAAAGTAAGATCATTCCCGAAGCTGATCTGATATTCATTTTCAGCGATCTTTTTTACCGGGAGCACCCTCGATGTACTGTCGCCCGACTGCAAAAGCAGTTCATGTCCGACCCTGCGGAGTAAAACTTCCCTTCTGGAGATATCAAAATCGTTACTATCCTCCATACTGAAAGCCACACAGATAACCGAAACAAACAAGAATAGCATCAACCCGAGCAGGTATTTGCGTTTTCCGGAGAGTAGATGTAGCCTAAGATCCATCGCGTCAAGATTTTATTTACAAAGTTTACAATGCTATTTACAATCCCAATTCCCAACTTTGAAGGTTATCGACATAATTTCGTCGAATCCACTCCTTTTACATGCCTCTTTTTGTGTGGAAAAGAATTTTTGACAATAGATAAATGATGAGGGCAAACCGTTTAAGAAGATCCGTTCTATCATCGAAGATAGAAAAGATAATATTTACAAACAATCCTATCTTCATACTGTCGTCAGGTTGCTCCTGATCACCGTTTATTCATCTTTCTAAAATAAAAAAATGTATACTGAATTAGAAATACTGTCGCACTTTGATACAAATTTAAGTATTGAGGAAGATGAATACTACCCTGCCGGGAATGAAAATGATATCAGTTATCATTTCTGGCTTGACCTGGAGCATGGTTACTGCGAAACAGCCGGCAGCCGCATTCACCTGTATGCGGATGATGAGCGATGGGCAGTCGTGCTGGAAAAAAGCGGCTATCAGAACCGCGGCTTCCGCGCGGAAATTGAATGCTGTTATTTCGGTAATTGTGTCGACTATCCTGTAGATCACTATACAGAAAGAAGTTACATTTCCAATGTCAGCCGCATCGAACTTATTTCCGATGAGGAGTGGGAACGGATCACCAACAAAGAAGGGGACGATATGGAAAAATTTGAGATAATCGATCCTGCCGCCCGATATGTCGTCATCAGGGATGTCGAAGTACCCATTGAACAAAATGTATCCAAATATAGAAGCTTAGGTATACATTCCAGAAAAGAAGATAATCCCCGGAACCTAATCAGCTTCGAAGATTTAGTACGATATTACCATGATGTCCATCCCTCTCTAATAAGTGCTACAGAGGCTGAAATCCGACAACATATCCCAGGTGATATACGTAAGATAATGACCATTGATAATTTCCACTTTAGCAGCGTATATAGCGAGAACCACAACCCTGCTGAAGAAGAGCTGTATCAACTCATCGCCAAAATTCTGGTTACCAGAGATCCCTCTTTCTGGAAACCTGCTTTGCCAGCAAACAATCACTGGTCAAACTGGAAATCCGGCAACCTTTAGCACCGGATATATTACTTCAGATAATAATTTTGGGATCTGGAATATTTCTCTTACCTTGATCACACTATAATACAGTATCGTTAGAACAGTAGCATAACTGACAGAAAGAGACAAGTGCCCCGGAATTTTACCCCATCTCTATACCAGATGGTCAGCTACGATTTATTATCATCATATTTTCAGTATCAATATGAAGTATATCATATTGAGCAGGCTATGTAATCCCAGGAAATAAGAATCCTTATATAACCAAAGAAATAAGAAACATGTCTATCTGGCTACCCCCCAAAAAGACAATTATTGTCCTATTGCTGTTGCTATTAATGACCGGCGGCTTATACCTTGCCATGGGAGCAGTTTTTTCCTTGTCTTACATCAAAGATTCCCCTGGAGAGAAACAAGAAGTGTTTCAGCGGTTTGATACGCTGTTCCGTGTGCCCCCGGAGCAATTTTATAATGAACGAATGAAGATAAAGGAAACGTCCTATCAAGTGAATGACATAGGCGAAAATATAAGCAAATTACGCGCGTTAAGGACCTGCAGCGAAGTGATAAATGCAACACCTACCATACGCCGAAGAATAGTTACAGATGCCGACGACGCTGCGAATTTCCTGGAACAAAAACTGGCGGAGATAAACTTGCAAAAGGCCCTGGTAACTGAGCAACAAGAAGAGCTCCGGACTCAAATGACCAACGTATACGAAGCGGCAAAAAGCAAATTCAGGAGCGAGGCCTCCCACTTATCTTCCAGTCTCCTGGCTAAATATGGAGAAGACCTATGGATGTTTGTTACGAACTATAGAATTACTGCTACACTTACCCTTAATCATAATATATCAGAATTCAACAAACGTTCTACTACCCTATATAGAATGACGGTCTACGCCAACAAAAACGCTGAATTAGTCTGCATTACTAATGGGACACATGATTCTATTACGCTGATCAACCCCAGCCTGATACCACCCGAACAACCTTTCGTGAACATCCGGGACACTATTGTTCGCCATGCGGAGGCATGGCCGAAAAGTGGCGTAACGGGCGAGGAATGGGGAAATGTATTCGTTTTCCTAATCCGTCCGATTGCACAAAGCAAAAATGTAGATGTCCTGCTGGTATGCGGAATGCTGGGATTCGGCTTATTGGGTGCTGCCATTGCGATTTTTATTACTGGCACAGGGCAAGATAACGTGCTAACATCTTATAACCTTGTGCAGGTGATAGTAAGAGGGTTTTCTGCCGCCATCGTTGTTTACCTGGCACTTAGAGGTGGTGTTGCCTTAATTAGCAACAACAGTGGTGACCCCAATCCCATGGCTTTGTTTCTTTTCTGTTTCATTGGCGCCGTATTCAGTGATCGCATCTGGGGCTGGGCGAGAGTAAGAATTGCAGATCCTTTCTCTGTACAAAGATCAACGCCTGACCAACAGCAAAATTCATAAATAATAGCTATGCCTATTCATTAAGTTAAATGTTGTACCCCTAAATAACCATTCACTGCCATGTTCAATAACGTTGCTTTAAATGTAGTCATTGGACTTGTATTTATTTATCTCCTATATAGTTTGCTTACTACCATCATGGGAGAATGGCTGTCCTCACAACTAGGACTACGACAGCGTATCCTCCGTGTTGCAATGGAGCGGATGCTTACTGACAGTCAACACAAAACCGGCGTAAATTTTCATCAACGGAAAAGACAAACCTGGTGGGACAAATTTATGTTGAAGTCGCCCCCCGGATTCAAGGATACCCTGGCCGGCAGATTCTACGCCGCCCCCTCCGTTAAATACCTGGCCGACACCTCCCCCGCCGACAAACTCCTATTCAACAACACGAAGCCATCTTATATCAGTCCGGATAACTTTGCTGATACCCTGATTTCTTTACTGGCCGATAAAGGTGCAGGCGCTACAAAAATGCAACGGATTGCTTATTGCATTTCTTTTAACACGCTGCATATCGGACCAGAAACAAGAAAGCAGTTAAACGATATGCTGACCGATGCCGACGGCGACCTGATTATTTTCAGATCCAGGCTAATACTATGGTACAATGAAACCATGGACAGGGCTACCGGCTGGTACAAGAAAAAATTGCGGATGATTGTTTTCTGGTTTTCATTCATTGTTGCTATCGGATTTAATGTAGATACCATACGCATAGCAAAACTATTAGCCAAAGATGATGATGCCAGAAACCAGCTGGTTTCCATGGGGGTGTCACTGAGTCGTGATTCCACCCGTGGCCATGATTTAATACTTTCCGGGAAAGATTCCATCACCGCACAACATGTGATTGATTCCAGTCTTAGCCGGGTCAACAGAGACATTACCGCTGCAAACCTCATATTAGGTCTTGGCTGGAACTTTGATTCAGCAGTAACGCAAAATACCTGCATCGTAAAAGGTACCAAAGAACTGATCGCCAAAAATTATCCGATCATTATTCCAATGCTGCACAAAAATATAGATAGCATTGAAAAAAACATAGCTGATAACAAGGATGGCATCCTGTTACTACAAAKAGCATTACGGCAACAGGAAAAACTAGCAGACAGAAATAAGCTAGCAGACAGAAATAAGCTGGCACACAGAAATAAGCTGATCACTTCATTAACCGGCAAAAATATCCCCGCCGGAAAGAAATCGGCTGCAACGCCTGATAGTATTAGCACCTTAAAAATGCAACTGCTTACTGACTCTTTCAGACTGGCCGATGATCAGGCCACGCTTAAAGACCTTCAATCTGACCTGAAAGCAGTCAACGTAGCATTGGTACGGTTGTCAGATAAACAAATAACACAGATAAAAAGAGTCAGTTACCAATCTGACGACGATCATATGACCTACCTGGTGATCGACGGCACCGGCCCTATCCCTTACTGGAGCAGGTATAAATATTTTTTTCGGAAGCTCTTTTTGGAGTGGAGCTGGTTGGGCTGTTTACTAACAGCATTGGCATTATCATTAGGCGCGCCGTTCTGGTTTGGTGTTTTAAACAAGCTGGTACAGTTACGGGCAGCTGGTCCCAAACCAGAAGATGACAACAGTGAGCTCAACAAATCCATTGCTTCTCCGCATATACAAATTACATCGGAAGATATCACTTTGCCGCCGGAAGACGATATTGATGCAGCCGTTCGCATCTTCGCCGACACGATCAGTCGCGAGCCTGGTGTGCTACAAGTGGGCCCCGGCTATCTCCTGCTGAATGATCAGACAGTACGCTGCCTGCAGGTACATGTGTTAGATAACGCTACTGCCGTTGCCATCAGAATAAAATATGGCGTGCAGGAAATTACGCCCGGCAGTTTTATTTATATCAATGTCATCGTCACGGGTAAAACGAATTTGATGAATGGGGTTCCCGCCCACAAGGACTTTGGCATTATCAACAAAACCGAAATAAATGGCATCGGAAGTTTTGGATGTGTGCTTAACGATAAGCAGATCCCGAGCGATTTATACCTGTTGACCTGTTTTCATGTAGCCAACGGCGACAATAGCTGGACAGTAGCACCAAAGGAAAAAACGATGCTGGATGCAGCCGGCAATACTATCTCCACGGACTACCGGTTTGGCTTTAACCAACATCACGACACCGCTATTCTGAGCATCAGTAGCGCAGTAGCCAAACATTATCAACAGCTGAAGAAGACAGGCATTACCCCACGTGAGATCGGATTCAAAGATGTTTTCAAAACAAGGGTTACCCTGAACGGCTATACCACTGCGGATGCATCCGGGCTGATTTTACATGATAGCTGGAACGATGACTTTACTTACCCCCAAAAACCGAATGACATTATCAATCATATGAAGGACCTGATCCTGATAGAAAAAATCGGCGGCTTTAGCGACTCCGGCTCCCTGCTGGTTGACGGAACAGGCAGTCCTGTGGGGATACTGCTAGGCAGTAATAACGTTCATACATATGCTATTAAAATAACTAACATACTTAAGGACTTCGGACTTCAAATTACAAACCAGTTACCATGAAGCACATTCTATTTACCTCCGCGCTATTTCTTTTAGCCACTGTTTGTTTTGCGCAATTCAAGCTCACCATAACTATTGCTCCTAACGACAGTGTTACCTGTACTATGAATGGTAATGCCATAGAGAGTAATAATACCGCTCGTGCGACAATCGAGGCGCAAGATAACCTAATCCAGGTTTTAAGAGCACTAACAAAAGACTATGCTATTCGTGTTACCAATGCAGGCGGTAACAATACGTTTACTGTAACACGCACCATTTTTTCCGATAATATCATCTCAATCCCGTTCAAAAAAGGAGAGGTATTGGCGGATGCTAATAATTCACTGTCACTGCCTATGCAGGTAGAAATTAAGGAGATATCCGGTGCCCAATCAAAATTGCTTCGAAAAATTTTGATAACAGATACCAGTGGTAGTTCTTCTGCTAATATTATAGATTCAAAAACAGCAGATCCAACGTCTCCTTCTCTCTCCCAAATTGCTTATTATGATGCTATCAATTTAAATAATCCCAAAATATCAGCCGGGCAAATTCAAGAGATCCTAAGTTACTACGCACATTTTAAGACCGCACAAGACTCCGCCACTTTGACGTTGGCATATGCCCAAAACCCTTTCATAAATAGTGTATTCGTAACCAATAAATTGAAGAATGCGTCAGGTAATTCACTGAACGGAGGAGAGAAAGCGGTTCCATCAATCACCGCATCTTTTACCGGCGTAGGCGCACTGGATGTAACGAACATCGCAGATGGAATTGCCCGTTTCCTGATTAAAAGGGGAAAAGAAGAAATCAATGCCGCTTTTTTTGGAAGGATAAAACAATTCCTGGATAAACATCCGGAATTTAAAATACTTTTCCCTGCCACAGAAGCCTTCCTGGAAAACATTACTTCTTACCAGTATGCAGAATTCATCCAGTCGTTGAGAGATGCGTTCAAAAAAGATATGTCCAATATGATTGTACATCTCGATATGTTCATCGAATTACCTAAATACAAAGAGCTGCTTGACAGCCTCCCGGAAATAAGGATGGCCATCCATGCAGCAGGTATCGTGAGCGAGTTGTCTCAATCGGATAACCCCATCTACCCGGACAGCATCATTCATCAGCTGGCCATGTATTCCAAAAGCGACCTGGCTACCCAACCCAATATTGCCGCTGCCTGGCAACTGCTGGATATCTTCTCTCAAAGTTTACGCAACAAAACGGCGCTATCTGAAGACGATGCCAACCGATGGATTACCCTCAGTGATTTTAACAAGCTGTTACCGGATTGGAGAACTCCCAACGACTCCTCGAAAAGTGGCGATATCGGCAACGGACGGATCTATCTGGGGCTATTATATCAACAGGTACAGGGGCTTAATATCAGCTTCAAGTCAAAGGGCAAGGTAATATCATTAGATAGCTTTTTCAGGCAAAACCAGACCCGGATATCGCACCTGGTCTCTCTATCAGGAAATTTCATTGAGCTGGCTAACGACGTTGACCGCTCCATAAAAGATATCAGAAAAAAACAAGCAGGCGGCAATCTAACCGATGCAGACTATTACACGTACATCAATAAAGCCATCAATATAACCGCATACGGATTTACGCTGGCACAATATATTAATCCGGATATTTCCGGTGATCGTTATATCCTGATCGCCAGAAATGCGAATGAGATGTACAAGGATATCTATACCAAAAATTACAATAGCGCCGTGATGGATGCCTATAACATCCTGTCCCAGCTATTCCAGAAGGGGCAGCAACCTCCAGGTGGCAGCGCGTTTACCGCCAAACAATGGGATAGTATCGCCAAAACATATCCCCAACCTGCAGTACTGGAAACTTTCCTGAAATACGGCAACTTCATCGCTTCCATCGTTAAAGCGCAAACACCTGAAGAAGTGGAAAATGTGATTGAGGCCGCGGCTCTTCCTACTGGCAGCTACTCCATAAAACAACGCTCCAGTTTCAACTTCGGCCTGAATGGTTACATTGGATATACCTGGGATTTCAATGGAGGACTTTACGCAAGCGGTGTTTACGCACCAGTGGGCCTCGCTGTAAGTACAGGGCTGTGCAAGGGTAAAGGCGGCGCCTTATCGCTATTTGCCGGCCTGATTGATGTGGGAGGTATCGCTACCTATCGCCTAAAGGATGGTAACACTGACAATTTAAAACAGGAAGTACGGCTGGAGAGCATCTTCTCTCCCTCTGCACAACTTACCTACACCATCCCTAAATGGCCACTGGCAGTTTGTTTGGGTTATAGAAGAACCCCTAAACTTTTCTATTCCAGTCAAACAGATTTCATGGTGAAAGACGCAAAGAATGTATTTAACCTGGCAGTACTGATAGATATTCCAATTTTCAATTTCATCAACCGTCCGTTTGTTTCGAAATAGGATATTGTAAATGCTAAAATGCTTTGCTCATATTTAAATTATTATTCCGCTATGGATTCACATTGATAGATGACCTGATGAAACTATAAACGCAGCGTTCTTGAATATTTCGTACATTAATACATCTTTTGTTTACCTAAAACCGGAGATCATGTCGCAATATTCTTTCGGATTCGTTTATATATTCACCAACAATATAATGCCCGGATTAATCAAAATCGGGATGACCAACAGACTGGCAGAAGACAGGGCGAAAGACTTATTCACCACCAGTTTGCCAGATCCGTTCGAGGTGGTTTTCAGGGCAATTACCTCCCACCCGGTGGAGCTGGAAAAATTAGTACATGAACGTCTTAAGGCAAACCGGCACCGCACAAACCGTGAGTTTTTTGAGGTATCGCCTGAAGTGGCGGCGGCGGCCATCTTGCAGGCCCGGCAAGAAACCGATGGTATCCAAACGTGGTCAAAGAAATCTCAGCTGTATCTACAGGAAGGCGATCGCCTCTTGTTATCTATGCGGGCAGGTCAGGTGCTTTTCTTGAGCGCCTATCCCTCTTTCAATGCCCCTGAAGCCGAAACGGTGGATCTATGGCAGGCTCATACGGATGGAGATACACTGGAACTTTATTTTACCAATAATCCTGGATACACTGCCGGCCTTAGTGACGATGAGCCCTACTCCATAGAAGATCCGGTTCCCTATTTAAACCGAACTAAAACGGCAGATAACGATACTGTTATTTATAAGGAACGACTGGTGCCTGGCGACCGCCTACTCTGGATGGATGATTCCGGGCCACGCTTTGTCAGCGCTCTTTTCGAGTCCAAATCCCACTGTCAGCTCATTGCACGCAGCCGCGACCCCAAGGTCACAGCGGAAGGCTTCCCTAAACTTATCAACATAAACGAAAACTGGGCCGCTTCGGCACAGATAATACAGGCCAGTCAATATGTTTGCTCCCTCCCACGTCCACGAACATGGGCGCCACGCAATCCCGACCCCGCTTCCGAATGGGCGCCGGCCGCCCGGAAAAATGCAAATCCAGCACACTGGTTACCACAACTCGATAAAAGAAAAACACGCAAAAAATCGTGAGGATATAATAGATGGCTATAAAAAATAGTATTACTACTATTTGCGATTTCCTATTTCTATTACGCCTGATGTACTCTTGACCAGATCGTCAGATCACAGCTGAGCGCCACTACAAGCGTATTACCTGTTGGAGAAAAACCATAGGCCCTCAATTCGCAAGGGCCATCCTTATCGACAAGCTCGCGATATTGCCCTCCTTGATGCGTAAGGAAAATTTTGTGTACCTGATACTTCTCAAAAGGTGCGTCATCTGGGACCGGCCCAATGCACTCAAGCATCCAGCCATCTGTTGTTTTCTTACTAAGAAAATCCGGTTCATCCAACCCACAAACCCGAATACGGTTGCCAGATAGCACATCCTGTCCTGGCACAGTAGCCGCAACAGCATCGAAGTCTTCCCACCACGATCCCCTATCCCGAAAAATCCGTTCCCCGGTGAGGCAATCAAATATGCCAATTCCCTGACTGGACAACACCATTAACGTATCTACACTGCCAAAGCCAATATTTGCAAGCCCACCTACAGCAATTGTATTTACATGTTTCCACATTGGTCCCTACTATTAATCCTTTTTTTATAGTGATATCATCGAAAAAAACACAAGACGAAACTAAAGATAACTCAATAACTTATTCCCACTCCTGCTCTTCAAATTCCCATACCATTTGCAAAGCGGATACATCACCACCACGATCCCTATCCACACGCCATACACGCCCCATAAATTAAATCCATAGCCCAAAGGAAACGGATTGGGGAACTGCAAAAAATCATGCACTTTAAAACCCTGCCATACGCCAACCACGAGAGAGAGAAGATGGATCAGGTAGAAATGAACAACGTAATAAAATAACGGCACCCGTCCGTATACCTGAAACAATGAATGCAGCTGACCATACCCCTTGTCGATGAAAGACAATAATATCAAAGCTGGCCCTAATGTCATCAACAGGAAACTGAGTGAAGGAGGATATTTGTTGGTGTTAAGAAAAGACAGAAAAGTAAACAGCCCATTTTTCTGAGTCGACCATGGCACGGGATCACCATAGATATTGATTGCTCTTATCAATACAAAAGCCACTACCAGCCCAATACCCAACTGCAGTATAATTTTCTGTCTACGGGCTGGTTCTATCAGGAAAACCCGGCCGAAAACATATCCCATCGCCATTACACCCACCCAGGGTATGAGCGGATAGGCAACCAAAACATTTATGTTCGCGGTAATAGGAGCTAACCCCTGCTGATGCAATATCAGCCATACTATACTCGCCGAACCGAACCGGTCAGCGCTGATACCATCTAATGCATTGTGACCAACAATAAGTAAAATACCTATAGTCGCTATCCATTTTACAGGCAGATGTACCAGCGCTGCCATCACAATCATGCAACAACCAATGAGCCAGAACACCAGCAGTACGATGATGTTGTAATGAAGGTTAAAGGCGGTACCAAAATACATAATTGTCACTTCAATAGCGATTAACACCAGGCCACGCGACCACAAAAAACGGGAAAGTTGGGAGAGACTATTCTTCTTCACCCCATAAAAAAAAGCGCCGCTACCTGCGAGGAAAACGAAAACAGGTGCGCAAAAATAGGTGATCCATCTCGTAAAAAAATAAGCTGGTGTAGTAAGCGTCAGATCAACAGGATTGAATCGTACGTTGGAGAAGAAATCCCTGACATGGTCCAGCGCCATGATCACCATGATAACGCCGCGTAATACGTCTAAAGAGGCTATACGGTTCTTCATGTAAAGCAATTTATGAAGTATCGGAATTTATTAATTTAATCAAAATCCGGGATATCCGTCTCATTTATCAATGAACGGTAACAATGCTGCCGTTAGCCCGCACTATCAGATTAAATCAACACGATGCTACCTTCCCAATACGCTTTTGAAACTACGATCCAATTTAACCGCTTCTCCTAATAATTGCACTATTGGCTGCTCATCAATATCTTCAGGTGTTTGGTAGATCTTATAAAAAACTTTCTTGTTAGTACCATGTAACAGAAAACGGTCAGCATCATTTAGCAGATGTCCCTGCCAGAAACCTAATAGCACACCACTTTGTATCCCGCCACGCGGAATAGTCGCAGGCCAGATAATACAGATTCCTTTATGGCCGTAAAAAAATGGAACATTATAAGATATTTTCTCTTTACAATAATCGGGAAGCGCTGCTAAAATGATCTGCCGTAATACATCGGTAATTATTCTTTCGTCTTCAGGAAGAATAGTAAATAGTTCAACCAGGTTTCTAATTTTCATTGGAACTCAAATTGGTTTTCAAATCCACCAACGCAGGTAGTTGTACAAGGTAACGAAACCAATAATGACTTCATGATCTCCTGGCACAATTTGGCCAAATCACCCCGCTACAAAGTCCATTTCACCCCCTTTCAATACCTAAATAAGAGGATACCTTTGGTAAACATGCAACACAACTCTTTCTTCAAAAAAAATGAAATGAAAAACTCAAATTATAAGAAATCAGGACCGGCACAAAACGTCAATGTTCGGAGAGCGATGCTCCTTAGCTGCTTAGTGGCATTCTTAATGATCCCTCGCAGCTATGCACAAACAACAGTTGATAAGTCAACATCATCCAATAAAAATAATACGAAAACCATGGAAGTGAAAGATTATACAACCAGCATTGTAGTGGACCAGTCACCGCAGGAGGTATTCAATGCCATTAATAACGTTCGCGGCTGGTGGCAAGGGGAAATTAATGGCAGCACGGATAAGCTCAATGATGAGTTTACCTATCAGGCAGGAGACATCCACTATTCAAAGCAAAAAATAGTAGACATCATTCCCAATAAAAAAGTGGAATGGTTGATCACCGAAAGCAAATTAAATTTTGTGCCTCACAAAGAAGAATGGACCGGCACAAAAATAATTTTTGATATCTCTAAAGAAGGAAACAAAACTAAGCTCACTTTTACGCATCACGGATTGGTGCCTGCATTCGAATGCTACGATGGTTGCTCCGGCGCCTGGGAGAAGCTTGTTGAAAAAAGCCTGTTCAGTTTGATTACTACAGGAAAAGGAATGAATGTATTATTCTAAAAAGGAGAGAAAAAGATCGCTTCTGCCAGGGAAATAAGCAATCAGGGTGCAGGCATCGTCAATGCACTGCTTTAGAGACAACTATCTTGAAACAGGCCGTCCTTTCCACCATAAGGACGGCTTGTTTTACTGATTTGTAAAGGCTATTCAATATGTATAATAGTCGCCTGCCTGGCCACTTCGCGCCAGCCTTCTTTTATTTTCATCCATACATCGGTATATTGCCTCGTTACTTTTTTATCTGCATATTCCGTGGCTTTCTCCGGGGTTACTATTTCTTTTCCCATGGCGATCGCAACATTGTCTATAATCGTTACCCGCTCAATGATTCTTTCGAACGTTGTATAATCTATTTTACCCTCCCGTATAAAGGCCAATATTTGCGGTAATGTTACTATTTGACCGTAAGGGTTGTTAACCACGAAGTCTTTCGACCATAGACGCAGCAACGTGGTTGTATCAGCCTTTTGTATCGCCGTTACCTCCTGTTGCTCCAGTCGCCTGATCTCCTTTTCCACGGCTGATTGACCAGAAACGCATACTTGTATTAGGGTACAAAAAGAAAGGATAAATAGCATCTTTGCCATTGCAATAGGTTTTAGTTTTTCAAGATGAGTTAATGGCAAAGAAAGCACATAATCCATTTCACCGATGAAATATACCTTCAGGTAATTAACTTACCTTGGGGTAATTAAAGGAATTACTATGGCTTCCAGGGAAACACTGGCCGGTTGTCCGGTACAACATGCACTTCAGTACATTGGCGGGAAGTGGCAAATAGGTATCCTCTGGCAACTGCGGAAAGGTGCTATACGATTTAACGCGTTAAAAGACATGTTACCCGGCCTGAGCGAAAAAGTGCTCACCGAAAATCTCAAATTCTTTGAAGAAAAAGGAATGGTGAAAAAGCAGACCTTCCTTTCTGTTCCCCCCAAAGTAGAATATATGCTTACCGCAGATGGACAACAGCTAATCCCGCTTATTGAAAACATTATCAATTGGGGATATGCACATATGCAGGAGGAAAAGGTAAAAAAAGATACCTTGCTGACACCCGCAGTTGTTATGAATGAGCTGCAGGAAGTATTTGATGTTAAATCAAATGGCTGAATAAATAAACGCCACTTCTTTCCATATGGTCATTATTATCCGCTCCTGAAAATTTTCTCCCCGATTGTCTGCTGTATCGATTATGCCCATTTTTGCTGTCATTAAAACAGTAATTATGGAAAGAAATAATGCAGTAACAATAATTGGCTTAGGAGATATGGGAAGAGTATTGGCTGGTACATTGTTAACACATGGATATAAGGTGACCATCTGGAACCGCACCGCCACTAAAGCGGCGACATTGATACAGGAGGGAGCCGTATTTATTCCGGACATTGCCACCGCCATCGCGGCCAGTCCTGTGATCATCACCTGTGTTACGAATTATGACAATACCCGCAGCATATTAAATACAGCAGGCATAGCTCCTGTGCTAACCGGAAAAGTACACATCGAGCTGAGTTCCGGCACTCCCAAAAATGCGCGGGATAGTGCTACTTGGGCCAGAGAAAGAAATATGGAGTATATAGATGGCGCTATACTGGCCACTCCCAGCCAGATCGGCAGACCAGACACACCTATTTTTGTATCCGGCTCAACATCGGCATATGAGCAACATGCGCATATACTCAAAGCGCTCGCCGGTGGTTTGCAGTATATGGGAGATGAACCAGGCGCTGCTGCCACCTGGGATATGGGCTTTCTGTCAACACTTTTCGGTATGACCACGGGCTTCCTCCATGGCGCACAAATCTTTCAATCAGAAGGCATACCAGTGGCAGCATTGGGGGCGATGATATCACACACCGCACCTGTATTAGGAGAGATGATCAAGCGGCAGGCAGAAGTGATTCAATCGGGCGATTATTCCAATCCTGAAAGCTCACTCAATATCTGCGCCGATGGGGTAGCGCTTTTCGTGCAACAGGCGAAGGAAGCAGGCATCAATGCAGAAATACCATCGTTTATCCTGAACCTTTTCAAGAGAGCACAGGCTGCTGGCTATGGAAATGACCAGCTGGCATCCGTGTTTAAAGTATTGAAATAAAATACCACACTCGTCATCAAAGCCGCACTCATTGTGCGGCTTTCTTCGTTTATTGTGCAACAGCCAGATGCTCCTTCTTTTCCATTAATTGCTCAAATATTTCCTGGTACTGATCCCCCCATTTATCCATCGCGTCTATTACCGGTAATAAAGACTCCCCAAACTCCGTCAGGTAATATTCTACTTTAGGAGGTAACTCCGGATAAATAATCCGTTTAATAATCCCATGGAATTCCAGTTCCCGTAGCTGAAGATCCAATACCCGTCTGCTGGCAGAAGGAACAGCCTTATGCAGCTCGCCGGGCCTTCTCACGCCCTTGTTGATTAAAAAAACCAGGTATGATTTCCATTTCCCGCCAATAATCTCCATGATAATGGCCATCCCACAGGTAAATTGCTTAGGCATCTTTTTCTCATACATAGCATGCTGTTTTAACAAGGACAAAATTATCCCTTATGTATGAATTACGGGCATACGGATAAAATTATCCGTATGAAATGGAGGGGCTATATCCATTTAATTAACTGAAGTATTTCCATCGCTACTGTTTCCGGTTTTTTTCCGGTTGTTGCTATCACCATCACCTCCCCGGCCTCTTCCAACCTCATTTTAGCTACCTGTTCCAATGATCGGGCCTCCTGATGCTGCTTGTTGCTGCCTATCTCTCTTTTACCGATCTTTTCCATTAATTCGGCATCTGTTGGCATTAAGCGCACCACCATAAACTGCGCTCCCGGAATAGCTGCCGATATCCAACCTTTGTTCATGTCAAGATCGGTCATTACGCCGGACAGTATCAGCCGTGTATGGCCCAACTGTTTGAAATTGGACCAGATAGCCGAAAGGTTAGCTGTACTGAGATGAATGGTCAACGGGTCATCCGCTGGTGTTGGATAAACCCTGTCCAGTTCATCTGTTTCAATAGCTGCGTGGGCAATATCAGCGTTTGCCAGTATCTTCTGTATTTCCCAACTGGTGGTTGACTTTCCGGAGCCACCTGGTCCTGTGATCAATAATATTTCTGTATGCGCGTCCATTTTGTGTAAGTGTGTTTGCTGCAACTGCTGCCATTGACTGTATTAATAACACAGTATATGTATTTCCAATACGGTAATGGCAATCGCTTTAATCATATGGATAGTTTTCAGGAACCGGAGAAACGGACTAGTGCAGCTTACCATTTGCCCAGGCTACAAACAACGTATTGACATTTGCATTCATCGCTTCTTTATAGGCGTCTCTAACTACCGTCAGCCAATTAGCTCCTTCCGGATTTGCAGCGGGATATTTTCCTTTGTATTCTTCCCGGGTGGTGCTGATTACCCTGGCAAACTTACCGGTTCCTTTTATGTTCTCCTCATTGATCTGGCTGATATCAATTACGTCATTCTTCTTTAGAAATACCGTAACACCATCTTTAAAGAAATAAGGTTTAAATCCGGTTCCGTCCATATCTTCATATACAATGCCCAGAACGGGAAATTGTCCGCCGGAGGCGGATCTTACGGCGGCAATCATAAAATCTGTATGCTGCTTATCCAGCTTGCCGGTAGTCATTACACAGGTGGAAATAATCCAGGAAGCGAGTCTCCCTGCATCCGCGTTCAGCATATAAACGTATGCAGTTAAAGGACCTTTTACTTTATCCTTCACCACATATTTGTACAAAGCCACATTCACGCCTTCCCATCCGGGAAGTGTATCGGTAGTACCGACCAGCTCCTGTTCCATATACCGGGCCTTTACAATTTGCTGGGCTACCCGTCCGGAAATAATGTCCAGGCTATCTTTTAAATATCTGTCCAACGTCACATTATCCTGCGAATAAGCCATCAACACGGTACTTAACAAAGCCCATAAGGCGATCATCTTTTTCATGTTAAAAATTTAATAGTCTGCAGGATTGCTTGAGGATGCGGCAGTTAAAACCTGAGCGGTACTCTTCTATTGTCTATTATGTAAATTCTCCTCCAGGTAGTTGGCATCACCCTTCATAAATGCCTCCAAACAGGATAATGCAAAGGGAATATCCATGCCATCCATTTGCGTGGAAAATTGGGGATTAAGCACGTCCTTCTTTACAAAGAAACCTTTGCGCTCCATTTTGGGCCGCATATATCCTATTCCAACAGAGTGGCTGTCCAGTCCGGAGATACAGAGCGTTTMCAGTTCTCCCAGTTGGTTTTTCCGGTTTATTTCAAAGAAATAAAATGAATTCTCCGGGCTGCTGCGGGTTTCTTCGATCTCCCGGTAAAGGCGTATCCAATCTATTTCCTGGTATAAACGCAAGGCCTTTTCACTATTACAGTCGGGATGGGCAACCGGGTAACGCTCAAATGGAGATTGTATTTTAATATCGTACATATGTGATGGATGAAATACAGTTAAAATATGGTGTTTCCGCGCTTCATACGGCAGTCTACAATATTAGGCAATATTTTTGAGTAATGCGGGTTAGACACAACCTGTAATGGCGACTTCCGACCATCAGATTGTCTTTTTTATTAATATCGGAAACTGCCAACTCAGGAAAAAGTGAGGAAATGAGAACATGTATAGTGCACCGCGTAAAGGTGATTTTTTTAGTTTTGTTGATGCTGACTGGCTTCCGCGCATTTTCCCAAACGCCGGAAGATACTTCAAAAACAGTTTATCTTTTCAGCGGTATTGGAGCGGATTCAAGTATATTCGTGAATCTGCAGCTGCCGGGCTACCACAAAGTATATATCAACTGGATACCGGCATTACCGAACGAATCGCTCCCGCAATACGCCAGCCGGATAAAGCGTCAGATCACCGTTGAAGATCCATATCTCATCGGGCTTTCTTTCGGTGGTATCGTAGCGGTGGAAGTATCCAAGCTGGTGCCATTCAAAAAAATGGTGTTGATCTCCTCTGTGCGAACGAAGAAAGAATTGAACCCGGTACAGTTTTTCTTCATGAAAATGGGGATGTACCGTATCATTCCCGGGTCCCTGATAAAACGTACTAATTTCTTCACCTATCGTTACTTTGGCGCCAAATCACCGGAGGATAAACAAGCGTTGACGAACCTGTTGAAAGATACCGACGTTACCTTTTTCCGCTGGGCGTTAAGAGGATTGGCCTATTGGAATAATAAACAAGCACCGGAAAGAACGATTCAGATTCACGGTACCGCTGATCGGGTAATTACCAGCAGACTGGTACATCCGGAATATCGGATCAAAGGTGGCGGGCATTTAATGATTCTAGATAAAGCGGATACGATTGGGCATATTATTACGAATTATTTTGGAGAGTAATAACTACTAGGTTAACTCCGCAATATCTTCTCCATGGCCTTTCCCTTCGCCAATTCATCTATCAGCTTATCCAAATACCGGATCTGCTTCATCAGTCCTTCTTCCATATCCTCTACTCTATACCCGCAAATTACGCCCGTAATTTTTGAAACATTGGGATTCATTTGTGGCGCTTCTCCAAAGAAAGTTTCAAAATCAACTTGCTGATCAATTTGCTGCTGAAGTGACTCCTTATCATACCCCGTCAGCCAGAAAATAATTTCATCAACTTCTTCCCGGGTACGGCCCTTCCTTTCCACTTTCTGCACGTAAAGCGGGTAAACACCGGAGAAAGCTGTATGGAATATTTTTGTATTGTTCATATATCAATATTATCGCTGCCAGTTTTTATACGGATGTATCGTTAAGTTAGCATTATAATATTGCTTCTCCCCGGTCACATCTTCCGTTGCCCATTCCGGTATTTCAAATGCCTCATCTTCACTGCCTAACTCAATTTCAGCAATAAAAAGTCCTGCATTATCTCCCAAAAACTCATCTACTTCCCAGGTGTGATGCTTAAACTCAATAAGGTACCTGATTTTAGACAGCTCTGACACGGCGAAATTATCCAACAACTCCTTTGCTTCTGCAGTGGGTATTTCATATTCATATTCCAATCTGGAGGCGCCGGTGGTAATCCCTTTTATCGTCAAAAAACCTTTGTCCGGCGTAAGTCTTACGCGGATAGTTTTTTGAGGATCTGTTACCAGATATCCCTGCCGGTAGTGTTGCCCGGCAGGCTTTTCTATTTTTTGCCATTTATCCAGATCTATCAGGTATTTTCTTTCTATTTCTTTGGCCATAGTAGCTATTTTTCCCGGTAAATTACCAACATTATAATATTTTCAAAATCCTATTCAAATGTGCGCCATAACATAACGAATATACGTCTGCAAAGTTTCAATAACACATTTACTGACATAATGCTGGTAAAAATATCCGGTAACTAATGATCCTATCCTTCATTCTGCTCATAAAAGCTTCCCGATAACTGGAGCCTACCGGAAGCGTGACGGTGGTATGTGCCATGTGTACTACATTGTAATGAATCATGGTAATGTAGGGTATGGCGAGTACAAACGATTTATGTACCCGGATGAATTTATCTGCCGGCAGGGGGAACTAATGGCATGAACAAACAGTTTGCCTGCATGAAAATGTATGGGTCAGTAACATTTGCGCTACTTCACCCGTTCAACCACCTAAACGCACGTATGAAAGCTAATATCTACTTCTTCTTTCTTTTACTCATCAGTACCGTGTTCATGGCCTGCAAAAAGGATAAGATCGAGTACAAGAACGATTTTAACCGAAGCTATGATGCCTGGATAGGCTTCAAAGCGGCTTCAGGCAACTCCTATCGCTATACGGTTAATTTCGGTTCCTGGACAGGGTCCAGCTCAGCAACAACGATTACTGTGAAAGAAGGCAAAGTGATTCAGCGTGCTTACATCGCTAAGGTGATAGACCGGAATACCCATCTGCCACAAACGGTGAAAGAATGGACAGAAGATGGCAGCTCTCTGGGCTCACACACGGAAGGATATGCGCTCCGCACCCTGGATGATATTTACCAGGAGGCGAAAGATAACTGGTTGCTAAAAAGAAGTAATGCGGATACTTACTTTGAGGCGAAAAACAACGGGATGATGTCCGATTGTGGATACGTGGAAAAGGGTTGCCAGGACGATTGCTTTAGGGGAATTACTATTTCTCTGATTGAAAAGATATAACGAAAAAAAGTGCCCACCCGGATATTGGGTGAGCACTTTCTGCATCCATACGCTACTTTTTCGGCTCAAAACTACCATCCCCTCTACGCGAGCCTGTGGCGGATTTACTGCGGGTAAACCGCTGCGGACTCCACGACAACTGACATAAGAAGTACCTGCTTTTCAGATTCGACATGGAATTGGAAAACCCGGTGGCAGATTGGGAAATGATATTGTTATTATTCTGTTGGAAGGCGTCCATTACCATAAAGCTGATGATGGCATCTTTTTTCTTTAAAAATCGTTTCTCGATATTGGCATTCAGCACAAAAGGATGTTGACTCACCGGCAGGCTGCTGGCGCGGCTAACGGTTTGTCTGGCATTGATATTCATTTTCAGATCTGCCGGAAGAAAAATAGCCGCATTCAACTGTGCCGTCAGTTCATTGTTAAACAAGGGGCGCCCAGGCTGTAAAGAGTTCTTATTACTGACATCCGTATAATCCACTGCCGGTGAAAGATCCAGCCATTTTACAGGAGTCATTAAAGCGCTGAAATTATAACTGATATTACGCTGATCGGTTTGTTCGAGACTGCCATCTGCAAAAAACAGCTGCTGCCCCCATTGTGCATGGCCACCCAAACTGAGCCTAATATTCATGGGCTTTAAACTTTTGGAAAATAAATAGTTGAAGGACTTCGCATCCCCTCCTTTCAGGTTCAGATAATACGTTTCTGTACGGATGGTATTCGTCACTGAATCTACCCGCACCAGCCTGTTAGCACCAATACCATTATTCGTAAATGAATAATTCGCTGAGATATTGAGGGCGATATCCATTTGGGGAATATTACTATCATAGCCGGCCGATAAGGAAGTGTTCACGCCATTTTTCAGATCCGGGTTTCCAAATGTTACATCAAAAGGTGTGTTATAGTAAGGTTTCGGATTCAATTGCAGCAATGAAGGCGTAACTACGCCTCTGTTATATGACAACGTAAACAGGCTCATTTCCGTAAAACGATACTTGAAGCTGACATTCGGTGAAAAAAAGCTGGAACGGGTAGAAAGATCCAGGTCCTTCAGACGAAGCTGGGTTTGTTGCCAAAAGATTTGGTACTCCCCTCTTAATTCCAGCGAAATATTTCGACGAAAATTATAGGTAACTGATAAAATAGAAGGCAACCTGTAATTTAATAATACGTCATCATTGCTGAGATCATTCAAACGTTTTACGGGTTGACCAGCCGTCACCTGATCCCGGTAATTATTACTGGTAGTTTTCAATAGCATAGGCATGATGTCCAGTCTAAACTCATATTTCTCCCGCCAGTTATACGCCAAAGTAGCACCCACAGAATGGCTGGAAGAGCTGTTCTTTTGTCGTTGCAGCAGATACAGGGAACTATCTGGTTTCCCACCACCGGTACCACCATAAATATCGGTATTATCATGTCCTGCCCCATCTGTAGCCTCAACAGCTGACTGAAACCGCACATCCAGCTTCACCTTTTTATGCTGAAAGAAATTCAACGAAGAGCTTAGCCGATAAGAAGGCGTTTGTCTGCGTGTTCCCGTTGAGAGCTGCTGCAGATTATCTAATATCCCGGTTTGACGGATTTCACGGGTATTCTCACTCACACTACTGCCAATACTGGCTGCGAATAGCGTCATCATACTAAAATCCCGGTATTGGACATCTGTATTCAGGTTCAGCTCATGTCTCGTACTGGTATTGTCTTCCCGGCTTTTAGTACTTCTTTTCAACGTACCATCCTTGTAAAACTCCTCTGACATATTCTCCATATCACTTAAGGTATGCGATTGGGTAAGCGTATACCCCATGTTATATCCCAAGTGCCCTTTTCTATCACCGTAATGCAATCGAACAGCAGTCCCTTGTAGCCTGCCACCTGATCCACCGCCACCCGTGGGCGCCACCATACGCTCAGTCATATTACTAATCGTACCTATGGGCGTTTCTCTTTTGATGCCCAATGGCTCCTGCATATAGGAAGCGGCTGCACCATACATCCTGACGCCATCTATAGATTTGGCGGAAAGCACGCCCGAGTAACGATCCAGCGTACCTGCGGCAGCACTTGCCTGGTACATTTGGGCCGCCGACTTATCCACTTTAGTCACAATATTCAGCGTTTGAGAAGAAGGAGCAGACATCGACGTTTTAGGCCCTGTTCCATCCTCATTATCCTGGATCACCTGTATACGCTCCACAATATCCGCCGGTAATTCTTTGATAGCAGCTGCCACATCTCCATCAAAATACTTTGTGCCATTAAACAGTGCTCTGTTCACTGGTTTTCCATTATAATTCAACATCCCATTGGCATCTGTAGAAAATCCTTCCATCCGTTTCAACATATCTTCCAGACGGGCGTAATCACGAACGATATAATCCTTTGCCCAGAACTCCGTAGTATCTCCCCTTTGCTGTGGCCCCTTTTCCGTGGAAACGACAATCCCCTTCAGTTGCACCGCCGTGGAAGTCAGTATCAGCGGTGGTAACACCAGGATAGGTTTGGTATCATTCAGAAAATATCTCTTAAGATAAGGGCGGTAACCCGACATTTGCACTTCCATCGTGAAGTTCTCACTATGTACAGATGGAAAGTTAAATACACCATACTCAGAAGAAAGCGCGCGTAAGGTATCTTTAGGGGAAACCAACCGTACCGCCGCAGCCGGGATAGCCTTTCCCAGGCTATCCCGAACAACACCATTCACCCTCCTTACCGATACAGGTTTAGGCTTTGATGGTAGTTGCGCAAAAAGCGATGCGCCGGTAATGAACGACAGTGCGACAGTTAACGGGAACTTATACAAAAGATTTATTTTAAGAGATAGGTAACAGATAATTTGAATTCTTTAGCCACCGCACCAACATCATCACCCGATGCCTTCGCCATATCAAAATGAGCCTTTACACTTAATTTTTCAATCGCAGCCATCATATCGTCCTCCCCTCCAATAGTCATCCTGATAGTACACACACCCGTAGCCACCGGCAATAATTTTCGCGGAATCGCCAGCTCTCCATCTGCACCTGCTACATAAGCAATATCTCCATGATCGGCCACACCACCGACTTCTTTTGCCGGCACCTGCTTGTACCAGAAGCCACCCGCGGCCTGAAGGCCCAGATCGTTATAGATGGTGAGTGTATCGAAGGAAGTGGCCCCCATTTTTTTAATTTCCAGGTAGTTCCACATCTCCTCTTTATTGTCGGCGTAATGTCCGGGGTAAACAATTTGAACACCAGGTGTATTGCCTTCGCTGATCTCGATCACCATACGTTTAGACAAAGCCATATTCCAGGCCAGCTTAGGCCGCTTAAAAGCGATGTACAAAAAGTCGGCATCGTTGTGTATATCGTACCAAAGCACGGCCGATTTATTATACGTACGCAGCGATTTACCCCATTCTGACAGATTACCATCCACAATGACATTCTCCGGGCCCGATGACTGGGCCTTGGCTACATTGAACAATCCACAACAAATAACTAATAGCGTATACAGTATCCTGCGAAGGAACATGGTTTATTTTCCATATAGACAACAAATACAGCAAAAAGGGTGAAGGCAAAAAAGAACTGGATAATTATCCAGTTCCATACAACGAACACTAAACAAATACAGAACCAGCCATAGCAATGGGTTTCCGCTATTTCTTTCCTAATTTGTTAAATTTTCTACCTTAGCGGGTGATAAAACACGCTTCCCGGTATATAGTAGCGACTAAACGCCACCATCGTATGCAAACAATATCAGACAGTGACTTACTCCTCCGGCTCAGCAGCGGCCAAAGTGCCGCCTTTGAGCTACTTTACCACTGCTATTCCCCCTCCATCGCCGCCTATATCACCAATAACCACGGTACCTCCCACGATGCGGAAGATATCTTCCAGGAAGCTATTATCGTATTACTTCAAAAAGTAAGACAACCCCATTTTCAATTAACGTCCTCTCTCAAAACGTATCTTTTCTCCATTGCCAGACATCTTTGGCTGAAACGCCTGCGGGATAACAAACTACTACCGGTCAACGATATCGCTATCTACCAAGGTCCCGAAGATGCCTTCGTCACTACCCTGCACCCCGAAAAAAGCAAATACGAACAGGTACAATCCTGGATAACGCGGATCACCCTGAATTGTCAACGCATTTTAAAAGCCATCTTCTTCTACCGGGAACCGATGGACACGTTGATGAAAAAAATGAAGTGGAAAAACAGGCACACAGCTGCTAATCAGCAATACAAGTGCATTCAGCAGGTAAAAAAAATAAAGCAACAGGAAGAGGACAAATAGTTGTTGGGTGATTTTGTTGACCAATAGGTATTAATCAACAAATCATCTTTAAAACAATTTCATATGTCTGCAAAAACAAAAATAATGCTCTGCATTGTCTCCCTCGTATTAACAGGTATCTGTCTTTATCATTTCTTCGGTTAAAAAAATAACCATGAAAACAGCCGCTAATATCTGGGGGATCAAAGAATTTGAAGCGTCGGGGCCACATTGTCCTATTATTCCGGCTCACCTGCCGTGGTATAAAAAAGCCTTCTTAGCCCTGTTCCGGTTTGGTGTATGTCCGCTATGCGTTACGATGAGTATTGCGTATAGCCTTCGCCGTATGACAAAGCCGAAACGGGTAGAAGATAGTAACCCCTCCTGATGGAATCAGGATGCATCTAAAAAAGAGGCATCCTGATTTCCGTTAATATCCGCCGCCGGAGCCTGATCCCGAACCTGAGCTACTGCTCATTTGGGTGCTGGTAATCTGCCCCCTTATTTCTCCATTAGGGAAAGTGGCGGTATGAATATTTACATACCATCTGCCAGACAGCAAGTCGCCCGCCTGACCCTGGGTGATCACCGCTGTTCCGGAAAGCGTACCGCTGGCAGTAGCAGGGAAACCGGTGATACTCACTACTACCGGCCCTGAAACGCCCACTGCGGCTGGTCCGTGAAAGTGCATCTCTGTTGGCGCTCCGCTGATTTTACTCCACGTAAGCGTATAAGTAATTTTATACGTTGATGGATCATAGGTACCTGTTAAAGTACCTGTGCCCATGCTGCTGTTGGCAGGAGTTTCTTGTCCGCCAGTCAGCGATGCGCTGATGGAATACGTATTACCTCCACCAGGATTACCATTATTACTACCATAACCTCCGCCACTACAGGCAGTCATACACACAGCAAAAAATAAAGAACTGTATGCCAACCACTGTCTTCTCCACAGGCGGGAGAGCGCTATCTTTTTCATAACAGTTGTTTATAGGTAATACGTGAAATGAGTGTGAATAGTTGCTTAATTAACAGGTCATTAACGCAGCCCAACTACCGGCTTTCTGTCATATAAATACTTAAAAATGTCTATCTTCCCATCAAACAATCACTTATGTTAGACCCACAGATCAGCGAAAGAATCAGCGCCAGTTTTGGCCGGCAGAAACTTATGCAGTTTTATGGTGCATCCATTGAAGATATCGACAGCGGCGCCATTACCATCACGGTACCTCCTACCGATTTTCTGCTCCGTACCAACGGCATTTTTCATGGTGGCGTAATCGCCGCACTGGCCGATTCTGCCGGTGGATATGCCGCTACTACCGGCTATGCAGAAGATGTATCCTTTCTGACCATAGAGTTTAAAATTAATTATCTCCGGCAAGCCAAAGGGGAAAAGCTGATCGCCCGGGCCAGGGTGATCAAAGGAGGCGCTACCATCACGGTGGTGCAAACGGATCTGTTTATATTAAATGCGGATAAAGAATCACAGGTGGCCACTGCATTACTCACCTTTATGAAAGCCAGTAAATAAACCATGGAAATTACTACTATAGCGCCTTTCCTGGAGTACTACGACAAAGTACGCGGCCGTACCCTTCGCCTGATCGAAGTAGTGCCGCCAGATCAGCTGGACTGGGCTTACCGCCCCGGCAAATTCAGCATCGGCGATCAAATCAGGCATATTGCCACCATCGAAAGATACATGTTTGCAGAAACCATTGCCGGTAGAAAAAGCGCCTACCAGGGCTGTGGCAAAGATCTCGCCGATGGCTACGATAATGTGCTGGCCTTCTTCCACCAACTACATCAGCAATCACTCGATATTTTCCGTAGCTTAAGCGATGAAGATTTACAACGTACCTGTACCACTCCCGGGAATGCTAACATGCGCACCTGGAAATGGCTGCGAGCCATGGTAGAACATGAGATTCACCATCGGGGTGAATTATATATCTACCTGAACCTGCTGGGTATAAAAACACCTCCCATGTACGGACTCACCTCCGAAGAAGTAGCGCAAAGAAGCCGTTAACTTTTAGCAAAATGCAGCGAAGAACATCTGATATGCTCTTCGCCGCATTTTGCTAAAAGCCAATAACTACAGGCTAAAGGCTATCGTCACCGGGATATTATTCTTTACCGCCTTTGAATAAGGACAGGTATTGTGTGCGGCTTCCACCACCTGCTGCGCGATGGCAGCCTCCAGGCCAGGCAGTACTACGTTTAGCCGTGCCTGTAAGTGATAGTCGCTACCGTTTAATACCAGGTCTACCTCCGCATTTACGGCTGTTCCTTCCGGCAGGCGAATCCCTTTTGCCTGTGCTGCAATACCCATGGCGCCGATGAAGCAAGCCGACCAACCTGCGGCAAACAATTGTTCAGGATTGGTTCCTTTTCCACTACCTGGTGTGCCCAGTTTAATTTGCAGTTGCTCATCATTACTGATTGCCAGGCCTTCGCGGCCACCTGTGGTATGTGTTTTTCCGGTATATAATACTTTGTTCATGATAATATGCTTTTAATTTTTTTTGTGAGATAGATACTGACGTTTGTTCCGTATGATTATTAATGTGAAATGGCGACTTTGCCGGCGGCTATAATCCTCCCGTCGCTGTTGCGCTGTACAAACCCTATCAGCTCCCAGTCCTGGCTATTGAAGCCGGCAGGCATATTTAAAGTGGCGTACTGGCTTTTATTCGGATCAACTGTTGTCAGCTGTTGTACAATTTGCACATGCGATAACTTTCTGCCGGCATTTTCGCCTGCCCGTACATTACTTTGTGCATTTTTCTGTACGAAGGCAAGGTGTAGACGGGTATGCTGCTGAGGCGTTGACAGGGTCCAGGATACATTCATCTTCCCGTTGGCGGGTTGTCCTATCAAGGCAAGATGCTGGCCGACATTGGCATTGAAGGCGTTGTTAATGCCCCCGGTAATATTACCCGCATCTGAACCTACATATTGACTGATACCATTAATAACTACCTGTGGCGTATATACGCTGTTGAGGTGAAACCATCCGGCGTATGCTTCCTGTCGCTCGGAAAAGCTATGCTGACTAAAGCTGTCTTTCCACCCCTGATGGTCCCAGTAGTCCACATGAAATGCCAGCAGGTACAGTGGTTTACCGGCACTTTCCTTTTCCAGGCGTGCCAGCAATTCATCGGCTGGCGGACAACTGGAACATCCTTCAGAAGTAAACAGTTCTACTACTGCGAAGCCATTGGTACTGTCGGCCACAGGCAGCAGGGTGTGGGTGTTGTTGCCGTAGGAAATATTGCAGGCGCCCAATAACAGCGCAAAAATGGCGGATATCATGATTGTTTTCATCTGTCAGTTTTTAAAAGATCAATGAGGATCGCATGGGTACCATGCGCGGTCAATAGTGGGAATAAAGGAAGCTCTCTGTGCGGCATCTGCCGGCGTGTATTGGTCGCCGTTATAGTGCTGCAGGGAATAGGTCGGCGCTTTCCCGGTGACAACGGGCTGTATCTCTACCGTTTCTACGCGGAGTAGTTCGCCGTTGATATCGCTGCCAAACCAAAACTGATTGGCCTGTTCGCGATAGGTAACCAGCTTATACTGAGCCCCCGGCCGCTGCGTAGCAGGCTGATTAAAATGATTGGCCATCGCGGCAGGATTACCATATAGCATTGCTACTTCGCCGGATTTTTCGTTGATGATGGTAGTAATGACCTGCATGCCACTATCATTGAAAGCAAATGGCCGGATGGCGGGTGTGGCTGTTTTATTGCCGGAACAGCTGGTGATGCCGATAACTAAAACGGTGAGTAATGTGATAACGCGCATGACTATATTAATTAAAGGTGGAGAGATCGAAAATACCGCCGGTATTAGCGGCTGCTTTATGGCAGGATGCACAGGTTTGTGCGGTGAGTACAGTACCATAGGGTTTAAGTGCCGGGGTTTCAAATTTTGCATAGCCCCAGCCATCGGTGTGCTTGTACCGATCCTGGTCTCTTACCATATACTGCACATTCAGAAATTTGCCGGAATGAATGGTGCCATCGCTACCCCGCTCCTTTTCCCATACTACTTTGGCGATGATAGCCCCATCAGGCCAGGGGTTGATTTGTTTGTTGCGGATGGCCTGCATCGCCACGGGATTGGCAAACATCACCCGCATGGTGGTATTGTCGAAGCGCGACGTGGTGCTCATCACCTGCCATGTCCGGAATTCGGGCATGAAGCGTATCCCGGTGGCGGCTACCGGTAAGGTGGCCGGTGTATGGAGTGTATCCGTTACCGTTGTACCGGCTGCTACTGGTACTGTTTTACGCTTCGTGTTGAGATAATTGCGGAGTGTGGCTAACTCCGCTGCGGTTACGGTAGCATTGCGATGCAGCGTTTTATAAGCTGGCAAGGGCATGGCGCCGGAATTGATCATATTATAAGCTTCCCAGAGTGCGCCTTCCTGTTCCGCTTTGGAAAGCCGATCCCATTCGGAGAAATTCAGGTGCTTGCGGGCTTCGCGGATATCACGACTGACCACGGTGGCAATACCAGGCAATTTATCGAACCATTGCACTTGTCCGGTATTAGAGTGGCAATCGTAACAGGCATGTTGAAAGATCTGCTTTACGGCTTCCGGGGCGTCCAGATCGCCTGCAACTGCCGGATGGTCTGCCACGGTGGTGGTAAAAGAAAAAGCCGCGGTAGCCAGTACTACGATCCCTGCGGTCATCCCTATTAAACTGCGTTTGTTTGCTATTTTCATGTGCCGAAGTATTATGACACAAAGAGAAAAAAACCGGCGCTCCCGGTAAAACGGAATACCCTGTATCCGGCAAATGAGGGGGCGAGCCGGACAGATTTCCGGGTGAACCGGCAAGGCTTTTTTCCGGGTAAAACAGCCATTATAAGGTATCTAGCGGGATGAGCCTCCCCGCTGCCGGGTTCAGGGGCCGGAATGCCGGCTTCACCCTTCGGGATGACCCATGGCGCCGAAATACTATTATCTTTGGTCCGCTATGAATAAAAGGAAGCCATTTAAAATATCCGGGCGCATTATATGGTTAAGCTCCTTGTTTTTAGGGGTGATTGTATCATTACCCAGCCTGATCCAGCACCAGTACAATTTATACGAGGTGATCGCCAATTCTACGATTACCTTCCTGTTTTCGCTTTTTGTATGGTATTATAACATGTACACACTGCCCGTGTATACGTCGCAGGAAGTAGCGAGGGGCTTTTCGTTGTATCCCCTGCTTAAGAACCTGTTAGTCGGTGTGGTGGTGATGTTCCTGTTATCTTATTTACAACAACAGATACTCACACATATCAATTTTGGGCCGGTGATGCTGATGTTTGAGGTAAGAGGAGTACTGATCAACCTGACTTTCTACATGTTCATCCACCTGCTGTATCAAACGTATCAGAACGAGCGGGTGAGCATAGAACTGGAACGTAGTAAAATGGATAACCTGGCGGCACAGTTTGAGCTGTTGCGGCAACAGGTAAATCCCCATTTCCTCTTTAATACCCTGAATACGCTGAAGTACATGGTGGAAAGCGGTGATGAACACAGCGTAGATTTCATTCTGAAGCTATCCGACTTTTACCGGTTTACACTGGAAAACCGGAAGCTGGACCTGATCCGGTTATCAGAAGAACTAAAAATCCTGCATGCGTATATTTACCTGTTAAAGGCGCGTTTTGAAGAAGGCTTTGATGTACAGATAACGGTAACGCCTGCACTGAGTACCACAATGATACCGCCATTTACCTTACAGCTGTTGGTGGAAAACTGCATCAAACACAATGTGGTAGCACCTGATAAAACATTATATGTGAAAATTTATACTGAAGATGACTACCTCGTTGTCTCCAATAATGTACAACCTAAGATGACCCCTGAAGTGTCTACCGGGATTGGTTTGGAGAATATCAACGAGCGATATGATCATCTTCTCGGAAAAAATATTGATATATTACCCACACCAAACACCTTTACTGTAAAACTCCCGATTATTCATGAGGATAGTCATTATTGAAGACGAAATTAAAGCAGCTAAATCGCTGGCAAGCCTGGTGGCTAAGATCCGTCCGGAAGCTACCGTGGAAGCGATGTTGCACAGCATAGAACAGGCAGTGGCTTATTTAACGGCTACCCCGCCGCCTGATCTGATTTTTATGGATGTACAACTATCTGATGGGCTCTGTTTTGAAATATTCCGGCTGGCAAAAATTTCCAGTCCCGTAATATTTACCACTGCTTTCGGAGAATATGCCATGGACGCTATCAAATCGAATGGGATCGACTACCTGCTGAAACCCTTTTCTGCAGCAGACCTGGAAGCGGCGTTTCAGAAGGTCGCACAATTCAAAAACTTCTTCCAGCAACAAACACAAACCGATTGGCAGGACCTGATCAAGCGACTGGATAAGCCGGAGAGTAAAAGCAGCTTCCTGATTTTTCATAACAACCGGTATATCACGGTGCGCACAGAACAGATAGCCTACATCTACATCAAATACGATGCACCTTATATTGTCACGTTCCAGCAACAGAAATACATCATTCCTCAAACGCTGGAACAGTTACAGGCACAGCTATCTTCCAAACAGTTCTATCGCTTAAACCGGCAATACCTGGTAAACTTTGATGCGATCAAAGAAGTAGAAAATTATTCTTCCCGTAAGCTGGGGCTGCATCTTACGGTAGCCACAGAAGAACAACTGGTAGTGGGTAAAGATAAGATGACGCAATTCTTGCAGTGGATGGAGAATAGATAAATATAATCACATGCAACCAATCCATTTTTCAAAAAAGGCGCTGTCTGGCATAATGCGCTAACGTACCTTATTGTCTATTGGTATATCTGTCAACGCCTCACTAGTGACAGATATACGCTTCCATAACAAAACAGGTAATATCACCAGTACCGTAAAAAGAGAAAAGAGCAGGCCTCCTATAGTCCCAACTGCGAAGGAAAACCAGAACACTTCTTCTTTACCACTTATTAAAAAGGGAACCATACTGCAACAGGCCGAAATAGTGGTTAGAAAAATCGTCCGGGAGCGATTCCTGACTGTTTGTAATAACAATACATTACTATCTATCTGAGGGAATTCCTTCCTTAGCGCATTAAAATCATTCACTATAAAGATGGAAGCATTGGCCACCAGCCCGCCGAGGAAAATAAACGCAGCATCACCCCCCTGATCAAAGTGAAAGCCTCMAATATAAAAAGTCAGGAACAACCCTATAAACGAAACAGGTATTATAACAATGATATAAAATGGCTTAACCAGACTTTCAAAGATTATGCTACATACAAAAAAGACTGCTGCTAACAATAGGAATATAAGCAGATAATACCGACCAGACACCTCATCCCCCTCGTTTTTACTTCCACCTCTTACTTCGGCACTATAACCAACTGGCATCAACATCTTCATTTCATTCAATTTCTCTTTCAGATAATCCTTCCCCGACTCCGGGGCTCCCAGAAACTCAAAACTAACCAGTCGTACATATTGCCTGCCTATCTTATAAATACTACTAACCGTTGGATAAGGTAACATTGTTCCCATCCTTCCTGCAGTTACTATTTTATTTGAATCAATAAACAGGTTGTTATGTAATAAATCATAACTGGAATAGTCCAATGCACCGTTCTCATAAACAACCACCGGATAATATTGGTTATTAATAAATAAGAGTCCAGAAGGAGCTGTCTGACCAGCTACTGTTGCAAAAGCATTTAGCACTTTGTATTTGCTGACATTATTCAGGGCCAGTAATCTTGCGTCCAGACTGAGTATGTATTCTTTACTCTCCTTTTCACGCTGATAAAGTTTGGCATTCGCATTCACTTTCCTGACACGGTTACTTTCACCTAATTTCCGCGCCAGTATATGCCCCTGTTTCTCAAGTCCATCATAATTATATCCTTTCATCTGCACCTGAAATACAGGCACATCATCGCTCCCAACATTGCTGAATCCCTGTCCTATTCCGTAAATATCCCAATCTACTCCACCCCAGTTAAGCGACCGGTTGATGAGTTGGGATTTAAGCTCCTGAGGCAATGTGGATTGGTACACATCATCCCTAAAATTTATTTCAATATTGCCGGACTGACCAGAAGGGATCGTAGTTATAAACTTATCAACGTCCTTAATGGTAGAAAGATGTCGTTCAAAAGAGCTTAAAATGGTGTTCATTTGTTGGGGTGTGTTCCCATTAGGTAATTGCGCCTGCACATAAAGTGTTGTCTTCCCAAAATCCTGGTGTCCTCCGTTCTCATAAACATCTTCCATAAAAAGCCGGAGTGTACCACCCAGACACTTATCAATTTTGGGGCGAATATTTTTGAGATAATATGTATTACCCAATGTCAGGTTATATGCTTGTTGAAACCAGCCAGGGTTTTCCCATGTTGCGGGAAGCATGAAAACAGGTAATCCAAATAATAGCACGAGGCCGGCAATGCATGTTTTCCGATAGCGCGCCAATAGTTTMAATACGTCTTCATAAACCGATCGGCCTGCCTGAGCAGGGAACACAGGAGTATCGGACTGCATAAAATCGGGCTGCTGCTTTTGTTTTTTCTTAATACGCAGTAAGGTATATAGTGCGGGCGTCAACCACAAGGCTGTCAACAAGGATGCCAATAGAATAACGATAACAATAAAAGCGAGATCTCTGAAAATACGCTGCTCTTCCTCCGGAAGTAAAAACACCAGGCACAGCGACGCAATCGTCGTCAAACTTGCACCCAACATAGATAAAAATATCTTCCTGTTATGGATATAATGATAATGATCCAGCATCACAATACTATTGTCGATAGCAATTCCCAATGCAATCGCAAGTCCGGCTACCGTATACAAATGGATCGGTATATCCAATAGCCATACCATGGGCAATGAGAGCGCAAGTGTACACATCAGTCCTGCCAACAGAATGATCAGATAACGCCAGCTCCGGTACACCAATAAAACAAAAACAATGAGTACCAACATCGACAATCCAATCCGCTCATAGTTCTTTTTCATTTCTGCCCTAAAAAACAAGGTATCATCATATTCTTCATGCAATTCATAATCTGGTGGCAAATGCTTATCACAGGTTGCTATTATTGCGCGTACTTTCTCTGCAAGGAGTACCTTATTCTCATTTTTCTGGCAGTATATTGATAGCCGCACTGCATTACGGCCATTTACCCGAAAGAAAGACTGCTCTTCCCGTTCCTGTAAATAAACAGCTGCAATATCTTTCAAAGCTATATAGTTCCTCTGATGAGTGGGTATCAAAATATTTTCTATTACCTGAATCGTTGCTGTTGCCGCAGGCACCTGCAAAAAAAGGCGTTMATTATTCTCGTTCAGTATATAACCAGGATAAGACACATCAAAATAAGTATGCAATGTGTGAAGTATCTCAGATGGAGAGATGTGCCATGCCGCGCACTTGTCTTTATTGAATCTTATAGTAAGTTGTACCTCCTCTGCTCCCGACACAGTTACCTCTCTGATACCGGAAACACCTGCAAAAGCCTTATTAAAGATATCTTCCATTTGCGCTTTTATTTTGAAATTTTGCAGCGGCGCATTGATGGAATATACCAATAAAGGGGAACTATTAGGCGCATTACTACCTTCACTGATCAGTGGATAACTTACGCGTTGTGGCAACTGCGGATACAACCGGCGAATAATACCCGCGATCTCCAGCTTTTTGTAGGGAACGTTAACCGACTTATCAAAATCAAGCTGTATAACACCTCCATTATAATTAGATACAGAGTTAATATTCTTCAACTGATTTAATTGAGAGCAGGCATTTTCTAATACGGATGTTATCTCTTGTTCTACAACATCCGGATTGGCGCCAGGGAAAGAGAAATAAATACTAATTGAAGTAGTACGCTCTCCGGGCATCAATTCCACTTTCAATGCCGGCAAAATAAAAATGGCAGCCACAGACAATGCTGCAAACAGTAGGATAACCCGAACAGGGGATAGTAATGAAGCCAATGAAAGCGGTTAAAAGGATGAAAAAAATATCATAAATCGACATGAAAATATTGCTTTTCTGATATTCATTTATGAAGTTTAAATTTCACGATAATAAAACTTATCCAGAAAAAATTATCTCCGAAAGATGCTTAATAATTTCTTCATAATTTAATAAATATTGTATTATTGTATAGTGCCTGATTTTAATTACTGGATTTAATCGTTTGGCTTCACATCTTCAAGGCATGGTATTTTCAGAGGACAATGACATTGACGTACCCTATTTCTAAATAAAAAAACTGTACTTATTTTCCTTAGCATAAAAAACACCTGCTTCGGTTGTCACACTATCATAAAAAACTCATTCATCAGTAAGAAAGAATAACAAAAGTTTGCCCAAATGAATGTTCCCGTGCCATGTGGTTCCAACTTGCTGTGCCCTTTTTTTTCAAACCCTTAAACCCAAATTTCATGATCAAAGAGATGGCGCAAAGCCGAAAACTTAAAAAAGTCAGTATGGCTACTGGCATACTCACAATGGGTATTGGCATTATTAGCTCTATGTCTTCGTTTACCGACTCCGGCTCTGGTGGCGGAGGTACCGGTACTGGCACCGAAGAATATGACAAACCTAAATGGACTAAGATTACAGAAAGCATCACCTGTGATGATGTAACCGTCAATATCGGTTTCTCACAAAAAAGCGATGGAAAATTTGCCATATCTGCAGATCTGGGTAAACTTGGCAAATACGAGGGATCTGTAGAAGGTTCTGGCAGTAGCCATTCGGGTTCCGGAACGATCGCCAACTATGTGGTGAAATTTCCAAAAGACTCCAGCGGGAATAAAATACCTGTCCAACGGATAGTATGCTACCCAAATGGAACAGAGAAATGCACGCCTACTGAGCCTTGTCTTCAAGTAGCTATTGCTCAGATCAGATCCGCCATCAAATAATCTGTATTAATTCTTTCACCTAAAAAATAGTAAAGGGATTGAAGTCTATCTTACAATCCCTTTACTTCAAAGGAAATGTATTGTGAAGCAATTGACTATTTTTTTTCAACTTTTGATAGCAATGGTACTCCTAAATGGATGCCATGCCAGCCCCGATGAGGACAAAAAAAAATCATTGGAATCATTATTCAAAAACAGTCATTTTAAAGAACTGACTGGCGGCGAAAACAACTGGCAGATAAAGGAGAATAATCCCGAAACAGTAGATATAGCTGATGGCAGAGGCATTAGCCTAAATATGTCTCAGTTAGTAGACAGTCTATATTATGTAAAACTGGAAACCAAAGCAGACAACATCATTGGGCACATTGATAAACTATATCAGTCATCTGATAAAATAGTAGTAGTCGATAAAAGAATGGCCAAAGAAGTTTTTATATTCGATAACCATGGTACATTTCTCTCGAAAATATCACGACTTGGGCCTGGTCCACAAGAATATAATGAGCTATCTGACGTTAGTGCAGACTTTATAAAAAACGAAATAGGCATACTGGATTTTACCAAACTTAAGCTCCTTACATATGACTACAGCGGTAAATTCTTAAGAGCAGCACCAATTCCTATACTGGTACAATCACTTGAGTATCTACCTGGGAAAGCAATTGTTTGGTTCAATAAAAACATGGTAAATGCTCATATTCCCACATTGGCGGATTATTCTCTTTTTCTTACAGACACCTCTATGCGGGTTTTAAAAAAGGCTTTTGAATTTCCATCTGGCGATAGCCCACAGGAATCGCCTTATAACTATTGGAATTTAAAACCATTATATAGAAGTGACAAAACCCTCTACTACAATCCCCGTCTATCCACTTTCATCTTTAAAGTAGATAGCGCGGCTATTAATCCCTTATATTATCTTAATCTCCACGGAATGGGATTTTCGCCTAAAGAAATGGAGACAATGACAAATAACATTTACCAAAAACGTGTCGGCGACGAGAACTTTTTCCTGTTCAATGGTGAATATGCAGTCAACAACAATGCTTTCTACTGCAGGATTTATAACAGAAAAGAAATGTTCGGCTGTTTCTATAACAATAAGACGAAGAAATCCACTAGTTTTTCAGGTATTGTTACAGACAGACCAGATGCAATTCTTTTCAATTTCCCTTACACTAGCTACCAGAATTTCTTCATTTCACCACTGTATGCCCACAAAATTGTTGAAACTAAAAAGGATCTGAAAGTATTTAAAAAAAATAAAGAGCTGGTCAATCTATATGAAAGCGTTAAAGCTGACGATAATCCCATTTTAATGTATTATTCACTTCGTTAGCTAATCAACAAAACTACTTACAGATGAGAATATCTTTATTGCTTTTGACAACACTTATTATGTCGGCATCCACAGCGGTATGCCAGTCATTTACCTTTGTCACTATCGAGGGAAAGGTAAAAAATGGCAGCCCTGCCGATTCTATTGTCATTTATATCCGCGACATACTATTCTTCCCATTCAGAGAGCGTATTGAAATAGACAATAACGGACGGTTTCACAAAGAGATATCGATAGCCCCCAACACTGATATCTCACTGGAATTCAATGACAGTGAGCAGATCAATCTATACACCGGAAACAGGTCAGGTATTCAGTTGGAATGGGATAAAAACAACTTCCCGGCATCTGTACACAGTTTGGCACCGGACGACCCAATTAATCGTTTTCTCATTAGCTATCAGCAGCAATTTCCGGACATTCGTGAACAGCTGGATACAGTTACCTCACTGGAGCGGGTAATTTCAATGGTGAGAAAGCAAAACGACAGCGCTTTTACTTTCCTCAAACAAGCAGGAACACAACTCGATGACATCGCATATAAAAAATGTGCTACTGATATATTCTATCGTAATCTAAGCGCCATTATTACTTCAGAGCGCTTCAAGGGGTTTGATTTTTCAGATGCGGCCCAAACAGCGGAGTTTCCGTTTATTACATTTTTCGACAAACGATTCGATAGTCTGCAAAATGTCTCCTTTCAGCGCATGAAAAGCGCCAGTTCAACGGCTTCCCTTCAAATACTTGAAAACGCAAGCCGTTCCGAAACAGAATGGGATTTCCGAACCAATTACTCCGTACTAAACGCATCTGCACTTTATCAAAGCGAAAACTATCGTAATTTTCTTTCTCAATATTTTGAACAATTTCTGCTAACCATTTACAATAGGAAGCTCGGCAAAGATGCGCAGCAATCCACCTATCAATACGCTAATTTACTCCATGCGTTCACAGATAATCAGAAAATCACCAACTGGTTAATTGCTTGTCGTATCCGGAATAAGGTTGCCTTTAATGACATTAACAGCTTCCCCGAAACGGCATTCAAAAAGGAGCTTTCCCTGGTACAGGATAGTGCGCTAACTGACCAGCTTACAAAATACTATAATCTTTTCGCCCACTTAAAGAAAGGGATTAAAGCACCTGTTATTACCTTCAGCACTGAAAATGGCCAATTGGATTCCACTACGCGATACAAAGGGAAGTACCTCTTCATTGATGTATGGAGTTCCTATTGCGCCCCTTGCATTGCTGAGATCTCCCGACATAGTGAAAACGTTGCCAATAAATTAAAAGGCAAAAATGTTGTGCTATTATACATTTCCCTGGATAGCAACCGGAAATTATGGCTGGATGCGATTCGGAAATATAAACCAGCCGGTGTAAATGTATTGGCTACTGCAGGGTTGGACAGCCAATTTGTAAAAGATTTTGGTGTTTTCTCTATTCCCAGACATATACTTATCTCTCCGGAAGGGATTATTGAGGATGCCAGCTTCCCGGGACTCTTTGAACTTACCGACACCCTATTCCTTAAATAGTTTTTACATGAAGAAAATAATCAATAGCCTTCCTTCTTTAGTCATAGTTGGTTTATCTTGTTGTGTGCTGTTACTCTCATGGACCGTTTCTAAAACTAAGCACGAGAAAAAATGGTTGCAACAGCTTGCAGCAGATAAAGAAGAGCTACTGGAATTTTATGCCCGGCAAGTTCGGTATAACAACAATCTGCAAGGCCATTATAGTACTATTCAATTAAATGATTCGCAAAACAAACCCCTGTTATTCTCTTCATTTGTTCATGACGCGCCCAAACTTTTCTTCAGGTTTACAGAGCAAAATTGTACCGCCTGTATTGAAGCAGAAATTCCAAAACTAAAAGCACTTGCTAAAATAATCGGGAAAGATAAAATTGTCGTGTTGACTTCAAATGAACCTGGCAGCAAAGCCATTCAGTTTATAAAGCGTAATTACCAGCTTGAATTTCCCATATTTGACGTTGCACAGGATCAATTGAAATCGCTCGAAATTGAGGGCCTAAATACCCCCTATCTCTTTGTAGGTGACAGCAACGGCTTACGCAACTTCTTTGTTCCCGAAAAATCCCTGCCTGAACTATCTGACATCTACTATAGTGCGGTAGCGAACGCATTTCTGATTCGGTTTGCCAATGAACGCCCACAGGATAATCTACCTACATCGAAAATAAAGTTTGAACGTAATGTTATTGACTTTAAGGATATCCACTACGAACACCCTGTTATTGGTAAATATCAGTTTACTAATAACGGCGTACATCCGCTTCAGTTAATAAAAGTAGTGCCAGACTGCAACTGTATGGTATCAGAATGGCCGAGGTACCTGATTCAACCAGGAGACAGTGCCGAAATAAGCATCCGGTATAATGCGAATACAGTCGGAAAATTCGAAAAAACGATAAAAGTATTTGCCAATATTGATACCCCCATTGTATTGAGGGCCCAGGGTACCGTCATTCAATAGCCTGTAAATAATTTATATGATCACTACTACCGACATAAATTCCCGTTTTTATCATTACCTGTTACTGAATGGCAGTTTCATGGATAATGTAGGGCTGTCCAGAGGTAAATCTGCCCTGCCGCTGTACCTTTATTACACGATGGGAAATACCATCGAAAGTTTTTCATTTCTGGAAGAAATAATTTCCCAGATCAATGCCGGCACATCTTCCTCTTTCGCCAACGGTGTTTCCGGCTTCGGTATTGTGCTTGAACACCTGATACAATCAGGGCTTCTTGAAGAAGACGCGAACGAAATACTGGAAGAGTGTGATAAAACAGTTACTCAAATTGCGCAGTCCAGCCTTGTTAACGACATCAGCATCGCAAATGGCGTGAGTGGTATTGGCCTGTATCTGCTTCACCGGTTAACAACCAATCAACCTCATCGCAACATGCTATTCTTTAACCACCGATTGATCGATAGCGTGATGAAATGCATTTTCAAGATCGAAAAAATGTTCGTCAGTTATCGGCTGGGCAATGCTGTTTTTCCGCAGGGCACAAGTTGCTGGGAACATCCGGCCAGTTCGCTGTTACTCCTCTCCGCTGCCCGGTCTGCCGCAATTCCCGAACCAAGATTGGAACTCATCACACAGGATATTATCTCATTTCTGCATACCCGCCTGGCTGGTCAAAAGTTTTCCTGGGATACCGTGGATATATGGTATCTGTTACTATATGCAGGTAACAGACTGGAAAACAAAACCATTTGCCCGGCATTGCTTTCCTCATTTCAAAAAAAATTGCATACGGAGCCCTTATCCATTGAAAGGATGGATCTTCTTAAAGCACCCTTTACCGCCTTGTTACTTCATCTGATTCATAAAGAACATTCACTCCCTTCTGCCCGCCATTTAAGTGAAAACATGGTAAAAAGCATCCGGTCCTACCTGCAAAAAAATTCACTGGCAACAATTGTCCCTTATGACGATGAGCTACAAGGTGTGCCGTTGGGATTAGACGGCGGAGCAAGCGGAATGGCGCTCTCACTATGGAGCCTTCAGCATCAAAATTATCAATGGCTATCAACATTAGGCATCTCAATATAAAAAAAAAGATATGCAGGCACGTACAATGAAAGCAACCGCTTCACCAGATACAACTATCACTAATCTTGTGCTATTCTTCTGCGCAGCAAGGACCGGCCACTTTGGACAGGGAACATTTGTGCAAACTGTTTTAGATTTTGTAAAAAAACAGCACAATATTAAAGTCACTATTATTAAAACAGATCTGCAGGAAAACATTACCGAAGTAACCTACCAATCTGACAACAATATAGATTATCTGTTGATCCCCAGCCCCCAGAATGGTATTACAGTTCGCGGTTGGGAGGGGATTGTACAGGAAACATATGCCAGGAGAATTATTGATATAAGCGCCAATTATCTGTCAGAAAAAGAAAATCTGATCTTTTGGGTTAACAGCGTCGACTACCTGAATATTGCGAAAGAATTAAGGAATCGCCTGACTGGCATCCATATTGTTTACGTTCATCATGCATGGAGCTGGAAACACTTCCTGAATATTTCAGATGAGAAATTTGGCAAAAAATTACTAACGGAAAATAATGCATTACATCCGAAAGAATGGGTATACTATCAGCAAGAAATGACGACTGTGGCCGACCGAGTAATTACGGTGACTGATCACGCTAAATATTTCTTTGAAAAATTCCTGGCCGTACCTCCTGCTAAAATAACTGCCATTCATAACGGCATTGATCCTGATTCCATCAAAGTTTACGACAAAAACGCTATCAGAAAGAAATATGGATTCAGGAATGAAGAAAAAATCATTCTTTATTCAGGCCGCATTACAGCGGAGAAAGGTCTTCCGTTTGCATTAAAGGCATTTAGCCTGCTAGCGGCAAAAAGGGAAGATGTCCGCCTCCTAATTGCCGGTAACGGAAGTATTCCTGAATATATTCCACTGGCAGCTCCATACTGGAGCCGGGTTATTTACACGGGCGAATTGTCCAAAGAGCAGATATATGAATTGTACAGCATTGCTGATATCGGTGTACAGCCATCCCTGATTGAACAATGCAGCTTTACAGCAATTGAAATGTGTCTGCATAAAATTCCATTGGTAGTAAGTAGCGATATTGGGTTGGATGAAATGTTTGAGGATGAACAGGACGCCTTAAAAGTGAAGGTCTGCTATGATGAAGAAGGCATCAAATACCTTGATCATAACGAAATTGCCGAAAAAATAGAACAGTTGCTGCTTCAGCCGGATAAAGCTGCCCAACTGGGGGCTAATGCCTTTGTAAAAGCCAGCAGGCGATTTAACATCTCTAAAATGGGCGATGCTTATCTGGAGATATTCAATCAATTAAGTAGCACTTACGCCAACCACTAAACAATTATGAACATCAACCATCTTACAGAGAAGTATCCTAACATTGCCATTTCATATGGAGAAAATGATTCCCCCGTATGCCTTATAGACAGCAGGGTTCATGGCTTGTATGCCTGCTTTCATTGCATACTCTATGGATTATATATCTGCGAGGAAGAAGGTATTAAGCCCTTGATAGCATTGGGAAGTAATCATCTCTATTATGACAATTCAATTGGCGAAAACATCTTCACCTACTTTTATAAACAGGACGCAATTCCTGATATTGCCGTACCTACAATGACGGTCACCAATCTGGGTGGTTATCTTAACTGGGTCAACATCTCCATAAAAGAAAAAGTACTTTCGAATCTGCTCATTAAAAAATACTTTATTCTTAATGATGCAGTGACGGCAGCCATCACCCGCTTTCAAAACAGATTCTTCTCCGGTAACCGAATGCTGGGGGTACATTACCGGGGAACAGATAAAATTTCGGAAACACCGCTGTTGCATTTCTCAGAATACGTTAAAAAAATCGATTATTTATTTAACGGTAATTTTTGCGATAAACTTTTCTTCGCTACTGACGAACTGGAACTCAGGACCTATGTAAAAAACCGATATGGAGAAAAAGCCATCCTATATGATATTGAGGGGCATCAAACGTCTGCAGCAAGTATCCCCTCTACTGGCCTTCATTTTATCGAAGGCAGTTCTCCTTATCTGAATGCACGCAATGCGATCATGGAAGCATATCTGTTAGCGGGATGCGACCTGTTCATCAGTTCTCATAAGTCATCGATGTCCGTCTTCGTCACCTTTATAAATCCTGATATCATTCATATTATATTAGAACCCTGACGAATGACATTATTTCCTTAACTCACCCTTGCAAAGAAAAAAAGTGGATTTCCTTATTAAAAAAAATGGTCTCCTGATATTGTTTATGGGCTGCTGCTTTTCCTGTAGCACAGCACCATCCAATAACTTCCMGGAGAAAGCTGCACCCGTTCTATTACCACCTGATTCTGTTGCTACCGTAGTACAAACTGCTGTTGCACAGATCGCGCCGTTTGAATATCTGATTCAGGCGTCAGGAAAAATTAAGTCCGCACACGAGCAAATCATTCATACAGCATTGGGAGGGAAACTTATTACCTGCCATGCAGCTACGGGTAAAACCTTTGGAGCAGGAGCACTGATTGCGCAATTGGAAACAACTGCTATTGAATACCGCCTCCGGAAGGCAGAATTATCCCGATTTAACAGTGAAAAAGAATATCAGAGTCAATTATTGGGTTACGAGGGATTGCTTAAAGGGAAACCGGAAGCGGAAGCAGCTCCAATAAGAAAAAAATTGCAAATCAGTACGGGACTATTGCTGGTGGAACAGGACATAAAAGAAGCCAATCTTGAACTCGAAAAAGCGACCATCCGCGCTCCTTTTACCGGAATCTTGTCAGATGTACGCGTTGAAAATGGTGAAGAAATCAGGCCTGGGCAGGAGCTCTTCAGAATTTATGATCCCGGTAACCTGTTATTAGAAATAAAAGTGCTGGAGGCCGACGTTTTGTTATTACAGCGGGGGACCGTTGCCAGCATAGCGCCAGTAGCCTCTCCGGGCAAAAAATATAAGGCCACAGTACAGGAGGTGAACCCTTATATTGACGAAAATGGAATGGCACTGGTAAGATTACGGTTAATAGCGACGGACGCTTTGTTTCCCGGAATGAATTGTACTGCCGTAATTGCCGTCCCCTCCAAACAGTCGCTGATGATACCCCGTGAAGGTGTGGTCATGCGGAGTAACCGGTCTGTTGTGTTTACCATTGCCGGTGGAAAAGCGCAATGGAATTATGTAACACCGGGAAAAACAAATGGTAAAATGGTAGAAATCCTGGAGGGTATCAGCGCCGGTCAAAAAGTAATCACCTCCAACAACTTACAGCTGGCTGACGATGCACCTGTAACAGAAAGCACGAATTAACAAACGATCACTCACTTAGCAATTGTTCCTGGTAAAATGGTCAGATACCTTATCCAACGACCCGTTGCCGTATTAATGATATTCACAGTATTGTTAATAACCGGCCTTTTGATTATTCCAAAAGTTCCTGTATCACTTTTACCTGATATAGATGTTCCACAAATCATCATAAAAGTAAACTATCCTAATACTACCTCCTCGGTCATAGAACAAAATATTATTGCTCCAATCAGGGAAGGTATTGGAAATACCAGCCATCTCAAATCTATCGAAAGCAAATCTGCCAATCATACCGGTATGCTGCAGCTGACGTTTGATTATGGGACTAAAATGGATATGGCTTATATTGAGGTAAACGAAAAAATCGATAAGCTCACCTCATCCATGCCCCGCGATATGCAACGCCCCCAGGTGATCCGGGTAAATACGTCTGATATTCCGATTATAAGAATACAAATTATCCCTAAAGACAGTACCAGATATTTTGAAGTATCAAAATTGACCGAGAAAATTTTAAAACGGAGGATTGAGCAAATAGACGGCGTTTCGATAGTAGACATTAATGGTGCATCGGCCCAAACAATTGCTATTACTCCCGATAAGGAAGCGCTGGCAGCCTTAAATCTGAATGAAAATGCCATTACATATGCTATTCAAAATGCTAACAGGGACCTGGGGGGGTTAAACGTAAAAGATGGACAATACCGATATTTTGTAAAAGTGATTAACATCCTGGAAGATGAAGACGCCATTGCCTCTCTTCCCGTAATCGGCAGGGATGGCAGCATTATTCCTATCAGTCGCATTGCCAGCGTGAAACTGGAAACGCCAACTCCCGGTGGCTATCATTTATACAACGGGAAACAGGGAATGGTCATGACAGTACAAAAACAGTCGCACAGCCGGATGAACGACCTGGTGCCACGCATTGAAACAGCTATCACACAATTCAAAAATGACTATCCGCAAATAGACATAGCCTTAAGCCAGGATCAGACATTTTTATTAGATGCAGGTATCAGTAATCTTGAACAGGATTTGCTATATGGCGGTATATTAACCATCCTGTTATTATTCGCTTTTCTGGGCAACCTGGCCTCCCCTATCTTAATGAGTATCAGTATCCCGTTGTCCCTGATTATTACTTTTATTTTCTTCTACCTGTTCAATATTTCGTTCAATATCATTTCCCTTTCCGGATTAGCATTGGGTGTGGGAATGCTGATAGATAACTCTATTGTGGTGATAGATAACATTACCCGAAAACGAAGTACAGGCATTAGTATGATTAAAAGCAGTGTACAGGGAACAAATGAGGTAATTGCTCCTGTAATCAGTCAGGTACTCACCACTATTGCAGTATATATACCATTGGTTCTTTTAAATGGTATGGCTGGTGCTTTAGTTTTTGATCAGGCTATCGGTCTTACTATTTGTCTCTGTGTATCATTACTGGTGTCATTCATCTTAACACCACTACTTTACAAAATCTTTCTAAAAACATCACCGGACAAACTAAAAGAAGATACTGTATTCTATAAATGGGTCGCAAAAGGCTACCACAGAATGATTTCACATATTTTAAAGCACAAATTGAGCTATACACTCATTACCGTAATGGTGATGCCCATCGGTATTTTAATTGCATTTTTTTTGCCCGTAAATGCACTACCCAAAATTGAAAAAAAAGAAAGTCTGGTGCGCTTAGATTGGAATGCGCCGATTGATGTGACAGAAAATTATAATAGAGTACGGGAACTATTAAAAGACATACCGAAAAACTATACCACTGCTGAAGCAGAAATTGGCATCAAACAATTTCTGCTCCAACAGGATAATAGTACTGTTCAGAAAGCGGAAATTTATTTTGATTGTACCAACGAAGCCTCCAAAGTAACAACCGATAAGGCTGTAAAGGAGTGGTTAAAGACCAGATATCCACAAACCAATGTAGAAATTATTGATGCTCCGAATGCGTTTACACAACTATTCAGCCAGGAACAACCTTATTTGGAAGTCAGATTTAAACCGATGAAACAGGTAGCGTCCGAAAAATCCTGGACCAGGCTGCTGACTCAACTTAACCAACTATCCAATCCGGGTTATACCCTGGGTATGGGATTTGTGCAGGAGCCAAATGTGGCCGTTCTACCGGATTATGATAAAATGAATGTCTACGGTATTTCAAGAAATGCCCTGGAAGATGTGCTTCAACAACAATTCGGTGTCTACAATGTTTCCGAAATAAAGCGATATGGTGAAATACAAACAGTGCAACTGACTACTGACCGGACTACTATTGATGCCAAACTAATGGCAACTGTGTCCGGCAATACAGGAAACAAAATTCCACTCCATCAGCTGGTAACGCTTGCCAATGCCGAACAACCCAAATTTATCACGGCTGACCGGGGAGGGCCCTATCGCTCCATTACGTTTGATGCCAACATAAAAAATGTAGACCTGCTAAAGAATAAAATCAGCAAATTTGCCATAGATCAAGGATTCACTGTAGATTTTAGCGGAAAATATTTTGAAAACAGTGCTCAGCTACACCAACTGGGGCTCATCTTTCTGCTTGTTTTAGTTCTTCTCTATTTTATACTGGCCATTCATTACGAGAGTCTTATTCAGCCGCTAATTGTCATGTTAACTATCCCATTGGGGCTTAGCGGCGGAATGTTCCTGCTATGGGTAACAGGCGGTACGCTTGATGTAATGGCGGCTATTGGCTTTATTGTCATCCTTGGACTAATCGTTGATGATCCCATTTTAAAAATTGAAACGCTAAATCGTCTGGAAAAAAAATATCGTGCTGAAGGTAGGGCTGATAGTCAGCAACTCCTGGAACGCATGATACATGAAGCTGGCGATATCTGTCTAAAACCATTACTGCTGGTATCTCTCACCACCAGTATTGCGCTGGTTCCTGTTTTATTTGTTTCCGGCATTGGCAATGATTTACAAAAGCCCCTGTCTATCGTCATTATTGGAGGCCTTACGATTGGAACATTTTTTACTACCTGGTTTATTCCATTGGCATATTGGTATGTCGCAAAATGGCAAAAACGTATCCGATAAATATTTCTCAACTATGTCCAGTATTGATATCATATTGATGATGATTATCCCGGCCCAAAAACATACTATGCACATGCAGACTATCTTCCTTCTTTTCATTTGCTTTTTCCTGCCTGGCATGCCTGTTTCGGCCCAGTCCCACCACTCTTCTCTCAAAGAAATAGTAACACAGGCGCAATCAGATTCCTATAATGCACAACTGGCCGCCACGCGAAAGCAAGTCAGCTATTATCAATTCGTTGCCTATAAAAGCGAATATAAACCTCAGATCTCATTCTCAGGAAATGCCCCCTCTTATAATAAACAACTCTTCGCCGTACGTCAGCCCAATGGCGCTATCCTTTACCAATCAATCAATCAAAATATGGCCACCATGGGTCTGGACTTCAGCCAGCGGCTTCCTTTCTCCGGAGGTACCCTGTCACTCAATACCGATCTGACCAGGTTCGATGATTTTAATGCCAAAATATCACAATTTAATGGAACGCCTGTATATCTACGTCTGAACCAGCCACTTTTTGCAATTAATGACCTTAAATGGAATCGGAAAATTGAGCCTTTAAAATTTGAAGAATCCAGGAAACAATTCTTTTTTGAAATCGAGTATGTGGCCCAGCAAGCCACCTATCTCTATTTCAATGTATTGGATGCGAAGAACAACATGGAAATTGCAGAAGGAAATATGCTGGTTGCTATCGCTAACTATGATATTGAAAAGAAACGAATTAACCTGGGAACTACTACGGAAGACCGGCTACTACAACTTGAATTGCAAACCCTGAAAAATAAACAAGCCATGGAGAAAGCCAAATACGACTATACCATCGCTCAACTCGAGCTGAAAGGTTTTATAGGAGTGAAAGACAATACTGATATATTGCCGGAAGAACCCGATGTAATACCATCATTAGTGATAGATTTATCCCTGGCTTTTAAATCTGCACAAAACAACAGACCAGAATTCGTTACTTTCCAAAGGAAGATGAAAGAAGCCAAACGGGATGTCGTTATTGCCAAAGCAGCCAGGCAGGAAGTTAATCTGACAGCGAGCTTTGGAATTAACGGAATGGGAAATCAAATCGACAAAGTCTATAATACGTCTAACAGTCAACAACTTTTCAATATTGGATTCAACGTCCCCATAGTAGATTGGGGAAGGCGACAAGCAAGATATAATACAGCAAAAACCCTGGAAAAGCTGGCAGCAACCACTAATGAATTAGATGAGGCTAAAATATATCAGGAAATAACTACGCTGGTGAAAAATATTGAATTATTGGAATCGAATATCAGATTAGCCCAAAATACAGATAGCCTTGCTCAAAGAAGATATACACTTGCCACCAGCCTATTTAAAATAGGTAAATTAACAGTGACAGACCTTAATATTGCTCAATCCGAGAAAGATGACTCCCGACGCTCTTTTATCAATGCTTTGCGGGCTTATTGGAATAGCTACTACACGCTCCGAAAGCTGACGCTCTACGACTTTGAGAAGCAGCAATCACTAATTACCACGGAATAAATTTCCGGAACAACATCTCTTATATAATCATCGAATCTCTCGCCTATCAAATGGCCMCCCATTAAACCAGGGGTTATTTCGCCGGTTAACGTGAATGCACCACTCACATTAACCGGCACTGTAGGAAAAGATACAATGAGTGTAACTTTACAGAAAGTAAGTCGTTAGATACGATTATTGCTGCGTGTCCAATAAGGACTTAATTAAATTATCCATGTCGGCAGTCATCATAGAATCAGCCCGCATCAGTATTTTACCATCTTTACCGATCAGAATTTTTGTTGGATAACTGGTGATCTCATAGGCTTTAATGATGTCTAATCCTCCCATCATATCATCATTGAGCACATGTATCCAGTTGGCATCATCCTTCTTAATGGCGCCTAACCACGCGGCTTTGCGCTCATTCATTGTTTTTTGTCCATGTGAATTTTCGTTAGCCACCGCAATAATTTCCAGGCCCTTATCTTTATACTCGCTGTATAATTCTTTTAAATGGGGATGGGATTGTCTGCAGGCGCCGCACCAACTGCCCCAAAAGTCCAGCATCACTACCTTTCCTTTATAATCACTCAGTTTAATGGTTTTACCGAACTGGTTTTTGCGGGTAAAATCAATTGCCTGCTTACCTATAGGAGATGACTTCTTCCATTTCTCCACCCTGCTGTGGATCTGTTCACCCAGGTGCGTTTTTTTGAGCCGCCCGCTCATGGCCTCGTAGGCCGCAGCGTAAGACGTGGTAGTATACATGTCATTGTGAACATCCAGCATATATAGGCTCAACCACGAATCGGGATGTGCTTTGATGAAATCCACCATCAACAGCAACTTTTTCTTGTAGAGCGCTGCTGGCCTGGTGGTCACATATGTAACAAAGGCTGCACTATCTTTTACCATGTCTAATGCACGCAACTCCTTAAACATGGCTATTTCCCCAATATCCTTCCTCAAAATCGAATTCATGGCGTTGAAATCATTTATCACTTCGCTTTCCTTCACACTGTCTTTCTTCAGGACGGCCATCACGTCGTCTATTTTCTGATCAAATGTACAGCTGTCGGGGACATTCTGTTCGGCTTGTTCCTGACAAAATGTTGTCAGGGGAAACAGGAGCATGCTCCAAAGAAAGATTTTTTTCATATTTACCGGTTGATATCATATAGGCATCACAATTGTCAAAAAGGGTGAAATCAACGGGAAATAAAATTTTCAAGCGGGCCGCCAACCACAGGAAAACTATCTATTATAGATAGGGCATCTTTTCAACATATAAAACAGCGCGTCTTTATATGAATTTTCCTCCGTAAGGAGCGCCGTACGATGATTATCAAATACTTTCTCGTTCTGGTGGTTGTAAATAAGTATAGACACCTCATTCTGATAGTCTCTTTCCACTACTGTATGTGAAGCTTTGTTTTGCCGCTCTCTCTCACGATCCCGATCCCGGTCACGGTTAATTGTTTTGGTTTCAGCACTGGATACACTTTCCTTCGTACTACGTGATAACCCTCCCTGCACAATATATTCGGTACCCAATATTTTACACAACTCATCGAAAGTATATGCTTTGATACTATTTTCATCAATACCTCTCCGGATCAGTAACGCATTGGTGGTTTGAGGGTCCTGAAACCGATACAACCCATTACGCTTGCTGAGATAAGAATAAGTATCATCCTGCAACTTTTCTTTAGTGGCATTTATTTGCTCCAACGGCTCTCCTACACTACGGTATTTAAAAGGCAATACGGCGATAAGGTTATGTACTACCGGCGGATAATTGTCGGCGTTGGCAAGCGGGGTGGTGAAGACTTCCGTTCTGCCACTGGCAAATGTAATCTTTTGGATGTCGCCTTTCTTTAAAGCATATTCCAGCGCTTCACCGCTATGTACAAAAGAAACGGCATCTGTTGCCATGGCCACTATCTTTCCATGTTTAACCTCTCCATTCATCATCATCAGGGTATCTTCTTTCACCCCAATATTTTTTGCCGGCGTACTTTTTTGCGCCATTAACGAATAATTACCAATGAGAAGGCAAAGCAGGCCCCCTAACAGCATCAGATGCTTTTTCATGTACACTAAATATTTGTGGTCAATATACAATTAGTAACGTTCGCCGCAATTGGTTACCCCTACGTACATAGCGAAAGATTTAATACTTGAAAAGTTTGTCTTCAAAGAACAGGCTGCTGGCTGCGGTATCCCGTAAATTTGTAGGTAACCAGCAGATTAAATCCTACCTTCTGCCACAAAAATGGAAGGATGCGAATGCTATGGTATTATTTCAGAGAACTATTCAAATTCAACTTCCTCTTTTCGCTCGTCCTGGGATTGGCAGGAATCGCCATCACCAGCGGCGCTATGTTTTCCTGGTTCCTGAAATTCTTTCTGTTTACGTATTTCACCGGCGGATTTTTGCTGGCGGTTTTCTTTTATAACCTGCGGTTTTCACACCAATACTATAGTTACTATAACAAAGGATTTTCTAAAATAACATTGAATATCCTGGCATATGTACTCAATATGCCCTTGCTGACTTTACTGTTGCTTATTTAAAAAACTGATCGTGAAAAGTATTCTTGAAGTAGAAAGTATCATTAAATATATCAAAGAGCGTCAGATTATTTCCGACTGCTACTTTACCTGCGAAACGGGTGATATCATTGGGCTATTGGGCAGAAATGGCGCTGGTAAATCACTTTTATTGAAGATAATATTCGGCGTTGAACCCGCCTATAATAAATTTGTGCGGATAGATCATGTTATCTATGACCATCCTTACCGGAAAAAGCAGCTCATTGCCTATTTACCGCAACATCGTTTTCTGCCGAAAAACATGACGGTAGCGCGTTTAATAAAAACATTCACCGGGCGCGCGCCGGAGGAGATGCCCCTCCTGCAACATACCATTGTTCAAAAAAATTTGCTGCAAAAAGTAGGAGATTTGTCGGGCGGAGAACTTAGATTTTTAGAGATATTATTAATTTTTGCTTTGGAGACAAAATTCGTTTTACTGGACGAGCCCTTTACAGGAATTGAACCACTGCTGGTAGAAAGCATGATGGAAGTCATCCGGCATCAAAGTACTACACAGGGCATTGTAATTACGGATCACAAGTATGAACTTATTCTTCAGCTGGGCACGAAAAATATGTTGCTGGCGAACGGCGCCTGCCGGCGAATCACTTCTCCGGAAGACCTGAAATTCTGGCAATTTCTTCCGGCAAACCGTTAGCCGGTAATTCGATATTATATTCTTTGATCAGCTCCAGGCCATACCGGATCAGCATTTCAACAGCAGGAAGCGCCTTCCTCCCTTTTTCCGTGATACGATATTCTACCCGGGGAGGTATCTCCGCATAGGCCGTTCTTAAAATCAACCCCGCAGCTTCCAGCTCTTTCAGCTGGGTAGTCAGCATTTTATCCGTGATATGTGGAATGTCTTTCTTTAACTCACCATATCGCAGCACCTGATCTTTCAACCGCCAGAGTATCGGCATTTTCCAGGTCCCTCCAATATGTGAAAGCGCCAGTTCTATTGGGTTGTAATATAGTTTTCCGTCATGGGTAAACTCGGGCATATCTAATCCTGTTTTATTTCTTTCAAAAAAGTAAGTATCGCACTAATGAGTATGTAAAATAAATCAAGAAGAATAACTGGCAAATTTGCGGAACATAATTTAACACTTCTATCATGGAAAAACTAAATATCCCCGCACTGAGGCAGGAATTGAATGACATCGTTGTAAAGTATGCAGTGAAGCCCACCCCTGTTATCGGGCAGGTAACCGACTATCCAATTAATGACACTCTTCACATACGCATTTATCGGAACAATAGTACTGACCAGCAGCTACCGGCTTTTATCTATCTGCATGGAGGCGGTTGGGTCAGAGGCAGCATAGATACACACGACTACCTCTGCCGGCATATGGCGCAAAGTGGCGCCTTTACCGTTATTTCCGTTGATTACCGGCTGGCGCCTGAATATACCTACCCTGCACCGGTGGAAGATGGATGCCTGGCCCTTCACTGGATACGGGAACATGCAAACGATATCGCCGTAGACATTCATCGCCTGGCTATTGGCGGCGATAGCGTAGGAGGAAATATTGCCATTGCCGTAGTGGCGCAGGCAAAAGCACAGGCTATTCCTATCAAAGCATTGGTAGTCGCCTATTCGCCGGTCAATCACGACTTCCATACGAATTCCTACGAAAAGTATGCAACAGGCCATGGCCTAACGACCGATCTCATGAAAGGATTTTGGGAGGCATATGTTCCTGCTCCGGAAGACAGGCAACTGCCATCCGCCTCCGTTATTCATAATGATTTCAGCACTTTCCCACCGACCCTAATCATAGGCACAGATCAGGACCCGCTGCATGATGATGGCAAACAGCTACTACTGCGGCTAACGGAAGCCGGTGTGGACGTCCGGTATTCCTTTTATGCCGGAACCAAACATGCGCTTTTATTGCGACTGGCATTTGAAGATAAAGCCCGCTTAGCCCAGGAGGAAATAGTTGATTTTCTAAAGCGAATGTTATAGCCGATATTACAGGATCGCATCACCGGGAGGGAATTGTTTCAAAGCAACATCCTTTCCGGTGATCATCTCCCTAAAAAAAATAACATATGCCTCATTTCGTCATTGAATGCTCCGCCAATGTGTTAACCAAACAATCCGCGGATGTTATCATGAATACCGTACACGATACAGCTGCGGCCACGGGACTGTTTGCAGACAATGATATCAAAGTACGCATGATTCCCTTTGAATATTATAAGCTGGGCGCTGGGAAAGAGAGCTTCCTGCACATCTTTGCCTATATCATGCAAGGCCGCACCACTGAGCAAAGAGCTCACCTCTCTAAAGTGATCATAGAAAAGATAGCGCCACTGCTACCCGATACATCTTTCTTATCCATTAACATCAGTGAATTTGAAGCCGCTACTTATTGCAATAGATCATTAATCCATCCGCTTAACACACAAAAAAACCGTCATTTCTGATGGTTCAGCATGTGTATTTCCCGTAGTTATTTCTTTCGTAGAAATAGTTTTGGAAAATAGTTATCTGAAATAAAGGCCGCCTCCATGGAGACGGCCCTTTAGGTATATAGGTCATCAAATCAGACAACTATTTACGGGAATACATCCGATAAAAATTCACGCCATGGGTATAGTCGGTCAATGATCCGGTGTAAAACACGCTACCCAGTTTATCTATTCCGGTTAACCAGAAAAAATCTGCAAATGCTACCTTTTTTGCCGGACCTGTCAGCTGGTTTTGTGTGTCTACAGGCATTTGCATTCCTAGCTCCGTGCCTGCATAGCAATACATCGATTTGTTCGCTAAATTAACTGCTGCAATGGACGAGGTCTGCAACGTCAGCAGATCGCCATCTGCGGTGTATAGGAAGGTGCTCAAATAATTGCTGTACCCCAGATAGAAAAAGAGATCGAATGTGTTTTGATGAACACCTGTAGCCGACGTATCATAGGAGAAGAACCGGAACGACGGCTGATTGAACCCGGTAGTATACTGTATTTCGTCCTGTTCCAGGTCGTAGGAGGCGTAGCTGTAGGCAAAATTCGTAGATGCCAGGTTATTACAGAAAAGCGCTTTCCCATCAGGGCTAATCACATAATCGAACGTCATTTGAATCGGCGTTCCCGGTATACTAAATAAAGAAGAGCCATACCATGCATCATGCTGGGTGAAAAGAGATTTCACCGTACCACCGGCATCCATCCTGCAAATGTTGTTATAAAACACAGGGTCAATACGATATATCTCTGGCCATTGACCATTTGCATACCACCGTTGCGAATTAGCGTGGTTAGTACGTGCCGGCGAATACTTGTTAAGAAAATAGATATTGCCAATGGCATCTGTTTTCAGCCTCATCGCCGCAATTTTCAGGCTACCAATAGCGCCTTCAAACGGTCCAGCTTTTTCATTCACCAGGGCATCTTCTTTGGCCACCAGGGTGCGGTTTATGGTGGTCACCTGCCGGGTGGCCAGGTCCATACTGCATAACCGTAAAATATAGGACGCTGCCGCTTCCGGGCTACCTTCTGTTACTTCGGTAGAGAATATCAGTTTACGCCCATCATAGGTAACCACACTACTGGCAATTGATTTAATAGTGAACGTACTGCCATTCTCCATAAATTGATCATTGACCTTGACTACCCTGGTAATCTTTCCGGCATGAAGGGCATTGATCACCGTATAGTTTCCAAAATAAACATCTCCTTCAGCGGTCGTACTTTGATGACTGATCAGCGGCAGAGAATTTCCCTGGTAATACGCCAAATCATCAGGCACCCAGTTAGCCAGCTGCTCCACATACAATGTAGTATCTGTCTGGTGCAGACTTGCCGTAAATTGCTGGATAGAAATATCCGGCGCCTGAATCGTCTTCCCATTGCCGGTAATGGTAAAAGGAATATGATTTCCTATCCCCATTTCCTTCGTGATCAAAAACCGCATCACATCCAGGTATTCAGTTTGTTGGGTATAAGTGTTCACACCATTCGCCAGCCGGTATTTCTCCAAGGGCTGAATCGTCAGGTTGCCCAGGCGTGTCTGTGCTCCCGGCTTGTCGAAAAAGAACCGGCCTACTATTGTCATAGTATCTCCGAATAAATAAGAGCGCTTAAAGCCATTGTAGTAGCCCTTTCCTATACTTTGAAAATCCACTTCTCCCGTAATCAGGTAAGGCGTATCATTTACCTCCTGTGCATACTCGTTTGTTTTCTTACAGGAAGAAAATGAGAGTGCCGCCAACACCAAACCAATCAGGCGATGACGCATATTATACTTGATGAGCATTGTTTTCGTTTAAATATGAATAATATAAGGGCCTACTTCACCTGTGTTAATGCTACTCTCAGGCTTCCATCGAAGCTGAGAAAATCCCCGGTAACCGGATCATTGAATGATTGTGCATTCTCGTATCCTTTCAGCACAATATTATAGGCGCTGCCCGGCGTAGTCAATAAGGTAGCGCTGAGTACGGATTGTTCAGGCGTTTCAGGATGATAAATGCGGATCTTCAGTGTATCCGGGCCCTTTACCGGCCGTGGAATAAATGCGGTCACGTCTCCATAATCTACACTGGCAGGGAAACCAGTCACCTTCTGTCCGTTCACGGTAAAGTACATTTTTCCAAAATCGGGGCTCAGATGTATCAAACGCAAGCCGATAGCATCTGTAGCAATGTTTGCCTCATCGGATACTTTCCACGTGCGGAATTTACCCAGGCTATCTGCAAAATAGATCGTGGTTTGTTGATCATGACGTGCTACCAACGAGTCTTTTACCAATACCCGATGTCCGCTGGTATCCATCAGGAGTAACTGATGCGTGCCTGCGAAGAGGTGCATATAGTCCAGCCACGGCTGCGGATGATTCTGGTAATAAAATATATTGGGAAACTGATTGACAAATGTGCCTGTCTGAAAACGCGGCGTAGTGGCTATGCCTACCGTATCTTTCGTATCAATGAACAGGTAGCCAGGCCGATAGTTGTTTTGTAATTGCAACCGCACAAATTCGGACGCATTATAAAATCCCACCTTTGTATCTACCGGCGACAGATCATCTTTCCGGCTGCAGGCCAACAATAGCATCAAACCAGCTACCACACACATTCTTATTGAAGTATAAATTGTATTCATGAGTTATTTTTTTGCACCATTAAAACGCATAAGTAAATGCCAACAGGAAGTATCGGCCCGGCTTATACCGACTGTAAATATTATCTCCCTTGTAATAGACTTGTCCTCTCATACTCATCACCGGATATTCTTTATTGTAGCGCTGATTGTAGTCATAGTCTTCCACAATACGTGCTTCCTGGTCCAGCAGATTCTGTATGCTTAATTTCACCTTCAGGGATTTAACAATACGCTGTGTGATAGACAGGTCCAGTAAATGCAACGGTAGTTGCAGCAGGTCAGGACGGGTACTGCTGAAAAGGAGTGAATCCTGCTTACTCACCATTACATCTTTCAGGGCGGATGATTTGGTATAAATTACGGGTCCGCTTACGTTGTATGTCAACCCAATCTTGGTACCGGTAGCCGGGTGCTCATAAAAAAGTCCGGCATTCAATACATAGGGGGCCTGTCCCTGCAACGGTCTTCCGGAAACAAGTAACGTATCTACTCCTGCTCCGGGCGTATAATGGTTATATACATATCTCCGGGTGCTGCTCTTTACCAGTGTACCGTTTAATACAATGCTCAGTTTTTTGGCAAAACCACCTCCCAGAAAAGCCAGGCTTTTCTTTACTTCTGCTTCCACGCCATATACAATACCGCTTTTCGCATTATCGAAAGAGATCCTGGTAAATCCTAAACCGTCTGCATAACCACTTTTCTCAGCGCGCATGCGTTCTATCGGGTTCGTCAGTTGCTTATAAAACACCCCCAGGTTAAAGGTTTCCTGCTGCTCTGCATTACGTGGATAAAATTCCAGCCGCAGATCATAGTTATCTACGGTAGCTGTCACCAGTTTTTCATTACCGGTAATCTGTTCGTTGTTAACAAAGTCGTAGTCGTTATAAGGCGTCAGCTCACGGAACTCAGGCCTGTTTACAGAACGTCCCCACCCAGTGCGAACAACTACGGTACTGAAAGGACGATAACTGAAATTCACGGAAGGCAATACAGCTGTCTTAGGCTGATTCACAAATACGGTACTAACAGCGCCATTGTCTGCACCAGTGGCGCCTGCCAGTTTCTGGCGGTCATATTCAACCCGTACGCCTCCATTCAGCGTCAGTTTTTCATCCGGCGTTTTCCATTCCATCATACCATAGAAAGCATTATTCTGCTCACTGGCTATATATTTGTCTACCGGACTGGTAGCATCATATACCTGTAATCCACTTTTGTTTTCCGGAAAATATTTGTTACTCCACACCTGATCCAAATCCTGCAAACGGAAATTGATTAATGCCAGATTGCTGAGGCCATACCCCTGGGACCAGCCACCAGAAGCATTTTCATTAGATGGCATGCTCACTTCTGTGGGCGCCAGTCCTCCCCTGTTCACCCGGAAAAAGCGGCGACTTAATTCCCGTACTTTATACGACTGGAAAGTACCTGCTTTGAATAACCATTGAGGAGAAAGATGAAATGTATAGTCTATAGCACCGTTGTATATCCGTTCTGTATTTTTTACAAACAACCTGGAAATCATTCCTATGAAGGCTTCCTTATCACCTAAATTGGAGCCCATAGCAATATAAGCCAGGGCTGGCGCTTCAATGGGATATCCACGTGTAGAAGTCTGAAAACGACTGATTCGCTGATCCGGTACATTCTGTTGATTATAGGTATATCCCAGATTCCATTCTACTTCATGTTGCTGGCCATTCCCCAGTTTATGCAGCCCTCCCAGGTTACCAGAGTATAAAGTACGCTGCTGGAAAGACAATACAATATTCCTTTGCCTGCTCAGACTGTACAACGCCGAGTCTGCTGCCGGCGTTACGTTGGCTTGTTGATTGTTGATAGCGGTATACCGGCGGCCATCATTCACAAAAAAATTCTTGAATTGAAACGTATGACGGGGGTTTAGTTTCAAGGTGAGATTTTCCAGTATATTTATTTTCCCTATTTCCGTACTTTGTCTGGATGTTCCTTTCTGATTATTGCCTCCTAAGTTCAAATCTACATCGCCACTTCCGGTCATATCGGTATTACCGGTTTGGCGATAAATATCATAGCTGGTCGTCTCTTTGGTATAAGTAACGGAGCTCAGGTTATACAGCCATGCCTTCCCGATAGGATACGCATCATAATAATTAAAAAACAACTGCATATCCGGCGTAGTGGATACTTTCTGTGTGTTCAGCGTAGAAGAAAAAGATTGCAGCAGATTTGTTTGCGACATATTCACCGGGCTTTTATCAGACTGGGCGTAATTGGGTGCTATGGCAGGCAACTTACGGGTACCGTCGTCTATCCCCAGCCAATCCATTTTTCCGCCTTTATAGCTGTCGATATTAGTCATGGTAGCGCCCGGGCGATGCCCCAGCTGTACACCGACATCCATGTGCTTTACCGCCACTGCATTTTTTGTAAATATTTTCACCGCAGCGCCAACAAATTCTTCATTGAGATCCGGTCGGGGCGACTTATATACTAATATTTTGTCGATGATACTACTCGGTAAGAGGTCGTATGCAAAGGCCTTACTGTACGTTTCTGTTGCCGGCGCCAGGTTATTATTCAGGTAGGTAAGGTTATAGCGCTCGTTCATACCGCGTACTACAATAAAGCGATTATCCACTACCGTTACACCGGAAATACGTTTCACCACTTCAGCGGCGTTGCGGTCGGTAGTACGGGCAATCATTTCATTGGAGATACCGGAAACCACACCGGTAGCGCCGCGTATTTCTGCCAGCAGCTCTTTTTCGGTAGAGTGTGTCACCGCCTTCACTTTGCGGGGGCCGGATTGTATTACTACTTCATCCAGGTTTTTACCTGCCTGCATTTTAATATCCGTCACGGTTTCACGATCTTCCTGTACACGCACTCCGGGAATCGTTTTTTTCTGATAACCGGTATACGTAATCACTAAAGCGTAAGTACCCGCCGGTATTTTTTTGAACTGATAAAAACCCTTTTCGTCAGATACGACTGTTTGTCCTGCTTCCGGAATGCTGATGGTAGCCCCCGGCATAGGCTGTGTGGTTTCAAAATCCACCACACGGCCTTTTGCGCCTCCGCTTCCAACCGGCTTGGCGGGTTGAGGGGATTTAACGGTAACGGCTATATTATTACTCAGCAGCGTATATTCCAGCCCTGCTTTTCCCTGCAGGACGGTGAGCGCTTTTCCCAATGGCAGCTGTTTCCATTGGATGTCGTGTACCGTGATGGCAGACAACCGGGTTTTATCATAGGAGAAAATAAAATTGGTTTGTTTTTGTAAACTCGCAATCACATCGGCTACGGTGATGGTATTGGCTTGTAATGTAACGTTGCCGGTTAGGTGGGATACCTGTGCAAAGCCAATGGCTGTGGACAGGCATAGCAATAACAGCAGCACCAGGTGCTGACAGATGGAGCGGCTTCGCCTCCACCTGGATAAGACTTTAGTCATGTATATGTTGTTTGAATCTTTAGCGCTTACGCAATGGTGTGCCTGATATCTCAGGCATGTATAATGATGGTGTGATCAGGTCCTGTTTTATAAGATAACTGATAAATGAATAGCAGGTGATGCAACGCCTGTTGCCAGGTCTGATCCTGCCGATAGGTGGCGGTCACTGTTTTTTGTTGTAATAAAGCCGCATCAGCTACAATATGGATACCGTAGTAAGCAGCCAGTTTGGGCAAAGCTTCTGCTAACGGCAGCTGGTTGAATACCAGGTTGCCTCTCAACCAGCCGGCTACATCTGCTACGCCGGTTTTGCTCACCGGAATAGGTCCGCCTTCCTGTCCGGCACTCACCATTTCGCCCGGCTGCAGCATCACGCCGGTAGTGTCATTCCCGGAAGCGCTGTGGTGATGCTGTACCTTTACACTGCCTTTCACCAGGCTAACGTATACCGCATTTTGTCCGGGTGTATTATCGATATTAAAAGCGGTGCCCAGTACTAATGTTTGTACATTGCCGGCGGTAACACGGAAAGGATGCGCCGCATCGTGGGTCACATCAAAGTAACCTTCTCCCTGTAAACGTACTTCCCTGCTGCTGGCATAGTCTTTACGAATATGAAGGATGGCCTTTTTGTTCAGCCAGATCCGGGTTTGATCCGGCAGCGTCAGCATTTTTACACCCGTCGATGTATTGGCGATACTATCCCAAAGTACAGGCGTTGGCGTTACTTGTGCCAGCACACGCCGGTGCCAGGGCTGATATACCAGCAGACTGGAAATACCCGCCAGCAATACGGAAGCAGCCGCCCAGCGGAGCGTATACTTCCGGATAGAATGAATACGGCGACCAGCAGTCATGGTTTCCCGTAACCTCATCTCCAGACGGGCCGCCATCTCTGCCGGCATGGTGTCCGTCCCCGTCGGATGCGCCGGTAGCAATGCCGCCAGCTCTTCCTGACTGGCCTGCTGTAACCAGGTATCCAATACTTCCAGCTCCTCGCGGGATGCAGTGGCATCGAGATATTTCTTCCATATAAATACAGGTGGCTTCATCTGCTGATCGTTTATCTTTTTCCATTCGCCGGATAACAACATCCGATGCTTTCCAATAAACTGTTGGCAGCATTCATTTTCCGCCAACTGCCAATATGAACTTATTGTTAACAGGATACAGATGTGAAAAGGAAAGCGATAGTTTTGTTGCCGTAACTTCCCTATCAATGTCTAAACACGAAGAAGCGGCATTCTTACAGATATTTGAAAGCACCCGGGATGGCCTGTACCGGATTTTCCGGAAACAGGTACCGGATGAATTTCAGGTGGAAGACCTGATACAGGAATGCTATCTGGAATTATGGAAAAAATGGACCACTATAGAAGATCCCGCACATTATGTATTTGGTATCGCCTATAATATGCTGAAAGTATATCACCGGAAAAAAATTCGTGTAGCCATCACCGTTGCTCCGCTTCCGGAAGATGCAGAAAACAACCCTGATCAACTTGACCCCGCACAACAATATCAGCTGAAAGAAACCCGGCATCGTATACAACAGGGAATGATGCAACTTTCACCGGAAAAAAGAGCGGCCTTCCATCTCATTAAAGAAGAAGAAAAATCATACCTGGAAGCAGCGCAACTATTGAATGTACCTGTAAGCACGCTGGAGAAGCGCGTTTCGGGCAGCCTGAAAGCCCTGCGTAAAATCCTTACTTTCTTTTGTTGATAACGATACTAGAATAATTTCGTTTCTTCCAACACCTGCCAGCTACCTTCTGCTATTTCCGCATCCAGCTCCCCAAAATCCCATCCACAATAACCAATAAATAAGCGGATATCCTGCTCCGGCAAAGTGCCATTATTGATATGCTTTACAGCGGCTTTGAAATCTCCCCCCAGATAAATATTTTCTGCTATCAACACACCTCCCCTGATTAATTCCGGCCGGCGATGTACAAAGAAAAGATGCTCCTGATCTACCGGGCCACCTTCGTATAACGGGAAAGGCCGGCTATTACTAAATTCCTGCAGTTCGTTGAAAGTACGTGGGAATAATTTATTGACCACAAATCCCATCGCTCCCTTTTCATTATATTCCGTAATGAGTATCACCGTTTTTTCAAAAACGGTATCATCCAGCAATGGCGTGCTCTTTATATAAATGCCTGCGTTGATCATCTTAACAGCAACTACTTTTAAAGCCCTAATGTACGGATCAAAATCCGGATAGGAGCTGCAAAAAATCCTTCCTGGCACACAAAGGGCTGCGGAACAACTGTTCCGCAGCCCTTTGCAAATCAACTTTTTAATTAGTGTTTCTTTTTCGGTTTGGGAATCAACCGGAATGTTCCTTTTTCATCCCACGCGTCTGCGATATAAGTACCATTTACTTTTTTGTCGGTGGTTTCAGTGAGCTCCGCATCAAAACTAATCCTGCCTTTCCGGATCTCATAAAATCTGGAAGGCACATAATAAATCGTATCTGCCGATGGGTTAGGCGGCGCCTGTTCACTACCACCAAACTCCAGGTTACCATCACGATCATAATCTTTCACATCAGAGCTGATGGCTGTCAACACAGAATCAGCCAGGGAATGGTCAATCCGGAAAACATACAGCTTATTCTTTTTGGGACTATCATTTACCTCCAGAAAAAGAAATACAGAAGCACCATCTTCTACCAGGCGGTTACGTTTGCTGGGATAATTGATAATATCCTGATGGAGCACAAACGCTTTGTTTCCATTCACAAAAATATTGCCTTTATATACGGTAATTAATTGTCGCTGGCTGCTCGTAAAGTGTAATTCGTTGGCTTTCTTTTGCGCCATCGCCGGCAGGTACAGGCAGCATAACAGGCATAGTCTGAATAGATAGTGTATCATAGTTTTTAGAATAAGACTTTAAATTAGTTAATTCCGCCGGATATCATGGTAAGAAACAAAAAGTAAATATCTTGCTATAGATTTATAAACTGGAGAACGATGGGATTTGTATATACGTACATGGATTCACCGGTAGGCAAACTTACCTTGATTGGGAGCGACAAAGGACTGGCGGCTATCCTTTGGGAAAATGACCGTCCAGGACGGGTGCAGGCTACGCCGGATATCAAAGCAGATCAGCATCCCGTGCTATTGGCAACGATACAGCAATTGCAGGAATATTTTGAGGGGAAACGAACTACTTTTTCTATCACGCTGGACCTGCACGGTACAGCCTTTCAAAAAGACGTATGGGCCATACTGGCCGCCATTCCTTATGGAGAAACCCGCACTTATTTGCAGATAGCCCAACAATTGAATCATCCTAAAGCCGTACGGGCAGTAGGCGCCGCTAATGGCAGAAACCCCGTGTCTATTATACTACCCTGCCACCGCGTGATTGCCACCTCCGGTGCATTGACAGGCTTCGCCGGCGGGCTTCCGGTAAAAGCGGCACTGCTATCGCTGGAAGGCGCTAAAAGCCCTTCTCCACAAATGGAAATCAACTGGGAATGTTAGTATCCAAACTTAGCCACCACGGCAGTTTTCAGGTGTCCGTTACCTAACAGCTCTTTAAGCAGGGTACTGTCTGCAGGGTAGATTAACGGCCTCCCATCGCAGGTATGCAGGTGACAGGCCCAGCACGACAAGAAATCAGCCTGTATATTCACATAGTCCTGACCGTTATAGGTAACTACCTTTACATCTCCCTGTTGTTTAATCTGCAGGAAACTATCTACTGCGTGTTTTAACCACGGAATATTCTTCACCGGGTCGGTAACTCCACAAACTTTTACGTTGTTCTCCTGATGTTTGTCTTTTTTACAGGCCAGTGCAGATAACGCTATGGCGATGAAACAGAAACAGAAACAGTACAGCCACTTCATAGGTCATAATTTTCTGTGTAACGCTCCCTGCAGGAGGAATGTTACATTGGTAGATATACAACACCGATGGTGCGGCTCCTTACCGGAGCCCTGCCCATTTTCACCGACTTATCAGGTGGACTTACCTGTTTCAGATTGAAGTTCGCTTTGGGCTATTCTAGCTTTGACGATATGAAAGCAAAACACATCCTGATATCCGGCGCCAGCATTGCTGGTCCTGCCTTAGCCTACTGGCTGCATCGTTATGGTTTCCAGGTGACCATTGTGGAGCGCGCGGCTCATATCCGGCCCGGCGGTTATGCCATAGACTTTCGTGGCGCCCCTATGCAGGTATTAGACCATATGGATTTGCTGGGTGACATTCGTCAGTTTGAAACCCGCTCCGGTAAAATCTCTCTGGTCAATAAACACCACAAAGAAGTGGCACGGATGCCGGATGGCTTTTCCAGCGGAGAACTGGAAATCCTGCGGGGCGACCTCGCCAACGTTTTCTATGAAGCCACCCGACATAACGTGGAATATATCTTTGATGATTCCATCACCGCCATCGCGGAAGATGCTACCGGTGCAACGGTCACCTTTCTCAACGGCGATACCCGCCGTTTTGATATGGTAGTAGGCGCCGATGGACTTCATTCGAAAGTCCGCTCTATTGCTTTCGGGGAGGAGTCCCGCTACCTGCATCACCTGGGTGTATATCTGGCCGTATTCACTGTTCCTAACTTCCTGCCATTGAAAAACATGGCCGGCGTATTCTATGGCACACTGGGCAAGCGTGTGGGCGTTTTCAGTGCCAAAGAAGACCAGGAAGCCCGCGCCAGTTTTTACTTTGCCGCTCCTCCACTTCAATACGACTATCGCGATACCAAAGCACAGCAACAAATCATCCACGATCGCTTTGCCAACGATGAATGGTTGGTGCCACAATTACTACAATACATGGATCAGGCCACCGACTTTTACTTCGACGCCGCCAGTCAGATTAAAATGGATAGCTGGTCATCCGGACGGGTAACGTTGTTGGGTGATGCTGCAGGATGCGCTTCTCCTATGTCAGGCATGGGCACCAGCATGGCCGTAGTAGGCGCTTACATCTTAGCAGGAGAACTCAAAGCTGCCAGTGGAGAACATACCATCGCCTTTGCCCGCTATGAAGCACAAATGCGGGACTTTGTAACCGGTTGTCAAAAACTCGCCGAAGGCGTTGAATGGTTTGTACCAGCTACTCCGTTTAAACTTTGGATGAGCGAAAAAATATGGAAAATACTTCCATATACCCCATGGAAAAATATGATGATAGAAATGCCGAAGAAAGTAGCGAATTCTATTAAGCTGAAAACATATTAGCAGAGCAGAAAGCATAAAGCAGAAAGCAAAAAGCTATTGAAGCGATTGATCGAAGCGGTTTATTAGGTCAAATATCCGCACTGATCAATCGCTTCAATAGCTTTTTGCTTTCTGCTTTATGCTTTCTGCTCATCTACTCGTGGCTAACCACGGTATCCAACCAATCCCTCAACTGTTGTTCTTCTTCCACTGTTAATTTTATATCGCGGCCTTTGGGCATTCTTCTCTTCACAAAAACCTGCTTGTAAATTTTCGGCGCCAGGTTTTCCATATTATCAACTGTAAATACCCTCCCCGGATTATTGGTGCGATGACAAACATTACATTTTTGTGTGAGCACAGATAAAGCGGTTTGTTGCAGTTTATTGATGTTGCCGGGTACCAGTGGGCCGGTAGTAGCACGCGTTGTTTGAAAAGGATAACTGGCTAATACCAACAGTAGCATGGTTACAATGGTGAAGGGTTTCATTTTGATTTGTTTGAAAGGATGCAGGCAATAATGACAAATATCAGAGAGATGGTACCACAGATAGCTCTTACCAGATTAAGACTATTCCAGGGGCCTTCAAAACGGAGTCGTTGTGCAGCTAGTTCGGCAGCAGAAGCGCCCTGGATATTAAACACATCCAATGCGTCGTTCATCGGAACGTTACCTGCCATGGTTACCCCAAATACGCCGATGGCATAAAACAAGGTGGCAAACAGCAGGCAAAGGAAAGTACCGTTGAGCGGCTGCTGATAATACATATAAGTGCAGATCGGTAACAATATCAGCGTACCCATAAAAAGACTCAGAAAGAATCCGTTCAGGATAGCACGGTTCATTACCTGCATAGCAGACAAGTAAGCGGCATCCGGGAGACGGGCAATACCGATGGTTACAGAACAGGACCAGGCGTAGAAAAGACCCGCCATCAGGGCGGTGGAAGTAGCTGTGATAATCAGCATTAATGTTGAGAACTTAAACATGTCGGTGTTGTTTTTATTTCTTAGTGCAAATTACTACGGGCACAGAACGCAAAATAGAACAAAACCGACAATGCAAAAATCACGCTTTAAGGGGTATTTTTAAGTAACTGATCAAGCTCACCGGTGGTGATCTCCACCACCGTACCATGACGAAGACCTGCAGGCATCATTAATTTATCAGAAACATCTTCCCAATGAACCAGGTCCGTGGAAGTGACCGCACCATAACTATGCTGCATATACTTATCGAAATACACGATCCAGCGGTTACCAATTTTTAAAGTGGTAGGGCCTTCGGCCCAATAATTACCAGTAATAGGGGCAGATGGCTTCCCGTAACCACCCGTTAATTTTTTGCTGGTCGCGATGCGGATATTTTTCTGTGGAGGGGTTCTCGTTTCATCTTTCAGGAACATGAGATATCGCCCGTGATCGGGTACAATGGTGGCGTCAATTACGTTGAAGCCGGGATCATATAATAATTTAGTAGCGCTGAATTGCTTAAAATCTTTGGTGGTCACATAATACAAACGATGATTGTATTGATCATCTCCCTCTTTTTCTCCGGCGGTAAACCGGCCTGGTATGGTGGTAGCCCAGTAAATCATATAGGTTTTATGCCGCGCATCGTAGGTGATCTCCGGCGCCCAGCAGTTTCGTGCAGCCGGCTCTTCCTTCATCACTGGTATCCCTTTTTGCTCCGACCAATGCAATAAGTCGGGAGAAGAAGCATAACCAATGCCTTTCTCTTTCCAGCTCACGGTCCATACCATGTGAAACAAGCTATCAGCCCCGCGGATAATACAAGGGTCCCGCATCAGTTTATCATCGCCTACCCGGGGTGGTAGCACGGAACGGCCATTATTCAGTTCTTTCCAGGTATATCCGTCACGGCTATACGCCAGGTGCAAACCATCCTGTCCATTATCTTTAAAATAGGAAAACAGATAGACCGGTTGCTGGGCGGCACTGGTTTTCACCAGTCCGCAACACAGTATAAAAAGGAGTATTTTTTTCATCACCGCATTTTAGGAGAGATAAAATACGGCGAATTATGCAAGGATAAAAGCACTTATTTTAAGAAACAACATCTACCAGTCCATCTTCCTGTAATTTTTTAAACGCCATCAACACCCCTGCCACCTGGTGTTCTTCTTTTAAATATTCCGCCAGATCAAAATAATGGATAGCACCTATTTCGGCAGAAGGACGCGGCGTTTGCTGCAGCTCATGCAGGAAACAATCCTGCCGCATCTCCAGCTGATGTTCTCCAAAAGCAGGCGCCGTAATATGATAATACCAACGAAGGCTGTCGGCCGGCAAATCCAGGTTCAGCTCCTCGCGGATTTCCCGCTGCAAGCCTGCCAATGCGGTTTCACCGGGATCAGTTTTTCCACCCGGTAAATACCAGGCCCCTTTATTCTTACTGAATGCCAATAATAATTTCCGGTCTTTTACTACAATCAGGCCGGCACAATTGATATAGTTCATGCCACAAAAATAATGAAGCGGGGCCACTCCTGCCCTCCAAAAATTCAAGTGTTTATTATATATTCACGGGTACATTTAATGCTCTGTATGAATAAAAGTCGCCTTGAAGCCTTCAGCGATGGCGTTATCGCTATCATCATCACCATCATGGTGCTGGAAATTAAAGTCCCGCATGGTGCCGAGTGGAAAGACCTGCTGCCACTCTATCCTACGGTACTCAGTTATATTATCAGTTTTATTTATGTAGGCATTTACTGGTGTAACCATCACCATCTGTTACATACGGTGAAAAGAGTTGGCCCGGGCATTATGTGGTCCAATATGCATTTATTGTTTTGGCTATCACTCATCCCCTTTGCTACTGCCTGGATGGGCGATAACCACTTCGCGCCGCATACCCTCATCCTGTATGCCCTGCTGCTGATGATGTGTGGCGTTGCTTTTACGATACTGCAACAGGTCATCGTGAAATGTCATCCGTCGTATGAACCGGCTATGATAGCGGTTTTAACGCAACAACGCAAGAAAGCCCTGCTTTCTGTGGGATTGTATATACTGGCTATTCCGATGGCCTTTTACAGCGCAGCCTTATCTGGCGCCCTGTTTGTAGTGGTCGCCATTATCTGGTTGATTCCCGATCAAAATATTGCCCGCGTACTGGAAGGAGAAGGCGAATAAACAGTACTGCACGAGAAAATCCGGTAAAAAGCGCCTATTTTCACTATTTTTATCGGACTTTCTTTTTAATTGAGACGTGACGCGATATAGTTCCTATACAGATAAAGACTTATGTGAGTTGTTGAAACACGGCGATGAAGTGGCGTTCACCACCCTCTATGATCGTTACTGGGCCGACATCTACCGCAATGCCATGAAGTTGCTGGGCGATGCCAATGATGCGGAAGATGTGGTGCAGGAACTATTTGAATCTATCTGGAAACGCCGGGAAGTGCTTCAAATTAACGGCGCCATGGCCGCCTATCTGCACACCAGCGCCCGGTATATCTCCCTTCATCTCATAGAAAAAAATGTCACCAAAGCAGAATACGCGGATGCCCTCCAACTGGCAGAAATTCCCCTGGTAGAATCCCATATGGATGCCAAAACCCTGGAATCGGCCATCGATAAAATCATAGATACTCTCCCGGATAAAATGAAAATGGTATTTCTCCTGAGCCGCCGGGAACATCTCTCCCATAAAGAGATCGCGGAGCAGCTGCAGATCTCCGAGGAAACAGTCAAAAAGCAGGTCTACAACGCTCTGAAGGCCATCCGGCAACATCTGGGTGCGGTACCATTGGGTATGCTGATCACCGCAATTTATGCCGCTTGACACCCTCTCTGAAAATTTTTTTTAAAATATTTTCATTTTCTCTACCACCTCTTCCTTCTTTTACACACATACTATTACAGGCGTTATTAAAAGTCTGTATGTATGCCCAACAGTGAACACATCAGGATACTGCTACAGCGCTACCGGGAAGGACGATGTACTCCGGAAGAAATACAGCTCATCGAAAACTGGTACCAGCAGCAGCTGGACAAGTCGGCCTGGGATTTTCAGCCGGGAGAAGAAGCCATTACCGGTAACCGGATCAAAGCCCGGATGCTGGAGCGGCTATCGCTTTCCGGAGAAACCACGCCCGTAAAAGCGATCCCTTTCTACCAGAAAAAATGGTACCGCATGGCCGCAGCCGCCGGCTTGCTGCTCCTGCTCGCAGCAGGCGCAAAATACTGGATGGGCATGTCTACCCCGCCACCCGCGCAGAAAGCAGCTCCTATGGTACAAGATGCAAAGCCAGGTGGTAATAAAGCCGTACTGACCTTGTCCAACGGAGAACATATTTTGCTGGACAGCGCCGCCAACGGGCAGCTGCCCCAACAAGGCAATGCACAGGTACAACAGGTGGTGAATGGGCAACTGGTATACCAGGCCACCGCAAACAATGCCAGCAGCATTGTATATAATACGCTGACCACGCCCCGCGGCGGACAATACCAACTGCAATTACCCGATGGTACACAGATATGGCTCAACGCTGCTTCTTCTATTACTTATCCCACCACTTTTGCCGGAAAAGAGCGGAGTGTAAGTATTACGGGAGAAGTATACTTTGAAGTGGCCCCAAATGTCCATCAGCCCTTCCGGGTCAAAGCCGGTAGCCTGGCGATAGATGTGCTGGGTACCCATTTTAACGTAAACGCCTACACGGATGAAGCCAGCGTAAGTACTACCCTGCTGGAAGGAAGTGTAAAAGTGAGCAAGGGAAACCAATCGCGGCAGCTGGCAGCGGGTGAGCAGGCTAACATCTCGCCCGAAGGGCAAATGACCTATATCAAGCATGCGGACCTGGACCAGGTAATGGCCTGGAAAAATGGCAAATTCATTTTCGGCGAGAAAGCGGATATCTATACCGTGATGCGTCAGATAGCGCGCTGGTACGATGTTGACGTAGTATATGAGGGTAAAGTCAACCAACACTTCTGGGGATCTATGTCGCGCGAAGCCAATGCCTCCCAGGTATTCAAACTGCTGGAAGCCACTGGTGGTGTACACTTTGTCCTGGAAGGGAAGAAAGTAACCGTGATGCCCGCATCAAAATAACAAGGAATAAAGGTGACCAAAAACAAAACCGCTCCGGGGGTCGAGACCGAAGCGGGAAAACGTTCAGGTTTACCTACTGATACCGTCTGTTCGGACTGCTCAATTTATCAACCTAAACAAATGCAAAGCTATGCAATTTAAAGCTCTTTGTAACCCTGCACGAGGCAGGACAATCACCAAAATGCTGATGATCATGAAACTCACAGCCGTACTATTATTATCGGTATGTCTCACCGTGAGCGCTACCGGATATGCTCAAATATCGTTGTCGGAGCAAAACAGTCCTTTGCAAAAAGTATTCAAAGAAATACAGCAACAAAGTGGCTATGATTTTTTATGTACTTACGAACTGCTGGAAAAAGCCGGTAAAGTATCCGTGAACGTGCGCAACGTATCTGTACAAGCGGCCATAGAAGCCACTTTAAAAGGTAAAAGCTTAACCTGGTATATGCAGGGCAACACCGTAGTGATTAAACCACTGCCCACGGCGGTAGCTGCTACCGCTGATACCACGCATACGCCCATGGATATACGCGGTACCATCACCGACGAGAAAGGTGCCCCTGTTCCCGGCGCTACCATCGTGGTCACCGAAACCCGGAAATCCACGCCTGCCAACACCAATGGCGCCTTTGAACTGAAAGACGTGAAAGCCGGCTATACATTGGAAATATCCTGTATCGGCTATGAACCGAGAAGAGTTCCCATAAAAGATCACACCACGCTCAACATCATCTTACAAACATCTACCTTAAAACTAAAAGAGGTAGTCATGGTGGGATATGGCCAGCAACAAAAGATAAACCTCACCGGCGCCATCGCCACCGTGAGCGCCAAAGAACTGAGTGAAAACCACGCCACCCCGGCTGTTTCCGACATGCTTGCCGGTCGCATCTCCGGCCTGTACGTGACCAAAAGCAGTGGTGTACCGGGTGCCGGCTCCGACCTGAAAATCCGTGGCCTCAGCACCTTCAACAACTCCAGCCCACTCGTGATCGTAGATGGTATTCCAGGACGCAATATCGACGACCTGAACCCGGCGGATATCCAATCCGTATCTGTGTTGAAAGATGCTGCCGCCATCGCGGTATATGGCGCCAGAGCTGCCAACGGCGTAATCCTGATCACCACCAAAAAAGGAACGATTGGTAAGCCTGAAATCACTTTTGCCGCCAATATGATCAACCAGGTGCCTACACATATCTATAAAAGAGTGAACTCCTGGCAATATGCGGAACTGCAAAACGAAGCCCTGAAAAATGAAGATACCTACGATCCTTCACTGGGACTCGGCTACTCCGCGGAGCAGATTCAAAAATTCAAAGATGGCTCCGATCCTAACCGCTATCCCAACACCGATTGGTTAAGAACGCTCACCAAGCGGTCCATTATGCAATCTAATTATAACCTGTCGGCTTCCGGCGGTAACGACAACGCACGTTACTTCGTTTCCATAGGATACGTAAAAAACGGCGGACTGGTACCTATTGAAGATTACAGTCGCTGGAACCTGCGCAGCAACCTCGCCGCCAACATTACCCGCAACCTGAAACTGGAATTAAATGTAGCCGGCATTTTCAGCAAGCAGGAAGGACAAGACGTTTATGGCGGTACCTATATCATGAAACAAGCCTATGGCACACCTCCTACCCGCGTGAACCAGTTCACCAACGGCTTCTATGCACAGGTGCCGGAGCAACGGGGTAACTCTTATCTGCAGTCGATCGGCAAAGCCGGTTTCAGCACTACCAACACCAATACGTTGAACACCACCTTGTCCCTGCAATATGATTTGCCATGGGTAAAAGGCTTGTCAGTAAAGGGTACGGCGGCCTATGATAAAGGCTATGCATTCGGTAAAAACTTCACCACCCCTTACGAAGTATATACCATCAACAACGCAGGTGCCTATACGAAAGTAGCGCTGAATCCACCCGCTCCTTCTCTCGGTGAAAACTTCAATCAGCCGGTAGCACTGACCATGGAAGGATCTGTGCGTTATGAACGTGAATTGAATCAACACCACATTTCCGGGTTGTTGTTATACACGCAAACACAATCCAATTACGATAACTTCAGCACCTCCCGGAGGAACTTCGTTTCCGGTGCCTTACCGCAACTGAGTCTGGGTGATCCCACACAGGCATCCAATAGTGGCGGCGCTTCCCAGTCGGCCCGCAGAGGCGTGGTGGGCAGGGCTTCCTACGACTATGCTTCCCGCTACCTGCTGGAATTTAACTTCCGCTATGATGGATCAGATATCTTCCCTCCCGGCCACCGCTACGGATTTTTCCCTTCGGTATCCGGCGGATGGGTACTCTCTAATGAGCCTTTCTATAAGGAGCCTTTCAAAGGACTGGATTTCGTAAAAATCCGTGGTTCCTGGGGGCAGCTGGGCAACGACCGTGTGGCGCCTTACCAGTTCCTCTCCACCTATGCGCTGATTGGCGCCCCTTATTACGGTGGCGGTTACACGTTTGGCGGCCCCACACCAGTGTATTACCAGTCGTTACAGGCCGGTGTATTGCCTAACCCGTCCTTTACCTGGGAGAGAGCCGTGATGACCAACATCGGCCTGGAAGCACACTACAAGGGCGACCTGATCACCCTGGAAGCAGAATATTTCCGTAAGCGTACCCGCGATATCCTGGCGGCGCCGGCATTACAGGTGCCTTCTGTGGTAGGTTTGGGATTACCTGATTACAACAATGGTATCGTAGATAACAGCGGCATTGAAATAACGCTGTCGCATACACGTCGCCTTGGCGCTTTTGCTTACTATATCAATACCAACATCAGCATCAACCGCAACAAAATTGTTTCCTTCCCTGAATCCCTGAGTACACCGGCATGGCAGAAAGTAACCGGTACGTCAGTAGCCAGCTATTCTATTGTAGATCCGCTCGTAGGCCGCCTGGGGTATCAGTCGGACGGACTGTATCAATCACAGAAAGAAGTACACGATGGCCCTACTCCACTGTATGGCACCGTGGCCGCGGGTGATATCCGCTACAAAGATATTGACGGCGACGGCGCCATTACACCCAACGACCGGGTAGTACTGGGGCAGCATTTCTTCCCGGGTATTCAGTATGGTATCCGTTGGGGTGGCAGCTACAAAGGGATTGAATTAAATGTATTGTTGCAGGGATCAGGTAATGTACAGGCCTACAACTCTACTATCAATTCACGTGTAGGCGTTAGCGGTAGCAGCCAGCTGCTGGATCACTGGACACCGGACAACAAGTCGGCCACCTATCCGCGCTTATGGATCGCCTACCAGAACAACGCCGAAGTATCTGATTACTGGGTAGTGAATGCGGCCTATATGCGCCTGAAAAACCTGGAGCTGGCCTATAACCTGCCGAAACAGCTGTTACAGCGTGCGGGCATAAAAAACCTGCGTCTCTCTGTTTCCGGTAACAACCTGCTCACCTTTACTCACTTCAAATTGTTTGATCCGGAAACTGCCGGCCAGATCACCGATCCGCTGATGAAATCATATTCAGCCGGTGCTTCGCTGCAATTCTAAGATGCACAATTAAAAAAGTTATTCTCATTAAATCAGGCGTATCATGATAAAAAATAAAAAAGTTACCGGATTCCTGGTGTTAGGACTGGCCCTCGTGATGGGCGGCGCCTGCAACAAGGATTTTTTAAATAAAGGACCACTGGATCAGTACAGCGATGAAAATGTGTGGAAAGACAGTGCGCTGATCACCCGGTATGTAGCGGATATCTATAGTAACTTAATCACCACTTACGATTATGTAGGTAGTTATAACTCGATTAACCAGGGCATGATACCCGCAGATATTACGGATGAAGCACAGTCGAATTTTCCCGGCGGCTATCCGGATCTGATCAACCAGGGACAATACAATGCGTCCACCAATCTATTCGACGCCTTCTGGTCCCTGCCCAGCAGCGGTGGCTTTCACCAAAATGGGGCCTATGAAAATATCCGCAAGTGCAATATGTTTTTATCGCGTGTAGACGAGATGCCTTTCAGCGCGCCTATGAAACAGCGGATCACCGGGGAAGTAAGATTTCTGCGGGCTTATAACTATCAGTTGCTGTATTCCATTTTCGGCCGCTTTCCGATCATCGATAAAGTGCTGAACATCACCGACGACCTCACCATACCAAGAGGCACCGATGAAGCTTGTCGCACCTTTATCATCAACGACCTGGATGCCGCTGCCAGCCTGCTACCGGTGAAATACGCCAGCCCCGCAGATCTGGGCAGAATCACCAAAGGCGCCGCTCTCGGTATGAAGTGCCGCCTGCTGCTCAATGCAAAACAATATGAAGCCGCATCTGCAGCAGCGCTGGAAGTAATGAAACTGAACACCTACGATTTATTCCATGACTACGCCGGTATTTTCTACCCGCAAAATGATGATAACGTAGAAGTGATTTTCAACAAAGAATACGGCAGCGATCAAAGCGGACAAACACATACACTGGACCTTTACCAGAACTCTGCTTTCTTCACCGGCTTCTTTAGTCCGGAAGATGTGCCCACCCAAAACATGGTGGATCAATACCTGATGACCGACGGTAAGCCCTGGGATGAATCAGCTTTGTATGATGCTAAAAAGCCTTATGCCAACAGAGATCCCCGCATGGAAGCCAGCATTATATATGATGGTACTACCTGGAGAGGGGAAGAGATAGATATGCAACTGGGATCTGCCTTCAACCCTATTGCCGGTAGTCCTTCGCTGACAGGCTACATGTTCCGTAAATTCCTGAATCCGAATTATGTGTTCTATGGTAACAACGCCAACTATCAAAACTGTGTGGTGCTGCGTCTGGCGGAAATATACCTGAACTATGCGGAATGCCAGCTGAAATTGGGTAACCCGGAAGAAGCCCGCAAATATGTGAACCTGCTGCGTCGCCGCGTAAAGATGCCGGAAGTGGCACCGGGCAAAATGACCTGGGATATTTATGTGCGTGAGCGTACCGTGGAACTGGCCTTTGAAGGAGAGCGCCGCGCAGATATCCGTCGCTGGGACAAAGGAGCAGAGCTATTGGGCGGCACTATTTATGGCGTATCTATTGAAACCGTGAATGGCGGACGTGAGTACAAACGCAAAGTAGTAGAGAAGCGCGTATTTGAACCTAAGATGTATTATTTCCCTATTCCACTGTCGCAGTTACAGAAATATCCGGCAGGGAAAGTACTAGAGCAAAATCAGGGTTGGTAACTACCCCCTGCTATTCCAATCGGCAAGGCCACAAACAAATGTTTGTGGCCTTTTTATTTCAATTATTTCTTCATCTGAAAAGCGAGTAACCGAAGTCCGTTGAACACCACCAGCAAGGTAGATCCTTCGTGGGCAATCACTGCCGCGCCAATGGTAGCTACGCCCAGAATAGTGAGGGGAATCAGTATCGCCACCATGCCTAAACTCATCCACAAATTCTGGCGGATAATACCTTTCGACTTTCTGCTCAGCGCAATAGCAAAAGGCAKGTTATCCAGGTTGTCGGCCATCAACGCGATATCGGCAGTTTCCAGAGCTACCGCAGATCCGGCAGCACCCATGGCAATACCCACGGTACTTTTGGCCATGGCGGGAGCATCGTTTACACCATCGCCAATCATGGCTACCTGGCCTTCTTCCTGACTCAGCTTTTCAATGGCGGCTACTTTCTGCTCTGGCAGCAAGCTTCCCCAGGCGTCCGTAATACCGATTTTATTAGCTACGGCGGTGGCTACACGTTGATTATCACCCGTGAGCATCACCATCTTTTTAATCCCTATTTCTTTTAGCAAAGCCAGTGCGGATGCGGCCTCTTTGCGGGGTACATCCATCAGGGCTATTAATCCGATGATGGCGCCATTGAGCTGCACCACCATCGTAGTATTTCCTTCCTGCTCCAGCTGATCTACTTTGGCCGCTACTTCAGCCGGCATTTGCTGGCCGAGATGTTCGAATAAACCGAGGTTACCAATCACCACTTCTTTTCCCTGATACGCTGCTTTGATACCTCTTCCGGAAACGGCAGTAAGTCCTTCTGCACTGGGCACGTCTTTTTTCAGTCGCTCGAGACCACCTTTTACAATAGCAGCAGCCAACGGGTGATCACTCAGCTTTTCCACGGCTACCGCCACTTCCAGCACTTGTTCTTCCGTTGCGTTATTGAACGCCACTACGTTGGTTAATTGTGGTTTACCTTCTGTTAAGGTGCCTGTTTTATCGAATGCCAGGGCGGATAATCCTCCCAGTTGTTCCAGCGGGCCGCCACCTTTAATCAATACCCCACTACGGGCGGCGCGGGCAATACCACTTAACACAGCACTGGGCGTAGAAATGGCTAAGGCGCAAGGGCTGGCAGCCACCAACACAGAAATAGCGCGGTAAAAACTCTGACTGAATGTTTCATCAATCACCAGGAAGGCGAAGAGTAAGAGTACCACTAATCCTAATACCAGTGGCACAAAGTATTTTTCAAATTTATCGGTAAACAATTGTGTAGGCGATTTCTGCGCCTCGGTTTCATTCACCAGCTTGATTAAGCGCGCCAGTGTAGAATCTGCTGCTACGCTGGTGACCATTACTTCCAGCACCTGGCTTCCGTTGATGGTACCTGCATATACTTTATGTTCGGCACTTACATTCTTATCGGCTTGTTGCGGATCTGGTATCGGGGTTTTATCTACCGGAATACTTTCGCCGGTGATAGGTGCCTGATTCACACTGCTGCTACCTTTGATAACAATACCATCGGCAGATATTTTACTGTTGGGTTTTACGATGATAATATCATTGGCCAACAGTTCTTCTATGACTACTTCCTTTTCTTCCCCGTTGCGTCTGACGATGGCGGTTTTAGGCGCCAGTTCTGCCAGTGCAGCAATAGATTTGCGCGCTTTATTCATTGCGTAATGTTCCAGCGCATGTCCCAGACTAAACAGGAACAGTAATAGTGCACCTTCTGCCCAGTCGCCTAAAATAGCCGCGCCGATGGCCGCTACCAGCATCAGAAAATCAATTTCAAACTTGCCTTTGGCGATAGATTCCACCGCTTCCTTGGTGGTATAAAATCCGCCGAAGAAGTAGGCACCTATATATAACGACAAACTCAGCCAGGCTGGGGAGGCAGGCATAAAAGTGATGGCATAGCCAATACCTAATAATGCACCACAGATAAGGCTGAAAACGACTTCTGTATTCTTTCCGAAAATACCACCATGTTCATGACTATGATCGTGATCACCATTATGATCGTGGTCTTTTTTACAGGCGGCTGCAGGTGGCGCCGGTTGGGCTACTGCTTGCGTGCTGTTGTTGTCATCGGACTTCATCATGATATTCTTTTTAGCTATAAAATCATTGGTTCCGATACCGGGAGGGCATCAAAACACTATAACGGTAACGACTAAACTAAGTTAACTAAGGAATTGCCATACAGCAAAGGGTAAACAAGTATTTACAGGTACAGCTGTTATGTGCTCATCTTTCAATATTATAAAGGTAAACCTTCATACAGATCTTTCGGAAAAAAAGATTGCAACTCCGTTGTAAATGCGCCACAGATAAATGATACAGCGATGCGATTATTAAAATAACATGACAAAAATCAGAACACAATACCCGCAGCAATAACGCTTACATTTACGGATTTATCGCCAAAATCCACCTGGTTGTCGCCGGTTACCTGTGTAGGATAGCGGTACTTGTAACCGCGGAAAATATAGGACGCAAATATGCCGATTTTAGGAAAATGCCACGCAACACCTGCACCAACACCATAGAAGTATTTACCGGATTCATTAAAAGTAATGGTTTGTTGTCCGCCTGCGGCGGCGTTGATCGTTGCCGTACGACTTACATCATATACATTACGGCCAAACTGTCCGGTGATATAGGGTTCTATATGCAGGAAGCGGTGTTTTAGCTTGGCATCGGCAAACACTGGCACCAGGAGATGATCATTGTACGACGTCATTTCTACACCCGGTCCTACTGCCAGCGTATTATGTAACAGGGATACGTTACCAATAATACCACCGCCGCCGGTGCCATCATGTACCATACCGTATAGGTAGCCATTCAATAGTTTATTGCTTTGGGCTGCACTGAAAAGCGGCAGCAATAATAAAAGGAAGCATAATTTCCGCATATTCGTCGTTTTCTGGTTGTATTGTGTAATGGTAACACCTGGCGGGTATATATTGTTGCAGCATACTACCTTCTTTCAAGGGATGAACACCTGTGGCCTATATCCCACCCGGAAAGCATTCACCACCGATAACGGCGTTAATACCTGCACCTGCTCATCTCCGGGAAAGTAGTCTTTTTTCGTATATCCTTCCGGCGCCCACACATACAAGGCCTGTTCATACACCAGGCAAGCTTGCTGCTCAGATACCACGAAACAACCGTCCGGCAGCCGTTGAAGTGTATCCGTATACGTTACCTTTTCGCGACGGGGCGTTAATCGTTCCCGGTGTAGTATTTGATCAATTTCCCGGATAGATACCCGCTCGTCAAAACCATATTCCGGGTTCCCTTTCAGCCAATACGCTTTAAATCGATTATAATCAGCCCTGCGACACTCGTAACAGGGCCGGTGACCAGCAGCAAAGGACGTGGCTTCGTCCCGAAAAAACAACTCCGTATAACGATGAGGAGCCATCACAGTTCTATGCCGGTTTTTGAATTGCAGTACACAGGTAATCCAGGCTTTTAGTTTAAACGATCTTAGCACCTGCTGCTCATCATCATGCAGTATGCCTCTGTTGCCCATCCAGGCACCGCGGGCGTGGGTAAAAATGAGCCGGCCATATGGATCTACCCTGTTCTGTAGCATATGATATATTTTTCCGGAGATGAATACCTCCGGGAAGTTACCGAAAAACCGGGAGCTGCACAGCAGACTTCTCCTATTTTTGCCATTAGTAGTACTATATTGAAATACAGGTGTTTTCCAGGTAGTTTAAAGTATATTTAAACTACTTATTCAAATACAATGCGTAAAAAGCTTTCCACGTTCCTGATACTGGCTGTCGTTGCCCTACAAGCCAACAGCCAGCTTCGCCACACTATCTGGGATGTTCCCGCTATCTACCAGACACCCACTTACGAGGTGATCAGCAAAGACTCCGCAACAGGCATTCTTTATCAGGGACTTCCCTATCACAATGGCCCGCAACAGGTATTTGCTTATTACGCCACACCCGGTACGCTTACCGGCAATAAAAGCCTGGATCATCACCTGCCGGCTGTTGTACTCGTACACGGCGGAGGCGGCATGGCATTTAAAGAATGGGCTATGCTATGGGCAAAGAAAGGCTACGCCGCCATCGCCATGGACCTCCGCGGCAATGGCCCGGACAAGCAGCACCTGCCACATGGCTTCGTAGAACCAGACAACAAAACGCCTTATTTTACCATCACACCTGCCCTCTCCGATCAATGGATGTACCAGGCCGTTGCCGACGTGATACTCGCCAACAACCTGCTACGCAGCTTCCCCGAAGTAGATAGTAATCGTATAGCCCTCACCGGTATCAGCTGGGGCGGCATCCTCTCCTGCCTCATAGCTGGCATAGACAACCGGTATAAAGCAGTAGTACCTGTTTACGGCTGTGGCTACCTGTTCTACAACACCGCCATGCTCAAAGATATTGACCATCTCTCTCCTGCGGACAAACAAACCTGGATTCAGCAATACGATCCTTCTCAATATATCCACCGTGCTAAAATGCCCGTGCTCTTCATCAACGGCACCAACGACAGCCACTTCTATCTCGATAGCTATAAAAAAACATATGAACAGGTAAAAAACAGACAGCTCTGCATTAAGCCACGACTACATCACAGTCATCATGATGGCTGGCAAAGCGAGGAAATATTTGCTTTCATCAACAGCTATCTGAATGGTACGACGGCACTACCGCGAATTGTAAAAACCAATATTACGAAAGCAGGCATTCATGCAAAAGTGGTATCAGCGGAACCACTTGCTGCCGCGTATCTTCACTATACTACGGATACGGCTACACTGTTGAAAGATAAAGTGTGGCAAGCTATACCGGTGAATATAAAAGGGGAACGTATAACAGCTACACTGCCGCCACCTGGTACGCTGGTTTGGTATCTATCAGTAACGGATAAACGGGGAATGCAGGTGTCGGGAGATATTAATTTTAAAAGATGATACTTATGAAAAAGAGAGCGGGTCGGTGAGCATCCATGATGCCTGCCGACCCGCTCTCTTTTCTATTATTATGATTAGTCTATTTAGGTAGGATACTGCCCCGTAAGTACGTGGGCAATAAAATCCAAGGAAGAAACAAGTCTATAACTATACTATCCTTTATCTAGTGACAGACAGACTTTTCTCTACATGGTCCGTTAGAAAGAGATCGCCGTTTCTAAAAAGTTCGCTAGTTACCACTATATGATAGCCACCTTCTTTCGTAAAAGAAGTATCTAGAAGCAGCAGATGCCCTTCCAATCGTTTTAGTGTAATTACCTCATCATTTACTTTAGCCTGAAAGTGATTTTCATAACCTGGCGGCTCTGCATACGAAAAATATAATTTAAAATGCCTGCCCGGAGAAATAGTATCGGCAGAAATATCCCCATCAACTGAAGGGCTTATTGCCACGCCTTGTTCCTTAATTATATTTCCTAAAGTATCATATTTAATAACATAATATATTTCTCTCTTCAAATCTCTCTCATTATACAAAATAACCTTATTCTTGTGATAATATGTTATTGATCCAACAGGATTTCCTTTCCAAAAAAAGCAAGATGCCTCCAATGCCCCGTTCTCATCGTACTCATAAGTAGGTCCATTCAGTGTATCATTTAGATACATTTTCTGACTACTTAGTGTCCCATTGGGATAATATTCTTTGACAATACCATTTATATGGTTCATACCTATAGTATCCTTGCTCTTTTGATCATTTTTAGTCTGTCCTCCATTACAAAACTCAAAAAAACATGCAACTATCAGTACAAATACAATTGTGGATAGCTTACTGCATAACTTCATGAGGAACAGTAGTCGGTTTTTTTTCTCCATGATAATCTTCTGTTGCTGAATTATGATTATTCATTTTTCCCTTTGCCTCCACTGTTCCGCAAACTGTACAAGAGTCACCTCCTACTGGTATGACTACTTTACGTTTTACTTGCAGCAGGTACTTCAGGTTTGTCTTTCTTATGTGTATCTGGTGTATTCTCCGGCACCAACTCACTAGCGTCTTTCATTGCCGATCTACCGTCCGTAATATCGTCCATAAAAGCAGCTAGTTTTAAAAAGAAGTCACCCGTCCTGTTACCTCCACCAACTTCTTCTAATTTTACATCTGACAACTCCATAGGCAATCGAGATACAACATTTTGCATCAGCTTATCGCAGGACCTGTACTCTCGCACATCAGTCTAAATCCATACGGCTCCATATAACTATTCTCACCGGCAGCTACATGAATCCCGGGACTTACACAATAGGCTACATCATCATCATAACCTCCTCCAACCTCCTTAAACATATTTCCCTCGTCATATTCACTTTTTGGATCTACCAGTCTTGGCTGTGAGGGTGATGCCACCACGTCTATACACATCTCACGAACATTTCCATACATATCATACAATCCCCACGGAGATGGCCTCTTTAAAGCCACCTCGTGTACTTTATTTTTGCTGTTCTCTCTCAGCCAGGCATAATCCAGCAAACTTCCATTTCCTTCTTCCCAGAATAATTGTTCCCCTTCAGAAATGCGTGACAGGCACGCATATTTTACCTGCAAATAGTTAGGCAGTGAAAACACTACGTCGTCTTTTAAAACACTATTGACCAATTTCAGGCTATTAATCTTATCAATAAATGATTGGATCAACCTAAAATCGACTCCCCAAACAGGTGTCTCATCTGTAAAGGAACCTGCTTCAAAATAATTCTCCCCCATCACCGCTTTCCATTGGCCATTCGTAACCGCTGTAGTAGCCATCCAGAAACCCCGTGTAAAAACAACATCTACCGATACTTCGTTTGTTTTGTAAAATAAAGAGGTACCCCTGCTTATCTGTTTATACTGTCCGGGAGGACACCAGGCAAATGTCATCTTCACGCCATCCCCCAATTCAAACGACATCGTTTTTGGTTCCCGCTGCTTTGATCGCCAGAAGAATATTACCAATAAAACCACCAGGCCAATGGGAAACCCTAAAATAGTAGCATAAACAAGCACAATACAGGTATATAAAGTCGCAGAAGACCACCAATTGTCAAAATTATTTATAAAAATAAGGAGCTCAATAATACCACGACATAACCCTAAAATCAGGATACAGACTCCTAATAACTTAAGTATATTAATGCCAGGCTTTTTCCATTCATAAGTTTTCATCAATCAGGTATAGGGATTCAAAATACTTTGATGTGTGCAAAATATAAGCAATAGCAAATGTATACCCATTTCCCCACACGAAGAATTTTCTACCCTAAATGGCATAAACAGGTGATAATGTTCTATAACGTACACCTATACACGTCTTAACCACTACACCCGCGTTACCGCTATCATTCCCGCCAGCACAGTACATCCCAGCAATATATAATACGCATTCCGGCTGAGCGGCTTCTTATCATACATCGCATTCACCACGGCCACTACCAAAAACAGCCCCAGTTTAGGTCCTACTTTATAATAGTTCACTGCCGGATACTTCAGCCATACCAACGCCAGCCCGGTAAGCAGAATGGCAATGCCCAACGGCAACCCCCATTTATCTTTTGGTGGATTTTTTACGGGAAATAATAACGCCAGGCGGCATAAATAAGTCAAAAAAGCAGCGAAGTGGGTGAGCAATAGTAAATTAAATAACAACATAGTTAAATCCTGATTTATTATACCTGCAAAGCTATCGCGTGCTGCGCCTCTTTTCATGCACCTGGGTTAATAAATTACGAACGCAACAAATTCAAGGGCTGAACTTCGCGGCCTGTTTATTGTTAACTTTAGTCAACAAACCGCTAAATATGAAAGTAATCAAAGCAATCAGCTGGATACTCCTGTTAATTTTAGTGTTCATACAGTTCATTCATCCCACCAAAAACATCCACGCAGGACCACAGCCGAACCACATTACCACCGTTTATCCCGCTACCACCGCGGTAACTGACATCCTGCAGAAGGCATGCTACGACTGCCACAGTAATAATACCGTATACCCCTGGTACGCACACATACAGCCAGTAGCCTGGTGGTTGAATGATCATATCACAGAAGGCAAACACGAACTGAACTTTTCCGAATTCATGCAATACCGCGTCCGCAAACAATATAAAAAACTGGACGAAAGTATAGATCTGATCAATAAAGGAGAAATGCCGCTTTCCTCCTATACCCTCATCCACAAAAATGCCATACTCAGCAAAGAAGAAAAGCAAACGCTGACGAACTGGATGGAAGATATCCGCAGACAAATTGCCGCTACCAATCCACCGGACAGCCTTATTATTCCAAAGAAAAACACATAAATACCGCTTATGTGCGCAGTCAGCAAACAAAGGAAATCAGCCACCACCTTTCTGCCGCCAGGCGAAAAACAGGCGGAAGTAAAATTGGATGGCCACCTGCTTAAGTTTACCAACCTCGACAAACTATACTGGCCGGATGAAGGAATCACCAAGGGAGACATGATCAACTATTATGCGGCCATCGCCGATACCATACTCCCCTACCTGACCAATAGGCCACAGTCCCTCAACCGCTTCCCCGAAGGCATCAAAGGGTTTAACTTCTACCAGAAAAATGTGGAAGACAAAGTAGCCAGCTGGATAAAACGTTTCCCATATACCAGTGATACGGATGGAGAGACGAAAGAGTTCATGGTTTGTACCGGTAAAGCCAGTCTCCTTTACATGGCCAACCTGGGCTGTATTGAATTAAATCCCTGGCATAGCCGTGTCAGCACACCGGATTACCCCGACTATTGCCTCATTGACCTCGATCCTGATACCAACCCGTTTAACGAAGTGATTGACACCGCGCTGGTCATCAAAGAAATCCTCGATCAGATAGGCGCCCCTTCGTTCGTAAAAACCTCCGGTGCCACGGGCATGCATATACTCATTCCCTTAGGCGCTAAATATACCTTCGAGCAGTCCCGCATGTTGGCTGAACTGGTGGTGGGCATTGTAAACCGTCGGCTTCCCGATACCACCAGCGTAGTCAGAACGCCGGCTAAACGAAAAGGGAAGATCTACCTCGATTTCCTCCAAAACAGACAAATACAAACCATGGCGTCGGCGTACTCCCTCCGTCCCCGCCCCGGCGCTACGGCTTCTGCGCCACTGCATTGGAGGGAAGTAAAAAAAGGGCTGAAAGTAAGCGACTTCAACATCTACAATATGCCCCGCAGGATTGCCCGGGAAGGCGACCTGCTAAAAGGTTTGCTCGGAAAAGGGGTTAATATGGTCACCGTACTCAACAAACTAAAACCTCTTTTAAAGTAAGGCCACCCCCTCGTTTATTTATTTTATTGTAAACACTTCTCACCGGTTAATTGTATTAGGAAAGTAAGAAAACCTGATACATATGTCTGATTCCCAACACCCCGACAAATTCGTACCCCGCGGAGCAGTGGCATTCTTTGTATTGCTGGTAGCCCTCGGATTAATCATTTGGTTCGGCATCTATTTTCTCATGCTTTCCAGGATCTAAATCGTTCACTATGATCGACCAATTTGAAAGGAACGTCATCATCACCGCCTGCTGTATATCCCTGCTGTTCATCTTCTCGCTGTTTTATGCGATGGGCGCTAAAAAGGCGGATGTTACCGAGTGCCTGCCTTACGATAAGGCATATGAAACTGCCCGGGTAAACCAGGTAGATAAAAACACCTACCAGATCTTCTATGTGGCCCGTATGTGGAACTTTGAACCCGCTATCTCTTATATCCCCGTGGGCAGTGAGGTCGACTTGTTCGTCACCTCCCTGGATGTGGTACATGGCTTTAATATTTTTAATAAKAATGTAAACCTGATGGCGGTACCGGGTGGCGTGTCTAAAACCACCATCCACTTTGATGAGCCAGGGGTATACAAAGTAATATGCCATGAATACTGTGGTACCGGGCATCAGAATATGGAAGCCGAAATTATCGTCAACTATCCCAATAAAAATAAGTAACCGATGAATGTAAGCAGGTTCCTGAAAAACATTATACTGATAGAGTTATTCGTGCCGGTGCTGTTGCTGACCATTGGCATCTATCACGGATTAATGCAGGTGATTTACCGGGCCGGGGTAATTCATCAGGCTTCTGTGGCCAAGCTGGACTATTACCAGGGCCTTACCCTGCATGGGGTCATTAATGCCGTAGTACTCACCACCTTCTTTGCCGTAGCCTTTGGACATGCTACCATTGCCTTTTACCTGAAGCAGGAACCCGGCCGGAAGGCCACCCTGCTATCGATGGTGCTGATGATAGTGGGCACGCTGATGGCTGCCGCTGCTATGCTGGCGGGTAAAGCATCGGTACTGTATACCTTTTATCCACCGCTCAAAGCGCATCCCGCGTTCTATATTGGCACAGCCATGCTGATTGTAGGCTCCTGGGTGGCTTACTGGGACTGGTGCGTGGTGTATGTCAGATGGAAGCGCACACACAAGGATATCAATACGCCACTGGCGGTGATTGGCACGCTGGTAAACTTTACGATCTGGTTTGTGTGCACGTTAGCGGTGGCCTACGAAGTACTGGTGCTGCTGGTACCGTGGAGCCTGGGATGGACTGCCGGTGTAAACGTAGTGCTGGCGCGTACGTTGTTCTGGTTCTTTGGTCATGCGCTGGTATATTTCTGGCTGCTGCCTTCCTATATTATGTTTTATACCATGCTACCCAAACTGGCCGGTGGCAAGCTCTATTCCGCTACTGCCGGGCGCATTGCGTTTTTCCTGTTCCTGCTGCTGTCTATTCCGATCGGCGTACATCATCAGTTTGGTGATCCGTCTATTGGCAGAGGGATTAAGCTCACGCAATCTATACTCACATTTGGCGTGGCCATTCCCAGCTTTATCACGGCGTTTACCATTGCCGCCTCGCTGGAGTATGCCTCCCGGTTGCGCGGTGGAAAAGGATTGTACAGCTGGATCTGGAAGCTGCCTTTTTTCAGGAAAGATGTGTTCCTGTTCGGATACCTGATCAATGGATTGATTCTTTTTATTTTCGGCGGATTAACAGGGCTGGTCAATGCTTCTTACTCATTGAACAACGTAGTGCATAATACGGCGTTTATCCCCGGACATTTTCACCTCACAGTAGCAGGGCCGGTATTCCTGGCCATACTGGGCATGTCCATTTTCCTGGTGTCGCAGCTAACCGGCAGAAAAATATTCCTGCCCACCATCAATACCATTATTCCCTATTTATGGACGGTAGGTGTATTGATTTTTTCGGCGGGGCTGATGTGGGGCGGCCTAATGGGAGAACCCCGCAGAACCAATATGGGACTCACTTACCTGAACCCTGCCAGTGAACAGTTTCATTCGTATTGGGTTATTTCCAGTATGTTGGGACTGGCAGGCGGTGGTATCATGTTCATTGCCGGATTCCTGTATTTTATTGTGTTTTTTGGTACTTTTTTTCGGAAGAAGACAATGGCCAGTGTCATCGATCTTCCGGTCAGCGACAGTTATCACGAAGACAAGCGGATACCCTTGTTTGATACCTTCCGCCCCTGGGTGGCACTAATGGTACTGATCCTGCTGCTGACGTACATTCCGGCTATTTCCGATGCCTTGAATAATACTGGCAGGAAAGCGCCGCCTTATCTGCCTGCAGACCCCACACCTGTTATCAGCAAAAAATGAAAGGCCCTTCATTCCATATACTCCATTCCTGGAAACCAGCGATGGCAGCGTTGATCACACTGCCACTGCTGGCCTATGGAATTGTGCACTGGACGGAGAAGCGATACGGTGAACTACCACTGTATGGCCCCAACAATGTGCCGGTGAATGCTGTAAAAGATGCAGCGCAGCTACCTGCTTTCGCTTTCACAGATCAGGACAGTATAACGGTCACGAATACACTGTTGGCAGGACATATTACAGTCGCCAATTTCTTCTTCACTTCATGCCCGGTCATATGCCCGGCCATGATGCAGCAAATACGCCGCATTCAAGCAGCTGATAGCTCCGTGCTGTTGCTATCTTTTACGGTAGATCCGATACGGGATACTCCTTCAAAATTACATACTTACGCCGGCAAATTACCGGTAACCAGTCGGCATTGGAAACTATTGACTGGTGATAAAAAATCCCTGTATTACTTCGCCAGAAAGGGACTTTACATCACCGCCACAGATGGGGATGGCGGTGAAGATGACTTCATACACAGTGATAATATCGTCTTACTGGATAAACAACAACATATCAGGGGTTACTATAAAGGTACCAGTGCCGCAGAAGTAACTACCCTCCTGGATGACATCAAAAAATTGCAACATGAACAGTAAATACTTACTCTTTGTGATCCTGCTTTTCATGCCGGTTATCATAAAAGCCGCTGATCCTGCAGAAGGTAAAAAATTATTCCAGGCCCGGTGTGCCTCCTGTCATAATGTAAATAAAAAACTCACTGGTCCCGCCCTCTCAGGTGTGGAAGATCGTCATTCAGAAGCATGGATCATCAGCTTCGTCAAATCCTCTCAAACCATGATCAAAGCGGGCGATAAAGCCGCCCTCGAAGTATACAACCAAAATAACCAGGTAGCCATGCCCGATCATCCCGATCTGAGCGACGACCTTATCCGCGATATCCTTGCTTATGTAAAAGAAGAAGCCGGCAAAGCGCCGAAAGATGATGCCCCCTTCCCCAGACCCGGGCAGGTACAACCGAATCTCATGCCACTCACCATTTACAACATGCCCTTCATGATTGCCTATGTAATGCTGGTAGTGGTGATGATCATTTTACTGGTATTCCTCGTGAACCTGAAAAGTTATGAGAAACATATAAACGAGAAAAAACAGGAGTAGCCCTAAAAATGATAACCTCCGGGCACCCCATTTTTGGAAAGAACAATTTGCCATAACTGGCTTTTCCTTGCCCGGAAAGAACCTGCGCAAGAGAGCAGATAATACTTCCACATGCGGAAAAAAGTAGCATCATATTTTGCCTTCAGCTGATCCCAGTTCTGTACAATGTTCTGGTACCAGGCCATCAGTGTACGGTCATAATTAACGCTGAAATTCTGCCAGTGCTCCATCACAAACAAACCTTCTATATACTGTCCGATAAGCCGGATGGTAGGAATCATGGCATTGGGGAAAATGTACTTATTAAGCCACTGATCTGTAAACGTATTCGGTACATTACCGCCAATAGTATGCAGTAAAAATAAGCCATCGTCTTTCAGGCAGCGATGCGCCACTTTCATATAGTCGTCATAGTTTTTATAGCCTACGTGTTCAAACATACCTAACGAAACAATGGCATCAAAAGGCTCCTGTAGTGTGCGATAGTCGGCCAACCGGATTTCCACGGGCAATCCTTTACATCGTTCCCGGGCCAATTCCGCTTGTTCTTTGGAAATAGTAACCCCCGTTACGCGGACTCCATATTTTTCTGCGGCAAATTTGGCGAAGCTTCCCCAGCCACAGCCGATGTCGAGTACATGCATGCCCGGCTTCAGCAGCAACTTCCTGCAGCTCAGGTCCAGCTTTTGTTCCTGTGCATCATTGAGGTTGGTAGCCTGTTCCCAGAAGCCACAGGTATACGTCATCCGTTTATCCAGCATCACCTCAAAGAGATCATTGCCGGTATCATAGTGCGCGCTACCATTGTGGTAAGCTTTGTCCGGCGTTTGATGATTCAATAGTCTGGCGAGTACAATGTCTGCCTTAAACCGGAAACTCTTTTTCACATGGGTATCCAGGTTAGCCAGCAATATCTTTGTAAAAAACTGGTCCAGCTGCTGACAGTCCCAGTAGTTGTGCATGTAAGATTCTCCCAGTCCAAGCGAGGCACTGTGGAGTACTTCGCCGTAGAAGGCGTCATCATGTACGTGTATATCCCATGGCTGCTGACCGTCGACAGTAATTCCCGCGACAGCTAAAAGACGGGTAACGATATCTTTGGGATGTTGGTGCATAGCAAACGTTTTAACAGCCCTTCTCTGAATGTACGCTATAGCAACAATGCAGGACAATGCTTTGTTCAGGTTTTGGTGCAAAAGAAAAGCCGCTCTTATTAGAACGGCTTTTCTCCCACTTCCGTACGTCCGGACAATAATTTATCTGATCATATACCCTTGCCCGTTAGGCGCTGCTATCGGCCAGCAGTAACTATCTGAGTTTATATAGTTTATATCCGAAGATGAATATCACGGCATAGCAAACGATGGGCAGATAGTACGCCGTAGCGATATTGGTATCTGCCAGGCGCCCCATGATGAAAGGGAAGATAGCCCCGCCAAACATCCCCATCACAATAAACGAAGATGCCTGCTGCGTTTGCGGCCCCAGGTCTTTTAACCCCAGACTGAAAATAGTGGGATACATGATACTGAAGAAGAAGTTAATCATCAGTAGTGCGATGTAGGAAGTCCAGCCCCATCCCTGCGCCACGAGGAGGCACATCAATATATTTCCCAGCGCAAATGCCGCCAGCAATTTATTGGGGGCGATTACCCGCATTAAGGCAGTACCTACAAATCTTCCGGCCAGCATCATTCCCATAAAAGGCAACATAAAATAGCCGGCTTTTTCATCTGAAAAACCCATCACCTCATGGCCATAGTTGATAAAGAACGCCCAGGTGCCAGCCTGTGCAGCCACATTGAAAAACTGCGCTACTACGGCCCATACAAAATGTTTCTGCTGAAATAATTTTTTGCGGGAACCGGCTGCCATAGGTGTATCTGCCGTGCCATCATGAGGATCTGTTACCGGCGGTACTTTCACCAATGCAAAAGCCACGGCAATGGCGGCAATCACCGCACCGATATAGATATACAACGTTTTTACAGATACCAGTTCTCCGCCGGCTTCATGTGCGGTGCTGAGCAAAAAGTGCGTTCCCAGTGTAGGTCCTATCATGGCGCCTACGGCGTTAAATGATTGTGCAAAGTTAATACGCTGGTCGCTGGTACGCTGATCCCCCAACGCTGCCATAAACGGATGTGCCACCGTTTCCAGTGTAGCCATGCCGCAGGCCAGTACAAACAATGCGATGCGAAAAACAGAGAAGGAACCCGCATTGGCCGCAGGCACAAACAAAAAGGCGCCCATGGCGTATAATGTGAGGCCTAATAACACGCCGTTTTTGTATCCCATCTTCTTAATAAATAACCCTGCCGGGATACCCATCAGCGCATAAGCGCCGAAAATAGAGAACTGCACCAAACCCGATTGCGATTTAGACACATGCAATACATTCTGGAAATGCTTATTCAGCACATCCCCCATGGTTAATGCAATGCCCCAGCACATAAATAGGGAGGTGACGAAGATCAACGTAATAACGTATTTCTTTTCCGTGAATTTTGCCGGTAATAACGGGGTGGAATGCTTAGCTGTTTGAAATGCTTCCTGTTCCAGAGAGTCTGGTGACATCATGTTCCTGAGTTTTAATTAATGTATAACGTGGATAGTTCTCAGGTACTAATATACGGCGCGGTTTTAATAATCACTATCTCTTTGGGGGAAACAAAAAAGGCCGCCGGAAAGGGAGGCCTCCTTGTCGTTTATTTAAGTGGTAGTTCCATTTGTATATTGGCCCGTTCATAAGGCGTGGGGCGTCCACCTACTTTTTTAAAGCCCAGCTTTTCATACAGGCTGATCGCTGGTTTCAGGATCGTATTGCTTTCCAGGTAAATGTTCCGGGCGCCTAATGCAGTAGCTTTCTGCACAATGGYTTGCCCAAGTAACCATCCTATACTTTTTCCCTGGGCTTTGGGAGATACCGCCATTTTAGCCATTTCGTAATCGTAGTCCGGATCATCCATTTTCACTAATGCGCAAACCCCAACCGGCTCATTGTTGTAGAGGGCCACGAAAATATGTCCTCCTTTTTTCAGGATATAGCCGTCGGGGTTATCCAACGATTTATAATCCGCTTCTTCCATCTTAAAGTATTTGGAAATCCATTCCACGTTTAACTCGCGGAAGGCGCTTTTATATTCCGGGCTATAGTCTACAATCTGTACTTTAGCAGCTTCGCGCTTCTTTTGCTGTTCTTTCACCCGGTCTAACAGCGATCGCTGCTCCAGCAGGTACTCCCATTCTTCAATGGCTTTCCAGAGATCGTGGGCCGTTTGGGCCGAGATGGCTTCAATGGCGTTGCCTACATCGATGAGCTGGTCGGCGAGTTTGGCGTTGATATCGATGCCTTTTTTAGTGAGACGCACCATGTTCCTCCTGCCGTCTGTTTTATCTTTCTTCTCTGCTACCAGTCCTTGCTTTTTCATTTCCCCAATGATTTTGCTGACAGAGGGATGGGAATGCCCTATTTCTTTGGCGATGGCGGTGATGGTTTTCTCCTCACCTGCCGATAGCACATAAAATACGGGGAACCATTTGGGCTGTAAAGGCGTGTCGTATAATTCGTAGATCTGAGCAGCCCCTTCGGTGATGGTTTCCGTTAACATACGCAGTCTGCTGCCTAGCGCTGCTTTACCGGTTTTATTAAAGAATTCCATATTGTAGTCAATTACGTAATTAGTTACGTAAATATAAGAATAATTTTAAAACGCCCCTATTTTTTTGTGTCGTTACTTTTCTGATTTACGGCGGAAGGACACCGGCGTCATTTTATGCCGGCTTCTGAAGAAATGTGATAAGTGGCTTTCATCGGCGAAGCCAAATTCGGCGGAGATTTGTTTCAGCGTCAACTGCCCGCAGGTAATTCTTTTTTCTATCAGCTTGGTACGGTAGCAGTTTACATATTCCCGGTAGCTGATGTTAAAATTCCTTTTGAACCAGGCGCTGAAATAATTAACAGCGATATTAAAGTGCGTGGCGATATTTTTCACCTGAATTTTTTCCGGCTCATAAATATGCTGATGAATATAAGAGATGAGCACTTCTTTATCCGGCGCACCATGATCTATGCGGATATCCAGTTTGGATATGGCTTCTTTCACCAAACCAAAAACAGAGAGAATCTGGTAGTATACTAACGGTGACGTAGCTACGTCCTGGCGACAATTATACGCCACAATGCTTTCCACGGTATTGCGCAGAATGGTTTTGCAGGGTTCTTCCAGGGTGAGCTTTACTTCTTTCAGCAGCTTATGCCGCATCATAGTTTCCGGCTTTCCCATCAGAAAAGCATCTGGCGCCAAGTGATTTTTGGTGCTGAAGTAGCTATCGGTAAATTTGATGAAAGCGAAACGGGTGGTTTTGGCGATGTCAAAATAATGCTCATCTTCCGGTGCAATCAGAAACAGATCACCCGCTTTGTAGGGCAGCTGGTTGTTATTGAGATGATGAATACCACTGCCTTTAAAGATATATACGATCTCATAGTACGTATGACTATGAACCGGCAAGTGAAATACCGCCTCTTCAAACGCATGAATAGCCAGCGTATCGAACTGCTTCAATTTCTTCATCTCACAAAAGTACAATTATATGCTTTAAATTTACAAGCGCTACGTCCCATCTTTCCCTCACCTTTGTTGCTGCTTAACATATAAAATCATCTCAGATGGAATACAGACAATTAGGTGCATCCGGGCTACAGGTACCGGTGCTTAGCTTTGGTACCGCCACTTTTGGCGGAGGCAATGAGTTTTTTAAAGCCTGGGGCAGCACCCAGGTAGCAGAAGCCACCAGGCTGGTAAATCTATGCCTGGACGCAGGCGTAAATCTTTTCGATACCGCTGATGTATATTCAGAAGGGCTTTCAGAAGAAATCCTCGGCAGGGCCATCGCCGGTAAAAGAGATCAGTTGCTGCTTTCCACCAAATCCACTTTCCCGTTTGGCAAAGGTCCTAACAACCAGGGCTCTTCCCGTATTCATATCCTGAAACAAATTGAGGGCAGCTTGAAACGTCTTGGTACCGATTATATCGATATCTACCACATGCATGGCTTCGACGGGGTTACACCTGTAGAAGAAACCATGCGGGTATTGGACGATTTAATTCAAAGTGGCAAAGTACGCTACATTGCCAGTTCCAACTTTTCCGGCTGGCACCTCATGAAATCGCAGGCCATCGCTGAAAAATATGGGTGGAACCGGTACGTAGGGCACCAGGTATATTATTCACTGGCTAACCGTGAATATGAATGGGAACTGATGCCACTGGGCATCGATCAGCGCATTGGCGCTATTGTGTGGTCACCATTGGCCGCAGGCAAACTGGGAGGCAAATACCGCCGCAACAGTCCAATTCCTCCGCAGGGCCGGGTAGCACAGGGCGGAAGTCCGGTGCCGGAAGCCGCTATCCGCGATGACGTCTTCTATAATATCATTGACGCCCTGGATGCAATTGCCGCCGAAACCGGCAAAACTGTGGCCCAGATAGCGATTAACTGGCTACTGCAACGCCCTACCGTGTCCAGCATCATCATCGGCGCACGTAACGAAGAACAGCTGATTCAAAACCTGGGAGCTACCGGCTGGAACCTGACCTCCGACCAGGTGAAACAACTGGATGCCGCCAGCGAAGTACCCACCATTTATCCATACTGGCATCAGCGGCAAAATCTTACGCTCAATCCACCGCCGGCGTTTTATTGAGCAGAAAGCTAAAAGCCGAAAGCAAAAAGCAAAAAGCTACTGAGGCGATTGATCAGCGCAGATATTATCTTACGCTTTAATCAATCGCCTCAGTAGCTTTTTGCTTTCGGCTTTTTGCTTTCTGCTTACTTAGCTGTCCGTACATATTTAGTTTCCCATATGGCCATGTCTTCCGCTGGCCCCGGATTGGCCACCAATAACAGTGTATCCTTTATAAACGCATACGTACAGGTACTATTATCGTTCCATTGGATCGCATTTACCGACGGTAGATTAGGTCGGTTAAGCTTTATCAATTTAAACGAACCTGTTCGATCCGGAATACCAGTGGTATGTGAAGAATAAGTATAGTCCGCATTTAGCGTTAGGCTCGCACTTGAGCCGGCGGGATAAATAAAGCTTCCACGGAAGCCTGTTTCTCCTACCTGGTCCCAGGTTCCCTGCAAGGGGGATAATGATATACCGCTGTCTTTTTTACAACTCATGAAGCCAGTTACAAACAAAAACGTACAGATTGTCAGATAGAAACATTTCATAAACGAGGGGATTAAAATTTTGGTAGATATATTGTCAAACGCGGGATGGTTCGTAAAAGTTACAGCCCGGGCAACCCATATTTTGTGACGAAACCGATCCAAAAACAAGCTGTTCCAGCAGCTCCACGCAAACTTGTCTTGTTTAATTATTTCCGGGGGCTGCCGGTTTTGTTGCCGAACTACCTTAAATTAGTAGGCTAAAATCAAACCAGCATTATGAAAAAATTATTTCTCCTCTCCTTCCTGTTGCCGTTCATGGCAGTAGCGCAGGACCAAGGTATCCACTTCGAGCATGGTACCTCCTGGGCCGACGTACAGGCCAAAGCCAAAGCGGAAAACAAGTATATTTTCATGGACTGCTTCACCACCTGGTGCGGCCCCTGCAAATATATGTCCGCCAATATTTTCCCGCAGGAAAAAGTCGGCAGCTTCATGAACGACAAATTCATCAGCGTAAAAGTGCAGATGGATCAAACCGCAAAAGATAATGACGACGTTAAAAACTGGTATGCATCTGCTAAAGGAATTGAGAAAGATTACAGCATCCGTGCTTATCCGACTTTCCTGGTATTTGCACCAGACGGCCATATTGTAGACCGCCAGGTAGGTGGCGCTGACGCAGATGGATTTATCAAGAGATGCGCCGCCTCTCTCGAACCAGCTACTCAGTACTATACCCAGCTGGACAAATTCAAAAAAGGACAGAAAGATACTGCCTTCTTACGTCAACTGGCGTTACTGGCATTAGAAAAATACGACCAGGGAAATGCCTCCGATATTTCTAAACTGTACCTAAGCCAGCAGAAAAACCTGTATACACCGGTTAACCTGGACTTCATCGAGAAATTCACCAACAGCAGCAAAGACGTTGGTTTCAACATGTTCCTGCGCGATGCCGCTAAAATAGATAAAGTATTGGGCGCCGGTAAAGCAGAAAATAAAGTGATGCAAATTGTAGCGCAGGAAGAAGTATATCCGCAGCTCATGAAGCAAGACGGCAGCGCCCCAGATTGGGCTGGTGTTGAAAAAAACCTGACCGCTAAATATCCGGCTTTTGCAGAAGAACTGATCCTGAAAACCAAGATCCAATATTACAACTACGCAAAAGACGCCAGCAACGCAATACCTACCATTGTTGCCTATATGAAAAAATATGGCCACAAAGCAGATGCACAGTCGTTGAATGAATATGCCTGGACCATCTTCGAAAAGTGTAACGACATGCAGTGCATAGAACAAGCCCTGGAATGKAGCAAACGTTCATTCAAAGACCAGGAAATTCCTGCATTCATGGATACCTATGCTAACCTGCTGTATAAATCCGGCAAAAAAGCAGACGCCCTGGCCTGGGAAGAAAAAGCCCTGAATAAGGCGGAAGGTGATGAAAAAAAGAACTACGAATCTACCCTGGAGAAAATGAAGAAAGGGGATAAATATTGGGAATAGTCTTACTTGACATCCTATAAAAGAAGCCGGTTCATGGAAAGCGTTATCGCCGCCCATGAACCGGTTTTTATTTCGTCACCAGCTTGTGTACAAAAGCAATAGCCGGTTGCGTCAGATCCCAGCCCTTCATTTCCTGGTCCACTACGTCCTTGTGCTTTTTCCGGATATCTCTTAAGGCATTCCCCACCGACTTCCGGAGATATTCACTCTCCTTCGATTTTAGCTTACTGATCAGGGCAACAGCCGCTTCGGGATGTGTTTTAAAATAAGGCCGGCTGGTCCAGATACGTAGCCCTTCTACTACAGCCCTGTTCAAGAAAGGATCATTATGCGTGGCCCAGTATTTAATCTCCGGCAACGCGGCTTCATAACCCATCACACTGCAATAGTGATCAATGGCTTTGGCCAGCATTTCCTGTACACGCCAGTTGTCATCGGTTACTACCCTGGTTTTAAGCAGCTGTAAAGCCCTTTCATTTTCCGGCGATAACAAGCTTAGCAGATATACGCCCAGCATCCGCTCCTGGTAACTCTCTCCTTCTATCAAAGCGGTGGCTGTTTTCAGATGATCACCTTTCTCCGTCGCAATAATTTTATCACCGGCTTCCATGATGTGCTTAAAACCGTGTTCGGTTTTCTTCAGATCAGCAATAATAGCAGATAACATACGAATGCCATTTGATGGCAAGATAACTATTCATTGATTTGCCTGATAAAACCAATTTCATTTTCATCAAACGGTGATCCATCTGGCCGGAAGATATCGTGGTACCATACTGCTGGCTCCGGTTCTCCTCCCTTGTTTCCCTGCGGATAATTGGTTTGTGTTTTACCGGCTACCAATCCCCAGTTAATAGCACCGATGTTATTGGCTTTGAAAATTGGCAAATGCGTGATAAAAGTGCTGTTATTGGGCCGTTTCATGTACTCGGTACAGATGACAGGCCGTTTATAGGTTTTCAGCGTATCAATAGCCTCTAACAATGAAGTCGTGTCCCGATAGTTGTGAAAAGTAATCACATCGGAATTTTCTAACTGGAATTGATTAAAAGCGGTAAAGCCTTTATTCCAGATCCCGATGGTAATGGGTTGTGCTGGTTGCACCGCCCTGGCCCAGGCCACTACATTTTTCAGGAGCGGCCAGCTTTTGTCGCCATGACCAAAATGCCCTGGCTCATTATAAAGATCCCACATCGCAATGCGATCGTCTTTCCGGAAGGTAGTCAGGATGTCTTTTACGTACCATTGCAGTGTATCCATCAATGCGGGATTAGTATCAATATAACCGCCCGGATCTTTCAACCAGCCACTGTTGTGCACTCCAGGAACAGGCGCAGGTTGTGTACCGGCCTGATATTGATCCCGCCAGCAGTCGTCGAAAAAAACGAAGATCGTTTTGATATGATCGTTGTCAGCGATCTCCAGATATTGTTGTATTCGTGCTTTAAAGCCTACGGCATCTTCCTGCCAGGCCACATGGTGCAGATACACACGCATGGTATTAAAACCGATGGCTTTTGCATAACCCAGTTCCCGTTGGATAGTAGCCGGATCAAAGGTGGCGCCTTGCCACATTTCCAGTTGATTGACGGCGGTAGAGGGAATGAAGTTGGCGCCTGTCATCCAGGGTTGTTGCTGATACCATTTATTGGCCTTCTCCGCCGGCCAGCGGGATTGTGCGAAAAGAGTACTGCTGCATAGCAACAGCGCAATGATTGCTTTCATGTTAAGTTATTATTATCATTTTTGTTTTTACGAAAACGGAAAAAATACTTCAGTGGTAGTACCGTAATTTATATACAACCCTACGTATATGTCAACCACTTTTCCCTCGTTTGTATTATCCAAGGATAATCGTATTTATTTGCTGATAGCCGCCATTGGCGCTATTGTGCAGCTGATCATCTTCAAACTGTGCTATCCTTTCGCGGATTTCTTTTCGGACTCGTATAGTTACATTTTTGCGGCGGCAGCGCGACTGGATGTAAACATATGGCCGATCGGGTATTCGAAATTTTTATGGTTATTTCATCAGATAACACATTCAGATACTGCGGTGGTAGCGTTCCAGTATTTGTTTGGGCAGCTGATAGCGCTGTACTTCTTTTTCACGTTGTTGTATTTTTATACGCCCGGGAAACAGATCAGCAACATTATTTTTGGGTGTCTTTTTTTCAATCCATTGCTGTTGTATTTAAGCAATTACATTTCCAGTGATGCGTTGTTTCTGGCACTCAGTTTACTATGGGCTACACAACTGCTCTGGATGATCCACCGGCCTCGCCCGGTGCAAATTTTCGTACATGCATTACTGATAGTCATATTATTCACGCTCCGATACAATGCCATGTTCTATCCCATCATCAGCGCCATTGCTTTATTGATGTCCAAACGCGCGGTGATATGGAAGCTGGCGGGTATTGCGTTACCGCTGGTATTGATATGCTTGTTTATTAATCATACAAAGAACAGTGCTGAGCGTCTTACCGGTCACCGGCAGTTTTCCATTTTTGGCGGCTGGCAAGTGGCGAACAATGCGTTGTACATGTATCCGTATATTACCGAAGATGGCACCCCGCCGGCGGAGTGCCAGGAATTTGACCAGGAGGTGAAGCAATTTTTCGGAAAATATCACGAAAAAGCGAAACAGGTTTCACCAAGAGATGGCGCCTTTTATATTAAATTTCCCAAGGCGCCTTTGAAACAGTACCTCRCCAATCATTTTGATATGGACGAAGATGCCACTCATGGCGTTGCCGCCTGGGGATCGGTGTCTCCTATCTACGGCAGCTACGGCAAATTCCTGATACTACGCCATCCTATCGCATTTAGCCACTATTTTCTACTTCCAAATAGCTTCAATTATTGTTTTCCTCCCCTTGAAAAGCTGGAAGTGTATAATCTTGGGACGACGGAAGTTTATCCTTTGGCAGCTCAATGGTTCCACTATAAGGATACGCATGTAACAGCCATTTCAATGAAAATACAAGGCGCTCTTCTGGTATTGTTTCCTGGTTTATTCTTCGTTGTAAACATTTGTTTTATCTGGATACTAATTATCTGGATCAAAAACAAACCTGCAGCACCACTGTTTGGTCAGGCGCTGCTATTGACCACACTACTCTTGCTGGCAAATACAGGGTTTAGCATACTGGCATCTCCCATTGTATTCAGGTACCAGGTTTTTCCGATGATTCTATGTTTCTCCTTTTCCTTGTTAATGGCAGAAAGATTAAAACTGTTTTCATCMTCTCCAGGGGCTTAAATGCAGGGTACTATCAGCATCGAAATGATATTCCGCATATCGGGAGAATTTCAATCCCTCTAAAAAATTGACAACGGGTTTATTGCGATCGATAGAGCCGGTGAAAGCGGTTTTATGCTCAGATGCCTGATCCAGCTTTACCGGTATGCCATAAAAGCGATGAATCAGGGTGGCTACTTCTTCTACGGATGCATTATTAAAAAGGTGCAGCCCCTGACGCCACGCCAGCACATCATCAGCATCAAATTTATACGTATTCAGCTCCTTTCCGGTTGCAATAACAGCTGCATACCCCGGTTTCAGTAATGCGGTATCATGAGCGGTATTCATTTTCACGGCTCCCTGTACAAGAGCTACGCTAACTTTATTACTATCATATGTATTTACGCTGAACTCGGTACCTAATACCTGTACAGTAGCTCCGGGAAGATGTACGAGGAAAGGTTGTCCCGCTGCGGGCGCTATCTTCATATAAGCTTCTCCGCGAATGGTTACTTCCCTGGCAGAACTATTAAAGGACAAAGGGAAGTGCAACTCCGTTTCTGCATTCAGTTGTATAGAAGAACCATCAGACAAGTGCACGGTATAATCTTTCCCTGCCGGTACGGTAATGGTAGCATATTGTGGCCGGGTGGAGACGTTCGTAAATGTTAGCTGCTGCTGATGATTATTCAGCGCTACGTTACCTGCCTTTACCTGTCCCTGCTGATTACTTAAATCCACCTGTTCTCCGCCGGAAAGTTGCAATTGAATATGCGATTTATTAAAGGCCAATGGCGCTGATTTGCCGAGGTGTCTATTGTTCATAAAGAACATTCCGGCGGCGGCAACGATTAATAAAGCAGCGGCTGCTTTTATAGCTCCCCGCAGAATGTTTTGTTGCTTTCTACGGCGAATGCCTTCCCATACCTCCTCTGGCCCCCAGGTACTGGCGACATCGGGTTGCAGGGTAGCCTGCAGCTGGGCATAGAGCGCTGCAGCCTCCTGATCTTCCCGGATCATCTTATGTAATGCTTCTTTTTCTTCTTCCTGGATTTTTCCTGAAAGCTCAAAAAGCACTAATTGGGTTAGATATTCTTTATCAGTTTTCATAGTTAATGCTATGCATAAGGAACAAAAAGCATAAACAGGTACTATCAGAATTAAAAAATTATTAATTCAAAGTTACTTCAAACTATTACGAAGTTCCTTTAATGCGGTGAGCACCTGATTTTTCACTGTTTGTAGCCCTATACCCCGGCGGGCCGCTATTTCCTTTTGGCTGATGCCTTCCAGGTATTGCATTTCAAATACGGCTCTGCTGGCAGGAGCAATATTGTTGATGGCATGGCGGAGCCGTAGCCCCAATTCTTTGTTCTCCAGCTCTGCCGGACTGATAAAAAGCTCTCTGACATAGGCGTATTGTTGTTGGCGTTTTCTCATACTTTTCTGGGACCGGAGGATATTCAGGCAATAGTTTCGAATCGCCCCATAAAGATAGTTTCTTAATGAAGACTGCAGCTGCACGCTGCTTTTTTTCTGCCACAGCCATATAAACACTTCCTGTACGGCGTCATGCGCCTCCTCCTCTGATCCCAACCGTTGCCTGGCCGCCATGAAGAGCAGCTGTTGATAACGGATTACAATACAATTAAATGCGTCTTTGCAGCCCGTTTTCACCAGATCAAGTAATGCTTCATCGCTTATTTCATGCATACGGATGATGATTGAATTCGTATGCAATCAAATAAATATTCCTCCTTTAACTGTAAACTGAAAGTTAACAAAAAATGGTTTCGCTATTGTTCATATTATATTAACACCGAAAACCCGAAAAAGGGATAGTACCTGCTGATTGAATCTGTTCCTTCTTAGTACATGTCATGTTTCTCTTTTCCCTCAAAAAAACTTAACGGGCCATCATCAAATTTCTCAACATGTACTTATGAGAACAAATTTAAAAATTCACTCCATGCTTAGCCGGTCATTCTTAGTAATGATGCTCCTGCGATTCTGCATTTGCGTATCAGCACAGGACTACAACAACGAAAAAATAACACTGCTTGCCGCCAATACACCGCTATCTGCTATTATGAGAAATATAGAGAAGCAAACACACCGGCGTTTTAACTACAGTGAAACAGAACTCAATACCAGCGAGAAAGTAAATGTAAGCTACAATGAAGCACCACTTAATACGGTGTTGGGCCAACTATTTACTGCTAAAGGCATTTCCTGGAAATATATTGACAACGGCATTTACCTGAGAAAAGAAATTAGCTTTCCTACGAACAACCCATTAAAAGACAGTGGCGCTTTGACGTCAGGGGTAATGGTGTCCGGAACCATTACGGACGAAAAATCATTACCCCTGATCGGCGCTACCGTAAAAGTGCTCAACACGTCCAGGGGCGCCGTAACTGATGTTAACGGGAGGTTTCAGTTGAATCATGTTCCGGCTAATGCATTGATGGTGGTTTCCTTTACGGGATATATGGAAGAAAGGGTCCCGATAAGAAACCAGACTAATATCACCATTAAGCTCCAACCGGTTGTAAGCAAACTGGATGAAACGGTAGTGATTGGCTATGGTACTACTACACAGCGGTTTAACACAGGAAGCGTAAGCAGAGTAACGGCAAAGGAAATCGAACAACAACCAGTAGCCAATCCTTTATCTGCCTTACAAGGCCAGATGCCTGGAGTACTCGTTACCAATGGCCAGGGCCTTCCGGGAACTAATGTTCAGATTCAGATAAGAGGTATTAACTCCATCGTTTCTAATCCCAGGTTGGCTACGGGCGCTCCGTTATTTATTGTTGATGGGGTTCCGTTCTCCAGTGTTCCTATGAACTTCAGTGCGTCACTTGCCGGAGCCAATGATTATCTAAGCCCTTTTAACAGTATTAATCCAGGTGATATTGAAAGCCTCGAAGTGTTAAAAGATGCCGACGCCACGGCCATTTATGGATCAAGAGGAGCTAATGGTGTAGTCCTCATTACCACTAAAAAAGGGAAAGCTGGCAAGACAAAGCTGGACGTGAATATTTATACCGGCACTGAAAAAGCAACTAACTTAGTAAAAACACTAAATACACAACAATACCTTGCACTTAGAAAGCAAGCTTTTGCAAATGACGGTATAACGCCGACTCCGGGAAATGCGCCAGAACTATTAGTATTTGATCAAACCCGCTATACAGATTTTCAAAAGTTAATTTACGGCGGTACTCCTAGTGTTACAAACGCTCAAATAAACTTGTCCGGAGGAAATAATTATACCAGGTTCATTTTAGGTACCAATTATAGGAATGAGGGGACAGTTTATCCCGGGGGACTTGGCTATCACCGTGGTGGTACACATTTGAATATAGAACACAATTCCCTCGATAATCGATTAAATGTTTCGACCACGGTTAATTACACATCAGATAGAAACAATTGTATTTCTCAAGTATTAAATGCGAAATACGCACCCAACTATCCACTGTATGATTCTACGGGAAAACTAACGTGGAGTGGCAGAGCGGGGAATCCTTTGGCTGCCGCAACCCAAAACAGCACCAGCCAAACAAACAGTTTACTTGCCAATGCAGTAATACGTTATGAGGTTATTCCCGATCTTAAACTACAGGTAAATATGGGATATAACTATAATACTTATAATTCAGTACTCACATTTCCTTTATCTGCACTCGATCCTAAAGGGATAAACCCAATAAATCGCGCCAACTATGGCAATAATAGCACTTCCACTTACATCATTGAACCCCAGGCTAACTATACCAGGAAAATTGCGGAAGGACAAATGACCATGTTGGTCGGGGGAACCTGGCAGTATGCCATTACTAATGGCTGGACTGTCCAGGGACAAGACTACAGCAATGATGCATTGCTACAAGATCTTTCCTCCGCCGGAACACTATTAAAACCAGGTTCTATCTATAAAGAATACAAATACATTTCCTTTTTTTCCCGGTTAAACTATAACTGGAAGGGAAAGTACATTGCAGCTGCTACATTCCGAAGAGATGGCTCCTCCCGCTTCGGACCGGCAAAACAATTCGGTAACTTTGGTTCAGGTGCACTCGCATGGATATTCTCCAATGAGCATTTCATTACAGATGCAATGCCCTTTTTAAGTTATGGTAAACTAAGAGCTAGCTACGGCATAGTGGGTAATGATAACATTGCCGATTATGGATATTTATCAACTTATACCACCAGTTATGTTTATCAAAATACAAATGGACTTATTCCTGCCAGAATTGCAAACCCTGACTATAGCTGGGAGGTGAATCGAAAACTGGAGACAGCCATCGAACTCGGATTTCTACATGATAGAATTTTATTAACAGCTGCCTGGTTTAAAAATAGAACCAATAATCAATTGGTTGGCTACCCACTCCCCTCCCAAACAGGATTTGGCAGCTACCAATACAATTTACCCGCAGTCGTTCAAAACACAGGGAAAGAATTTTCATTGAATACCGCTAATGTCAAGTCTAAGAAATTTACATGGGGAAGCACATTCAATCTCTCTTTCATTGACAACAAACTGATATCCTTCCCCAACTTAAGTTCTTCTTCTTATAGCCAATCGCTGGTAGAAGGCCAATCTATAAGCATTGTAAAAGGGTTTCATCTCGCCGAAATAGATCCTAAAACCGGCATTCCGCTGTTCTCTACGGCCAGTGGAAATAACAAAAGTACCCCCGCTGCTCCCCAGGACTATATTGTAATCGGCAAAACCATCCCAGACTTCTTTGGAGGGCTAGGTAATACACTAAGTTATAATGGCATACAATTAAACATTCTATTCCAGTTTGTAAAGCAAAAAGGATATGAACCGGGCTGGTGGCCGGGTGCAACGCGTACTATACCTGTTGAAGCCTTAGATCATTGGGGAAAATCCGGAGACATTTCAAAAAATCCAATTGTATCAACCACCTTGACAGATAACGATGCAGGAAGATCTTCTAATGCTTATCTAAACTCGGACAGGTTCTGGAATGATGCCTCCTATATCAGACTAAAAAATCTGATGTTATCATATGATCTACCGCGGACATGGACCAATAAAATTAGATTCTCTCAAATAAAAATCTACATCCAGGGGCAAAATCTATGGACTATTACTAATTATAAAGGCTCTGACCCGGAAATACCTAATAGATTCTATATAGTTCCAACATTAAAAACCATATGTGCCGGACTTCAAGTGGTACTATAGGCCAGTAGATTCTTGTATTAGCAGATAAAACAAATAACATGAAAATCAAAAGCAATATCACTTCTCCATTTCTTTCCACTGGGAGTTTCTTTAAATATATACTTGTTCTCTACACGACTTTCAGTGTATCAGCTTGCAAGAAATTAATTGAAATTGGTCCACCCATAGGGCAAATTATCCCCGAAAAAGTGTTTAACGATGAAAAGACTACAACATCCGCCGTAGCTGGTCTCTACGCGACTTTATCCTATTACGGCACCGCCGGTCTACCAGTTATAACCACTGGTTGCTCCTCTGATGAGCTAGTAGATTACACGGAATCCTACACAGATTTTTATACTAATTACATAAAAGTGGACGATGCCTGGAATGGTATTATCTGGAGTGACTACTATAATACTATCTACAGCGCTAATGCCATCCTCGAAGGAGTTAAAAACAGTACCACTTTAAGTGAGAATTTTAAAACTCAAATATCAGGAGAAGTCCTGTTTGTCCGTGCTTATTGCTATTTTAAGCTGATAAATATCTATGGAGATGCGCCACTGCTGACTACTACAAAAGTAACGGTAAATGCCACAGCTCCGAGAACATCAACAGCCAATATTTATACACAAATCATCAATGATTTGATAGAGGCACAGAGTAAACTATCTGATGCATATGTTACCACTGAGAGAGTCCGCGCAAATAAGTCTGCAGCAACCGCTCTGCTGGCAAGAGTATACTTATACAATAAAAATTGGGAAGACGCGGAAACGCAGGYAGCCAGTGTTATCAATAATCCTCAATACACTTTATGCACTGACCTTGATAGTGTATTTCTAGCCAACAATAATGAATCCATATTGCAGTTATGGATGCAAAGCGGGTACACAGATATCGGAGCCCAGTTTATCCCATCCTCCAGCCCATTACTTGCCTATAACCAGTCCTTTATCGACTCTCTGGAGCCAGGCGATAAGCGTCAGGAAAAATGGATCGACAGCCTGTTATACAGTGGTGTTACCTACTACTATCCTTATAAATACAAATTAAATATGACCGATAATACCCGCACGGAGTATTTCGTGGTACTACGACTGGCAGAAATGTACCTGGTACGAGCCGAAGCAAGAATCAACAACAACAAAATAGCTGACGGAATAAAGGATTTAAATACATTGAGAGATAGGGCCAGACAAGCACCCAGTTCCACTATTCCTAACCCCCTACCTGCCTTACCGTTAAATCTCAGCCTGAGCAGCGCGTTGGCGGCAGTAGCCAGGGAGCGAAAGGTGGAACTTTCAACAGAAGAATGTCACCGCTGGTTTGACCTGAAAAGAACGGGAAAACTGAATAGCATCAGCCCGCAAAAGCCAGCCACCTGGCGTGCTAATGTTGGGGTTTACCCTATTCCGCTCGTAGAAATAAGTGCTAATCCAACATTAGTACAAAACCCAGGATACAACTGAGGATTCTTAATAAAAGGTAATCATTCACACACAATAAAAAAATCCGATGAAAAAAAAGATTGTCATTGTTTTTCTACTTTTTCAAAGCGCTCTATATGCACAGCCTAAAATACATGTACCATTAGGAATAGGCAACAAAATGCCAGACATGTCATTAGGTAAAATTCTCAATTACAGGAATACGGAAATTAACTACGCTGATCTGAGAGGTAAGCTGGTTATATTTGATTTTTGGGCTACATGGTGCTCTCCCTGCATTAATACATTGAAGACACTGGATTCCCTACAAAAGGAATATGGCGACAAAATCGCCATTATAGCTGTAAACAGTCAGCTGTCTACGGGGGAAAATGCCGAAACGGTAAAAAAATTCATCCAACAAAATTCTTGGTTTCAATTACCCTGCATTGTCGAAGATGTTAAATTGAATGCCTTATTTCCCCATAGAATGATTCCCCACGATATCTGGATTACACCAGACGGAATTATTAAAGCTATTACCGGAGGCGAAGAAATTAATAGGGACAACATCGAGAAGTTGCTTCGTGATCCGGCATACCAATTGGCGGAAAAAGTGGACAATATGGATTTTGACAGTGAGAAACCTTTTCTAGTAAATGGAAATGGAGGCACTGCCGATAACTTTATCTACCGAGTCATTTTTACAAAAGAGATACCTGGTATATCCAGCTTTAGAAAAACAGACGTTAATAATGAAAATAATATCACAAATTTCTTGTCGTCCAACTGCGATGCACTTACACTTTTCTATCCCGTTTTATCCATGGGTCGAACTCCCAATGCCTTCGACCCTAACTACATCTATATCGAATCCGGCGATAGTTGTCACCAGCTTACAACAGAAGAATCGGATAAGATACTTCAGAAAAACCAAATGTATTGCTACAATGCTACATTACCAGGAAACATCTCCGATAGCTTATTTTTTAGAAAGTATTACCTGGACGACCTGAACAAATGTCTTAAATGGAAGGGAAGAATCGAAAAAAAGAAAGTACCTGCATATGAAGTAATACGAATAAAAAAAAATACGGATGAACTATTATTAACGAAAACGGGCACCACAATGCGTTCCGATTTCAGCAAAAATCATGAAGTGCTAGTGGATGTTAGAAATACACCATTTACGGATGTAATAGATAAACTCCGTTGGTTTCCCTCTCCCCTTCCAATTATCAATAACACCGGATATAGTAGCGAAAGGGTAGATATGGACCTCAACTTGAAGTGGGAGCTTGATGGTGCGTTAAAAAAGCCGCTGGATTATAAGGTTGTCCGTAACATACTCAACCGATATGGATTAGACATAATTAAAATACCGAGTGGTCTCGCGGAAGTACTCGTTTTATCTAATGTTGACAATTAAGAAATAACAGCGCAACGCCCGAATATTTTCCCATCGAGTTATCACTTTACCCTTGCCTGGTACTAATATATTAGCTCTAAGTACTCATCAAGATATATCAATAAGTGCATTAGGGCTAATGTATTAGTTTTTTAATCTATAAAAAAATCAATTAAACGTTAGTTCACGGATAGGATGTCAACTTGACCTGCCCCGTGCGTTCGCCAGTATTAAAATATTGAACTGCACAAATCGTACGATTACCTGCCTGACAAAATAGCATCACCTCGCCCAGTGAACGCACGTGGTGAATATTTACTGTTGTCCAATATGTCATGGAATTGGAAGCTTTTACGGCAAAAGCATGAACGACTCCCAATAAAAGTGAAATAGCTGTAACGCTGATATATATTTTATTCATACAGAAAATATTAATGTTTCTAAAAATTTCTCAGACAACTCATTGATTAAGAAGATCACGCCACTTAAGCACAATCCTTCCCGTTGGTTGGGGTTCGTCGAAGGCAAAAATATATTGAACTGCACAAAGCGTGTTGCCTCCCAAGCATTTATGCCTTATTGAGAGATACGTAGCCATATTGTGATAGTATGCTGTTGTCCAAAATGTTGGAAAATAGGAAGCTTTTACAGTAAAAGCATGAACGAGTCCCAATAGAAGCGAAATGGCTGTAACACTGATACGTATTTTATTCATACAATAAAAAAGTTAGTGTTTTTAAAAATTATCGACCCCTCATTAATTAAGAAATTCCAATGAACGAACAATCGCTTCATCCTTGTAAATGGCAATAAATAACCTATCAACAACGAGCATATTACTGATATATTTGTGGTCCGGCCGGTGTATATAGAAACTTCCTTTGTATATTAAAGTAGTTAGATCATAGACATCAATAACAGCGTTTTTGCTAAAGGATTGCTCCTCTTCATTGTCGGCTTTCACTAATGAATTAACGAAAAGAAATTTACTGCTGATACATGTTAAATGATTAATTCGCTTGGATGGCCCAAGATTCGAGTAGGTATTTTTACCTATCAGGCCCACTCTCATGAGTGGCAATGCAAATGTATCAATTGTATGTAATGTCTTAACAATATTAAGACTTGTATCAAACAAGATTATTTTATTCCCAAAAATGAAAGTATAATTAAAAATCCCCGCATCTTTTTGGTAATGAAGATTTCCACCAGCAACTAACCCTCCATCCCCATATGGTGTATACAGCGTTTTCTCTGTAACTGGCGATGAGTATCTGATATCACGCAAGCTAAATATCTGATCTTTTGTTTTAAAATCAAGTTGACGAAATAAAAACTTGTTGGCCGATACCGGACAAAAATTAGTAAAAGCTGTTCCTGATTTATAATATACATCTACCTGACGGGTATATATATTACAACKAATAATTGCCGGAATGTTATAGGCACAAAAATATATCCAAGGTACATCAAACCTGGAAAAAAAGTCACTTCCAATGCTATCTTTCAGACTGTGGGAAAAAGGAAATCGAATCTCACTTTTTATTTCAAATTTACTATTCGTCATTATCACCTTTCCCAACTCCTCTGTTGAAAAGAAAGCTGTATCTGATGTAACACCAATGAAATCACTCACTCCCTCCGGTAAAATCTGCCGCTGCGTTGTGCCTTGGTCCTTATCTATAAATGTTCTCTGAAAGTGATTGGCATTTTTATTTGGCCGGTCTGCACTAAACCACAAAAAAGAAACAATCAAAACAGACAATGCTAGTAGTGATAAGCTATACAGGAAAATCTTCATGCTGGGTATACATTTAAATCCAAGACTCCTCAATGCATATTGAGGAGTCTTTTAAAAACTAATACTTCAACTCAATTAACTGGTTTAGTTTTAAATGCAACTTTACCAGTACGGGTTCCAAGTGCAGTGTACTGAATAGCGCAAATAGTACCAGTACCTTTACATGTTGCAATTACCTTAGCAGTATTTACAACACTATGGTTTACAACAGTTGTCCAGAAAGTACCAGCAGCACGAGTTGTTTTAGAAGCAAATGCACTTGCAAAACCAACCAGCAAAGCGAGAGCGGTAATACCTAATGATACTTTTTTCATATAGCATAATGCTTTTATAATATCAAAAAGCAATAAAAACTAAAACGATAAAATGATAAAATGCCTACTTTTTTCTACAGGTGTTCAGCGACTTCCCTGTTTACTACGTAATAAAATATTTAGACCCAATGACTGGTTCCCTTTATAATGTGAGGATTGAAGTATAATACCTAACAAAGAGGCCGCTACAAAGAAAATATTGAAAACAAGATGCTGCTTCCAAGTCAACTGGGCTAACACTCCTCCACATGAGCAAGGAAGATCATAGCTAAAGTGGAGCATGGCATAGATGTAAACAGTAAACAAAGTCATTAGAAAAAACGAAACGTAAAGCCCAGCCTGCTGAGTACGATTAAATAACAGGAGTACTACCGTTAAGTATTCCAGCAAAGGAATCCCCCATGAAATGGGAACTGCGTAATGTTCTATTAGTGGTGACTTTCCCAGTTGTGAAACAAAAGTATGATACTCAACCAGCTTACTGGTTGCTGCATAGGAAAACAATAAAATTAACAATGAAGCAATCAGCTGCGTGATATTCCGCTTATTCATATTGGGTAAGTATTAATGAGGTAATAGAATAAAACCGACGTCATCAGATTTCCTATAATGCATTAGAAAATAAATCAAACCGCTGCAGCCTTGCAACAAATCAGCATTGGGATACTTGGGATTATCGATCAGCCAATAATTGCCATCACTACGCTGATAAACTGTATGTAACAGTACCTCTGCTATCCAGGTTGCCCGTTGCTTCCAAACCTCGTCTTCAAAAACCCGGTACGCCTCCAGGTAAACCTCTCCCAATCCTGCCATTCCATTACCAACCATTAATTCAGGTAATATACCATTTGATGGAAATACAGATAATGCTTCCTCTGCCATTTTTCTATAAACAACATCTCTGGTAATTTCGTACGCCTTGATAAAAACAAATGCCACTCCATAAAGCCCATTTTCCAGTACATAACTTACTTCCTTATTTACCGTCGACTTATACCAATATGTCTTCCCATCTTTATTGCAAGCTTTCTTTTTCAGCCAGTTTAACCCTTTCAGCGCAGCATTAAGCGCCAAAGTATTTCCATAAAGCCGATGATACTCCAGTAAAAACCAAACAATTCCTGCAGTTCCGGCAGATAGTCCGGTCATCTTTTCTCTTTTGGATTTCGGATCAGGCAAAGTGGAGAACCAAGCTCCATCGTCTGACTGGTTTCTTAGAATAAACTGAATATAGGTATCAAAGAGTCCTGTAACAAAATCCGAATCCAGATGAGAGGCGCACTGTAACAAAGCAAGACCTTGCCCTGCTGCCCCTGAGTCTATATCACAACCCACTGGTTTCTTTTCCAGACATCCTTTCAAATAGGCAAGATGCTCTTTATCTGCGGGGAGTATCCCTACATCCAACAGTGCATTTATTGCTATTGCAATACCTGCAGATCCTCTATACAAGCCTGGAGGCAGTTCAGGCAAAATGTTCAAAAAATGCTGTTGTAAATACTCCCAGTTACACCTTAGGACCTCCAAACAGGGTGTAATATCAAATCCGCTCTTCTGCGCTATTGCCAATAAATAAAGGGGACCACTGATACCCTCACGGATTCCCATATAATAAGCCCGCTGACCCCGGCCATTTCCCACATTGGCACTTTCATCGATGTAAGTAGATGACCAGACCCCATCAATAGTAAGCATTAAAGGKCTAGACAATCCGTTTAAAGCGCCATTAATGACATCGTCATAGTTAAGCGTATTATCTTCATATTCAGATGAGTCAGATATCATCGGCTCTGACTTCAAACCTGTTAAAACTTCATTTATTTCCTTCAAAGAAATTCTTTCCAACGGATTCTCCTTCAAACAACCGTACAAACACGAAGCAAGCCGCTGATTCCTTGTAAAAAAGAGCATGTTTCTATACAAGGAAGTAGCATCTTCCCAATCAAAGGTAGACGGTCTGAACCCTGTGAATAAAGCCTGTAATAATGTTCCCAGACTAAATATGTCCTGTTCAAAAGTAGGCAACGCTGAAATAGACTGCTCGGGCGACATACTCCCAGGGGTTCCCAATCTAAAAACCGGATCTGGTATTGCTTTATGGATATTGTAAGCAAGCTCCATATCAATCAGAAATACCTTCCCCTGCTTATCCACCAGAAAATTAGCCACAGTAATATCCCGATGTATATATCCCCTGTTATGAAGTGCTATAAGTACTTCTATAATCTGTAGTAAATAATCAATAATTTTCAACTTCACTTCAACACTCAAACCTATCCAGCTATTTCCACCAAACAACATTGACTGAATTTTATCTAATGTCAGGCCATCTATAAATTCCATTACTAAATAGCTGTCATTATTGTAAGAGAAATAATCTATAATGCCAGGCAATGGCAGATCCCTACTCAGATCTGTATGCAGTTCAAACTGCCAGCTAATTCTATCAACCATATCCCGGCCCACCTCGTCGGAACACATTCCCATTTTACCTTCCTTTATGATGCACCAACGTGGATTAAACCACTGGCTAATATTGATACTTTTTATTACCCGTCCTTTTATATCAGGCTTTATAAAAATATATGGCAGGTATTTCCTCTTAAAGATTTTCTGGATCTTTGGCACCACTGGTTTTGCTAATTCCGCAAAAGGCCAGTTAATTTGTTTAGGCAATACAAAAGGAATGTTATAGGGATCTTTAACTACCTGCCCATCTTCCTCATACATATAATTGTCCACCTGGCCAGTGGCATCCGCCAACATATCTGTTCTAAACCCTCCATAACGCACATATAATACAGCCCCCAAGTGGATATCAGTAGGTACAGCTGGCCCCTTAAAAGAGGCCGTCAGTGTAATGAGCTGACGCGCCAACTGCAGCGCAGCGCTATCATTATCTATATAAATTGTTATCACTTTTCCAAGTCGCTCATACCCCCAACCTCCATCCATCAATTGGTCTTTTGTTATTTCATCTGCAGGTATCTTATATGATAACTTATACTCCACCAAAAACGGATACACCGTTTCAAACAATTTCAAAAACTGCACTTTTATCACCGATAAATGAAATATCCAGCCCTTCACCTTCTCCGGCACACCTACTCTGAGGAAAAATTCGTCTCTTTCATAAGCAATACCATTCATTTCCAGTAATTCCGAGTAGTCTATGATACCGTCAGGTATCAAAAGCAAAGGCTTTCTGCTGGAACCATGATTATCATTCCGCTCTTGCGTGATTACTTCATGCTGATTATTCATATTAAAATCTGATTTTTCATTAGACATGCAACTCCTTCACGCCAATCATTACAGACATTGACGCAGGTATGATCATTGCCATCATGGCAAAACAATCAACTTATTTATATCAGAACAGGAAATACAATGCTATCAGACCAGTAGCTGGCCTATTAATCTTTTCATTGGCATAAACACGTTATTTCGAGGATGCTATAAATATTTAGCAGGTAAAAATTGATGATTTAAAATCGGGTTCTATGGGATTAAACTCCGTGCTTTCGTTTCTTCTCTTACAAATATCAAAACTTAATTTTAAAATAATGTTCAAAAACGCGAATATAAAAACCTACAATATTTCACCTTTATCTGTTTTTCTCCCTTCTCCCCTTTGTCTGTACTCTCTGGGAGAACAATGCTGAATTTTACGAAACACAAAAGAGAAATAATTCGTCCCGGCAAAACCAACATGGTAGGCAATCGCCGTAATCGGCATGTCGCTATTTTTCAGTAGGTCTGCGGCAAGTTTTACGCGCAGCTGCTCTATATATTCTTTGGCCTTAACACCGAAACTGGCCTTAAATCCTTTCTCAAAACTACGTAGGTTCATGCCTGCTTTACGGCTCAGGAACTGCATTTTGAGCGGCAGGTGATAGTTTTCCTGTATAAATTTTTCGATCTCTTTAAATCGTTCCTGCTGATCTTCTACCCTCAGACGGCCCTTATCACTGGTTTCCAGCGATGCGAAGTAACTCACCAACAGGTCATTTATCCTTGCCTGCAGGAATATCTGTTTGGCCGGGCCGGTTAGATTACTGTTCTGGATGGCATCCAGGATCTTACGTTCTTCTATGCCGATTTTAAACACCGGTAGCACGTTGGCGGCAGTTACCTGCTGCTCCTGTGCAGCATACAATTCCTGGAAGTTAATATGCTGCCCTGCAAACGATTCCAGAAATGAGGCCGAAAACGAAAAGTAAACGGTATGATGTTCTTCTTCGGTCAGGAACATGTTACCAGAGAGATGGGGCGGGATATAATAAAATCCATACTTCCCCTTCGGTAACGTAAAGTTACCATAGCCTGGCAGTTCATATGCCGCCTTTCCTTTCAGCGTACATACCAATGCTACCATCGGTTTGCTGGCGGAGAAATTCAGCGTTACCGGATGCCGGATGGAGAAATTCAACCATCCCATTACCCAATGAAGGCTGCGTACTTCCTGGGTAGCAAAACAACCAAATCCTCCTTCTGTATAGGTTACAAATGCACCTCTTAAAGCGTTATGCTGGTAGTGCATAGGTAACAAAGGTGAGGATTCGGTCGTTGCTTCAGACTTGGTTGATAATAAAAATTTTATTGTCGCAGGATAGTCACCAATAATCATTTTCATAGTAAATTTAGTGGGTTAGACAAACAGCACGCAGTTGGCACAGGTGCGTTTCCCGGGTCAAATGCGCTACAGTGTTGCAACGCATTCTTGTAAATTAATTTGCTATACTGCGGCTATATGGCGATAATAAAAACTTAACATTGGACCTCCGGGAATAAAAAATGCTGGCCTTAAGGCCAGCATGTCTGTAAAACACTTTATTTGCAAATACTTTATACGGCAGTAATCCACCAGGTATTACCAAACGGATCTTTTACGCCACTGGAACGGCCGTACGACTGATCCGTCACCGGCATCACTACCGTAGCACCTGCATCCAATGCTTTTTGAAAAGTAACATCTGCATCTTCTACATAAATATACAATCCTGCATTTTCTGTGGCCCAGGTATCACTGCTTTGCCCAAACATAATGGTAGCGTCGCCAATCCGGATCTCTCCATGTCGCAATGTACGCTGATCTTCCTGGTAACCGCGGTAACGCTCTTCCGCATCAAATACTGCTTTGGTGAAGTCGAAAAATGCCACTGCATTTTGCAGTATCAGATAAGGTATCACGCGCTGATGTCCTTCGGGTAGTTTCATAATAACATAATTTTAAGGTGATATTGCCACACAAAGATGAGAAAGGTCACTATCTTAAAATTGGAAAAAACCGACATTATTCTCTCCACGCAGTGGCTGCAGAGCGACCAGAGAAAAACTGTTTGGGGTGCAATCCGGAGAAGGATTTAAAGTCGCTGATAAAATGCGACTGGTCATAATACCCGCACTCCAGCGCAATACTACCCAAACTCAGGTCATCACGCTTATAAAAAGAAGTAGCCGCCTGAAAACGGATAATACGCGAAAACAACCGGGGCGTTAAACCTGCATACTGTTTAAACTGCCGCTCAAATTGCCGCTCCGAAAGATAATATTGTTTCGATAACTCCGTAATGCTAATCGCTGGTTTATGATGAATAATATCCCGGATAGCTGCAAAAACCGGCGGCTCCACATCATATCGGCGAGCCATCCGTTGCTCGGTAAAACGGCAAATAATACGGCAACGTTCCGCATGACTCTTCGCTTCCGCGATCGCTGTTTCTAACTGCATACCCGCGCTTTTCAACAAATAACTCAGCTCCACAGCCGTATTCGTCAGCTCAGAAGCAGGCATCGAAAAAAGTAAGGGAATCGCCTGCGGATAAAAATATACCCCGAAAATACCGAAGCCGGCATCAATGGTATACTTACGCAACACATGCGTAACACCATGCAAACCCGCCGTGAAAGAAGAGCTCCGGCGACCGTTGTTTTCTATCTCATCGAAACATCCACGGTAGTGAAACAACATCTCCACACAGGCATCCGCCATGTTATGATGCGTATACCCCATCTCACCCTCCATGACCCAGAAAAACCGGATCACATGTGCCAGGTGCGGCGGCGGTGGAAGTGTTGCGTAGTGCATACCTAAATTTACAACCTTTTAGTCAATATAATCCGTACGCCCCTGCCCGGATTCGGTATGCTTTTCCGGTGCAAAAAAATCAAAGTAATAGAGGCCGTCTTTTGCGTAGAGTACCTGCTGCGCTTTCAACCGATCTTTAAACCCATTGAAGTTCCGCTGCCCCGGTGCTGTCCACGCGGTTTCCGCTACTGCCGCAATACGGGGGAATAAGAGGAAATCCAGGCGTTGGTTACTATGTACCGTCTCCGTCCATACACAAGCCTGTACACCGAGTATCAACGACTCATGTCCCGCTACAGCGGGAAGATGAGCGGTCGAAAAATTATATACAGCCGATAAATTATTCAACTCTCCATCCTTCCAGCGACGCCCGATTTTATGCGTGCTATCTTGTACAAAGTCCAGGTAGAAAGGCAACCGCGGGCATAATACCACGGAGTATCCTTTCTGTAACGCCATCGCCAGGCTCTCTGGTTTATCCTGCCGCCACCAGCACACAATGGTGCGGTCGGCTGGTAGGTTACTGGTAGCTATTTCATCCCAGGCTAATACGCGGTTATGTAATGCCAATACGGTATCGGCCATACGCTGAATAAAATAATCCTCTACCTGCTTACGCGTTTGCAAGCCATGAGCGGCCTTTAACCGTATTACACCACTATCCGTATCCCATCCGGCGTTGCCGAAAGTCACTTCATCACCACCAATATGTATCATCTTTGCTGGAAAAAGTTGAGCCGTTTCCGTTAGGATGTCTGCCAGATATTGATACGTACCTTCTTTACCCGGATTAAAAGTAAATTGTGGATAGTGTGCAGTACCTCCGCCGTCAAACGCCGGATAGGCGCGGTTTGCCGCAGCTGCATGTCCCGGCATATCTATTTCCGGAATCACCACAATGCTACGCGCCTGTGCATACGCCACTATTTCCCRGATATCGTCCTGCGTATAGTATGCCGCCGGCGCCTTCGGATCTTTGATGTTTCCGATGCTGCCCACCGTTGTTAATAAGGGATATTTCTTTATTTCCAGTCGCCAGCCAGGCACATCAGTGAGATGCCAGTGGAAACGGTTTAACTTATAAAACGCCATCCAGTTGAGTATGGATTTTACTTTCTCTTTACCAAAAAAGAAACGCGACTCATCCAACATTACACCACGCCAGCCATATTGAGGGGCATCACTGATATTCCAGCAGGGAACCGCCAGTGTTTTACCTGCCGGCGCTGCCGTAGTAAGTTGCAACAGAGAGATAACACCGTTGAACATTCCCTCCCGCTGCCCCGCTGTGATGACTGCTGTGCCGGGGTTCATCGTAAGCGTATAGGCTTCTGCGTTATCATCCGTTTTTTCATTTTTTAGCAAGATGGACCCCCTTTTGTTATCACCGCCTACGGATACACGCAGCTGATACCTCCGCCACAGTTCTTCCTGCAGATACATGGCCACTGGGCGCAGCGCAGGATCTGCCACCTGGATAGTGGTATGCGCGTTCATCACAAACGTGCCTGTACCTGGCGTAGCCTTCACCGGCAGCGGTATAACCGGACAAGACTGCCGGGCAGCCAGTGATGATACCATAAAAGAGAAAATAATCAATAACGGGTAACGCTTCATATGTTGCACTGTTTTTTAAAACCTTCTGCTATAAACAAGTTCGCCACGCCAGGATTCAGCGTGGCGTGGCGAACAAAATAATAAATTATACTCAGTACTTCGCCATATTAAATTTATTCTCTGCCGTAATGGTAAGATGATGTTCAGAGAACCAATCCGCAAAACGTTGCCATTTGTCGTTATTCGCCAACTCCCAATGATTGAACGCCACTTTATCGCCTTCTTTTAACAGCCAGTAGTTATAGGCTTCCAAATGTCCGGCAGCCTTCAGCTCCCGTTGAAAATCAAATAAAACAACCGGTGTTTTCTGCTGATTACCCAACTGTTCATATACCTGAAGAAAACGCTCACGGGTATGGTTCAGTGAAGCCAGGTCAACACTGTGCTCTCCTGCCAGCGCAACGGCCAACGTAGGCTCATAAATGGAAGTACCAAAAGGCTTTTTCGCCCCCGTTAACGCCTTTAACAATGCTTCGGGACCCGCATCAGGGTTCACCACCACGTTAACTACCTTGTTCTTCGAAAAGCTCACGGCAATGCCCGTATCTCCGGAAAACGTAATCTGTGATTTATAAGTATCAAACAATAACTTGCTTATTTCCACGGTACGAGCCGTATTCGGCTCCAGGTTCATGAATATCTCCCCATACATCATTCCCCATACCTTCTCGTCTGTAGCCAAACAAAACAGGATGGTCGCCCGGTAATAGTTCGAAGGAAACATAGGTGCCACTTCTATTCCTTTCTCAAAAAAATTTAATGCTTTATTGTAATCCTTTACTTTCATCTCCATCACACCCCGCTCCAGATACAGGTTACCTGCTTCAGGAAACGCTTTGATCCCCTCATCATAAGTTTTAATCGCCTGCTTTGGATCTCCGGAATCATCATAAGTATTCCCTAACAGCTGGTATACATTAGGCCCGAGATTTTTATCATCTGTTAATTTCTTTAACAAATTACGGGCGGCCTTGTAATCCTTCATCATATACAATGCATAACATTTTTCATAACGGATATTGTTGTTATCCGGGTCCAGCTTCAACGCTTCATCCAGCAAAGGAATGGATTCCGCCAGCTGACCGTTATCCATCAGCTTTATAGCCGCATCTACTTTTTCTTTGGCTTTATCTGCATTTGTCTGAGCACTGGCTTGCATCACACCAATAATGCCACAAAGGAGGAACAGGGAAAGGTATCGCTTCATATATAGGTATTTAAATTAAGAGCAAAAAGCGTAAAGCAGAAAGCAAAAAGCTATTGCCCCGGAGATATTCGCGAAAATAGCTTTTTGCTTTCTGCTTTACGCTTTTTGCTTCTTTTTTCTACAGGTCAATACCCTTATCCCACAACTCAGCGGAAAATCGTTTGCCATCAACGCATCTAGCCGCACTTTTGCTTTAAATCATTCTGTATGCAAAGCTTACCTGTTTTATTGCTCAGCAGCGCACTCTTTTTCAATTCCTTGTTCGCCGATACCAGCGAGTTTAAGCTGGTAAAGCAAAACAAGGCGATCACGCTGTATGAACGGTGGATTCCGGGAGCCGGTGGTGAAAATGTAAGGGAAATAAAAGCGGTATTTCTTGTAAAAGCCGGCGTACCTGCGGTCATTGGTCTCTTTAAGGACCAATCCCGTGGGATGCAATGGAACACCAATGCCAGCGATTATAAAATTGCCTCCCAGGCAGACGAACAACATTGGATCACTTATATCCGGTATAATATCCCCTGGCCCATGGACGACCAGGACTGCTGCCTGCTGTACCAGTACCACAACCTATCCGGTGCTACCAATGCTGCGGAGGTGATCTTCGAAAGTACGGCCGACAGCCGCTTTCCCCTACCGGATAAAACCACCCGCATTACGGGTACCCGGGGCAAATGGATCATGGAACCAGCCACAGGCGGACAAATAAAAATCACCTATATGGTGACCACCGACCGAAGCAAAAAAGTACCCCGCTGGGTATCCGATCCAATTATTCACGATAACCTGTTCAAAACAATGACCCGGTTTAAAGACCTGTTAGAAAAATAATCATGATGTCAACAACTGCTTATACACTGATTACAGGCGCCAGCTCCGGCCTTGGCAAAGAATTCGCCATCCAATGCGCCAGAAAGGGCATGAATATTATTCTCATCGCCCTGCCTGGAGGCAACCTCGGCTCCATTGCACACAACCTGGAACTGGAATACCAGGTGAGCGTAAAAGTATTTGAATTCGACCTGTCCGATAGTGAGATACTAAAGCAACAACTCCATATCATCACGGAGCAATATGCCATTAACTTTCTCATTAACAACGCCGGCGTGGGTGGCACTTCTTCCATCACCCATACCTCACTGAAACGGATAGACGATATTATTATGCTCAATGTAAGAGGCACCGTATTGCTCACGCACCTGCTGATTCCTCACCTGTTGAAGCACTCCCAGAGCTATATCATGAACATCKCCAGCATGGCGGCTTTTACGCCCATTGCCTATAAAACTGTTTATCCGGCCTCCAAAGCATTCATCTCCTCTTTCTTTCTCGGACTGAAAGAAGAACTGACCGGCACGGGATTATCTGTCAGCGTAGTATACCCTGGTCCTATTATGACCAATTCCCACACCTCCCGCCGCATTATCAGCCAGGGACGTAAGGGGAAAATGGGGCTGCTGCCTACCCCCGAAATTGCCCGGATTGCCCTCAAAGGCACACTGGCCAAACAACCGGTGATCATCCCCGGACTGATGAACCGGATCAATCACCTGCTCATGCAGCTATTGCCACTATCCCTGAAAATGAGGATCGTGTCGCGGGAAGTAAAGAAAGAAATACCATTTGCATTATCTGTTTAAGACATATGAAAAAAGTACTGATTACCGGCGCCAACGGCTTCCTTGGCTCCAACCTCACCCGGGAATTATATCGACTGGGATATGACATCCGGATCATCGTGCGGCCTAATGCCGATCTGACAGGTATTGCCGATATCCCCTGCGAAGTGTTCTTTGGTCTGATCGACAATATCCAGCATGTGCTCAATGCCGTTAAAGGCTGTGATATTGTGATCCATGCAGCCTGTATCACAGAGCAATGGGGCATTTCCTTCGACGAATATGAAAAAGTAAATTTCATTTCCACCCAACATATCACGGCGGCCTGCCTGGCTCACCAGGTAAAACAGTTTATTTATGTAAGCACCGCCAATACCATTGGTCCGGGTAACAAACAAAATCCCGGCAATGAACTCAACGGATTTACCTTGTTCAACGCCAACTCCGGTTACATCAACAGTAAATACCTCGCCCAGCAATATGTGCTGGAACAGGTAGCCGCCAAACAATTACCGGCGGTAGTAGTCAACCCTACTTTCATGATAGGCCCCAACGATGTAAAGCCCAGCTCCGGAAAGCTCATCCTCTACGGCCTGAAACACCGGCTGCTGTTCTATCCCCCCGGTGGAAAAAATTTCGTACATATCAAGGATGTATGCCGGGGTATTATCAATGCCATCGAAAAAGGCAAAACAGGCGATTGCTACCTGCTGGCAGGTCAAAACCTCACCTATGGCGAGTTTTTCAGACTATTGAGAAAGATCTCGGGCAAACGGCAACTACAAATCCGAATCCCCAGGTTCGTGCTGAAATTTGCCGGTATGATCGGGTCATTGCCGGGTATCTCCGGAAAACTAAATTACAGCACCGCCTATATGCTATGCCTGGATAATTACTATTCCGGTAAAAAGTCAGAGCGGGAGCTACAATTGGAATATACCCCGGTAGAAACCGCCGTGTCCGGCGCATTCGCGTGGTTTAAGGAAAATAACTACATTTAGTATCATACAAACGCGGAATGAATTTTCAGGGAAACGAAAAATTATTTTCAAGCAAAGTATTTCTGTATCTGTCCAGGATACTGATTCTGTACACTTTCAGTACCATCTTCAAATCCTTTGATCATACCTTCACCACAGGGTTACAGATGATGGATTTAAGAGGACAGGTGTTCAGCATTTTCTATGTTATATTCGGGCTGATTGCCTGGGAAGGCGCCACCTGGCTGGCCCGGACCGTAGAGAAAAAAACACAGCAACGGAAACCTGCCAGTCGCCTGGTATTCCTCTGCAGCAGCCAGGTAGGCTACGGCATGCTGGTGGCCTTCCTTTTCGGCTTCTGCTATGGTGTGGCCGACATCGTACTGTTTCACCGCTATGAAGCCTGGGAAAGCTTCCGCCACTTCAGCTACGACCTGAACTTCGGTATCTTCATGTTCTACCTGCTGATACTAACGTTCAACGGTATTATTTTTTACTATTCAGAATGGAAAGAATACCAGCTGCAAACCGAGCGACTGATGCGCGAAAATATCCAGGCCCGCTATGATGCACTGCGGAACCAGATAGATCCGCATTTCTTTTTCAATTCACTCAGCGTACTCACCAACCTGGTGTACAAAAGCCCGGATCTTTCGGCCGACTATATCACACAACTTGCCAAAACCTATCGGTATATATTAGACAAGAAATTTGAAAACCTGGTACCGGTACAAACGGAACTGGACTTCCTCGATTCCTATTTATTCCTTATACGCATCCGCCACCAGCAAAGCATTCAGTTTGTGAGCGACATTTCAGAAAAAGTAAGAACAAAGGGAATGATACCACCGGTAACCCTGCAAATGCTTATAGAAAACGCGATCAAACATAACCGCTTTTCTGCACAAGACCCGCTGCTGATCACCATCAAAAGCGAAGGAAACGCATTGATCATATCCAATCATATCCGGCCTAAAGTCAGCCCCGAAATATCTTCCGGGATAGGCCTGGAAAATATTCAGAAACGATATGCGCTGATCAGCAACTGCAACCTGGAAATTTATCAGGAAAATGAATTATTCATTGTAAAACTACCCATTATTACAGCGTCATGAAAGTAGTAATTTTTGAAGATGAGATGCACAATGCCGAACGGCTTACACAGTTATTGCACAAGTGTAATCCCAACACGGAAGTAGTAGCGGTGATTGAATCAGTAGAAGAAGGACTGAAATGGCTGGAACAAAAACAGCCGGTCGACCTCATGTTGATGGATATACAATTGTCAGATGGCAACTGCTTTGAACTATTCAATAAAACGAAAGTCCGCACACCCATTATTTTCACCACGGCCTATGATGGCTTTGCCCTGCAGGCATTCAAAGTTAATAGCATCGACTATTTAATGAAGCCTATTGACCCGGAAGAATTGCGGAATGCTTTAAAAAAATATGAACAGTTCAGACCTGCTAATAACTATACCATAGATATCAGTAAACTGGCAGAAGAGTTCCTGCGCCGCGACAGCACCCGTTTTATTGGCCGCATCAACAACCAGCTCATTTATGTAAAAGCAAAAGATATTGCCTGGCTGCAATTTGCAAAAGGTACTACCTGGGCCACCACTAACAGCAATCAGCGCGTACCACTGGACTATTCCCTGGACCAGATAGAAAAGCTACTGGATAAGAATCAGTTCTTTCGTATTAACCGGCAATTTATTATCCATATAGATGCCATCAAGAAAATCACCACTTACTACAATAGTAGATTAATTCTTCAATTAGCACCCGATGTTGATACTGATGTTATTATTAGCCGTGAAAGGGTTACGGAATTCAAAAGCTGGCTCGAAGGAGCAGAAAGCTGAAAGCAGAAAGCAAAAAGGTATTTTCGCGTAGATTTCCGGGGAAATAGCTTTTTGCTTTCTGCCTTTTGCTTTCAGCTTTCTTGCTTTGAAATAATTTTTTTTCGTATAATTAAGGGATGACAACGGATGCATTCCCATATACCAGTGCAGAAATCACCGAGGCGCTGCATAACCAGGATGTACCCATTTTCCGGCAATTATATAATACCTACAGCGAAGAATTATACCTGTTAGCATATCGCTGGGTAAAAGATAGCAGCCTGGCTAAAGACATGGTACACAACCTTTTCGTCCACCTATGGGAGAAGGGCCCTCAAATTATTATCACCGGCCATATCCGGCATTATCTTTATCGTGCTATTACCAACCAGGCAATCAATGAGTTAAAGAAAAGAAAAAGACAGGTAGGGGAAGATGTATTACAATTTCAGGCCGATCCTTCTTCGTTCTATGAAACCGCCGATTATATACTGCTGCAACAGGAAATACTACGACACCTGGATACGCTGCCACCCCGCTGCCGCGAAATATTTATCCTGAGCCGCATACAACACCTGGAACCCGCCGAAATAGCCAACAAACTKAATATCACCCTCAATACGGTGTATTATCAGCTATCGACGGCCCTTAAATCACTCCGTCATCTACTCCCTGGAAAAAAAATTTAACCAGGCATCAAAGTTTACCCTTGCTGAGATGTCTTGATAGTATACGCATATGGAAAATGAGCTAAACAATATCGTCATCGAATATCTGCAGGACCCGGATAATGCCGCCAAAGCACTTGCGTTGGAAGAATGGCTGGATGCCGCACCGCATCACCCGCAACTGTTTCACGCCATCAAAAAGGCATGGGACGCTTCCAGGGATCTGCCGCAACCATTCGACCGCAACACCGGCTGGGAAGCACTATCCAGTCAGCTGGCCCTCCCTGATACGCCGCCAAAAGCGAAAACATTTTCCATTCACCGTAAATGGTGGTGGGCCGCCGCCGTGGCATTACCACTGCTGGCATTCACGGGCTATCGCTACTTCAGTACTCCGGCGGAGGAATGGAGCACCTACCTCGCAAAAGGAAACGATACCGATAGCCTGGTACTCCCCGATGGCTCTGAGATAGCCTTAAAGGCAGGCACAGAGCTGCGTTACCGCAGCCGTGAAGTACAGATGATCAAAGGAGAGGCCTTCTTTAAAATCACGAAAGACGAACAACAACGCTTTAGTATACAAGTTCCAAACGCCACTATCCGCGTATTGGGCACCTCCTTTAATGTAAAAACAACCGGCAGCTATAGCGATGTAGCCGTATGGGATGGCAAAGTAAGCGTTACCGGTAATGGGCAGCCTGTTACCTTAACCGCTGGCAACCTCGCGGTAGTGGAAAATGACAATGGTACCGTAAAAAAGCCGGACGGCAACTACGCATGGCGCTGCGGATGGGGCAACCACGACCTCTCCTTCAGCGACCAGGAAGTAGCCCTGGTGCTGCAAACAGTAGCCGCCTACTATCACGCGGATTTGCAGGTAACGGACAAGGATATACTAAAAAACAAGATCACCGTTCGCTTCAACCGCGTACCACTAAGCGAAGCATTACTGGTACTGTCGGAAATGCTGGACCTGACCACCACGCATACCAATGATTCAACTTATATATTTCAACATAAATAAACACCAGTCACATTTTTTGAACCGTTGAAAGTTTAAAACCAGGATCTAAAACGCTATTCACAAACACGTTAACATCATAAAACACGCAGCCAACGCTGCCTGGCATTGTATTGCCTATATTCCACCTTCGGATACAGCTGGTCCGGCAGGGAGAGGTATGCCCGCAAAGCAATGCCCTATATCACTAAAATCTCAAAAGAAAGCAATGAAACTMATTCCCTGTATTTCACTGATCCTCATAATCATGTGTACGGCCCTGCTCAGCAACGGGCAGGATAAAAACAGCGCGCTCGCTAAAAGGGTTTCTGTTAATATCACAGACAAACCCGTTCCTGAAATTCTATCGCTGATAGAAAAACAGGCAGGTGTATTGTTCGCTTATCCTAACCAGGTAATCACCAAAAATAAGTTTACCATCCATGAGCAAAATGCTTCTATCAGCAGCCTGCTGCAACAACTGTTTCCAGCAGCGCAGTTCACCATTAAAGCCATCGGTACACAGATTATTATCAAACAAACGGCTGGTACCAGCGCTCCGGTAGCCGATACCGCCGCACCACAGAAAATCATTGAAATGAATGCCGTGGTAGTCACCGCCCTCGGTATTGGCCGCCAGCAACGTTCGTTAGGCTACGCCTTCACCGATGTAAAAGGCAGCGACTTAACCACTGCCCGTCAAACCAATGCTATTCAATCCCTCAGCGGCCGTGTAGCCGGACTGGATATAAACACCACCAACAGCGGTGTTGGCGCCTCCGTGAAAGTAACCCTGCGCGGCGTAAAAGTAATTGGCGGCGACAATCAACCCCTGTATGTAATTGATGGTATTCCCGCCAACAACTCCTCTCCCGGACAAGCGGATAAATTTGGCGGATATGATTTGGGAGATGGCTCTTCTATCATCAACCCCGACGAAGTAGCCACCATCTCTGTGTTGAAAGGTGGCGCGGCCACTGCGCTGTATGGGAGTCGCGCGGCCAACGGCGTGATCCTCATCACCACCAAAAAAGGCAGTCGCAAAGGACTGGAGCTGGAAATCACATCCAATGCCGTGCTGGAAAGATTAAACAGCAGCTACGACTTCCAGGAAGAATATGGCAGCGGCAGAGATGGACTCCTCCCCCGCAACCTCGATGCCGCCAAAGGCACCGCCCAGGCCAGCTGGGGGCCTAAATTCAACAAGGATAGCATGGTGTGGATCTGGAACGGCACCCAACAACCTTATGTGAAAGCACAAAACGCTATTCAACATTTCTTCCGCGAAGGATTGACGCTCACCAACTCCGTCGCTATTTCGTCCGGTGGAGAAAATACCCAACTGCGCTTCACTTATACCAACATCCGGAACAATGATATTGTACCCAGCAGCGGATTACAACGTCATAACTTCGCGTTACGCGGTACTTCCCAGCTCACCAGCAAATTCAGCATAGACGCCAAACTTGCCTATGTAAATGAAAACGTAGACAACCGCCCCGCCCTCTCCGATAACCCTAACAACATCGGATATGTGCTGAGTGGCATCGCGCCCAACATCGATATCAACTGGTTGAAAACGTATAAAGATCCAATCACCGGCAGCTATATCAACTGGAACAATAATAACTACCAGGTGAACCCTTATTGGGCAATCAACGAACAGCCCAACAACAGTAAACAAGACCGCCTCAATGGCTTTGTACAACTGAAATACCAGCTGCTGCCTACCCTTTCCATACAGGCCCGCACCGGTACCGACTACTCTAAATTTGGCTTCCGTGAATTCATGGAACTCACGACCCCTTTTAACTCCACCGGCGCCCTCAATTTAAAAGACCGCGTATTCCAGGAAACCAACACCGAATTGCTCCTCAACTACGGCAAGCAGGTACGTAAATTCTGGATCGGTGCTAACCTCGGTACCAACCGCATGGACTACCACGAAAATGTACTGAATACTTCCGGCAGAGACATCAGCGTGAAAGGCGTACAAAGCATTAATAACTTCCAGACCAAAGTAAGCAATGAACTGATTAACCGCAAAAGGATCAACTCTGTATATGGCGCGATCAACCTCGCCTACGAAAATTATTTATACCTGGATATCACGGGGCGTAACGACTGGTCGTCCACGCTGGCGGCCAACAACAACTCTTTCTTCTATCCATCTGTCAGCACCAGCTTTGTATTTTCTGAGCTGCTGCCTAAAAGTAACTTCCTGAACTTTGGTAAAGTGCGTTTCTCTGTGGCGCAAACGGGCACAGATGCCATTGAACCCTATCAGTTGAAGCTTACCTATGGCAGCAACCCGGATATCCCGCTGGTGGGCGGCTATGCGATTGGTGGCGTAGCGGTAGACAAAGTTCCTTTCAAAGATCTCAAACCAAGTATCAGCAAATCGTATGAAGCAGGGATGAACCTCATTTTGTTGAATAACCGCGTGAACCTGGATGTGGCCTGGTACCAGTCCAACACCCGCAATCAAATTCTGAATGCGCCCATTTCCTCTACCAGCGGCTATCCCAGCGCGGTGATCAACTCCGGTAATATCCGCAACAGAGGCATTGAAGCCACCTTGCTGGTAAAACCAATTGTTTCCAAAAATTTCAATTGGGATGTGAATATGAACTTCGCCCGCAATCGTAATAAAATCCTGGAACTGAGTCCGCTGGTATCCGGCTTCTATACGCTGGCTTCCGCACGCTGGGCCAATGCCTCTATTGTAGCGAAAGAAGGAGAAGAATACGGCATCATTGTAGGCCGCCAATTCCTCCGCAACCCTGCCGGACAATTAATACTGGATGCCAACAACCTGCCACAATATGATCCTACCGACGCCAAACTGGGCAACGGACAATACGACTGGATCGGTGGTGTTACCAACCGCTTTACCTGGAAAAATATTTCGTTAAACATCTTACTGGATATTAAACAAGGGGGTAGTATTTATTCCATGACTAACCTCCTCGCCTATGCGAACGGACGGCAGAAAGGTACCCTCGAAGGCCGCGAAGGCTGGACATTATCAGAAGCCGCCAGGGTGGCCGCAGGACAAACACCCGCACAATGGAAAGCCACCGGTGGCCTGCCCATCAAAGGCGTACAACCCGATGGCGTAGATGGTAGCAACAACCCCAAATACAAAGACGTAGATGCATTTGTAAATCCACAGGCTTACTGGCAACGGGTAACCGACAACATTCCGGAGCCTTTTATTTATGATGCCTCCTTCGTGAAAATCAGGCAGCTAAACATCGACTATAATTTCCCCAAATCAATACTGGGCAATGGTATTCTTCGGGAACTGTCCGTATCGCTGGTGGCCAGAAATCTTTTCACTATTAGCAAACATATACCCAACGTAGATCCTGAAAGCAGCTACAATAACAGCAATGGCCAGGGATTTGAATATGGATCACTGCCTACCCGGAGATCTTATGGTATCAATGTTTTTGCAAAATTCTAAATCACTACTAATGAAACGCAATAGTTATACTCTGCTCCTGGTTTTCTTCTTCTCGTTGGTGCTGGGAAGTTGTACCAAAGACTTTGATTCCATTAACACCGACCCCACCAAAGGCAACAACATAGATCCCGGTCAACAGCTGGCGGCGGCCGCCTACTATCTCAATGGAGGCCGCGAAACCGGCTATCCCAACCTTTATCTCTTCATGCCCCGGGTACAATACATTGGCGGCAGCTGGGGTATGCGCACCGGCAGTAAATATATCCGCGACGACTTCTACAATGAACGCACCTGGGAAATTTTCTATGGTAAAAGCATCAAACAACTGGCAGACATGATTGCCCGCTGTAAAGACGATGCCTCCCTGGTAAACTATGTAGCAGCAGGCCGCATCCTCAAGGTATACATCTTCTCTATACTCACCGATTGCTATGGTGATGTACCTTATAAACAGGCTGGCATGGCATACTACGATAAAGTATATACACCGGTATACAATACACAACAGGAAATTTATACCGACTTCTTCCAGGAACTCAGCGCCGCCTCCGGCCAGTTTGATGCCTCCAAAGCACCTATTGGCAATGATATCGTATTCCAGGGATCTATCGACAAATGGAAGAAACTGGCCAACTCACTTCGCCTGCGACTAGGAATGCGCTTATCTAAAATAGATCCTGCTACAGCAGCCAAAGAAGTACAGGCAGCTATTGCAGGTGGCGTCATGAAGAGCAGCGACGACAATTTCAAAATTATTCACGAGAGTTTCAATTTCCCTGATCTGCGCGGCAATGGCTTATCACAAGCCCTCCAGGAAGATCAAACCTACAACTACACCTTCGGTTGCACTACATTCGTAGACTACCTGAAGCAGGAAAATGATCCCCGGATAGCCGCTTTCTTTATTAACAGAGATGCCGCAGGGAAAGACATTACGGCCACCACCCATTATGTTCCCCTAACGCCTGGCTTATACTGGTGGGATGATTGGAAAGATTCTACATTTGCTGATGGTGTCACCATTCCGCATGGCAACAAATTCTGTAAAATCAACAACCCATTCTACCAGTTCCAGGCTTCTTTCCTCCACCTGGGTTATGCAGAAGTAGAACTGCTGCTGGCAGAAGCTGCCGCCAGAACCTGGACCGGCGACGACGCTAATACCCACTACCAGCTGGGCATACGCGCTGCTATGAAGCAACTGGAAATGTATCCCGGCATGACGCCGRTGAATGGGCAACTCGTTGACAATTTTGTAGCGGCACACTCTCTCCAGCCCGACAAAGCACTGGAACAAATCAATATGCAGAAATGGGTAGCACTGTTTCCCAATGGCTATGAAGCCTTCGCCAATCAACGCAGAAGCGGGTTTCCGGCACTGGCCACTATAGAAGATGTAGGCCATGAATCAGAAACAGGGCTGAAGCCATTTAAACGCCTGTTTTATCCCGGTACAGAAGCGTATAACAATACCGCCAACTACCAGGAAGCATTGAAACGCATCGGTGGTAAAAATGACTGGATGCAGCCCGTGTGGTGGGATAAGCAATAAACAAACTAAAAAAGCCTCCTATTGTGCTTACTACACAATAGGAGGCTTTTCATTTATAGCAGGTTATCGGGAGATAAATACCGCCACCGGCAAGCCTCTCCACGAACGTTTCCCCTTGACTTTAAAACTTCAGATACTTATCTATAAAAGCGCCCAGCTTCTCATATCCCTGTTCATTAGGATGCAATCCATCTGAAAACAGGCGCTCCTGCAACTTTCCATCGCCCTGCAAAAACAGCGATCCCGCATCTGCAAACTGAATGTTACTATTATCCGGAATACGGGCTATCAGCTGATTAATGCCTGCCACCCTTGCTTCCATATTCCTGCGTGGCAAAATGCCCATCAATATAATTTTGGTAGTGGGCTGTTGCTCCTGAATTACCTGTAACAAATTTTTCAATCCATCCACGATTTCTGCATCGGTATTGAGCTGCAAATTGTTGGTACCAATCATCAATACAATATATTCAGGATGGATGCCATCCAGTTCACCATGCTGCATACGCCACAACACATTCTCTACCCGATCCCATCCAAAACCCATATTAACGGCGCGTTTGGGCGCAAAATACTTATTCCAGGAACTGCTGCCCCTCACCACCCAGGACACCGGGTTGCCGCCCCAGAAGTGGGTAATGGAGTTGCCAATGAAAAGCACTTTCGGTGAATTGGCTTTGTTATAGTCCAACACTTCATAATGACGGGTTTCCCAATCGTAGTTACTCGCATCCCGGCGTTGGGTAACCGGTGTGGTGGTAACGGTGTTTCCGTCTTTTTCCTTAAAAATCTCACGGATCTTTTTAGTGTAGGCGTTGGCGTAAGCCATCATGCCCAGATCAGTGGGATGGGTGCCATCTACCATCGCATCCGGATCCTGATTGATGTCCTCTTTGGTGAGCAGACTAATATTCTTCACCCCTGCTTTTAACATGGAGTCCACCACTTCGCGTAACGCTTTGTTTACGCGCTGATAGGAATCCATGCGATCCACGTTGGTTTCATTGGTATATCCATCGTGTTCTGTCAGTAGTATTGGTATACCCGGACGCTTTTCCTGCAGCAGTTTCACACACTCAGCGGTACGCCTTCTTATTTCGGCTTCTGTATTTTCCACCGGTGTTAAATTAGGCATACAATCCAGCACATAGAGGCTGGCAGGTATTTGCGCAATGAATGCCACCACTTCCTTTTCCATGCGGCCGTTACCGGAAAAGCCCAGGTTGACAACCGGCCGGTCTAACTTACGTTCCAGGATATTCGTCCACCCCATACCGGGCCGGGAAGCGCAGCCACCCTGTGCAATAGAGGTTCCGTATACCACAATAGGCGCTTCTGTGCGCACCGGCATCGGTTTAAAATCACTCTCTTCCGGCACCGATATACTCAGCGATTTCACGGAATTGTATAAAGGCAGAAACAAGGTATATTCCACATTCTTTACATGCTGATCTGTTTTTTTCAGGTGCTTAAACCGATAAACAACGGTACTATCGAAGGAATAGTTGCCGGCACAAAACAGCCATCTTCCATCAATACTTTTTACATACAGATCCACACCACTAACGCCGGTAGCTGGCATATGAGGCATGCTGGCGTCTCCCTGAATACCATACTTCACTACAATTTCATCCGCATCTGTTCTGAAACGCAGACTCAGTCCTGCACTATTACGCGATAAATTCCATACTGGATCGCGTACTTTATTCTTTGCGGCAGGCGGCAGCCGGGTATAATAGTTATTAGCATCCTGGCGCCAGCCCTGGCCTTCCAGTGCGTATACGCTGTTATCTGTAGCGGGCTCCCAGCTCTTTAATTTACGGGGCGTTTGTGCGGCACTGATATTCGTCAGCATAAAAAGCAGTGCAGTAGCCGCAATCATTGTTATTTTCATACGTGCATTTTTTCCGGGCGGTCATCCAACTACCCATCGTTATTGTATCATTGATCCACTACACAGCGGAATCCAAGCGTGCCGGCACGGTCCATACCAGGCGACAGCAACAGGTATTTACCATGCTGCGTCAGCTGCTGCACTTGCGGGAAGTACCAGTAAGACGTTTGTGGATGGTAATAACTACCGCCCTTCAATACCGCCGATCGTGTATGCGTGTCCGTATATTCATCTGTCCATTGCCATACATTACCGGTAAGGTCGATCACCCCAAAAGGACTGGCGCCATTGATATAGGCATTTACGTTAGCAGGCCCTCTCAGCACGCGACCGGTATCCGCCGGAGGAATCCGGCTACTATCGGCCGTAGTACCCCATGGATACAGCCGCCCATCGGTGCCCTGCGCTGCATACTGCCATTCCCATTCATGTGGTAGCCGTTTACCTGCCCAGGCGGCGTAAGCTCTGGCATCTTCGATGCTCACCCAGGTAACGGGCTTCTGCTCCCAGCCCGCGGGATAGGTGCCGTTCTTCCAATCTTTCAGAAAGTTATGATTATCCGCCGGATGATAATGGGTAGCATCCATAAATTGTTTAAACTGCCGGTTGGTGACAGGATAGCGGTCAATAAAAAATGCGTCCATCATCATCTCCTTTGCATGCGTACGTTGCGGATGCTCTTCCCAGGGATATTGTACGCCTATTGCGTCCGGCAACTCATTTCCTTCTATCATCACGCCGGTAGATACAAATTGGTAGGCCAACGCACCAGGAATAAATACCATTCCTTCCGGTTTATTTTTCGTCTTTTTGGTGGCAGGTATCAGCGTCATTTGCTGCGTCTCCGGTGCCCGGGTAGCGGGCAACTGCTCCAGGGGCGTCAACAACAGCTGCTGCCGGTCAGCCAGGAACCTTGCCAGTGCTTTATCGGAGGCCGCAGCTGGAATAACGGCAACCGCGCCAAAGCCCCTACCCGGTATGCGAAATTCGAGGGTTATTTTATCGCCGGCTTTTACACCATTCAGTAGTTGTCCGTTCCACACATCGTAGTAGCGGTCACCGGGCTTGCTGTCGAGCATGAGTTGCGGACCGGTTTTATCGGTGCTATCACGGTTCACTAGCGTATATACGGTAGCGTTAGTGCCGGGAAATTTCGAGGCAAAAACACCCGCTTGCAGTGTAGGAATATGTGGCTCCCAGTCAGGGCTGCTCCACACTTCCGGAAACTGCCGGTATATATCCCGTATGCTGCGGATCATGGCGGCATATCGTGGCGATACCTGGTTCCAGATACCCCAGATATTTTCCCAGGCATTATACCCTACCCCATTGAAAAATGCATATTGCAGGTCGTCTGTTTTATCAATAGCCCAGCGACTGGTGACATGCACCTGGTGCCGCGGTTCCAGCCATTTATATAAACTAACACCGGGTACATACCGAAACGCAGGGCTACCCCATTTCTCCCAGTAGTAACCCCAGCTCATGGTATTCCACTCCACCATTTTCAAATCACCAATATGGATTTCCGGTTGTAAGGCCAGCGGATAACCCAAACGGGTATACGCATCTTTAAAGTCGAGGGTGACGCCGTGCATGGTATCGCCATTGAGGCCATCGGCGCCCAGTTCTTTCATTTCTGCCGTCAGCTCATCAGCCATGGGGATACTGATGCGACGGGTGCCATGATCCCATATCATGATAGGAAAAAACACCCGCACACCTCTTTTGTGGAAGTCGCGGATCATTTGTTGCAGGGCCGCTTTCCCGCCCGGCATATCTGCTACCAGGTCAAATTGGTTGCGGTTATCGATGCCGATGTTGGGATAGGTGGGCCATATCAATACGGCATCCAGGCCACCATAGCGGGTAGTCAGGTCATCGAGGAAGCGGTTCACGGTATACTTCCGCGTGGCCGGATCATAGAGGAAACGGTCGTGTGCCATGATCTGGGCATACATAAAAGTACCGGATATCCAGTTCAATGCTTTATGCGCATAGGCTTCTCCGTTATATTGTAATTTATCCTTTTCGTGTGTTCGCCACCGTTGCAGGGAGTCCAGCCACTGCGCGCGTTGCGACGGCTGCTCCGGCCCTGCAATCAGCTCCCCTTCTGCGCCCTGTAAACGGATTTGCGCACACAGGGTCACCGGCAGGCATAGGGTTGCCACGGCCAACAGCCTTGCAAATACATTCATGCGATGATTTGATTTTAGATCGATAAAATGATTAATACCCCCACTTCCGCATCACTTGTAAATCGTCGCGCACCGCATCCAGTGGCGCCTGTTCCTGATAGGATTCCTGCTCAATAATAAAATAACGTGTGCCGCCGGATTTTTTGCCGAGGTCAATCACTTCTTTTACGGGAATAATGCCTTTACCTAATACTGTGCTTTCATACTTGCTCCCCATCTCGCCCTTCTCTGTTTTAATTTCATCTTTTACGTGCATCAGCTCAAAGCGGCCAGGGTACTGCTTAATAATATCCAGCGCTACTCCGCCGGCATGATACATATTGCCGATATCCAGCTGCTGCGCTACCAGCGAAGGATCTGTATTTTGTAAGATGAGATCAAATATTTTTTGTCCGTTCAACTGTTGACTGAATTCGAAATCATGGTTATGATAGCCAAATTTCATCCCCTGTTTCTGGCACAGGGCGCCACTCTTGTTGAATACGTCCATATAGGCTTTGAAGTCGTCATAGTTTTTACGCAAACTTTCATCCAGCCATGGGCTGATCACATAATGCTGTCCTACAATAGCCGCATCTTCTACCGTATATTTCCACTCATCGGTAAAATCTTTTTTGGCGGCATCCCAGTGTTGCTTGCCCATAACGGTATGTCCGCTTGGCATCACCAGACCCAGGTCACCTAATAATTTTTTAAAGTCTTTGGCGGTATAGCCATAGAACTTACGCGCTGCATAACCGGCATGCTCCACATTTTTGTAGCCCATGGCTGCCAGCTGTTTCAGCGTGCCGGCCGGATCTTTTTTCATGTCCGTACGGATAGAATATAGCTGGATGCCCAGCACTGGTTTTGGGGCAGCTGCAGCCAGCAGGCCTTTTGGCAGCATGGCGGTACCGGCCAGTGCCAGGGTACCTTTCATCAGAAAACTTCTTCTTGAAATACTCATAAGAAAAGCTAATTTATATATTGACAGATACGTTCCTACAATGAAAAAGCGAGATAGGTATCTCCGGATTTTTTGCCCAGCTTACCACCTCCACAGGCAATCACCACAAATTGTTTTCCGTTGACTTCATATACCGCCGGCGTGGCAAAACCACAGGCCGGCAAGGTGGTTTCCCATAGCAGCTGGCCCGTTCTTTTGTTAAATGCCCTGAACTTACTATCGGCGGTGGCTGCAATGAATAGCAGTCCGCCGGCAGTGACTACCGGCCCGCCATAGTTTTCGGTACCACTATGAATCCCTTTGGCTTTTAGTTCCGGATAATCGCCCAGCGTATCTTTCCATAACAGCTGCCCCGTATTCAGGTCAATGGCGCTCAATGTGCCCCATGGTGGCGACACCGCAGGGTATCCTTCTTTCGTTAAAAATTTATTATACCCGGTAGCCCGGTAAGGCAAATTCGTATAGGGGTCTACGTTCTTCTGCGGTGGTGCAAACGGAAGTTGCTGACGTGTTTTTATATCCAGTATAAAAGCGGCCAATGCCTTTTTCTCGCTGCTGTCCAGCTGTTTGAAGGCAGGCATCATTCTTCTGCCACCATCTACCAGCTGGGTAAAGGCGGCTTCATTATACTTATCACGGGTACGCACCAACGAAGGGAAGTTACTGCTGCCCTTGCGTTCCGGACCATGACAAGCCATGCAATGCGTATTATATAAACGCATTCCTGCCTGTAGCTGCGTTTCTTTCGCTTCCGGCATTTTCTCGTTCGCATCTACCATGGTGAGCACCCATGGCATTTCGCTGGAGTTCACATACAACACGCCAGTGGTGGGATCTACCGCCGGCCCGCCCCATTCCGCGCCGCCATCAAAGCCGGGGAAAATCACCGTGCCTTGCCGCGAAGGCGGATGAAAGAGATGCCCGGTTTTATAGGTACGCAGTCGTTGCAGGATATCCTGATAAGAGCTATCCGGCACCAGCCGGTTCAGGTCTGCTACCTGCAAGGATTGTCTGACAAAAGGAGGGAAAAAAGTGGGGATAGGTTGTGTGGGAGACAGGTACTCACCGGGCAAAGCGGTATCCGCCGGCACCGGGGCTTCTGTTACCGGATACAGCGGCTGCCCGGTATGCTGATCCAGCAAAAAGATGAATCCTGTTTTGGTCACCTGTACCACTGCTGCCACTTCCTTTCCATCTTTCTTCACGTTCACCAGCATCGGCGCCGTAGGCAAGTCCCGATCCCATATATCGTGATGTACAGTTTGATAATGCCAGATTCGCTTACCAGTGGCTGCATCCAGCGCCAACACACAATTGGCGAAAAGATTGTTTCCTTTGCGGCGGCCACCGTAAAAATCGTAGGTGGCAGAGCCCATGGGCGCAAACACCACACCGTTCTTTTCATCTAAACTAAACCCTGCCCAGGCATTTACACCACCGGTGTGTTGCCAGGCTTCTTTGTCGTCCCAGGAATCGTAACCGTCTTCTCCCGGTTGGGGAATGGTATGAAAAATCCATCTGAGTTTGCCGGTATGTACATCGTAAGCACGGATATAGCCAGGTGCGCCACCGGCTTCTTCATCTACCCGGGTACCTATAATAAGAAGGTCTTTATAAATAACGCCGGGCGTAGTGGAGGTAATGTACAGCTGGTCCATGTTACGGCCCATATCACGGTGCAGATCTACCCGGCCGCTGCCGCCAAAAGCGGTAATGAGCCGGCCTTTATCTGCATCAATACAATGCAGCTTTGCACCTGCCGTGTAAAATATCCGCCGGTCGGAGGCGCCGTTTTCATAATAGGCCACGCCCCGGCAAGCGTTGTACTGGAAATAACCTTTGCCTTTCACATCTCCGGAAATATTCACCGGATCAAACACCCACAGATCCTTTCCGGTAGCGGCATCTATGGCAAACAGTTTCAATTTTGGAGACACCCCGTACAACCGGTCGCCTATCACCACCGGGTTTACCTGTATCTGGGTCATTTCTTCCGCGTCGCCGGTATGATAAGCCCACGCTACTTTCAGCCTGGCCACATTGCTGGTATCCAGCGCTGTTAACGCGCTATAATGAATATTTTCTTTGCTGCCGCCATATACCTCCCAGGTACGGTGGGTGTTGTTGCCCGAAGTACAGGATAGTAATAAGATCGCCATCAGTAAAAGAAGACTCGTGGAACGCATTTGAAGTAGTTGATGCTGGTTCCTTTAAAAATATACTTTTTAAAATAATTTTTTAAGAAAACTACTTCAGCGGTAAAAAAATAAAAAGGGGACGCTAAAAGCGTTCCCCTTTATTTTGCTTGCCAGCCTTTAAGATATATTTATCAACCTTTTATTTTCACTACAAACAGCCCGTTCGGGATATCACCCGGACGCAGACTAGATAAGTCTACCACACAGTCCTTGCCTTTCTGTACCCAGTTAATCTTCTTGCCAGTACCCAGAATGCTTACGGCAGCACCTTTAGCTGGCGTATAGTTCCGGATGGTCACCTGCGACTGATACGCCGGTAAAAAGCAATACAGCGCACCTGGTTTGCTGGTGAAGAACATTTCCACGCTGGCATGCTCTTTTGAAGGCTTTACCAGGTTGCTGATGTTATAACCAGACATGAAAGCTTCCTCTTTTACTTCCGGACGCTTACCCATGCTCCACTGCCTGGTTTCTTTCCATGGTTTGGTTTCATATATACCCTCTCCATTCACTTCCAGCCATTGACCGATGTCCAGCAGCTTCTGCTGCATGATCACCGGGATACGGCCGTCTGCCGTGGGTCCGATATCCAGCAACAGGTTACCACCTCTTGATACGATGTCTACCAGCATCAAAATCAGGTCACTGCTTTTCTTGTAGTCGTCGGCAGTTTCCATACGGTTGTAACCATACGACTGTCCAATACCCTGGCTTTCTTCCCAAACCACACCAGGCTGCATACCGCTGCCATATTCAGAGGTCAGGTAAGTGGCGCCATTGTTTTTACCACGGGTACCACTACCCCAGCGGTCATCTACCGCTACTTCATCTTTTACAGGTGACTCATTGTACAACCAGGCCAGCAGCGAAGTACTGTTCCAGGCAGTATCCGACAAATCCCATTCACCATCAGAGAAAATAACAGAAGGCTTATAACGGGTCACCAGGTCTTTAAACTGTGGTGTCATCACTTCTTTGACATAACGGGGTTTATCCTTTTGCCACAGCGGGTTAAACCACTCATAAAGCGAATAATAATATCCCATACGCAATCCTTCTGCGCGTACTGCATTGGTGAGGTCGCCCAGCAGGTCCCGTTTAGGCGTACCCGTAACAGCGTTCCAGGAACGGCCCCAGGATTGATCTGCTTCCTTGCTATCCCACAAACAGTAGCCTTCGTGATGCTTGGAGGTCAGCACCACATACTTGGCGCCGGAGCGACGAAATACGTTTGCCCACTGCTGCGGATTAAAGAGAGAAGCTGTAAACTGGCTCTMCAGACTTTGATACGGTGTATTGGCTCCGTAATTTTTTTCATGAAAAGCTTTTGTTTTTTCATGGTTATCACCAGAGCCCACGTCTTTGGTAGCCCAGTACCATTCAGAATAACCACCAGGTCCTACGGCAGAGAAAGACGGTACCGCATACACACCCCAGTGAATGAAGATGCCGAATTTAGCATTATTAAACCAGGCGGGAATCCCTCGTTTATTTAGCGAAGCCCAGTTAGCTTCATACTTTTGTGCAAAGCCTGTGGTAGCACACAGGAAAAAAAAGAGCACACCAACAACGCATTTTTTCATAACAAGTCTTTAGATACTTAAGGTTCTCAAAAATAGTTATTGGCGATTGGCTATGTTAATGGTATTTTCTCTGATGATAATAATTACTTCCCCGTCTGCACTTATTACCGGGTTGTCTGCACATCTATCGCTCTTGTCTATACACTGCTCCTATACACCCGTTCTGGTGCTAAATTTGTCTTGCATCCGCTATTCCCATTAAAAAAACAGTAGTTTTAAGGTACGTTTCGCTATGAGTATTTCTGCGCCATTCAAAAAAATTATCATCGCGCTCCATATATTGATATGGAGTGTATTGTTGTTGCTCCCTTACATTGTTTCCAATGCCGCCAACGATTACCGCATCGGTACTTTCCCCGGCTTGTTCTTTACCATCTGTGGCTTTATCCATATGGGTATTTTTTACGCTAATTCCCTGGTGCTCTATCCGCGACTATGGAATAAACGTTACTGGTGGTTGTATATACTTTCCGTGATTGTATTGATTGGTGGCTCTTTCCCGCTGAAGTACAGCATCATGGCGCATGGGTTTTCTTCTGTACTACGGGACTTTTCTTCCTACCGGTTTGTGTTTGCACCTTCTGTTGGCACCTATATCATCAGCCTGGTATATTGTAAAGTAGTAGACAGGATACAAAAAGACAGGATACAAAAAGAACAACAGGCCGCACAACTCAGCACCGAACTAAAATTTCTGCGCTCACAGGTAAGTCCGCATTTCCTGTTCAACGTACTCACCAACCTGGTATCACTCGCCCGCAAAAAATCGGATCAGCTGGAACCCGCACTCATCATGCTCTCCGACCTCATGCGATACATGCTGTACGATACCACCGGCAAAAAAGTACTGCTCACCAAAGAAGTGACTTATCTCAACAGCTATATCGCCCTGCAACAACTGCGCTTCGGGAATGATGTAGATATCCGCCATCATATCCATATCGATCCCAACGCCACCCACCATACCATAGAACCCATGCTGCTGATTCCTTTCGTGGAAAATGCCTTCAAGCACGGTACCGGCTATACGCAAAAACCGGAAATAGATATTCAATTACAAGCCACCGGCGATCAACTCATCTTTGAAGTGAAAAATCAGTTCGATAACGATCCTTACGCCAGCAAAGATGAAAACTCCGGCATAGGGCTGGTGAATGTACAATCCCGCCTGCAGCTACTGTATCCGGGCAAACACCAGCTTACCATCCGCAAACAACCACCTGTTTTCCATATTACCTTAACTTTACAGCTCACATGATACGTTGCATAGCCATAGACGATGAACAACTGGTGCGGGAGCTGCTGGAAGACAATATCCGGCAGGTGCCTTTTCTCCATTTGGTAAAAACCTGCAAAAACGCCATGGAGGCGCTGGAAGTATTGCAACACGAACAAATAGATCTCCTCTTCCTCGATATACAAATGCCCCGGCTGAATGGATTGCAATTGCTGCAATCACTGCTACAACCACCTATGGTAATACTGGTAACAGCCTATGAACAATACGCACTGGAAGGCTTCCATCTGCAGGTAGTAGACTACCTCCTGAAACCTTTTAGCTTTGAACGCTTCCTCAGAGCCTGCAACCGCGCCAACGAACTGCATCGGCTAAAACAAGCCGGCACGGCTACTCCCGACGATAACCACGCGTTTTTTGTAAACGTGGAATATACACAGGTAAAAATAGTCACGGCCAACATCAACTATATTGAAGCACTGAAAGATTATGTCAAAATTCATCTTTCTAATACTACCAAACCAGTACTCACCCGCATGACCATGAAGGCCATGGAAGAAAAACTGCCACCAACGGCATTTATACGCACTCATAAGTCGTATCTCGTGGCCAAACAAAAAATCACCACTATCAAGCGCGACCTCGTTTGTATCGGCGACATTGAAATTCCGGTCAGCGAATTTTATAAAGAGAATGTCAACCGGCTACTGCATACCTAAACCTTACCCGTTTTGTCGCCACACTTTCCCATCCCGTCTACTCTTCAAATTTGCCCTTGTTCTTCCGCTTAGTTTTGCTGTAACATCTTGCTACAGTAATGAAAACAAGCACCATTATACTCTTATTACTCGCCAGTACTGCCGCGGCACAAAACAAGCCGGCAGCAGATACCACGCTCAAACCGCTGTCTGTTACAGACTCCAGCCATGCAGTGCCTGATACCGCTATCAAAAGCAAACGAGCATTGCATGAAGTGGTGATCAGCGCAGGCGCTTTTGAAGCCAGCGACCGTGCCAAAGGTGCTTCCCTCACGCCGATTGAGGCAGTCACCGTGGCCGGCAGCAACGGGGATATCAGCCTGGCACTACGCTCCCTTCCCGGCGCCCAGCAAATCGGCGAACAGGAAGGTCTGTTTGTACGTGGGGGCACCAGCGACGAAACCCGGCAATTTATAGACGGCACCTTGCTACGTACTCCTAACTATCCCTCCGTACCAGGTGTACCACAGGCCGYCCGCATCAATCCGTTTCTGTTCAGAGGCATCTTATTCAGCACCGGTGGCTACTCCGCTTTATATGGCGGCGCCATGAGCAGCGCGCTGATACTGGAAAGCGAAGACCTTCCGGAAAAAACATCCGCCAGATTTTTTCTGTTTCCCACCACCCTCGGCGCCGGCATGCAACACCTCGCTAAAAATAATCGCAGCAGCTATGGCTTCAACCTGAATTATAGCAATCAATCGGTGTACAATAGCATTGTTCCGCAAAAGCCGGATTATTTCAGTGGCCCGCTTTACGCAGATGGCAACGTGAACTTCCGCATTAAAACAGGAAAAACAGGGATGCTGAAACTCTATAGCGGCTGGGGACACAGCGATGTAGGTATGAACAATCCCGACATCGACAGCACCGCACTGAAAGCCGGCTACCAGGTACGGGGATGGAATAGCTATAACAACCTCAGCTTCCGCAGTTACCTCCGTGAAAACTGGAAACTGGAAGCCGGTGCGGCCTATAGTTATAACCGCCAGGAAACCAATCTGCACCTCAGCGATATAAAAGGGAATACCGTAACAATTCCGTATGCCCCTTACAGTTACAAAACCAGTGATCGTAACCTGGAAACAGATTTTGCACAGGCACGCCTGGTGATCTCTCATTTCTTTCCACAGGGGCAGGCACTGCGTTTTGGTGCGGAACAGTTTTATACCCACGACCATGGCCGGTCTAACGACAGCCTCCTTCGCGTAACAGATTACCTCACCGCGGTGTTTGCAGAAGGCGATATTTACCTGGCGGATAACCTCGCCGCTAAAGCGGGCGCACGGATGGAATATTCATCGGTGCTTCAGAAAACGGTGGTAGCGCCGCGTGCCAGCCTGGCCTACCGGTTACACGATGGCAGTCAGTTTAACCTGGCCTATGGCATCTTTTACCAGGAGCCGGCTAACGACTACCTCTATACGTCAAACCAGCTTAATTTCTCCAGCGCCTCCCACTACATCCTGAACTATACGAAGAAAGCGAATAACCGCTTCTTCCGCGTAGAGGTATATTACAAACAGTATCAGGATCTGGTGAAAACATTACCAGTCCTCAGCAATAACGGGAAAGGCTATGCGCAGGGTGTGGAATTATTCTGGCGGGATAAGAAAAGTATTAAGAACCTAGACTATTGGATAACGTATACTTATCTTGACACCAAGCGTGATTTCCTCAACTATCCGTATCAGCTGCGGCCGTCTTTCGCTGCGCCACATACCGCTACGGTAGCTATCAAAAAGTATTTCCCGGATATCAATACCAATGTAAATCTTTCCTGGGCAATGGCAGCAGGCCGGCCGTATTATAATATCGGTAATAACGGCATCAACGACCAGGGTACCACCAAAGGATATAATGCGGTAAATCTGCATGTGGCCTGGCTTTGCTCCTTCTTCAAAAATAAGAAATGGAAAGATTTCTCCGGCGTGGCCATGGGGGTTAACAACCTCACCGGTACCCGGCAGGTATTCGGTTATAACTATAGCTACAATGGGCTGATTAAACAGCCTATCACGTTACCGGCTACACGAAATGTATTTATTGGCATCTTCATGAGTTTCGGCATAGACCGTACAGACGACTTCTTAAATAACAATTTATAAACCTCACAAAAAAAGAAAAATGAAAAAATTATTGATTTGCCTGTCTCTTTTATTTGTTACCTATAGCGGGTTTGCACAATCCAATGCCTTACAGCAGGCGGTAACGAAGCTGGATCAGGCCCAAACGGTAAAAGACTATGAAACATTGGAGAAAACATTCCTTGGTATCACTGAACAACCGGCTTGGCTGGCGCCTTACTATGCGGCATTATGTAATGCAAAAATTGGCTTCCTTTTACAGGAAGATGGCGAAAAAATTGAGCCCTACAGCATCCGCGGCGAAGAACAGGCAAAAAAAGCACTGGCCTTATTAGATCCTGCCAAACAACCGAAAGAAGCAGCAGAAGTATATACGGTATTGAGCATGGTATATCGTACCAAAGTATTTATTAACCCAATGAGTTATGGCCGCAAATATGGTACCCTGTCTGAGCAGGCACTGAAACAAGCTAAAACATTGGATGCACAAAATCCAAGAGCGATGTTCGTGACTGCCTGGGTAAAATACTATACCCCCAGAATGTGGGGTGGCGACAAAGATCTGGCTAAACAACTGGTTACACAAAGCCTGCAGCAGCTGGCTACTCCGGCTACCGGCATAGATCCGCACTGGGGTAAAGCAGAAGACGAAGCACTGCTGAGTAAATTCAAATAATGTTTAAATGAAAAGATCATGGGATTTGGGATTTTGATCGTACTACGCATTTTGTTTATTGCGTGTATGGTGTTTATCATCGGGAACATTTTTGGCGGCTTTTCGAAAAAACCGGCCCTCCGTACACTTGGCAGAGTAGCCGCTATACTGGTCATTGCGCTCTTTTTTATCAGCAATGTCCTCATCATGAGAATGGCATTTGCCCACAATAATGGTAATGGTCCCTGGTGCCATTATCGGGAAGAAGTAAAAACAACGGCTCCTCACCCTTAAAACAACCCTTGATCGCTGCCCGGATATGCGGGCAGCGATCATTTTTACCGGTAGTTAACCCGTCAAAATTGCGATCATTGCCATCTCTCCGCAGCAATGATGACATAAAACCTCCGCCTTCAATGTCAAAACGGCATCTGTCACACTCTGGAAATAAATTTGAGCGCCTTCACATTATGGATAACTCAATTTCATTTCTAACGCACCAGGCGTCGAACGATAGGAGTTTATTAGATGCCTATTCCCAGACCGTTACCGGTGTAGTGGGTACGGTGGCTGAATCAGTAGTACATATAGAAGTGCAGAAAAAAGTAAGCGATCAGCGTTCGCGGGACAAGCGCACGCAGGCGGGTACCGGCTCCGGCTTCATTATATCTTCTGATGGTTTCATCATTACCAACAATCACGTGGTAGAAAATGCAGATAGCATTAAAGTATCTTTTGTGGATGGCAGAAGAGTCAGCGCAGAAATTAAAGGCGCCGATCCTTCTACAGATATTGCCGTACTGAAAATTGATGAATCGGGGCTTAAAGCAATGCCATTAGCCGATTCTTCTACTTTACAGGTCGGACAAATCGCCATAGCTATTGGCAATCCGATGGGATTACAATATACGGTCACCGCCGGAGTAGTGAGCGCTTTGGGACGAACCCTCCGCGCCAGCAACGGCCGGCTGATCGACAATGTGATACAAACCGATGCGGCCCTCAATCCGGGCAACAGCGGCGGTCCGCTGGTCAATTCCATGGGACAGGTCATCGGCGTAAACACTGCGGTCATCGCCTCCGCTCAGGGGCTCTGCTTTGCCATCTCCTCCAATCTGGCCGCCCAGATCGCCGGTCAACTCATCCTGCACGGCAAAATCAGAAGAGCACAATTGGGCATCGCCGCACAACCGGTGAACCTCAGCAGCCGCATGATTGCCGCCAACAAATTATCCGTCCAAACCGGGGTATACGTTTTTGAAACCGTACCAGACGGAAACTTCTACAACTCCGAATTACATATCGGAGATATTATCATCGCCTTCGATGATAAACCAGTTGCCTCCGTAGATGATCTTCACCTGCTGCTGTCTGATAAACAGATCGGGAAAAGGATTAAGGTAGATGTGCTACGGGGAGGAAGAAAAATAGGAGTAGAAGTAATTCCAGGAGAGATCAAACAGTAATTTCCAAAAAGCTGACCCGAAAAATCCGGGTCAGCTTTTTAGCTTCCAGACTCGCTACTATCGCGCATCTCGACAGACTTTTTCATGCCAGCGCCTCAGCCGCAAAACCGGACAGAATACTGTGCAAATCCGAACACATTATAAAATACAACCATTTTAAAATAACTGATAATCCGCCCGCTTTACTACTGGCATCTTTTTTAACAGTAGGAAGTATCAACCTCACATCATGCTAATAAACTACTTCAAAGCAGCCTGGCGGAATTTAAAACGGTTTAGAACACATACGATCATCAATATAGCAGGCCTTGCACTCGGCATTGCCTGTGTAATACTCATTTTCACCATGGTAAAGTATCACTTAAGCTTTGATACTTTCCACCACAACAAAGACCGCGTATATAGAATTGTTACTGCTTTCCATGAAGAAAAAGTAAGGTATTCAACAGGAGCGCCTTTCCCCATGGGCGACGCATTTCAACATGATTTTGGTGTAACGGAAAAACTTGCGCGCATAGCCTCTCTTGGGAAAAAAGTGATTACGACTACCCCTGATAAAAAGTTTGAGGAAGAAGTGGCTTTCGCAGATCCTTCTTTCTTCGATATCTTCCGGTTTCCACTGCAAAGTGGCGCTCCCGCTACTACGTTGAAAGCGCCTTACACAGCAGTAGTTACAGAACGAATGGCCAAAAAATATTTCGGTGCGGTAAACGCCATCGGTCAATTGATTCACCTGGATGATACCCTGCAATTCACCATCACCGCAGTGCTGAAAGATATCCCTGAAAATACTGACTTCCGCGCCGACATTTATTTCCCTTTCGACAACCTCCAAAACCATTCGCCCTGGCTGGTTGAAAAGGACTGGTGGCTGAATGTAAACAGAGGACTGCAATGCTTTGTATTGCTAAAACCAGGTGTAAAAGCAGCGGATGTAAATAATAAACTCTTACCGGCGGTTTCCTCAAAATATTACGATGCAACAAATGCCCAGTTATTCCAGTTCGAATTACAGCCACTGAATGATATACATTTCAACCCCAAACTCAATGGTTATATCGCTAAGAAAAACCTGTGGGGAATGGCGTTCATAGGGCTGCTGCTGATCATTACTACCTGCATCAACTTTGTGAATCTCAGCATTGCCCAGGCGATGAAGCGCTCAAAGGAAATTGGTCTTCGCAAAGTACTGGGTAGCCTTCGGGGACAAATTTTTGTGCAGTTCCTCTCGGAAACAGCACTCGTGGTGCTTACAGCAATGTTGCTGGCCTATCTGCTGGCACTGGCGGCACTCCCCTATCTCAATCAACTCTTCGAAATACAACTGCAGCTCAATATCCTGGGCGACCGCTATCTGCTGCTTTTTTTACCACTGCTTTTTATGATCGTGGTATTACTTTCCGGCGCCTACCCCGGCGTCATCATTGCCCGCTTTCAACCGATACAGGCATTGAAAAATAAATTTGCCCAGCAAAGTGCCGGTGGTACCTTATTCAGGAAGGGCCTGGTGGTAACACAGTTTGCCATCTCTCAATTACTCATCATCGGCACTATCGTAGTATCCAACCAAATGCGTTACTCGGTAGAAAGCGATCCTGGCTTCCGTAAAGACGCCATCCTGATGTTGCCCGTACCGGATAATAATGTGGCCAAGCTAAGCACCTTACACACTTTATTATCACAGATACCGGGTGTAGAACAACTGACTTTTTGCGGTAATGCTCCGGCGGCCGACAGATCAGCGGCTACCAGCGTGAAATTCGACACCCGCACTACCGCCGAAAAATATGCTATTTTCAACCGGGCTGCGGATACCGGCTATCTCGGCACCTTCAGCCTGCAACTGGTGGCTGGCCGCAATCTCCTGCCTTCAGATACTGCCCGCGAATTCCTGGTGAATGAAACCACGGTGAAAAATCTGCAACTGGCTTCCAACGACGCCGTCATCGGTAAATCAATGGAGATCAACGGCGGTCAGGGTATGATAGTAGGTGTTGTAAAAGACTTCCATACCCGGTCGTTCCATGAAGCCATAGATCCTGTATTCATCTCTACTATCCACGACAACTATTCCAAATGCGCCGTAAAAGTAGACATGCATCAGTTCCAGAAAATGCTACCAGCCATTGCTTCGGCCTGGAAAGACGTATATCCTCAACACTTCTACAAATACCAGTTCCTCGATGAACAAATGGCCGGCTTTTATAAACTGGATATGATAATCCTCCGGCTCATTCAACTGTTCACCAGCATCTCCATTATCATTGGTTGTATAGGGCTGTACGGCCTCGTATCGTTTATGGCCGCACAACGCACCAGGGAAGTCGGCATCCGGAAAACGCTGGGCGCCAGCGTAGAAAATATTGTATGGCTGTTCAGCAAAGAATTCCTGTACCTGCTGCTGACTGCTTTCGTGATCGCCGCGCCGCTGGCCTGGCTCATCATGAATCAATGGCTCCATACTTTCGCCTATCGGATTAACCTCAGCGCCGGTGTGTTTGTACTCGCCGTATTCATTTCTGTTTGTGTAGTCACCATCACCGTTGGATATACCGCCATTAAAACCGCATTGATGAATCCGGTGAAAACCCTCAAAGCCGAATAGACTTACCTTTCCACCTATATATAACAAGGGGACTGCCACGCAAGATGGCAGTCCCCTTTTCATGTGATCCCCTATTCTTTTTTCGGGCGTACTCCGCTACATTAATACATTTGTAATCCGGGAAAAAAAGAAAACCACTAAATGTCATTTGTTATTACTCCCGTCAAATAAATTCAACTTTTTATCTATTCACTTTTAAATGCAATTTGTCATGCTATCAACAATTTCCGGCCCGGAACTTTATTGCCCGTTMCCTGAAACGCTCCATCCGCAGGTATATGAAGCGGATCAACACACCACCGATTGGGTACATGCTTTCCAGCTCGTAAAAGACAACAGTACCTGGGAGCATTATCACCAACAGAAATTCACCTGGATGGTAGCCCGCATGTTCCCCAATGCTTCCCTGTTTTCATTATGCATTGCGAGCGATTTCAACACCCTGCTATTCCTCTGGGATGATCACCTGGATGCCCTGGCACCCAACGAATTCAATACCGGATTTGAGCGCATGGTTTATCAGATGATGCAGGTGCTGGAAGAAAACAAAACGTTTACCCTCGCCACCGGCGGTCCTATTCTCGCCGCTATGAGCGACATCTGGCAACGGATGCGGCAAATCGGCAACAAAGCCTGGCAATCCCGCTTTGCACGCAGCCTCAAAGATGCATTTATGGCCAACATGTGGCGCATGAAACACGTAGACAATGCCAGGAATATTTCGCTGAATGATTACATCCGTTTCCGGCCTCAGATCGGTGGCGCCAACTTCTTCCTGGACCTCGCCACACTGGTAGGCGAAATAAATTTGCCGACAGACCTACGGGGCAACAAACAGGTAAAAAGCCTGGGGCTGTATTGCAGTCGCACCATCTGCTGGGCGAATGATCTCTACTCCTTTTCAAAGGAGCTGGAAGGGGGAGATGAACTGAACCTGGTGATGCTGCTCAAACATCATCATCAGCTCACGCTGGAACAAGCCGTAGAACAGGCCGTCCGCATCCACAACTCAGAAGTGGCGCTGTTTAATAATACGGCAGATGTACTCACGGCGCTTTGTTCCAATACGGTGAAACCCTTACTGGAAGAATATGTGCTGGCCCTTGGCCGTATGATGAAAGGAAATATTGATTGGAGTAGCCAGGATACTACCCGCTACCAGTATGTGTATGCTTAATTATTGTGGTAACAGTTTATTCAGGGTGTTATTCAGCAGCCGTAGATCAATAGGCTTGGAAATGTATTCACTGGCGCCTGCCCCAAGCATATCATCGATCGATTCCTGGAAAGCATCCCCCGATACCGCAATCACCGGAATGTCTTTAAACGCAGGTATTTCCCGGAATCGCTTTATCGTATCGCTTCCGCTAAGTCCCGGCATATAACTATCTATGAAAATAACGTCCGGTTTTTCATCCATTGCCTTGTTAATCCCCTCTACTCCACTACCGGCTACCAGGGTATTAAAGCCCAGCTTACGCAGAAAGTTGGCCAGTACCAGCTGACTCATTTCATTATCATCAATGACCAGCCCTTTCAGCCCCTTGTGCAAGGTCAGCTCCATGAAAGATGCCCCGCGTGCAGCCACCGGTTTCTCTGGCTCTACCAGCGGCAATTGCACCACAAAAGTAGCCCCTTCCTGTAGTACGCTGTTAATGGTGATTTTCCCGCCCATTAACTCCACATACTTCTTCGTGATAGGCAACCCAAGGCCGGTGCCCTCAAAATCGCTTTTTCCCGCCTTAAATGGCGTAAATACCGATAGCAGGTCCTGTTCCGGTATCCCCGGGCCCTGATCTTTTACCTGAAACTGCCAAAGGTCCCCATCTCTCAAAACAGTAATATTCACCACACTATTGGCACGGGTAAACTTGATAGCATTAAACAACAGGTTATTCAATACCTGCGTGAACTTGCTTTTATCCGCCACAATATCCGCCGGCATACCTTCGCGGATATCCGCTTTAATCCGGATACCGCGAAGGTCGGCGATGTATTGGTATACAATCACTTTGTCTGTAATCAGTTCCCGGATATTGAATGCCTCCGGATGCAGGTCGTGCGAAGCGCCTCCCTCAATCCGGGAGATCGCCAGCACATTATTGATAATCTGTAATACGTTATGCGTAGCGGAATACAGGTGCTCTATTTCCGGACGGATCTCGGCATACCGCTCTTCCTTATGCACCTTCATCAACAAATCCTGACTGATGCCATAGATAGCATTCAGCGGGTTCCGTATTTCATGGCTGGTTTCCCGTACAAAAATGGTTTTTTCGTCGGTAGCCTTCACCAGTTTATTGTTGAGCGTTTTTAATCTTCTGACATATAGGAAGATAGTAGCGATGTCCAGCAAAAGGATAGCCGGTAGCGTAATCCAGCGGATAATAAATTGCTGTTCGTGTCCCATGGCCATGGGCGGCACCAGGTTAGTATAATAGTTGATTTCGCATGCTACCACCGACAAGGCCGCTACCACTATGCTGGCTATCACCAGGGCGCGGGTCCGGAATATCATCAGCGACGCACCTAACAGAAACAGGAACAACAGGTGTACTTCTGTTAACATCCCCATTACGGCACTGAAATATACAATAGCCACGTTATTAATGGCCACAAAGCATATACTGGCTAAAACAGGCTTATTAGCTGCGTTCAACAGCAATACACCTATGAATAACGCTGCTTCTATGTGGGCTGGGACTAACAAATCCATTTTACCCGTACCCCAATAAGCCAACGCACCAAAAAGCAGGCAAAGCGTGGTGGTAATTACTGAAAAAGTATTGACCATTCTGGTCACCCTGGCCTGCGCTTCCTCCTGATGGGAAGTGCCGGCATTCACAATACGGTGAAATAGCTGGCGAGTATCCATATGGTTATTATTTTGAGAGGCATTTATGGGATGATAACATGGCGAAAATAACAGTTGTAAACTAAAATACTATCACATGATTAAATCCACTACAATATTACGCAATATTTACGTTTTACTTGCCTTTCACTTTTAACAGACTGGCATTAATTGCCACCACCACGGTACTCACGGTCATCAATACCGCCCCTGCCGCCGGACTCAGTAAAATACCCTGCTCATACAGCACGCCGGCTGCCAGCGGCAACGCCACTACGTTATACCCCGTAGCCCAGATCAGGTTCTGCATCATCTTACGCCAGGTAGCTTTTCCAAACAAAATCAGGTTCACCACGTCCTGCGGATTGCTGTTCACCAGCACAATGCCGGCTGTCTCTGCCGCCACATCACTACCACTGCCAATAGCGATACCAACATTCGCCTGGGCCAGCGCCGGCGCATCGTTGATACCATCACCTGTCATCGCCACAAACTCACCTTTCTGCTGTAACTCTTTTATTTTATCCAACTTCTCATGAGGCAATACTTCTGCAAAAAAGCTATCCATGCCTAATGCTTTACTCACGCTTTCTGCCACTTTACGATTATCACCGGTAAGCAATACCGTTTTGATATTATTCTCCTTCAGCGTGGCAATGGCTCCGGCAGATTCCGGCCGGATCTGATCCGCCAGCGCAATAAATCCTGCTACTGCATTATCTACTACCACATACACCACGGTTTCCCCGGAAGCAATGTTAGCACTGGTGTTCTGCCCTTTAAACTGCTCTTCAATAAAACCAGGGCTCACTACCTTCACTTCTCTTCCACCCACCTTCCCGGTAATACCTTTACCGGTAATAGCGGTAATATTTTCTGCCGCCGGCAATGATAATTGTAATGCTTTTGCTTTGTCCACAATACCCGTGGCAATCGGATGCTCAGAGCTGCCTTCCAGCGCTGCGGCCAGCGACAACATCGCTTCTTTCGTCAAACCAGATTGTAAGGTATCAAAACGTACTACTTCAAAACGGCCTACGGTCAGCGTACCGGTTTTATCGAATACGATGGTGGTAATGTTACGGGAATTTTCAAAGTCGGTGCGGTTCTTAATCAGCAGTCCGTGTCTGGCCGACAAGGCGGTGGATTTAGCGATCACCAGTGGTACTGCCAGTCCCAGCGCATGCGGACAGCAAATCACAATCACCGTTACCATCCGTTCAATGGCAAAGGAAATATCTCTTCCACTCATCCACCAGTATAAGAAAGTAGCTACTCCCGCCAGGATGGCGATGAGGGTCAGCCAACGCGCCGCTTTATCTGCCAGCAGCTGCGTTTTGGATTTAGATTGCTGTGCATCCTGCACCAACTTCACTACCTGCGATAAATAAGAATCTGCCGATCCATGTGTCACGGATACTTTAATCGCCCCGTTGCCGTTCACGGCACCTGCAATGACTTTATCGCGGGCCTGCTTCTGTACTGGTTTGGACTCGCCCGTCAGCATGCTTTCATTCAGATAGGTTTCACCTTCGGTAACCACCCCGTCTGCGGCTACTTTTTCACCTGGCTTGATTAAGATGATATCGCCTGCTTTCAGGGAAGACGTTTGCACCTCCATGATATGATCACCATGTACCAGGTGCGCATTATCCGGCATTAGCTGTACCAGTAATTCCAATTCCCTGGACGCACCCATCACTGATTTCATTTCAATCCAGTGCCCCAGCAGCATAATGAGAATCAGGGTAGTTAACTCCCAGAAGAAATCCATTCCCGATAAACCCACTACCGTGGCCACACTATAGATATAAGCCACGGTGATGGCAAATCCGATCAGCGTCATCATGCCCGGCTCCCAGGCTTTCATTTCGTCGTACCAACCCTTTAAAAAGGGCCAGCCGCCATATACAAAAACCGTTGAAGACAAGGCTAATAACAGGTACTTATCTCCCGTAAAATTTATAGAAATACCTAACCATTGCTGAATCATTTTTGATAACAGCATTACTGGAACGGTGAATAATAACACTACATAAAAACGTTTTCTAAAGTCGGCAATCATCATCGCGTGATGATCATGGTGTCCGCCATGACCACCATGCTGCTGGCCGGAATGATCGGGCGCCTTTGGCATATCGCCATGCGAATGATGTTCATGATGTGCGTGTTCAGATGCTGGTTGATGTTCGGGCGCTGGTTGATGTTGCTGCCCGTGTTGATGCTCATGCTGATGTTGATGATCCATTTCTTGTAGGTTTTAATAGCTTAATGTAATCCCCGCGCCAAGTCCCATATCACTATCGTAATGTGTTGAAATAGCAAAGTTTTTGGTAACAATGTACCGGAAGCCGGCCATGTATTCTTTATCGGTGTTCACCATAAAACTGAACCGTAGCCGTTTCGTTACCGGCACATCATCCCGCATCAGCTGAAACCGCAGGCGGCCGTCGGTATCCACAGAAGCATCCGCCACAATCAGCATCGGCAACGTATATTCCAGGCCCACATGAAATACCTGTCTGAAATCTTTGGTATTCTTTTGTCCGAATAAATTCTTCTCGGATTCTTCCATTTTGCGGTAACGCACATCCCAACCGACGTAAGGAAACAGCCACTGCATTTTACCAATGTATCGTCCGAAATGGCTTTCACTTTCATAACCATGATGATCATTCAATCCCAGCCTCCACTCGGTAGATAAGCGATAACGGGTATTGGCTACCATGATTTCACCATCACTACCAGTGCTTTCCAGTCCTACCCTGGCCATGGTATGCATCATGCGGTCGTCTTTCTTCAACATGCGATACGCCATCGCAGGATCTGGTACTTCCGGGTTAGGCGGTGAATTTTCATAGCTGAACACACGTCCCATGCCACTCATCATGTGATATAAAATGTGACAGTGAAAGAACCAGTCGCCGCTCTCCGTGGCCGCAAATTCAATGGTATCCGTTTCCATCGGCATGATGTCCAACACGGTTTTCAACGGGGAATATTCTCCTTGTCCGTTCAGCACCCGGAAGAAATGTCCGTGTAAGTGCATCGGGTGGCGCATCATCGTGTTGTTATACAGCACGATTCTTACATTTTCACCTTTCTTAATTAAGATCTTATCTGTTTCGGAAACCGTTTTATTGTTGATACTCCATACATAGCGGTTCATGTTACCCGTTAGTTCGAAGTTGAGTACTTTCATAGGGCCATCAGGCAAGGTGGTTTTCTCCGGCGCCTTTAACATGCCATAGTTCAGCGTTACAATATCGCCAGAAGTGCTATCCATGTGCATACTACCCATGTCGTGTTGCATAGGCGCCGCTGCTTCGCCGCCGGTAATTTCAGGATACATCACGGTATTCATATCCATCTGCTGATTGGTCATCTGCATACCGCCGCTGGTATCCAGGTCGCCGTTCATTTGCATCATGCCGTTCATCATCTTCATGCCTTCGAAGTACTTCAGTCGTGGCAGCGGTTTGGCCGGCATTTTCATGCCTTCACCTAGCCAGAGGGAAGTGCTGCCGGTGCGGTCTTCTGCGGTAGCCATGAATTCATACTGCATATTTTCAGGTATGGTCACTACCACATCATAAGTTTCTGAAACCCCTACCAGCAGGCGATCTACTTCTACGGGTTCTACGTCGGCGCCGTCGTTGGCGACTACGCTAATTTTACCGCCGGCATAGTGTAACCAGAAATAGGTAGAAGAGCTACCGTTAATTATGCGCAACCGTACTTTGTCGCCAGCTTTAAACTGTGGCGCTGTGGCGGCAGACTGGCCGTTGGACAAAAAGCGTTCGTAATATACGTCGCTCACATCCATGGCATTCATGCGTTTCCATTCATTGGTTACTTTGGTAGAAAAATGTTTGTGCTTTACCGCTTCCGCATAACTCTGTACCGATCCTTTTTTGATGGCGAACCAGTCGTTCGCATTATGCAGGTAGCGGTTCACAGTATGCGGATGCATATCGGTCCAGTCGCTCAGCAATAACGTATATTCTTTCTCGTTAGTTTCATTTCTTTTATGGATAACAATGGCGCCGTACATACCGCTTTGTTCCTGGAACATGGTATGACTGTGATACCAGTAGGTACCGTGTTGTACAAGGGGGAACCGGTAGAGATGTGTTTCACCTGCTTTAACCGGGCTGGTGGTGAGGTAAGATACCCCGTCGTACTGATTAGGTAAAATAAGTCCGTGCCAGTGGATGGAAGTTTCTTCTTTCAGGGTATTATGCACATAAATTTCTGCGGTATCGCCTTCTGTGAAGTGCATGGTAGTGCCGGGGATGGCGCCGTTGATGGCGAGCGCATGTTTGGTTTTTCCGGAGTAGTTCACCATGGTATCTCCTACATACAGATCGTAGCGAACTACTTTAGGAGCCTGGTTGAAAGAAGCCTGTGCAGTAACCACACCACACAGGCTCATAAATATCATATACAGGAATAGTGCTTTCATAGTCGAAATTAAAATGCTGCTACTTAATAGTATCGCTTACTTTACCGCAAGTCAGCATCTGATTGCCGAAGTAAGGATTTTTAATGGCGTTGCTGCTGCTCAGCCAGTAGGCTTTTTTCATGGGGCAATATTCCTGATATACTGGTGCGGCAGATAAGGATACTGCTTTCGCCAGTGTATAGATATTATCTGACAATGTTTTAAAATACTCCCGTTGTTTGCTGATGTCTTTAGTGCCTGCAATTCCTTTGGCATCGGCTAATAATTTGTCGGACAAAGGCATGTAAGCGTTGTGATCTGCCGCAGGCATTGATTTCATATCTACTTTGGCGGCAGCTTTTACAAATTCATCGGCCTGTGCCGCAGCGGTGGTGGCATTGCTGCCAATCAGCGCATCTTTCAGCTGATAGTAGTGTGTCAGCAAAGGAGAAAGTTGGGAAGAAGTAGCTTTGTCCTGTGCCTTACCTTGTTGGAAAAATCCGGCTACTAAAACCATTCCTGCCAGTAATATCTTTTTCATGTTATGTCGTTTTAAGGTTTGTAAGAATTGATGCGCTGATATTATGATAATGCTTCTGCTTTATAACCTGCTTTTTCTATCGCTACTCTTACTTCACTTTTATCCAGGTTTTCTTTGGCGATGGTGAGCACTTTGTCCGGGCTATTCAGGTCTACTTCCCAGTTATCGGCGCCGGCTAGTTCATTTAATACAGGCGTTACCGTTGCTATACATCCTGAACATTTTATATTGGTTTTGAATTGTACTGTTTCCATTTTATTTATTTTTTTGTGAGATGATTGTCTGTTTGATGGTGTAAAATTACGAGAGAAGGAACCGGGGATTGTTACACAATTCATAATTCCTTTTACATAATTATAGTTTGGTCATTTTAAGACGTAAACTGTTACTCACCACACTCACAGAACTCAATGCCATAGCTGCACCAGCAATCATTGGGTCCAGCAGGAATCCATTGATCGGGAATAATACACCCGCCGCAATTGGAATACCGATGACATTATATATAAACGCCCAGAAGAGATTTTGTTTAATTGTGCTGACAGTTTTTCCGGATAATTTAAATGCCCGGGGGATACTGTTCAGATCTGAGGTGATCAGGGTCATTTTAGCCACATCCATAGCGATGTCAGAACCTTTACCCATCGCGATGCTCACATCAGCCTGTGCCAGCGCCTGGGAGTCGTTGATACCATCTCCCGCCATGGCAACCACTTTACCGGCCTGTTGCAGCTCTTTCACAAATTCGGCTTTATAAGAGGGCAATACTTCTGCTTTATAGTGTTTAATCCCTACCTGTTGGGCTACAGCCGCTGCGGTGTGGGCATTATCGCCGGTGAGCATATATACTTCAATACCGCTGCGCTGCAAGGTTTCAATAGCCGCTTTGGAAGTAGCTTTGATTTTATCGGCAATGGCAATCACGGCCAGCAGTTGTTTATCGACCGCAAAATATACTACGGTGTTAGCGGCGGCCTGCAATGCGCCGGCTTTGGCTTTGGTAGTGGCATCCAGCAGTACTTTATGCGCTGCCATCAGTTTGGCGTTACCTATGTACCAGGTGCTACCTTCAAAGCGACCTTCTACTCCTTGTCCGGTAATGCTTTCAAAATGATCCAATGCTACAGGAGTAATATTTTGTTCCTGCAAATGAGCCACTACCGCTTCTGCCAGCGGGTGTTCTGACTGGCGTTCCAGTGCATACAGCACTTTTTGAGCGGTATCTCCTTCGGTATTCCAGATAATGCTTGTTACTACAGGTTTACCTTCGGTGATGGTACCGGTTTTATCCAGTATCAGGGCATTTACTTTATGGGCCAGCTCCAGGCTTTCTGCGTCACGGATGAGGATATTGTTTTCAGCGCCTTTACCTACTCCCACCATGATAGCGGTAGGGGTAGCCAGTCCCAGCGCACAAGGACAAGCAATCACCAGTACAGTAACGGCGGTGAGCAACGCATGACTAAAGGCATTATCTGTCCCTAATATCATCCAGGTAGCAAAGGTTAAGATGGCAATACCAATCACCACCGGTACAAAGATGCCGGCTATTTTATCCACCAGCTTCTGTACCGGCGCTTTACTGCCCTGGGCTTCCTGCACCATCTTGATAATTTGTGCCAGCAGGGTGTTGGAGCCTACTTTTTCTGCATGGAACTGAAAGCTGCCTTTCTGGTTAATAGTACCTGCAAACACCGGTTCTCCGGCTTTTTTAGCCACCGCTACCGGCTCTCCGGTAATCATGCTTTCATCTACATAGGAAGTACCATTGGCGACTTTACCGTCTACCGGGATTTTTTCTCCGGGTTTCACCAGCAACAGGTCATTTACCTGTACCTGTGCAATAGGAATTTCGGTGGTATTACCATCACTGCCTACCAGCAATACGGTTTTAGGTTGTAAGCCCATCAGTTTCTTGATGGCAGAGGAAGTATTTGATTTCGCTTTTTCTTCCAGTAATTTTCCGAGAGATATAAACGCAATAACTACCGCTGCTGCTTCAAAATAGACGTGTGCATGCAACCCGCGCTGGTGCCAGAATTCAGGGTAAAAAGTATTGAAGGCACTGAACAACCAGGCAATACCGGTACTTAATGCCACCAGTGTATCCATGTTGGCCTTACCAAATTTGGCTTGCTTCCATGCATTCACGAAGAAGTGACGACCCAGGAAAAACACTACCGGTGTGGCAAACGCCATCATGATATAGTTACCATAAGGCATATCCATGAAAAACATACCAATGATCACCACAGGGAGCGATAATACCGCCGACCAGATGGTTCTTTGTTTGATTTGCTGGTAGTGCTTTTGCTGTGCGGCCGCCTGTTCTTCTTCCTGGTTTTCTTTATTGATCAGCAAATCGTAACCAACGCTGCGAACACTGCTCTGCAGGCCTTCCGGCGTAACTACGGATGGATCATATACTACCCAGGCGCGCTGATTGGCGAAGTTCACACCGGCATCAGATACACCGGGAACAGATTTAAGCATTGATTCCACGCTGATGGCACAGGCAGCACAAGTCATTTCCAATACAGGGTATGATTCTTTGATCTCTTGTTTCTTATGTGCAGTAGGCTGCACGGATATAGCGATTGACATATTTCTAACGATTTTATGCAAAGCTACTTCMGGTACGAAGGGAATCTGTTACACTATTCAGGGTTATTTGTATATAATTTTAAGTCGCCACTTGTCACCTCTTTATCATAAAAGTTATAAAATAAAAAAACGCTTGCTTACATTTATAGGCGCATAGCGATTCCACGCATTTCTCTTGATAACGACAATACCACAAATATGAAAAAAACAGTTTTGTTACTGGCCACCACGATGATTACCTCGGTTGGATGGGCCACTGTTCGTCTTCCCAATATCTTCGGCGACAACATGGTACTGCAACGCGATAAACCCATTCCGGTATGGGGCTGGGCAGATAAAAATGAAAAAGTGACCATTCAGTTTAACGGACAAACGAAAACCGTTAAAGCAGACAAAAACGGCCAGTGGAAAGTATTGTTGAATGCGGAGAAAGCGGGAGGCCCTTATAATTTGTCCGTACAGGGCCAGAACAATATCACCCTACATGATATCCTGATGGGAGATGTGTGGGTGTGCAGCGGCCAGTCTAACATGGAATTCCCTGTAAATGCAGTATTGAACGCAGATAAAGCCAAAGCGGCATCTGCGAACCCTGATATCCGGCATTTCTATTTACCGAAAGATATTTCCGCTACACCTAAAGCGGATATCAAGCCTAGTGCCTGGAAGGCCGCCAGCCCTGAAAATACCGGCGATTTTACTGCCGTTGGCTACTTCTTTGCCAAAGCCCTCAACGAGCAGTTACATGTCCCTATTGGCCTTATACACACGTCCTGGGGCGGCTCCATGGTGGAAACCTGGATCAGCCGCGATGGAATGGCCAATAACGAAGTATTCAGCGACCTCATAAAAAATGCGCCGGTATTGAACATCGACTCTTTTGCGATAGCCAATAAAAAACGTGTGCAGCAACTCATAGCGTCTAAACAGGGCGAATTGCCCGATGCAGCTACCGCCGCCGGCTGGTCGGCCGAAACCGTGGCGGATCAGTCGTGGGACAAAATGAAAGTACCCGGCGCCTGGGAAACCCAGCAGATCGGCGACTTCGACGGCGTCATCTGGTTCCGCCGCAGCTTCGACATCGCCGCTGCTGATGCTGGCAAACCCGCTGAATTAAGCCTGGGTACTATCGATGATAACGATGTGACGTATATCAATGGCGCCCGCGTTGGCGGCACCAATGCTTACAATGCTACCCGCCTGTATCAGATTCCGGCCGGTGTGTTAAAAGCAGGTAAAAACACGATTGCAGTAAGAATAGAAGATACCGGCGGTGGCGGTGGTTTTACCGGCGATGCATCCGACATATTTGTGAACATAACAGGCCACAAACAATCACTGGCGGGCGATTGGGCTTACCGCATGGCATCCGCCTTTATCCCCGAAGTGAGTGTAGGCCCCAACAGCTACCCTTCCCTGCTGTATAATGCCATGATTCATCCCATATTACCATTTGCCATCAAAGGCGCTATCTGGTACCAGGGCGAAACCAACGCCGGCCGCGCTTATGAATACCGCAAATCATTTCCGCTGCTCATCAGCGACTGGCGCAGGTTATGGCATCAGGGCGAATTCCCCTTCTACTTTGTACAACTGGCCAGCTTCAATTCTGCCAACGGCAATAGCCAACACGGAAGCACCTGGGCAGAGTTAAGAGAAGCCCAAACGCTTACATTGAACGTTCCTAATACAGGCATGGCCGTTATTACAGACGTGGGAGACCCGAAAGACATTCACCCAAGAAATAAACAGGACGTAGGGAAAAGACTGGCAGCTGTGGCCTTACATAATACCTATGGTGAAAACAACGTGTACAGTGGTCCTGTGTATCAGTCCATGCAAACCAACGGTAATAAAGTAACCCTCAGCTTTACCAGCGTGGGCGGTGGTCTTACGGCAAACGATAAATACGGCTATATCAGAGGCTTTGAAGTAGCCGGCGCCGATCAGCAATTCCATTATGCCAAAGCCTATGTAACAGGCGATAAAGTAGTGGTATTCTCCGAAGAAGTCAGCAATCCTGTAGCGGTACGTTATGGCTGGGCGGATGATAACCTGGAAGATAACCTCTTTAACAAAGAAGGTTTCCCGGCTGCGCCTTTCCGCACAGATACCTGGAAAGGGATTACTGAAAATACAAAGTATGCGATTGGTAAATAAGCGATTTTTTTGTCCTGGGACAGGATTAAACTGATTATACTGATTTTTACTTTTGATTTTTGGGAGATTGAAAAGATGATGGGAGATTGAAACAGGTATATCTGCTTCAATCTCCCATCATCTTTTTCTAATTTAAATCAGTTTATGTAATGCTGCCTCTTTTTAAGGCAACTACATCTTCTCAAATAATTATTTAAAATAACGACGGCGCTGGTAATAATACAACGTCTTCTTCTTCACCCGCCACCACAGCAGCCAGCGTAGCTATCAATTTTCGTACCTGCGTTTCCGTTTCAGGATCGGTAATCACACCCTGCTCATTCACTTTCCGCTTTACGCCAGATACTACTATCTGCGCCTTCTCTCCTATTTTAGACTCTATAATGAGTAAGGTTCCCAGCAACGACTGATGCGCCTTATACCCCGAAGTCCCCGCCGTAATCAATGCCACCGGTTTACGGGAAAATTGCATGGAGGAAACGGTCCAGTCAATCGCGTTTTTTAATGTTCCCGGCACGCCAATGGCATACTCCGGTGAACAAATCAACACGGCATCAGCTTTAGTCAGTTGTTCGCGGAATTGCTGTACAGGCTCCGGCGCACTTTCCGGCAGCATATCCAAATCAGGATTGAAATGCGGTAAGCCGGTGAGTCCATCCCATAACTGCACGTCGAATATATCTGCGCTTAGCGTGGTAATAGCCTTGATAAGATGGTGATTGGAGGAAACCTCCCGGGTGCTGCCGCAAATCGCCATTACTTTGATTTTATTGCTCATGTTAATGATCCTGTTAAATGGGTTCAAATATAAATGAATCTGAAGGAAAGAATGGGAGTAGTTAGGACGGAAATTGATCTAAATAATCCCTCTTTTCCGCCAGTCAGCGATTTGGTTTTTAGGCATACCACCATCCGTTAACACTTCGTCTAAATCATCTGCCATACTCCAGTCCGCAGAAAAAGCGATGAAGTCTTCTGTGACGGATAACTTAGCAGCCACTAGTCCGGCTGTTAATAATTGGGCGGTCCTCCTGATCATGGCCTCTGCTGGCTCGTAAATATCCAATGTTTTCAAGTGTGCATTAAACGCAGTAAACAGATGGTCGCTATTTTGAGGAATTAGTTCAATATACTCTGCATCTCCTCCTATCACCAATAAAGCAAATAATTCCTCCTCTCCGTTTTCCTCCACATACGCTGTCCAATCAGCTCGCGATACCACTCTTAACATAGGCATATAATTAGCAATGACACGATAACCGACTTCTAACACTGCCAATGGTACATCCACGCCATAAGCAACCAATGTATCCACAACATCTGCCGCCATTCGCTGTGCTACTTCCTCCTGCAATTCCTCCAGTGTCATGTCCACTACCGGCTGTGCATATTGACACCTGCGTTTGCCATCGACATCAACTTTAGTTATTTCGTATAATTCTCCTGTTGACGTGTAGGTATAGAGGTTAGTAGTATAATTTTCTTCTTCCTCATAGGCATATAAGCAGTCTGCATATGCAATACGATCTCCTTCATAATGATATTGCTCCACTGAGCATATGATATCTTCCCGAATGTATGCCAACTTATCTTCTTTAGTGGGGCCTGCCTCCGAGATATTCCATACTCCTCCGTTAATACCAAGCACTTGATAGCTTACTTTCTTACCATCCTTATATATAATCCGTCGTATACGATTAGGTAGCGCTGTCCCCATCTCAAAATCCACATACTCTACCAACTCTTCAGAATAAGTAAAAAAACCCTTCCAGACATTTCTTCCACTATAGTAGCAAGGTCTCCCAACCGCATCTAATCCCCAGGTAAAATACTCCTCTTCTGATGGCGGTTCACTTAATAACCCTTCGCCAGGAGGGAATCCTTCTTTGGTATAAGTGGACAACTCAAACTGAAAACGATCTGAAAATACCCAGTTAACAGCTTCTGCTTGATAATTTTCCAGTGTCGTTATTTCATCGTATGCGGTTAACCATCTTGCTAATAGTTCCTCTTTTAATTCGTCTAAGTTCATAAGGGATCACGGGTTTCCGTAAAATTCCTGAAAAACTCCGGTATTTCCTATCCCCTCATTTTTTTGTATGTTGCACTATTCTCAATATACCTATAGTCGATTGTAACACGTTGGACACATGAAAAGAAGCACTTTTATTCAACAAGTCACCGCAGGCATTATTCTTCCATCTCTGCTGGGCGCCAATAGACTATTGGCTGGCACTACCGACACCGCTTTTGCAGATAAACTGCTCACGGCTCCCGTAGGTGGCGGTTTTAAAATGGACGACTATTGGGTATGGGACCCCTCTGTGGTAAAAGGAGAAGACGGGCAATATCATATGTTTGCGTCCCGCTGGTCGAAAGACCTGGGCTTCGGCAACTGGGTCACCAATTCACAAATTGTGAGAGCCACCTCACCTACGCCGGAAGGGCCGTACACCTTCGCAGAAGTAGTGCTGGCTCCCCGCGGAAAAGACTTCTTCGATGGACTGGTGACACACAACCCGAGAATTGTAAAATATAAAAATAAATACCTGCTCTATTACATGGGTACCTCATACGATTTCAAAGTGCCCGATAACCGCGAGGATGTATGGGCGGATGGTCGCGCCCAACGCGCCTGGATGCACAAGCGTGTAGGCATGGCCGTGTCTGACTCTGTTTTCGGTCCCTGGAAACGCATGGACCACCCGGTAATATCACCGCGCCCTGGTAAATGGGACGCTTCTATTACCTCCAATCCGTCGCCGGTCATCAAACCTGATGGCAGCGTATACCTGATGTATAAATCATCGTCCAAAGATCAATCGCCGCCGCTACTGCTGGGAGCCGCAGGCGCCAAACGCTATGATGCAGTGTACGAAAGATTATCCGACAAACCGGTATTCTCCTTTCACAGTAAGGAAAACATGGACAACGATGTGGAAGATCCCTTTGTATGGTGGTCTGGCAAACAATATGAACTGATCATGAAAGATCGCTTCGGACATATTTGCGGAGAAGAAGGTGGCGGTATTCATGCTACTTCTAAAAATGGCGTCGACTGGAAACTATCCAATCCGGTAAAAGCCTATTCCCGTATCGTGAAATGGAATGATGGCACTACCACGCATCAAGCCAACTTTGAACGGCCTTTTCTTTTATTTGAGAACGGCAAACCTACACATCTCTTTGCGGCTACCGGCTCCGGCCCAAGACCGTATGAAGTAGATAAAACCTGGAATATGGTCATCAACCTAAAATAATACCTATGGGATCTTCTATTGTGGCTATTCTTTTCTTCATGACAGTAGCCTTTGTTATAGGCTGGATATGTTATTTCTTTTCCCGGAAAATTTACCGCGTATTTCAATCAAAAGGCGAAACAATAGCACTTACAGCGGGGATCATTACTTTCCTCCTCTGCTTGTCGATTATCATTGGCGCTATTATGTACTTGATCTTTTATCAGCTTGCGCTGTCAAGGGGATGATTTTAAAATAAATCCATCCTTCTGCTAATAATAAGTTGGGCACAAATCCCAGCCAGGCATCAATCATGTATAAGGTAAGCGGGTCGATATCAAAACTATGCGATAAGATTTCTTTCCAGCTTCTGAGTGTGATTGCGGAAAGCGTCAGTGCATAACTCCGGATCATAAAACGGCGGTGTGCAGCGATATCGCCTCTTTTGGCAGCGGCAACGCCCTGCCAGGTAAACCAGCACCATAAACAATCCAATATGGTGAAAGCAATCCTGGAAGGAAGCAAGCCATTTGCGTAATAGGCCATGATCATGCCCGCAGGAAAATTGATAACAATGATATTCCAGGCATACAAACGTCCAACAACCCGGTGTACCAAGGGGCGCTCTTTTAACAGCTCTCCCGCAAATTGTGTAAAGCCCGCCATCAGGGAAAATATCGCCGAAAATACATGCACATAAAAAGCAACCTTCCACACCTTATTCCCTACATATGCCTGCTTTAATAGTAAAAAGCCCACATCATCCCGTAATGCAGTATACTGCAGGATCGTTCTTATCATTAAAAATGTAGCGGCACATAGCAGCAGGTAAATAATAAAGGAAAGGAATATCTGGCCTATAATTTTCAAGTACCTGGATTTTTTGTCAAAATACCATTTTTCTGAAAACAGGGTGTATAAACAAATGTTTTAGTAAAATTGCAATAGCTAAAACAATCTCCGGTTGGTTATGAAAAGATTTAAAAGCATTGCAGGCATATGCCTGTTGTTGATGAGCGTTAGCATACCACTTACCGCACAGAAAAAAATAACAGGTATTTATTCCAATGTAAATGACTACCTCATTCGTCAACTCCGGTATCATGACAGCACCGGCACCAGCAGCATTAAACTATATACGCTGGCCCCTAAAAGCTATGTCACTATTCTCTATAAAGACAGTATCCTGCAACTGAATAAGCAGGAGGTTTTCGCCTACCGGCTCACTAACGGGGAAGTATATAGGATAATAGGCAACTACAGTTACCAGATACTGAATAGCAATCCAAAGCTATTGTTGTATAAAAGAAAAATACCTACATCTCCAAAAGAAGGACCCGACGATCAGTTCAAATACTATTTCTCAGCAGCCAATGGTCAATTACAGACATTAACTGCCTGGAATGTGAAACAAGCCTTCCGGGACCATCCCACACTGGCGGACCAGATAGATGCACAGTTTAAACGCGATGCGGAGCTCATGAACTACGACAGCTTCCATCAAATGTATAAGCTGGAATGGTTGCTGCAACAACTACCGATGCAAGGCCTTTAAGATGAAATCCACAATAGGCGTGGGATCTGGGAAGCTATGCGGATGATGCGCAAAACCCGGTTTATGCATCACCGTTATATCGCCGCCGGCTGCACGTACTTTGGCTTCAAAAGGAAGCGTATTTTCAGCTGGGATTACATCCCGGTCTTCATCTGCCAACACATGCAACATAGGGTATTTACCCTTTACAATGTCGTTTACCTTATACAAAGGACTCCCTTTAAATGCCAGCGCCGCTGAATCAGATGTCAGCTGATAATCTTTCTTAAATACCTCCCACTCACCACGATTGGCAGATTGCTTCTTATACTGTATACCCGGCCAGCTCGTCAGGTCTATAACAGGATTATCTACGTACACGGCTGCCACCTTATCCGGGTTCACAGCCGCCCAGTTATACACGTAAATACCACCCCGGCTCATGCCCTCCATCACCGCCTTCTCCGCTAATCCTTTTCCATGCAGCATGGCATAGAAGTCGTTCCACAATTGAATAGCTTCTTCATTACCGAATAATTCCGACGCATCACAATACACCACATGAAATCCTCTTTCCAGCAACGCAATATCTGTTTGTGGCTCATGCCCCCAGAAGCGGGCCCGCCAAATCCACGGATGACCGGCCGCTTCCCGTACCGGTGCTACCACTTTGCAATCCCGTCCTTTGAAATCAAAATCCACGGCATGATAGCCATAGAAATAACTGGTGGACACATGATTAGGTAAATTATTAAGCAGATGTAACGACGGCGCCGCCTCCGGATGAATCACCTCATACAACGTTTTCGCCATCTTTGTAGTGCCTTCCAGTTCCGGATGAATCCCATCCGGCAACAATGCCGGCCTCCCAATAAACAACGCATTCATATTTACTACTTCCACATTTTCCTCATGCGCCACCCATCTCACTTTAGGCAGAATACTTTTGGCAATCACCGGGTCCCAGATCTGCGTGGTATCCGGCACAAACGATGGAATCGGCAGTAGCAGCACTATACGCGGCTTTGAAGGCAACGATTTAAAAGCCGCGATCATCTCACGATAATCTTTTTCATACTCATCCAGGTATACACGGTTCACCAGCTTGCTGTCGTTCCCACCGAGATCAATAACTACAATATCCGGCTGGCTGGCCAGCGCGGCTTTATATTGCGGCGTATTCCAATAAGGGTGATCCCCTTTCTTCAACAAAGTAGTACTGCTCACCCCGTAGTTAGTCACGCGGTAACCTTTACCCAGCATACGTTCCAGCTGTGCCGGGTACGACTGCGTTTTCGGATCTGCCAACCGGGCGCCGGCACAGATGCTTGCACCCAAACAGGCAATTTTGATAGGCTCCGCAGCCGCCGACAAATGATAAAATAAAATGGATAACAACGCGAAGTACCGGAAAGTCATATGCTTCAATTATACGTGGACGAATAAGGCATTAAGATAATAAAATATTCCACGTATATCCGTTATAGTTGCTCCTTCACCCAATAAGAGGTTGCTGCCTGTTGCACAAATCCTCCGCTTTCCAGAAACGGTCTGTTGGCCGCAGTGGGCATCGTCCACATAGCATCGCGTCCCTTGTAAATCGTCATACATTTCTCCAGCAGCGATGTTTCCACCACCCCACCGGCATATGCGGACAACACCCCGAAAGCTACCAACTGCACGATTCGCTTATTGTCAAGGATGGCCGGGCGCTCACCCGCATCTGTCAGAAAAGCAAATCCCGCCGGCTCGTCTCCGGCATATACAATCAGCCACTGACTGGAAAAACTATTCATCGTATTGACCAGTATTTTTCTCGTATAGGTGCCTTCCGGCACTTCATCCGGATGCTCCGACATCCAGGTACGCAGCAGGTATAACAATTCATCCAGCATCTTATCTGATGCCACTGCAAACTTTGTAATCACTTRTGTATCCATATCCCTACAGTTAAACTTGAGCTACGAAAGTAGCAGATGCCCACCAGCCGGGAAGATACAGTCAACAAAAATCCAGGCGGTACAGATTATTTTTGATGGGTAGACGCATAGGTACCTATCTTACGAAGTACCGCCTCTTTGGCAGCAGTATACTTGTCCGCAAATACCAACCGGAAAGAATGCTCAAAAATGGGACGGAAAGAAAATGCTGATCCGGGGGTAAACTTCACGCCTATTTGCGCACAATACCGGTAAAAAGCCTTCATATCCTGCCTGGGCGGCATCTGTACCCATAAGTGATAACCACCCTGCGGACGGGATAAAACAGTATCCGCCGGAAAATGTGCCTTTATTAACTTAATACTCTGGTTACATTGCGCCTGCAACTGCCGGCGGAATACCCGGAGATGCTTTTCATAAGCACTACTTTCGAGGATCTTCAGCATCGTTTCCTGGTACACGGGCGACACGGCACTGCCAATCGCAAAACGGATCTGCTCTGCCTGCCGGAAAAAGCGCCCGGCCGACAGCCACCCCAGCCGGATGCCCGGCGCCAGCGACTTCGCAAAAGAGGCACAAGTCATTACCCAGCCACTCTCATCAAAAGAACGAATGGTAGAAGGCCGCTTCCCATCGAAATACAGCTCTCCGTAAATATCATTTTCAATTAACGCAATGCCGTTGGTTTGCGCCACCTGTAACAACAAACGCTTTTGCTCGTCTGTCATCAATGCACCGGTAGGATTATGAAAATTAGGCGTTACTACAATCGCTTTAAAAGTATGCAGCGTACACGCCTGCTGCAATGCGGCAATATCAAAGCCGGTACGGGGATGCACCGGAATTTCCACCACATTTAAACGCAATACACGGATCACTTCCAGTACAGAAAATATACAGGGACTTTCAATGGCAATCACATCACCCGGCTCGCATACGGCCGCCAGGGCAATGTATACCGCCTGCAAGGCGCCATCTGTAATCAATAATTCATTGGCCTGTAAACGGGTATGATAGTGCGCGGCACGTTTGGTGATGGCGGCTCTCAACGCAGCCGATCCATTGGGAGGGTAATATTTCAACAACGCGGCGCCCTTTTCCCGGATCACCTGTTGCATGGTTTTAAGTAATAACTGTTGGGGTAACAGCAGATCGCCGGGAGCCGCCACATTGAATTCCGACAACACACTGCGTTGCAGGTTCTCAGAGGTAATTACCGCCAGGTTAGCACGGAATACCGGATCACGGATCACCGTCGTTTCACCGGTATCGGCTACCGGCGCCGGCCGGGCACTTACAAAATAACCCGACCGGGGCACACTCTCTACCCATCCGTTCAATAACAAATCATCATACGCACTTTGTATAGTGCTTAAACTGGTTTGATAACGCTCTTTCAACGCCCTTACAGAAGGTAACTTGTGCCCCGGCAGGTATTGCCCGCCTTCGATGTTACGGGCTATATCGGCGGCTATTTCTTCATACTTATGCTGTTTCATCTGGTACTCCCTTACCTGTCAAAGGTAGGCGAATTACACAGCTAATTAAAGCGTATTTCATCTGCAAACACCCAACCCGGATTTCCTTTGCCCGGATGCCACTCAGGAATCTTAGGAAGCGGCGACATGATCACTTTTATACAAGACAAACTTGTCAGCGGGAAACTGCAATCTATATCCAGCGCAGTTACGGGATCATCCTTTTTGCCGGCAGCAGGCATCACTTTTTTCAGGAGTCTCAGATGCTGCGCATCCGGCCCTCCCCATACTTCTACTTTGGAAGGAGGGAAAATATAAGCGCCCACATTGCTCAAACTGCMCACCGCCACCTGCTGCAACGAAACTGGCTTTTTAAACAGCATGACTACTTCCATTGGCTTTCCATTATATCCCAACCATTTTCCATTGCCATGCTCTACACCTCCCTTCTGGAGATCAATGAGTGTTTTTGGCCCGATGCCCGGATAAGAGCTATGCGGCTGTGTAACCAGCAGGATACTGTCAGGGATATACGAAGACTTATAAAAGCTATACTGCACCGGATCACTGGCATACCAGCCTTTCTTACAGGCAATAGCACGAATGGTGACATTCTTGTCGATTAACAGGCTGTCTTTAAACACCGGCGATTGCATACTATCCGGCACTGTGCCATCCGTAGTATAGCGTATTTCCGCGCCTCTGATCGGATGTTTCAATATCAACTGTATCTGATCCCTGAAAATCATGGCGGTGTTCATCAACTGCGGCTGATTCAGCTTCAGCAGGTTACCATCGTCCATAAATCCTTTGATCACAGCTACCTGTTTGAATGCACTTTGTACCTGTTGCATATCAGCTGCTGTCAGCGAGGTATTCCAGAGATATAGCTCCTTCAGGGCCGGCGCTTTCTTCAACGCCTGCAGTTCGGCCATCGTTACCGGCGTGCCGGACAACGACAAGCTTTCCAGGTGAGGCAACGACGCCAGGGCGTCAAGCGTTTTCCCTTTCAGGTTTGTAAAGCTCAGATTCAGTGCTCTCAGTTGTTGAAACTGCGAAATGGTTTTCAAATCCGCATCGGCTACCGGCATTTTCTGCAGGTGCATTTCAATGATCTGTTTTTTTAATGGCAACAGCTCTTCGATGGCCTTGCTGTTGAACTGATCTTTGTTATAGCAGTTCACGATCAGCGGCGCCGCATGTAAGGCGATCGGATAAATAACGCGATAGTTATTGTTGAGTTTTTCCACCAGCTTTTCATCTGCAGCAGAAAAATCATACACGGGTTCCTTTTTCTCTTCTGGTTGCAACATCGTGGCCGCCAGCAAACGTAAGCTATCATGCGCCGGAAGTGCGGCTACTTTCGCTTTGAAATCGGCCCCGCCTTTTATCCAGTAATACAACAATGTTACTTCTTCGTCTGTTAGCTGTGGCTTGCCTGCAGGAGGCATATGCTTCTTTGCATCAAGTGGCATGTGTAATCTTTCCAGTAACAGGCTCACTTCCGGTTTACCAGCCACAAACAGCTTACCACTCTTTCCTCCTTTCAACAACTGCTGCGGCAGATCCATGGCCAATTCCCCTTTTGCTTTACCGGCATTATGGCAATTCATACATTTTTCTTCCAGTATTGGCTTCACCAGGTGCTCATATACCAGMGCCTGATCAAACGGTACCGCGCCCTTTTTTCCGGCAGGCGTTACCGGCGCCAGTACAAAGTTCTCCCCATGGGTGATATCGGCGCCAAAATGACCTGTCAACACTAACAATACTACAGTAATGACTACTCCCACCTGCTGCAGCCGCAAACGGGGCGTAGCAGATTGTCCCAGCCAATACAACGCCGAAGCCAACCAGCAGATGCCTACCCCACTCCACTTATGCCATTGCAGGATACCACTGCCATTATAGCCTTCTTCTTTGGAAAGAAAGAGGCCCATGATAACGGTAACGACTGCACTCAGTGCACCAGCAAGCAGCAAAATAGCGGTGAACTGTTGCTTCCAGGCTTCGGTTGCCGGCTCACGCAAACGGATAAACGTTAATACGCCGGCTATCAGCAGCAGCACTATCGGAAAGTGTAACAGCAAGGGATGCATACGTCCCAATACCTGCAGCCAGGGCGGTAATACTACCTGGCTATTGAAAACGAGTAAAAAAAGAATAAAAATATTAGCGGCAAACAACACATTACTACCTACTGCCTGCCAACGGAGTCGCTGTTTCAATATCATTATACCCTCCTGAGTTTATATGGATACACTTTCCCTGAAGCCCACTGCGCCACATATAAATTTTCATCATTGTCTACACACACATCATGAGGATGTACAAATATTTTTTCTGCCTGCTGCATCGGCTGTAACTGGCCATTGGTATACACCGGAGCGGTACCACCAATATTAGATACTACTTTGTTATCCTTGTCCAGCACGGTCACAAAACCGCTGCCTTCCTTGTCCATATTGGGAGAACGTAATACCGCCGCATAGAGATGATCTCCTTTGATCACCGGACGGCACACGCAAGCGCCTGGCAGGGCAATTACTTCCTGTAATTTCCCGTCCATGCTGAAACGTTTAAAACAATTACGTGTTCTATCAGTAACAATGAGCGTAGGCGTGCCCTGGCGATGATCTACGGTGATACCGTGCGCATTGTCCAGGTGTTCATCTCCCTGACCTCTTCCTCCCCAAATCGCMAACAGCTTTCCTGTGCGGTCATAGTGCATCACATATTGCGCACMATATCCATCTGCTATATAAAAATCACCATTAGCTGCTACCGTGGTTTCTGTAGGCACAAATTCTTCCTTCTTCGTGTACTTACCGGTTTCCGCAGGATAGTCAATCGTCATAATGATTTTTCCATCCATGGTAGTTTTATATACCTGATGTTTTTCGGTATCGGTGATAAATAAATACTCCGTACCATTCTCATTACTGAGGGTTAAACCATGTGCACCAGGAAATTCATGACCCCAGTTTTCCAATAGTTTACCAGATTTATTGTAGACGAGAATATTATTTTTCGTTTCATTGGTCAGCAGGATGATCCGACCTTTCTTGTCCTGCACCATTTCATGGCAATCTTTCACGGGGTACCGGCTGCTGTCCAGTGTTCCCCACTTGGTATCCAGGGCATAACGCATGCCATTGTGGCCATAAACCGGTCCTTTCGGCTTCGCAAAAAGATCGCGGGAAATGTAAAAAGAGGCTGTTACTAACGCCGACGCTTGTATGAATTTTCTTCTTTCCATGGTTATCTATTTATCAGGCCATCAATCCCGGTATTACTTTACCGGCAACGTCAGTAAGCCGGTAACGGCGACCCTGGTGTTTAAAAGTTAATTTTTCGTGATCCAGTCCCATCAGGTGTAAAACGGTGGCATGAAAATCATGTACATGCACCGGATCTTTGATGATGTTGTAACCAAATTCGTCTGTTTCTCCATATACGCCTGGCTTTACGCCACCACCAGCCATCCAGATGGAGAAGCAGCGCGGGTGGTGATCACGACCGTAATTGTCGGCCGTCATTTTACCCTGACAATAATTAGTACGGCCAAATTCGCCGCCCCAGATTACCAGCGTTTCATCCAGCAAACCCCGTTGTTTCAAATCGGTAATCAATGCCGCAGACGCACGGTCCACATCCTTCGCCTGGCCCGCCATTTCATTCGGCAGATTACCATGCTGATCCCAGCCCTGGTGGTACAACTGAATAAAACGCACTCCACTTTCAGACAGCTTCCTGGCCAACAGGCAGTTGGCCGCAAAAGTACCGGGCACCAGGCATTCCGGTCCATACATTTTAATAATATCATCGGATTCTTTGGAGAGATCCGTTAACTCCGGCACCGCCGTTTGCATCCGGTACGCCATTTCATACTGTTGTATCTTGGTGGCAATTTCCGGATCACCAAATTCTTTCAGCGACTGATCATTCAAAGCAGACAACTGATCCAGCATCTGCCGGCGATTGGCCATGTCAATACCATCGGGGTTGTTGAGGTAAAGCACCGGACTTTCGCCACTGCTGAACTGCACTCCCTGGTGAATACTATCTAAAAATCCGTTTGACCAGAGCTTCGAATATACACCCTGCCCATTACCTTTTCCTCTCGACAACAACACACAAAATGCCGGCAGGTTTTTATTCTCACTACCCAGTCCATAACTCATCCAGGACCCAAAGCTGGCGCGGTTCCCCTGCTGTGCACCGGTCTGGAAAAATGTTAAGGCAGGATCATGGTTAATGGCTTCTGTATACATCGATCTCACAATACAGATATCGTCCACAATCTTTGCGGTATGCGGAAAGAAGTCACTCACCCAGGCTCTCGAGTCGCCGTACTGTTTAAAATCGATATGCGATCCCACCAGTGGGAACGACGTCTGTCCGGCTGTCATGCCCGTTAAACGTTGCCCCCCGCGGATAGATGCCGGCAGCTCCTGCCCCATCATTTCACGCAGCTTTGGTTTATAATCGAAGGTCTCCAGCTGCGATGGTGCTCCATTCTGGAACAGGTAAATGATTCTTTTTGCCTTCGGTGCAAAGTGTGGCACACCTGGAATAAACGGGGCCTCTTCTGCACCGCCTTTGCCAAAAATATCCGGTATCAGCAAAGATCCCAACGCCAGACTACCTACGCCCAAACTCAGTCGTGACAAGAATTTGCGGCGATTCATATTCAGGTGATGCTCTATAAATTCGTTTTTCATCTTCCTATATTTGAAAGGGTGATGGCCCCGGTTATGTTTTCGAAAGGGTTTCCTCCAGGTTATAAATAGTCGTAATGACCTGCATCATAGCTGCCCACTGTGCGTTGTCCAGGTTGGTAGCCATCGGATATTCTCCGTGATGCAGGAGTTTGACAGCATTGGCAGGTTGCTGCTTATACAACTGCTGCTGCTGATCGTAGTACTTTTGCAAAAGCGCTACTTCCTGCTGTTGCGGCGTGCGGCAAACAATCAAACGGAAAGCCTGTTCTATATTTTTCGCTGGTGTATTATTTTGTTGGAGCAGCCGCGAAGCCAATACCCTGGAGGCCTCCAGCACCGTAGGGTCATTCAGCATGATCAATGCCTGCAGCGGCGTATTGGTATTGCTGCGTTTCACTTCACACTGATCTCTGTTACTGGCATCGAAAATCATCATGGAAGGTGGTGGTACGGTACGTTTAATAAACGTGTACAATCCGCGGCGGTACAGGCTTTCATTATGATCCTGTTTGTAAGTGGCGAGGATGCCCCTGCCGGAAGTAGCCATTTCCCATAATCCTTTAGGTTGATAAGGCTTTACACTGGGGCCTCCGATGGTATGTACCAACAAACCACTGCTTTGTAACACCAGGTCGCGCACCAGCTCTGCGGGCAGGCGGAAACGGGGTCCACGGGAGAGGTAAATATTTTCCGGATCTGCTTTCTGTTTTTCTTTGGAAGCTACCGCCGACTGCCTATAGGTGGCCGACATCACCATTTGTTTCATGAGCCGTTTAATATTCCAGCCATGCTGCATAAAGTCGCTGGCGAGCCAGTCGAGCAACTGCGGATTGGTGGGCAAATCGCCCTGCATACCAAAGTCGCCCGTGCTTTTAACGATCCCTCTGCCGAAAATTTCCTGCCATTGCTGATTCACGAAAACCCTTGCGGTGAGCGGGTTGCGCTTGTCAAACAGCCAGGCTGCCAAACCGAGGCGGTTAGCAGGATATTGTTTGGTATCGAAAGGTAATACGGAATGCGGTGTTTCCGGGGTGACTTCCAACGTAGGGTTGTCGTAGTTACCACKGCCAAGGATATACGTTTTTCTGGTGGTATCCCGTTCTCCCATCACGGATACAATCAACCGGTTGGTGTCTTGCTTGTTGATGAAGTGCAAAACGCCTTTGAGATCTTCTTTGGTGATCTCCATATAAGGCGATTTGGCGTAGGTTTCAGGGCCACCTACGGAAGATTGCAGTCCGACTTCTTTTATATTATTAAAGAAGGCGAATAGTTCATAGTATTCTTTTTGTGAAAACGGATCGTATTTATGATCGTGGCAGTGGGCGCATTCAATGGTAATGCCCAGCAGGCTTTTACCGAAAGCGTTGGTGCGGTCTGATACGTATTCAATGCGGTATTCTTCATCAATAACACCTCCCTCTTCGGTGATTTTATGATTGCGGTTATAGCCGGATGCCAGCAGTTGTTCGCGGGTAGCACTTGGCATCATATCTCCTGCCAGTTGCCAGGTAATAAATTCTTTGTAAGACAGGTTTTCGTTGAATGCATGAATCACCCAATCCCGCCAGGGCCACATGGAACGGTAGTTATCGTCCTGATAGCCGTGTGAGTCGGCATAGCGGGCTACGTCCATCCAGTGGATCGCCATTTTCTCGCCGTACGCAGTGTCCGCCAGCAGTTCATCTACCATGCGTTCGTAACCTTGTGCGCTGGTATCTTTGGCAAAACGATCCATTCGTTCGGGAGAAGGCGGCAGTCCGGTGAGGTCCAGGCAAAGACGTTTCAGGAGTCTTTCATGATCCGCTACCGGGTTGGGTTCCAGCCCTTTGGTTTCCATATGCGCCAATACAAAGCGGTCTATTTCATTGCGTGGCCATTTCTCATCATTTACTTTCGGCATAGCCGGCAATACCGGCGCCACAAAGGCCCAGTGCGGTTTATATTGGGCGCCCTGCTTGATCCACTTCTCAATCAGTTTGATTTCATAACTGGTGAGCGACATGTTAGACGAAGGCGGCGGCATGCGCTGTGCGGTATCTTTGGTACTGATCCGCTGGTATACCACAGACGCCATGGGATTCCCCGGCACCAGTGCATGTGCACCCGGCGTTTCTCTCAATGCCTTATAAGCGCTGTCGGCAATATCCAGGCGTAGTCCAGCTTCCCGCTTGTTAGCATCGGGACCGTGACAAGCGTAACACTTGTCAGATAAAATGGGACGAATATTGAAATTATAATCAACTATTTCAGGTAGCTTCTCCTCCTGCTTATCGGAAGAGCCGCCACTATTACAGGCTACTAACGCCGCCAGGAAGCCGACCGTAAGTGTAACATAACGTTGGAACATAACTCGTTTTGTTAAGTACGCGTTGCGTACTCGTTTTTTGATAATCGCGGTAATTACAAAGCATGGCAGAGATGTCTACCAGTATTCAATCACTATAGCTGTTGGTTGTTTCTTTTGTCTTTAGGTAAATATCGGCCTTTAAAGCATACTATTTCGATACTATTTTGATGCAGATTGCTGTTATTTTACCTTTATGTATAAACATACGTACAATGTAGCATTTTTGAGCAAAAACAAGCACTTTTTTGGATGGGCGGTTAGTTAATATCTTCCAGTGGAGAAACAAAGATATTTTTGGGAGAAGTGCCGGAGATTTTTACCATCCCTGCATATTTGCCGTGATGACTAACGGAAACCGGCCAACGTTCACCGCTATAACAGTCATGAATATACGGAATACCGTATTCATCTTTTTGAAATAATTCAGTAGCCGGTAATAAATGCTGCCAGCCGGGTTTTACCTGGTAATGGGTCACCGCCGTTAGCTGCTGTAGTAACGCTGGTGTAACCGCCGCCAATGTATGAATACCTGATCCTATCCGGTGGCTTTGGAAATAATAGCGCTGTTGTTGATAGATTACTTCACCTGCTGCTGTAGCATTTGGGGAGAAATAGCAGGCGAACTGCTGTGGTGCAAACTTTCTCTCGCGGGTAATACGATGAATGATTTTATAGACGGCTTCCTTGCAGCTCCAGAGCAACCAGAGCATCACCTCCGGATGCGCTGCCTTTTCAATCAACACTTTTTCATGGGGCAAAAATAATTTGTCCCGGAAACCCTTGCGGTGGATATTGCTTTCCCGTTCCGCCAGGTGCAGATCTACCATATCATTGCCGATCACTTTTCTTTCAGCTTTGCTTCCACAATATCCATGGCGGCCTGCACATTGAGCATCCGCTCCATTTCTTCATTCTGAATAACAATATCATACTTCTCTTCCACGTCCAGTACCACATCTACCAGGTTGGCAGAATTAATTTTCAGGTCGTTGATAAAATCCGTAGATACGCTGAGCTGCGCCAGTGCTTCCTGGTTTTTTGCATACGGCCTGACTATTTCTCTTAACTGCTCAATGAATGTTGCTTGTTCCATATGTTTTCGTTTATGCTTATCCGTATTTTTTTAAAATGACACATGCGTTGACATCTCCAAAGCCAAAGCTGGCCTTGGCTGCCAGTTGCAGGTCTTTGTGTAACAGCTGTTGCGGAATGCGTTCCGGATCTACCATGGCGGCTACTTCCGGGTGCAGGTCTTCACAGTTAATATTCGGACATACAAATCCCTCTTTCAGCTGCAGCGCCACAGCCACCAGTTCTATACTCCCTGATGCGCTCAAACAATGGCCTACCATTGATTTCAGGGCATTAAGATAAGGAAAATCTTTACCGCTGCGTCCCAACGCCACGCTCCAGTTGCGCACTTCTTCTGCATCTTTGCCGGTGGCTGTGAGGTGTCCGTTAATCAAATCGATGTCGGCGCCGCTAACGCCCACCTGTTGCAATGCTGCGCTGATGCAACGTTGTACCGCATCCGGGTTGGGGGCTGTCATGCTGCCACCATTGCGTTGGCCGCCAGAGTTGATATGTCCGCCCAGTACTTCTGCATAAATCGGGGCATTGCGGGCCAGCGCACTATCCAGCGATTCCAGCAGCAATGCACCTGCTCCACTGCCCGGCACAATACCGCTGGCAGAAGCGCTTAGCGGTCTTGATCCCGCCGCCGGCGTTTCGTTATGTTTAAACGTGCTTACTTTCATGGCATCAAAGCCGCCCCATATATAAGGACCGCTCTCGCTGGTACTGCCTGCCAGCATACGTTTGGCGTGACCATACTTAATCCGTTCATACGCCAGTAATATACTTTCGGCGCCCGTCGTACAGGCGGAAGAGTTAGTAGTTACCTGATTGCCCAATCCCAGTTTGCCTCCCAGGAAAGCGCTGATACCACTGGCCATGGTTTGTGTAACCGCAGTACTGCCCAAACGCCTCACCTGTAAATCGTCGACTTTGTAAATGGCTTCCCGGAATTTATCTATACCGGAGGTACCGGCGCCAAATATGGTGCCGCTATCCCAATCAGGCCCGTCAGTAGCGGGCAATGGCAGTTGTGCGTCTGCCCACGCCTGCATACCGGCAATAACGCCGTAGATAATACCAGAGCTTTTCAGTTGCTTTAACTCCAGCTCATCAAAATATTGTTTTTGCAAATCGTCCGATACCGGCGGCCGTCCGGCAATACAGCAGGAAAACTGCAGATCAGCCAACTCCGCTTCATAACGGATACCGGATACACCGTTTTTGATGGCATCGCGGAAATCCGCTATGCCAACACCATTCGGCGATACTACGCCCAATCCTGTTATTACAACCCTGTTATTCATTGTTGGAAGCAATCATCATTCCGGCAATAATACCATCACATACTAATTCGCCTGCTGCATTGTGCAGCGCTACCTGACACTTCAGCTTATTAAACCGGAAATATATTTTTGTAGCTGTTGCTGTTACTTTTTCTCCGGGGTACACCGGTTGGTAAAAATCCACCTGGGTGGAGGTCATAGCCACTGAAGGGATCTGCTGCTGTATCTTATCTCTCCATAAATAAATACCCAAACAGGCTACGCCTATCTGTGCCATTACCTCTGTGAGCAATACACCGGGCGTTACCGGATGTCCTTTGAAATGCCCCTGGTAACAGGGCAGGTCTGCTTTAAATATATACGTGCCCGTTACCTTCTCTTCATCAATATACTCCAGCGCATCCACAAATAAAAAGGGAGGCGCATAAGGCAAATGCAATAAGATCTCTTCCTTCGTCATAATTTAATGAATATGCAGTCCGCCATCTACCGGGATGATGGCGCCATTGATCCAGGCCGCCTCGTTTTTACATAACAGATATACCACATTGGCCACATCTGCTGGTGTTGTCAGTCGCTGAAAAGGATTATGTTCCTTCCCGTAAGCCAACAGTGCGTCGCTGCCGGGAATTCGCTGCAAAGCTGCGGTATCAGTGATCCCCGCACGAATACAGTTAGCGCGGATACCAAAAGGCGCAAACTCCAGCGCCATGCTACGCGTAATAGCTTCCAGCGCCGCTTTGGCGGCAGATACCGCTGCATAGTTGGGCACCGCCCGGTAACTACCATCGCTGGTAAAAGACAGGATACGCGCATCGGCTGTAAATAGTTGCCTTTGCAATACTGCTGCCGCCCACTCATACAGGCTCACCGCCATATATTGAATGGTAGTATTTACATCATCTCCCTGCAGATCCGGCATGGGCTTGAGATTGCCGCGTGCAATGCTGTGCAGCAAACAACGCACACGCCCTGTTGCTCCCATAGCTGCCTGTAGCTGTGTTAATACCTCCGTGCGTTTTTCCGGATTCAAAACATCTACGTTAAAGGAAAGCACCTGTACACCAAGGGCTTTGATATCTTCCAAAGCTTCCTCAATGGCAGGTAATTCTACGCGGGTATTACGATGCACCACACAGATATTCATGCCATGTGCTGCCAGCTTACGCGCCGACGCCAGCCCCAATCCGGAACTCCCCCCCAATATTAATGCCCAGCAGGCATCAAACTCTTTTACCATTGTAATAAAATTCGCTGTGCGGAAAACCCTGGCCCAAAACTCAGCATCAATCCCTTGTCTCCCTTGGGAAGGGCTTTGTCCATAAATCGTTCCAGTACATATAACACCGTGGCGCTGGACATGTTGCCGTATAAACGCAAAATTTCTTTCGTGTCGTCCAGTTTCTTGCCCATATTACGAAACAGCTCTTCTACCAGCTGAATAATTTTTTTGCCACCCGGATGAAAAATGAGGTGATCAATATCCGCTATCGTCAGGTTATTTTTAGCCAGAAAGGGATGCACAATATCCCCAAAGTGTGCCTCAATTTTCTCAGGTACTTCTATATCTAACACCATTTTTAAACCGGTATTAGAGAGATGGAATCCCATCAGGTAATCGGCGTCATAGAAATGATACATCTCTTCTGCGAGGATTTCCGGACCGGCATCTTCCACATGCGACGATAAAATAGCGCAAGCGGCGCCATCTCCAAAGATAGCGGCACTCACCACATTGGCCATCGAAAAATCACCGAGTTGAAAGGTAGCGGTGGGTGATTCTACCGCCACTACCGCCGCGCGTTTGCCGGGATTGGCTTCCAGCATTTTCTTGGCGTAAATAATGCCCGATACACCGGCCGCACATCCCATTTCGGTGACGGGCAATCTTACAATATCCTGCCGCAACTGCAATTCATTGATAAGATATGCATCCAGCGAAGGAATCATGATACCCGTGCAGCTCACCGTAATAATATAGTCGATGTCCGTGTTTTTCAATCCGGCCTTCTGCAGCGCGCTTTGTAAGCAGGTTCGTCCCAATACAATCGACTCCCGCATATAAATATTATTCTTCTCTTCAAAAGATGTTTTGGCAAACACTTCTTCCGGGCCCATAATAGAATAGCGATTATCTACGCCCGCATTTTCAAAAATCTTTTTCACTTTACGGATGAAGCGATCGTCCTGACCTTGCAGCCAGATATCGAGGAATGGTAGTATTTCCGCGGTGGTTCTTGTATAGGGAGGGATAGCTTTCGCGACAGACTGTATTTTAACGCTCATAAATTATTAATTATCCATTGATAGCGGAAAGCCCATTTCCATTGCAGGGAATAAGCGCCGATATTGAGTTCTGCTGATAAATGATGTAATTCTTTTTTCTTAAATCCACGCAAAATAGAAACTTGTCCGTCTGCCCGCACCATACTGTTTAAATTAAAGACGAGGCAAATCAATTGAAACAGGCGATACGCAATGGCACTGCGATGCAGATCATTCACCACAATACCAATGCGCGCCTGTTCCCGGAATATGGTCATCAGATGGCGGATCTCCGCTTCTGTAAAATGATGTAACGTCAGCGTGCATAAAATAATATCATAGCGTTGTTCCCGGAAAGCAGGCGCCATAATATCCTGGCAATAATACTGAATATCCGGGTATTGGCGGGATAATTCCCGTGCATACGTTACCGTAGTGAGATTAGCATCTATACCTATCAGTTCAAATTTCCGGTTTATTTTTTTTCCGTAAGAAGATAACTGCCGGAGCATGTCTCCGCTGCCACAACCTACATCTACGATGCTGATAGTTTGATGGGCAGGAATATCTTTGAGTAGTGCAGCCACACCTTTTACCGTGATGCGGTTACCACCCAGCAGCTGATTGATTTGTGCTATTTTATGCAGGGTTTCTTTTAACAGCGCTCCTTCCATGTTAAAATCATCCATTATTTCTGGCGCCTGACTTCTTTGCCGGGTATCTATACGCATTCGGCGGCAGCTTTTAACGGTTTGCCATGGGTACGTTTGATAATACCCGGTAGTAAACCCGGAAATATAATTAACCCCTTCATCATGGTAGCGGATAGCTTTTCGTTGTGGAACAAGCGGGATAGTAACCTGCCGGTGCGCATACGACCGCTGAATGCTTTCCCCCACTCTTTTGTATACTCCTGTTCCATGGTCAGCCTGCCTTTCCCGGCAGCGCCAAAATACTGCAACACTTTCTCGGAGGCAATTTGCGCACTCTGAATAGCCATGGCCATGCCATTACCACAAAGCGGATGAATCAATCCGGCAGTATCGCCTGTCATCAGAATATGATTCACTACTTTTTCCTTTTCAGAAAACGACACCTGGCTAATGGTTAGCGGCTTATCAAACAACATGGTACTGTTCTCAAAAATCGTTTTCAGGTGATGATTACGATGTAATACTTCTTCCTGGTGCGCGCCAATATTTTTATAATTTTTGAAGCTCTCATAACTCACGAGGTAACAGACATTGAGGACATCATCTTCTACTTTAGATACCCCGCAATAACCACCATCGAAATTGTGCAACCCCACGGTATCTGCCGGAAAATCGCCGCGGTAGTGCGCTTTCACCGCCAGCCAGGGCGATTTCTCGTTCATAAAATTCCGTCCGAGCTTAGTATCCAGCGCCGCTCTTTTGCCGTAGGCTCCCAGCACCACCGGTGCCGAAAACACCCCGTGATCATTGGTATCTATGAAGAACCGGTCGTTTTCAAACATCACGTTAGTCACGGTATCGGCAATCAATTCCACCCCATTTTGCAGCATTTGCTGCATCAGAAACTGGTCAAATGTATAGCGACTCACCCCAAAACCTCCCAATGGGAGCTGTGTTTCCAGTGTTTTGCCGTAATGATCTGAAATAATTAACCGGTTAATCCGGGAAGGTTGTAATGGGGCAGGATCTGCCCCGAGCGATTGTAAATAAGGTAATACTTCATTGGACACATACTCTCCGCAAACTTTATGCGAAGGATAGGTATTTTTTTCAATAATAGTTACCTGTAAGCCGGCCTTCGATAAATGAATAGCGCTGCTAAGGCCTGAAAGGCCGCCTCCGATAATAATAACATCTCTAGATCCCATACCCCTACGGTTAAAACAATAACAAGCTCCGACACAACAAAAACGGTAGCTCTTCTCAATATAATGAATTTACGGCTGATAATGGCAGCGAAAAATAAGCCCGACACATCGTACTAACAGTACCGACTATACGAAAACAATTTTCGGTACCCATCTCCCAGAATACCTTCAACATTCAATAAATATATAAATTACAAAAAGTACATACATCTGTTTACCACGGCAATATAAAACTTAACATTGCCAATATTATATAATTGTTAATTTTGAAGCTAATTGTTTTTGCAAATAAATCATTTATCCATGACCGATTCCAGGAAACCGGCCGGCAAGCATCTGAAAAAGGATGCTGGTTTAAAAGTAGCCGAGATATTAACCGCCGCTTTAGGTGAATTAAAAGAAATGTTAGGGGAGAAGAAATTTAATCGTAACATCAAAAAGGCGAGCAAAGCCATGGTAGCAGGATTATCAGATAAAAAAGAGCCTGCCAAACCTAAAAAGAAAGCTGCCGCCAAAAAAGCCGTTGCTAAAAAAACTGCCGCTCCTAAAGCCACCAAGCCCAAAGTCGCCAAGCCCGAAACTGCCAAGCCCGAAACTGCCACTAAAAAGTCTGCTCCCAAAAAGGCAGCCGCTAAAAAAGCCTAAGCCAGCTATCGCCGGATAAACTTAACCTGTAGTGTCTTTATTGTTCCGCCCAATCAGGGCATGGCATCGCTATGCCGCTATGGAAGGTGCAGTAAAGATATTTACTGGTGCGGAGCCCGCAGCACCGCGTACATGTTGATATCATAGGCTTTATTATCCCACCACATCCATTGTTGCAGCAACCCTTCCTGATGAAACCCGGCCTTCTCCAATACCTTCTCTGAAGCCTTATTTCCCGGCAACACCTCCGCCTCTATCCGCTTTAACTGCAGCGTGGTAAATCCATACGCCAACACCGCCGCAATAGCCTCCGACATATACCCTTTCCCCCAATACTCCTGCATCAGCGCAAATACCAACACCCCTTTATGCCCCGGCACAAAACTATTGAAACCAATCATCCCAATCAGCTCGTCCCGCCCTTCCAACGCAATCCCCCAGCGGATACCCTGCTGGTCTGCAAAACGTTGCTTTAAAAAATCCACTACTTTTCTCACATCCGCTACTTCTTTCAGTGGCACTACATGATAATATTCCGTTACCCGTTTATCGGTTAACAGGTAAAATAAATCCGGTTGATGTATATGCTGAATCTCTATCAGGCGCAAACGCTGGGTTGGCAATATGGGGAACTGGGTCATGATAATGCAGGTCGTTTTTTCTTAAATGTAAGATAAAAAAAATTGCACCACATCACCCGGATAGGGTACATCTCCTGCGAAAAAAAGTATCTTGTTTTAAATTTATTCCACGACATGCGAAGCATCACTCAGCGTCCGGCAGCCATACTGCTGGCAGTACTTATTGGGGGTACCACTGCCGCTTACGGGCAGCAGTCCTCCTTCAACGAAAAAGGCGTTTCCAGGCCACTGCTGGAAAATTACCTCCAACACGCGGTCACCATGACCGAATTCCTGGCCGTAGATCCCTACGCGTTGGATGCGCCCTATCCCAACAAAGAAGATGATATCCGGCTCATTCATCATCTCGGCGCCAAATTCATTGGCAGGGCCATTTACCGCTGGGGAAGCGAGGCGGTGCTCACCAACAAAGACTATCTCGCCAACGCCAAACGCCTGGTACAAACCGTACAAAAAAATGATCCCGATGTCATCTTTCAGGCCGCCCTGTTTGAACAGATCACACCGCAGGTCAACACAATCCCCATTCCCGATTGGGTATTTACTGCATTGGGACTCCCTCCCGAAAACCGGCACTTCCGCTATAGCGACATGCTGAATCTTCATGGGAAACTGGTAGACCATTGGAGCAAAGACAACAGCGTTCCGGATATTACCCGCCCAGAAACACAGCTATGGTTCCTGTTCCTCGCCGGCACCTATCTGGAAATAGGCTGTGAAGCCCTCCACCTGGGACAAATTGCCCTGATTGGCATGGAAGATCCCGACCTCCACACCTGGGCCGCTTTCCTCCAAAAATTACGTGCCTATGCCAAAGACCATACCCGCCACCACTGGGTATTGCTGGATGCCCACACCCCCTCCGGTGGCATGGTGGTAAACGGAAAAAGTTTGCTCGACTTCAACTCCTTCCCCCTTCGTATCAAATCCGTTCCTGCGCATCCGCAACAGGGCGTATTGGAGATGGGTTTTACTGATGCTCTTTTCGGGAGAAGTAAAAGCGCGGTGGCACCCAGTCGCTGGCATGCCGCCCAGATGCCTTACCTGGTGGAGTTGGATAATTTTGGTATCAGCAACCATCCTGGTGTACCCGATACTACTACCATCTACCCCTGGGGTTATGATGAAATCAGCTGGTTTTATCAACAACCGGAACAGTACCGTAACGACTGGCTACACTACGCCCACAACTGGATTGCCGCTCATGATACCAACGGCCATTTACAAATGCCAATAACACGCATTGTTACACTGGGCCACAAACAGCCCAGGCTGAAGTTCAGGGCCAATACCCGCTCTGCTGGCTGCCCGGATGGGATGAATACCGAGGAAACGATTAAAGCCATCTGGCAGGAAGCAGATACGAAAAATAAATAGCGCTATAAAAACGAAAGGTGACCATATGGTCACCTTTCGTTTTTATAATGAAATCATTTCATTTATTTCTTCCGTACAAATTTAACAACCTGTGAACCGGATACCTGCGTACCTGGTACCGCTACCTGGCTGAGATCCATAGTTAGCGTCATATTATCCCCATCAATAGCGACTGTGGCATCTACAGCCGTTGAAATGTTCCCCAGGGCGCCAGTAGGATCTTCCATGAAGCCTTCATCAAAGTGAATGGTATTGCCCGTTAACTTATATGTAGAGTTGCCGCTATAGGGAGGCATTACCACATTGATTGGCATTTCTGTATTCTGGGCTGGTATACCCGGATATGTCAGGGTCATTTTCATGGTACCACTGATAGTATAAGACATGTCTGTAAAAGTCACGTTCTTATCGCCAAAAACGAAAACACCTGCGCCGTTGGTACTGATACACTCAGAAGTGGAAGTGAGCGATCCTCCCCCCTGACTTGCGCTGGTACTGGTTTTTTGTGTAAGACCTGTAAAAGTCCAGGTACCAATTATACTTGCAGTACCGCCATTTCCATTTCCGTTTCCATTACCAGGATTAGAAGGATTACCTGTTCCAGGCGGATAAACTGGATTCACATCCGGTCCGGCCATTTCAAGATTACAGGAAATAAATCCGATACTAAAGGCAGCTAACAGGAACAGGGATTTAAAAGCGCTTATCATTTTCATAAATACATGAATATTGGTATTACCAGGGATTACAGTTGCAAAGATACTACCATTCATGAGTACACGAAAACAGAATATAGCAGATACTTATCTAGTACCCGTCATTCTCATTTCTTCAAAAAAGGGTGTACGTCTTTCCTCTACACACTTTGCGGCGTACAGGTACAGCGCGGCGCTCCAGGTTTGCCATTCCTGTCCTTTTGCAGTACCATCCTGCGCTTTCAGCCATTCATTAAAGCCATATGTTAGCGTACCACTATTGGAAATTGTCACTACCCGGGTTAACTCCACCAGCTTTTCTTCCGCCAGTTTATATTTCTTTGCGGCCACCAGCGCTGCCACATAAAAGCCACAGATAAAAGGCCAGATGCCCCCGTTATGATATTCTCCCGGCAGATTATAAATAGCATATCGCTCATGCCAGTCGTAATCCCCCTGCTTCGTATAGGGAAAGAAGTTAGGCGGTAGTTTCACCGACAACTGACCACTAGCTGTCAGTGCAGCACATTCTTCTTCAATCCAGCTTACCATTTCCGCCGCCCTGGTAGGCGTTGCCAGGCCTGAGAGAATAGCCAGGCTGTTACCCAGCAAATCAAACCGCTCACTACTCAGCACCTTGTACGACCACATGGCATAATAAGGTTTATGTTTTACCACCAGCCCCTCATGTACATGCCGGTGCTGCACTCCGCCGGTAATTGTAAAACGGCCCATATCCTGCCGCACGCGGTCGGCCCGTTCGTGTTGGCCCAGCACACGCAGGTAGCTATACATCAGCGTATTTACAAACAAGCCATATCCCAGCACCCACTGTTCATCGCGCCAGTCGCTGGTAGGTTGCTGCGCCACCAGGAAACGATCCGATGGACTCTGATACTCCATCCATCGCAACGACTTATTCACCGCCTCTTCCAGGAACAAAGGCTCATCCGCCAGCTGGCGGTACATACCAGCAATCAGTAAAAATAAAGGTGTGCTATCGCTGGAGCCCAGGTCTTCTTTATCATGCACCAGCGAGGCAATATGTCCATGCGGCGTTTGGTTCTTCGCCAATGTTTCCAATACATTCCGGATACTTTTTATCAGTACTTTATTACCGGTAACGGCTACCCCAAAAAAAGACAGCAACAAATCTCTGGTATAAGGTTCGGGATATCCCCATCCTGCCGTCCGTGGCAGACCATGAAAAGGGCCGTTCACATTGTGCAGTAACACCTGCAGCGCCGCATCCCTCGCATCATTGATTGTTAACCAGGTAGATGCTTCCATGTTCAATGAATATTTAGTTTTTCATTCAACACCCGCACAAATTGCCGGGCTACCGTCTTATAATCAAATTTCTCTACTACGTGCTGTCGCGCTGCCCGTCCCAATTGCTGCCGGTACGCGTCATCGTTCATCAACCGCTGCAAATGCCGGCGTATATCATTCACATCTGCCCTATAGTCTACCGTGCGCGGGGTACCAAACACCACTTTATGATTGACCGTAAAACCAGATTCCAATCCCAGAATCACTTCATTCACCACAATCCGCTCTCCTACTTCCGCCATCAGCGCCGTTTTCCCATGTACCAGCGTATCCAGCATGCCCATCGCATGAATACCGATCACCGGCTTTCCGCAAGCACCTGCCTCTACCTGCGGCATACCAAATCCCTCTAACCGGGATGGCGCCACATAAATATCACAGGCATTGATGAGGTAAGGCATATAATTTCTGGACACAATACTGGTGACATACTGTACTTTATCTTTCACCCCCAGCTGCATGGCCAGCTCCAGGTCTGATTCATTCTGCAGCCACGTGCGCGGCTGTGGCCATACTTTACAAACATATCGCCATTTCGGAGGTACCTGCCCTTCTAACTGCGACAATGCCTGCATCGTTTCCCGGGCCCCTTTAGAACAAGCATCTCCGCCAATAGTCAACAACATCAGCTCATCATCTGCAATACCCAGCGATTCCCGTATGCTGTGCACCTGCGGATGCGTTTGGGGCAAAGGGGTAAACAGCTCCGTATTACATCCCACCGGCAACACCACAATTTTATCTCCACGGATACCATCGCGTACATACATTTCCTTCACCCATTCCGATGTTACCAATATCAGCGGCAGCTGGTTCAGCACATCCTGGTAATTGGCGATGTATCCATCTGCCACCAGCCACGGAACCGGCTGCAATCCGAACTTCTGCGGATGAAGAATCAATTGGGGCGTGTGCCCCCAATAGCCAACACCCAATACCACATCGGGCTTAAACCAACGGTAATACCATTCTTTTTCCAATGGAGAATCGTAGTGCACTGCAAATGCTTCTACGCCAATGTCCAGCAGGCCCTGGTACAATAGATTGCCTTGTGTAGCCAAACCACCGGGAGCCGGTGGGTAATCGTACAATAATAACACTCTCATCAGTCATATGATAAACTGTCCAGCCATTGCTGCGCTTCTTCCGGGCTACCAAAACGCCAGAACGACTCCGCCGTTGGTGTTGTGGCTGCCTCCCAACTATCAGTCGTAAAGCCATACGTATTTGTAACCAGCTCGTATTTCTTTTGCCAGATATCTTTCTCCAGTACATGATAAATGGTGGCTTCCGGCACCGCCTCCGGAAGATAAGATTTCAGTCCGTCTTCATAAGCAAACACCCACAATTCATCGGCCAGAATCTTTCCCTGCCGCCATAGTCCGAGTACTGCCCTGCTAACTTCTTCATGTCTTAAATGCCGGGTGTATTCCCCCTGCGGATGGTGTGTAATAATCACATCATAACGTTGCACCGGCAACAATGCCAGCACCTGCTCCTCTACTGTAGACAGCGGCAACGGTGTTTGTTCCGGGCCATCGTTCATATCTCCCAGTATGCCCTGTGCTCCGAAAAATTGTAATGCCTTGAAAAATTTAGGCGCCCTATCGGCGTCACTCGCCCTGCAAAGGCCTACTACCGTCCATTCCCATTGTGGATGATATAATATCGTTCCTCCCGCCCACAATGTTTCATCATCAGGGTGAGCAACTATCACAGCCGCGGATTTCTGGTGCTTTGTTACAGGGTTCTCTAACTTCATGGCTATCTGAATTTAACGGGAGGGTTAGTACGTAGATCTTAAAGTTACTGAAAATGCGGGAGATATTCGTGGGGTATTAGTTATGCTATAATATTCAATATCAGCGCCAACAGATGAATAAACAGGAACAAAAGACATGGGGTCAGCATCAGATAAGCTAATACTGGTCTTTCTTCCAGCCAGGCATATCTGTGAATGATATAAGTAGTTAATGCGGTATAGCTATTTATAATTAGAAGGATTACCATGTATATTCCCGGCATGAAGACATCTGTACCAATGTGGATATGGTAATTGATGAGGAGGATATCAATGATGGAACATGCGAATACGAGGTATAGGAGGTATTTCATATTTATAGATTGAAGTAATTGGTAGCATCTTCTCTCTTCGCCAACATAGCTACATACACCCTTTCCATGCATTCTTTGTAAGAGTTCCTTTCACGCTAACGTTAAACCCTCCAAACAATATCACACAAACATTCTCAATAATTCGCCTGTTACTTTTTCCATTATGCCTTTATCGCGTCCGCTTCTACTTTCTTTGCTAACCAACTCTAATCTTATTCCAAAATAAACGTGATAGGAGAGCATAAATTCAACCCGCTCATACTCAAAATCGAAATACAACGAATCAATATCATCTACCTTATTTTTAAAAGAGATATTTAACTCCCTTTCTGCATAGGCAACTACTTTGTAAAACAATTCAAAATCGCAATCATCAACCAATACTGTCTGTAGGCTATCATCTGCCTTATTTACCAAGTCATCTTGCATAATGGGATCTTTTGGTGGATTGATATGGCAGCAACTCTTCTTCATAGTACCACTAACTCATTCATACCTCCCTCATCATCATTCAATCGAATCATGTTCAGTCTGGGAAATATAGCCACATAATCACTAAAATCGAAAAACTGCCAATTAAAGTATGCTTCATGCCAACTACTAAAATCCATAAAATCGCGAACAAAAAACCTAAACACCATCTGAGACTCATATCCCTTTTCTGTGATTAACATCACCTCTTCTGTTGCTTCCAAATCGCTGAAGAAAAAACTAAAGAAATCAGCATGTGTAAGTTCTAATTGCTCTACCTGGTAAGCTCGCCAATTTGGTATTAACCATCTGACAATACGCTTATCAGACAACATTTCCATCTTATTAAAAAGCACATTAATCTCTACTAAATCGGAATAGGCAAGGAAATTTAGCATCGTTTCCTTCAGCACCCGAATAGCTTCTTCCTGTGTTAGCACCCATTGCTTGTTTTCTATACATATATCCGTAGGTTGTAATACTATGAAACAATCCGTCACTTATCCCTCTCGCAGCAGCTGCCATATCATCATTATATCCAAAAACGCCGGTATCACGCACCATAGGAAAAATAACCAGGCGCGTGCCTGTACTTCTCTCCTTGGGTTGGTCATCATCTCTGATGGATTTGCTTCATTATAACACACCTGCACTTTACTGTTTAGCTCCGGCTTCACATATTTGAACTCACTAGAGGGAGCCACCACTTTGTTACCTTCACTTGTGCAATACTCCACTATCGGGGCATATTGCGTTTGTTGATCTATATCCTCCTGAGCAAATATGTCTATAACTACCCCCTCCACATAACATCCACGCCGGCTTAGTTGCTCCGCCTGCAGGTATTCCGTCCAAAGCCGCTTTAGCAAAAGTTTTACGATGATAACATTCGGCAGTATTAACAGCATCAATTTTAATACAATGGCATACCATTCCATAGGTTAGATCACTTTACTTATAAACCCGGCGACCATATTTACAATTTTCGCAACAACTGCTGAAGATATAAAACTACCTATGACAGAAAAGTAAAAGAATCCCAAATATGGAGCATCACTCCTGACGCCAAAAAGATCCTTAAAATCCTGAATAAGAAAAACAAAAATAATGGCGGTCACTAAATTGATAAAACCATAAACTACTGGAATGGCTACCTTCTTCCATAACAGCATCTCCCCTTTTACACGCAATAACGCCAGCGTTAACAGGTATATAGGAATGCCCAGATAAACAATTTTAAGTCTTGTCAGCATGGTAAAATAATCAAAGGTTTGAACTGACTCACTTATTCCCTGACTAATAAATGTCACTAGCATGGGAATCACAGGGCTTATTATTAATTCCAACAATAAACTAACCGTTATTACTATAAAATAGTACACCTGCTTATTCATTTTTAGCGGTTTAGTTTCTTAAAGTTAATGCTAGTTGTCAGATTAAATCAAAACCTACAAGCCATATAAAATATGGCCGGATCATTACTTTATCCATTTGCATTTTCCGGTTCTCTTCTCACCTTACTTATAATTATTTGAATGACCGCAGTCACTGTAAACAATAGATAGTAATTACTCTCATTTATAAAATCTAAAAAATTATTATATAGGTCCTGTTGTAATTCCCATTCTATAAACAATATTACTAAACCATAAATCAATACTGATAGCGCCACGGCTAACCACCTGGCAGCAACATTCTGTATGTATTTATAAAGTAATTTGAGTACCAAATAATAAGCAGCATAGATTGCAAGCGATAGAATTAACATTTGGGGTATTCCAAATAAAACATAAGCCGCTATCGCAATCCCGTAATTATTTAAAAAAACACCCCATGCAATTGTAAGAAAATAACCAATCACAAGATCAGTAGTAAAGTTGGATAAATGGCCTCTTAGCTTAGTATTAGTTACCATTACTCTTAATTTGCCATTGGTAATTTCATTTTACAACCTGTATGTATATAGTAACAGCTGGTATGTTCCTGCGCATCGCTATCATAGGTGAGAAAAAGGGATACAATCACTAACATCAGGGAAACACTTCTCAAGACAACGATTTACTATTACCAGCACAGGTTAACATATAGATACAGGCATTCACGGGATTTCATTTTAAATCTTTGCAAAAGTATAAATAAACCTTCAAAATTTAATTAATAATATACCATACCACTACTTTGTATCTGCACACTCTTGAGATAAACATTTTGAGCAGTACTGCTGATAACACAGAAAATCAGCACCAGGGCGGAAAGAAAACACTTCATAGGAATAGGATACTATATAACAAATACAGCTACCAGGGCTACATTTTAATCACAAATGATGGCTAATATCTGGTCAACTGTTGCAAGCTAATACAACTTTATCAAATAGTGTATCTCTCCAAATCTTTTTTAGAAAATAACTGGTAAAACGCCGCAGGATTTTTTATCTTGTTCCCATCCCTCATCACAATAGAAACACATGAGCATGAAATACTTAAAGACAGCCTGGGGCCTATTGCTGCTATTAACGGCCAACAGCTATGCACAGCAACAGCGACCCAATATCATCTTTATCTTTTCAGACGACCACGCCTACCAGGCCATCAGCGCCTATGGCAGCAAATTGGTACAAACACCCAATATTGACCGTATCGCCAAACAGGGCGCTATTTTCAAAAATGCGCTGGTGACCAACTCCATCTGTGGCCCCAGCAGAGCCACCTTGCTTACTGGCAAATACAGTCACATCAATGGCTACACGCTGAATGAAAAAAAGTTCGATGTGGAACAGCAACTCTTCCCGGCGCTCCTGCAGCAAAACGGCTACCAAACCGCCTGGATCGGCAAATGGCACCTCGGCAACCTGCCTAAAGGATTCGACTACTGGCGCATCCTCAACAGCCAGGGCCAATACTTCAACCCCGATATCATCGGCCCCGGCGACACCACCCGCATGCCAGGCTATGTTACCAATATCATTACCTCCCTGTCGCTCAACTGGCTGAATAACCGCGATACCTCCAAACCATTCTTCCTCGTAGTGGGCGAAAAAGCCACCCACCGCGAATGGCTACCCGATATTCAAGACCTCGGCGTCTATGACGACAAAACATTTCCGCTGCCGCCTACCTTCAAAGACAACTATAAAAACCGCCTGGCCGCACAAAACCAGGACATGACCATCGATAAAACCATGCGCCTGAAAGAAGACCTGAAAGTACACGCGAACTACGAAAAAGGCATTTATGGCCGCTTCTCACCTGAACAAAAAAAGGCGTATATCAACTACTACGAAAACAAAATCAGCAAAGAGTTTGATGCACTGCACCTTTCCGGCGACGCACTGGTAGAATGGAAATATCAACGCTACCTGAAAGACTACCTCGCTACGGCGAAGTCGCTCGACCGCAACATCGGGCAGCTGCTGGATTACCTCGATAAATCCGGCCTGTCAAAGAACACGGTAGTGGTATATGCTTCGGATCAGGGCTTCTACCTGGGTGAACATGGCTGGTTTGATAAACGCTTTATCTACGAAGAATCCCTCCGTACTCCTTTCATTATTAAATATCCCGGGGTAGTGAAGCCGGGCACCACCATCCCTCAGCTGATGCTAAACATCGACTGGGCCCCTACCTTCCTGCAAATGGCCGGCGTAAAAGTGCCTGCCGATATACAAGGCACCTCCTTCCTGCCCCTGCTGAAAAATGATCCGGCAAAAGCAAACTGGAGAAAAGAAGCCTATTATCATTATTATGAATTCCCGGAGCCACACCACGTATATCCACATTTCGGCATCCGCACAGAACGATATACACTGGTACACTTCTACGGCGAATCAAATAGCTGGGAACTATACGACCTCCAACAAGATCCGCATGAAGTCAATAATCTCTACGGGCAAAAAAAATACGAAAAACTGATCGCCAGCTTAAAAGATAAAATGAAAGCGCTGATGATTACTTATAAAGACACGGAAGCACTGAAAATACTGGCACAACAGTAAACACGTCCCATGGGACGGCTATTTTTATCAAGAGATGCCATGCCACCCCGCCAAATCTTTTGACAATTAAGCCAAAAGGGCTATTTTTGCCCCCTGATTGCAGCGTTGACTGGTGAGCTGCAGGATTTAAAGTGCGTCCGAAAAATATTTCTTTAAGTTATTGATAAATAGGAAATTAAAAACTTAAGGAACCGCATCAGCAACGATGCGGTTTTTTTTATGCGGCACTTAATCATTTACGATTATTATTTAAATATGAAGACATACTTCCGGCTTTTATCATTTGCTAAACCAATTAACAGATTTGCAATCCCCTATATCATCTGCACATTGCTCGCAGTATTATTCAACACGCTAAATCTGGCGCTGCTGGCGCCTTTGCTTGATACCTTATTTACTAAAACGCCCTCCACAGATGTAACGCCAATGCCGGATAGTTACTTCAAAATATTCGAAGTTTTCAAACACTACACCACGCTTGTATCCCACAAATACGGACAGCTGACCAGTTTACAATTTGTATGCGCGGTTATTGGCATTTCTGTATTGCTGGGGAACGTGTTCCGTTACTTTGCAGAACGTACTATGGAAAGCCTGCGGATACAGACCTTGCTAAACCTGCGCAAAAGTGTATTCAATAACGTCATGAACCTGCACCTTGGCTATTTCAGTAACGAAAGAAAAGGAGATATCATCTCTAAAATCGCTTCTGACGTGCAAGTGGTACAATATACGGTAACAGGTACGCTGCAGGTATTATTTAAAGAACCTGCCAGCCTCATCTCTTTCCTGGTGATGCTGTTCCTGATCTCTTATAAATTAACGCTGGTCTCCATGCTGGTGATTCCGGTGGCCGGACTCATTATCAGCAGAATTGTCAGAACGCTGAAAGCACAGGCCTCCTCTGCTCAGGAAACTTATGGTGTAATGATTAGCTACCTGGACGAAGCGCTCCATGGTATCCGGATCGTGAAAGCATTCAATGCAGTAGATTTTATTACCAGTCGCTTTGACAAACAAAACCGCAAGTACTCAAAGATTTCCCGCGACATGGCTAAAAGACAACAGATGGCGTCTCCAGTGTCAGAAACCCTGGGAGTAATGATGGTGGCGGGTATCGTATTATATGGCGGTTCTCTGATTATTAATAACCAGGGGGAGATGGATGCATCTACCTTTATCGTGTATATCGCGCTCTTCTCCCAGGTCATGCGCCCAGCGAAGGCTATTTCAGGTGCTTTCACCAGTATCCACACAGGTATTGCAGCAGGTGAAAGGGTATTAAGCCTCATAGATGAAAAATCGCAGATTGTCAATGCACCGGACGCAACAGTTCTTACTAGCTTTGAAGATAACATCCGGTTCGAGAACGTATCGTTTTCCTATACCGATAAAACCATCCTCAATAATGTTAATCTCACCATTCCTAAAGGTAGCACCGTTGCGCTGGTAGGTCCTTCCGGTGGTGGTAAGTCCACAATGATGGACTTAATTCCCCGCTTTTTGGACCCTAAACAAGGTAGCGTACTCATAGATGGTAAAAACCTGAAGTCCGTCACGATGGAATCTCTCCGCTCCCTGATGGGGGTGGTGAACCAGGAATCTATCCTCTTCAACGATACGATCTTTAATAACATTGCATTTGCCAAGCCTGCAGCCACCGCTGCTGAAGTCGAAGCGGCAGCCCGGATTGCCAATGCACACGAATTTATTTTGAATACGGAAAACGGCTATGAGACTAACATCGGGGATAAAGGCTCCAAACTGTCTGGTGGACAACGTCAGCGTATCTGTATTGCCCGGGCGGTACTCTCCAATCCACCGTTGATGTTGCTGGATGAGGCTACTTCTGCATTGGATACCGAATCCGAAAAAATGGTACAGGATGCCCTTAATAATCTCATGAAGAACCGTACCTCACTGGTAATTGCTCACCGCTTGAGCACCATTCAAAATGCAGATCTCATTGTAGTGCTGGACAACGGACAAATTTCCGAACAAGGTAACCATCAGCAGCTCCTTAATAATAACGGTATGTACAAACGCCTGATCGATATGCAGACGTTTATCAGCACGGAAGAAGAAGCATAAGCCAGCAGACTTAAAGCTATAAAAGCGAATGACCAGAGCGTATGAGTAATAAATACCCGCTCTGGTCATTCGCTTTTATAGCTTTATACTTTATATTTTATACTCCTTCTGTAGCCAGCTGATGGTGGTAACCATTGGAGCAATAAGCAATCTTTTGATTTAAAGTATCCAGGTAAACCCGGTAATTAACATTTTCGTGTACGCGTGAACTAAACGGATGATGTAAATGATAACAAACTGCTTTTAACTTCACTTTCTTCTGATAAAGACCAGAATTGATAAAGCGGGCAGCCAGTTCAATATCTTCATGTCCCCAACCCTTGAGCTCGTTATTATACCCATTTACCTTCAAAAAGTCCTCACGCCAGAAAGCACAATTACAGCCAATCCAGTTTCTCGAACGCTTTGTTTTCTTAATCACCAATGGGGCCAGGAATGGAATGCGAAGCGAATTAATCCGGTTACGTACCCCTTTACTAAAKGTTGACACTGGCTCAAAATTACCACTTACCAAACATCTCTTTGTGATCTCCTCTGGCAGCAATACCCTGCTACCCCGGATAAAATACCCTCTTTCTGCTTCACTGATATGATCCTTTATAAAAAGCTCATGCATCACAATGTCGCCGTCGATCTGGATAATATAATCTGATGATGTTCCAGTAATGGCCTGGTTAATGATAATCGTTTTTCGAAAACCCTCATCCGGATGCCAGAAATGCTTAACCGGAATGGACGTCTTCTGTCTGAAAGCATCTACAACAGCCCTGGTAGATTCTCCGGAGCCATCATCCGCGATGATCACTTCATCGGGGAGCACGGTTTGAACCAGTACACTTTCCAGCACCAGCTTTAAGGCTTCCGGCCAGTTGTATGTTGTAACAAGTAAGGCTACCGACACTCTTTCCTCCATATTGATTAAATATAAATTTAATGTTTAAAATGCTCACGTCGCTATCTTTCCATTGTATAACGCTCCTTTATAGCTATTTATTACGCAGTATGCCTCTCTATCGTGTGCCTGGATAATTGCACTTTTAGTCTTCTTTTACTCAGGAAATGTGTAGGTCCATTCCGCTATAAATTGGTCAGTTATACTTTAAGTTAGCTTATTACTTATAAACGTTTCAAGGATACAATAAGTTACAAGTTGCTACAGACTTTCAACAAAATTGTGCCAAACTGGCCATTCTAAAACTTATCATGACTATTTTATGGTTAAAAGGGTTTAAACTATAAAAACATAATAATTTTATGCAATTTATAACATAATTATCATAACCACATAATATTTTTTCATCATTACTCCCCCCCATCGACCTTCTTCATCAGCTCCTGACGCACTGCCAGTGGCACTTTATCCAATAATTTGTATTTGGTCACTTTTTCTATTTCTTCTAAAGAAGTCAGGTAAGCAGACCATTTCGTATTCACATCATTCCGGTTCGGTGTATTCACCGCAATAATGCGTGTATTTTTATTGATACGCTTTAAGTCGTTACCTCCCTCTGGTAAAACAACCATAATTTTCCAGATATGATCCGGCACATTCACCCGGTTACGATCTATTGCTTTCGCCACTCCTTTGCTGCCAATACCACCACTGCCATAACTGCCCATGATCACATACACCTCATTGCCATCCATTACCAGTTCCCGCGTATAATCTTCCAGATTCTTCCACAAATGCTGATTATGATAAGGTGCCTGCGGAATCATATTCGTCATCAGGAATGTAGCCTCATTAGCAGCCCTGGTGGCAGTACGATCGCCGGAAGGACAATTATGGCCACGGTCAAAACCACTGCCAATATAACTGGTCTGCGATACCTGATACCAGTCGCCAGGCAGATCTGCATCCGGCCTGAAATCATTGGCCCTGGCCATTTTCCCAAGATCCCGGCGCGACACGTGCCAGCTGACCCAATTAGGCGTTCCTTTCTCACTATTATAGGATAACTTGTAATACCCTTTATCCATCAGGTAGTTATTGGCCATCACCAATGATGCTACTGCTTCACTCGGATTACCCAGCAACATATTATCATCGTCACCATCCGCAGGCTTGGTAACAGGCGTACCCGTTTCCACCTTTCCTCCAGCTGTTACCCGAAATACATCAAAATTCAGCCTGCTATTACCTTTGTCCGTTTTACGGATATCAAAACGGATGGTGCGGGTAGCCGCCACCGTAAAAGTAGCAGTACGCAAAACCGTGGAAGTAACACTCACGGCATCCCCTACACGAAAATAACTCTGCCCCTGGTTAACAGATGCCCACAATTCCCACTCTCCTTTTTCGTCGGCACCATATAAGGCATATTTTAGTGTAACCGTTACCGTTCCACTCACTGCAATATCGAAATTCATTCCTGCCATACCCGTGTTGCGGATACGCAACGCCTGATCACCAGTTTTGTGATCTTCCTCCAGTCCACCGGTTACTGCATCCTTAAATTTCCAGGTACCACTGGATAAAGCAACCTCCCCATTGTTATAATTAGTTTTAGACCCTGCCTCAAAGTCTTCCGCCAGCAAAGGAGTAACATTACGTGGCTTGCTATTTTTTTTGTGAGATGTTTTCCGGGTAGTATGCTTCTCTTTAACGGGCTTATCTCCCGCGATTTTCCGGGAGCAGGTTGTTACTGCAAAAGCAGCGATAGATAGTATAACAACAACGGCTAAACTACTGAATCCTTGATTCTTCTTTTTCTTCTTTGGCATAGTAAATTCGAACGGCCGCGAAGATAATGGAAAAAGAAGAAGCGTATATTAGAAAAGCAAAAAGCTATTGAAGCGAGTGATATACGCTTCAATAGCTTTTTGCTTTCCGCTTTATGCTTTCAGCTCAATAGAACAATTGTGACAACACATTTGCAGCGTCATTCGTTTTGGGCTTCAGCCCCAGAAACTTGGTATATTGACTCAGCGTCAATAATGTTTTCAATTTCGAAAAAATACCTTTTTGCAAGCCTCCGAATTTCGACGTATAGGCACTGGGGTTAGATTGCTGCAGCGGTAGTATCGCTGCTTTCTTTTTCAGAAAACCCGTCAGCAAATTCTGTACTTTCGGTTGCTGCGCACCAGTGAGTGCCAATGAAGGTGTGAGCTGCCCCATAATACTGCTCGCAATACTGYCTACATCAAAGGAATTACCAGTGGCTACACTACCAGCCGTTTTTTTAGCCTGGTCTAAAATACTTTGCGCCTGCACGGAGGCGACGCCCAGAAAACAAACACATGAAATGGCAAGAACAATTCTCTTCATGACGGGGGGATTTTAAATAGTGGATAATAGATATTGATGCTCAACTAAATATAACAAAATCTATTCAAAATCGCAATGGCCGGATTAAACAAAATATTGACCCCAAAACGCATATCGGCCAGCAAACCGCTGCGTATTTTTGCTGTCTCAAATCACAACTGCGATTTCCACGCACCATGTACAACGACAGAATCAAAAAAACAGGGCTAGAAGACAGGATCACAACTGCAGCAGCGGCAGCAGGATTGTTCAAGGATAAAATGGTGGTGGCATCCAGTGGTTTTACCAAAGCGGGCGATAGCAAAGCCGTACTAAAAGCGCTGGCAGCACGTGCTGCCACAGATCCCCTGCAGATCACCCTCMTCACCGGCGCCTCATTGGGCCACGGTACAGATGGGCTGCTGGCTGCGGCACACGTGCTTCAAAAGAGAATGCCTTTCCAGGTAGATCCTATCCTCCGCCAAAGCATCAACAACGGTGAAGTGCTGTTCATGGATCAACACCTTGGCGAAAGCGCAGAAATCATCCATGAAAAAATTATTCCGGGCATCGATATCGCTATTATAGAAGCTCTGATGATTAATGAAGATGGCAGCATTGTGCCCACTACATCAGTAGGCAACTCTCCCACCTTCGCCGCAGCCGCCGATAAAATCATTGTGGAAATAAATACGTCGGTACCTCTCTCACTGCAGGGGATACACGATATTTTTTCTGCCGGTACCTGGCCCAACAAACAGCTCATTCCAATAACGGAAACGGGTACACGCATCGGCACCAGCGCCATCCCCGTTGATCCGGCTAAAATTGTCGCCATCGTATTCACCGAAACAACCGATAGCCCTGCCGCCATCAATGAACGCGATGACAAAACACGCGCCATCGCCGCACACCTGCTGCAGTTCTTTGATCACGAAATAAAAAAGGGACGGCTCCTTCATTCCCTCAGACCTTTACAGTCCGGTATTGGCAAAGTAGCCAATGCCGTGATGGAAGGATTTATAGACGGCAACTTTCACGACCTCACCATGTATTCCGAGGTGATTCAGGACAGCGCCTTTAACCTGATAGATGCCGGCAAACTCAACTTTGCATCTGCCTCCTCTATCACCGTATCCCAGGATTGCTATCACCGCGTGTTCAACAATTTTGAGAAATACAAGCCACACCTGGTATTACGACCACAGGATATCAGCAACGCGGCAGAAGTAATACGCCGGCTGGGCGTTATCAGCATCAACACCGCCATTGAATGCGATATTTACGGCAACGTAAACTCTACCCATATCGGTGGTACCCATATGATGAATGGAATCGGCGGCTCTAACGACTTCGCCCGGAACGCCTTCCTCAGCATCTTTGTTGCACAGTCATCTTCCAAAGCCGGCGCCATTTCACACCTGGTGCCAATGGCTTCGCATATAGACAACACAGAACACGACGTAGACATTTTTGTAACAGAAAACGGATTAGCCGATCTCCGTGGACTGGCTCCACGGGAACGCGCCAGTGTACTGATAAATAACTGCGCCCACGCCAGCTATCGTGATGAACTGAACGACTATTTTACCAATGCCTGTAAAGCAGGAGGACAAACACCTCACCTTTTACAGGAGGCCCTTAGCTGGCATGCCCGCTTTAAGGAAAAAGGAACCATGCATTAGAACCATTTCCTGTGTAGTTGATAGTGTGTGATGAATAAAGAGAAGCCGGTCCTTCACTGGGAACCGGCTTTCTTTTTTATTAAAATCTTATTGGCGAATCGCTCCCATAATCATATACCGCCATACCGGTAAAAACTGCAACCCCAGCGTAGAACCGTGCGGCTCTGCTTTATCGGTATCCGTTACCAGTATATGACGGGTAGAACGCACTGCTACATGCGGCTGCACCATCGTTGTATCTGTTGCCTGCTGATGATTAATGGCGGTCACATCTGCCACCTGATAGCTGAAATTAAACGGATCTCTGACATGCAGAAACGCATAATACCGGTTCACCGGTGTACGCCCGCTCTCCCGCTGCCAGCGCGAAGGCATATTAAAATTCACCAGGTAATCCTGCGGACCGGAAAATAGTAATACACCCCTCAATTTGAATTGCTTGCCCATGTAAGCGGCATGACCCGCTCCCTGCGAATGTCCGGCAGCAATGATCCTATCCCAGCGGGGTTGCCCCTTTGTTACAAACGCCTTCCAACGTACATCCTTTGCAGCCATATATTGCAACAGCCTCGTTAACCGGTTCACCAGGCTATTCACTGTATCTACCACTACCTTATCACTCACCGGTGTACCGAACATAATTTCCTGCCGGAAATGATCAAAACAGGTGCTGTCTTCACTTTTGGAACAAGTGGTGGTAATCACATTATTGGGATAATCCAACGTCACTACATAATATCCCATGGCGGCAAAGCTGCTGTCGAAAACCCGGAAGGGAAGGGCATCAGCATTACCACCGGTACCAGGTATCATCACCAGCAACTGATGACGATCCTGCTGCGCCGCCGGCGTTGCTATCAGATGAGGCGTGTGTACCTGCGTTATTCCGGCGCCCGTCATTTCCGGCGATACCGTTTGCAGTTTTACTTGTGCCTGTGCCGTTACAGACACCAGCAAAGCCGTCAAAAACGCAAGGGAAATCATACGTACCAGCATATGGAAAATGTAATGATGTCTTCCAAGATACAATTTTTAAAAGCTTTAACACAACGCCTATACGACTGAAATAATAACAACACATTATTACGTAAATTAGTAGTATGATACCCTGGACAGAAATATTACAACGATTAGCGCTGGCCGCAATTTTTGGTGGCATAATAGGACTGGAAAGAGAACGCAAGGATTGGGCTGCCGGCCTGAGAACACATATGATGGTAGCCGTAGGCGCCGCGCTTACCATGATGGTGTCTGCCTATGGCTTCGCCGATGTGCTGGGCACTCCCAACGTAGTACTGGACCCCTCCAGGGTAGCTGCGCAAGTCATCAGTGGTATTGGATTTATTGGCGCGGGTACTATTTTGTTTTTGAAAGAAGGCGTGATCAGAGGGCTTACTACCGCTGCAGGATTGTGGACGGTAGCCGCCATCGGGCTGGCCACGGGTGGAGGTATGTACGCAGCGGCTTTTATAGCTACTGCCATCGCGATTATCATTCTCTGGCTACTGCAACCCATAGAAAGAAAATTTCTCTCCCGGTTTGAACAGAAAACCATTCGCATCATCACACAGGAAAGAAGCAAATCACTGGAAGTGGTAGATAAACTCTTTCAAAACACTGCCCTCAATATGATGTCCTGTAATATAGAACAAGCTGATAGCCTGTTCTATATTGTTGTTCGTTTCAAAAGCATCGACAAAGCCATTGTTGGCAAACTTATCGCCGACATACAAACAGATGAAGGCGTTAAACAGGTGCTGTGGAATAACTAATTTAACGGATCAGTGTCACTACGCCCTTGATCAACTGCGTGGTACCATCCAGATACTCTACGGTTGCCATATACACATAAGTGCCGATCGGCGCTGGTTGCCCTTTGATATTACCATCCCATCCATAACTTCTGTCGTTCGCAGGCGTATTTTGCATTTCAAATACCTTATTCCCTACCCGGTTATAAATGCTAAAATTCCGTAGCTGCTTAATATCCCAGCCACCAATCACGTAAAACCGATCGTTCTGCCCATCGCCATTAGGAGTAAAGGCATTCGGCATAGTTACGCCCGCTGCCACGGAGGTTTTAATATACACCGAAGCAGTATCTGTACAGTAATACCGGTTGCCCGCAATAACTGTATAACGCATAGACGAAGCGGTATTGGCTACCGGCCACGCACAGGCAGTACAGGACAAACCACTGGCGGGTGTCCACGCATAAGAAGTGGCAGGGCCACCTTCCACTAACGCATGCAGATTCACCGCAGCAGGACGGGGTAATTCTATCAGCGAAGGCCGTAAACTAACGCTAAACGGCGTATACAACAGGTCCGACTGATTGTTTGTATAGTCCGTTTCACGTTTCACGAAATCCTTTTGCTTATTCACAACCGCCGAGATAGCATCACTATTGGGAGCGCTCAGCACACTGGTAAAATCATAGCAAACACCGGCTGTGACCGGGGTATAAAACAAAGGCGACAGTAACATACTGCGTTCACTGCCCGGATCACCATTATAAAATGATACCGGTACGCCGGCATGAATACTGTCGTATCCATTACCGGTACATATTTTAAAGTTCACCAGCACGTGCCCGTTATCATAACATTCTGCTTTCTGCAGCTGGATGGTAAAATCAGGTGGAAAGATGCGTACATACTGCTTATCTTTTATCACACAGCCGTATTTATTCGTCAGCTGCAGGCTTACAAAAGCACTGTCTTTCATCTTTGCCTGTGGCTCCGCACAGGTATAGCAATTCAGCGTATAGGCGTCATCGTTTGACCACAAAATACTGGCAGGTGTAAAGGCGGTTGTTTTATAATACAATGGGAACGTCGCCTTCCGCATCACAATAGAATCCTTGGGGAATACAGATACCGCCGGTGTTTTATATTGCCAGCGATGCATATTGTTATCAAAATTAGTTTCATTCAACCCCGTTTCTGGTGGACGTACAGTGCGATCAGGATTCACAATAGCATATACATCGCCGGTGTTGGTGGGTTTGATATAACTGCCATAATCTGCGCAGGCAGCAGTACTCTGCAGCGGTGTAATAAAGCCATTACTCAGCAATACAGCAGCTGGATCGGCAGGCGACCGGTCATAAAATGATACCGTTAGCTGTGCAGGAATATTTCCTTTGGCATATAAATTACACAGCGAAAAATCGACATGTAAATTATTGCCACTGGCACAATCAACATTTTTCATCTGCACCGTATAGTCATCCACTACAGGAATATGTAATTTGGCGGTAGTGCTGTCGTAGCAGGCATTTTGCGTATAGGCCAGCACTTGTACCGTAGTAACGGTATCCTTTCTGTAAGGAGCAGTAAACGTAGCATCCACACAGTTAGTGCAACTGAGATAATCTCCCGTCCATTTGCCGCTTTGTATAGTGCCATTAGTGCCTTTGGGTTGCAGTACCACCTGTTGCTCCGGTGTGAGTGTATAGTCAGCCGGATCTAAAGCTACCTTAAATTTAAAGCCGTGCTTTACGCTGATATTGTTATTATAATTCGTTTCTACCACGGTGGTATTGGTGAACATGGGAGGCAAAGAGGAACCATCATCATTCAGTACTACGCCCAGTGTATCTATGCCGGCGCGTCCTGCGTCTACCACTGCCGACAACCAGCCTGTGGAACATTTCCCGGGGATATCTTCTGATAAAGGCCAGGTAGTTAATTTGTGTGTGCCTGTTACCCGCGGATCTCCATCATAAAAAGTCACCGGCGTATTTTTAGGAATCGTTTGATAACCAAAATTGTGGGCATAAAACGTGACTTTAACTTTGGTTTGCTGATAGCATTCTATCTTGGTAACATACACCGCACCATCTGCGGTAGGGTCATCTACTCTGATTTGTACTGCGTTAGTTGTATCAAAACAATGACCATCGGTAGCGGCTAAACGAACCTTATAGACGGCTGGTATCTTAAAAACATATTTCAGCTGTTCATCGGTGCTAATCATTTGCTCTGTCATTCCTTTATCATTGCTCATCAGCCAGCTCCAGCTGGTGGCGTTGCGGGAACGATTATTAAAATAAACACTGTCCAGCTGAATATCTTCTTTGGAAGCGATGACTCTTTTACTGGGCCAGAAGCGGGCTACTACGCCGCAACTAACAGATACGACATCGTTGGCTGCAGTAAAACAGGTACTACCGGTATTGGATACACGCAATGTAACCGCATAATTTTTCTTCGCAGTAACCGTCAGCTGCATGGTAGGGCCATTACCAGCAGCTACGCCGTCTACCAGCCATTTATAAGTATTTCCGCCGGTGCTGGTACTGGTAAAAGTAACCACATCTCCTACTACCGGATAATCTTTGTCCCTTGTAAAGCTGGCACTGATATTATCGGTACAGGGCTCATTACAAACGGTGCTGGTCAGCATACCCGTTAAAGCCACATCTATAAAATCATGCATGCGCGTTGCCTGTCCCGCTGTAAAAGACAATATGCACCCGGTTCCCTGTCCGTAGTCCATGAAGTTATCGGGGAGGTCTGGCACATCTGTGGTGAAGCCAGACAGCGTATCTGTACTACAGGAGTTTTGGGGTACACTACAGGCATAGCCTCCGGTAATCGTTTTCTCCGGCGGTGTATCACACACCTTATCTCCATCTACCAAACAATCATCATTTTTACAATCCAGGTTACCGAAAGTATGCAATAGACTCAGATAGTGTCCCATTTCATGCGCCAGTAAGCCCACACTCACGCCGGCTACTACAATGTCGCCGCCAGCGCTGGCATAGCCGCCCATTTTCAGGCGGGTCCATTGGCCGCAGGAAAAGCTTTGCATGTACTCCGACTTAATATCCTTTACCACCCATATGTTCACGTAACTGCTGGGGTCCCATCTGCCCAGAGCGGTCAGATCGCCTCCTTCCATTTCATTGTCGAAGTCCGATAAATAAGAGTGGACACGCACGATACCGGTAGTTTTGCCACCATCTGGTGCTGTTTTAGCGAGGCAAAACTGAATTTTAGTATCAGTACGGGCGCCGGTAAATGCACCGGTGGCGCCATAAGCATCATTTAATAGCTTGAGTGCCGCCACGATTTCTGCATCCGTATAAGCGGTGGGGTCTTCATTGATAATATGAAATACTACGGGTAAAACAACCAGTCCTGGTGCTTTCCGCGGTGCTCCTGGTATGCGCACATATTGTTTTTGTAAGATGGCCTGTTCAATAGCCCGTTCCCGGGCCAGGAAAGATGCGTCTTTGCGCCATAACTCCTGTAGGGCATCTACGCCACAGGGGCGAACAGTAGCAGGCATTCCCTCCTGTGCTTTTAAGGCAGCAGGCAATAAAAGGCATAGCAATAGCGATACGCAGAGGTTTTTCAAAGCTGGCAAGTGCATCGACGACAGATATTAACGATGCGCAAATATATATTCAATTTTCCTAATCAATAAACTTATTATGTAGGGCCTAAAAAAGGGCCGGCTGTAAATACAGCCAGCCCTGATCCATCACCCTAAAAAAAACTAATACCGGAATGCTTCCCATCCGGAAATAGTAGCGCGATTGCAGGTCATGGCCTGTGTGCCGTTTTCACACGATATATATTTGCCATTATTGCCCCTTAGAGAGATAGAACCGTCCGAATTCACTATCCAGTCAAATTTTTCCCAATCGCCCACACTAGTACGGTTACACGTAATAGGGTTTACGCCGTTTTCGGACGATACATACATGCCCTGGCTTTTCAGTGCCACTTTACCACCACCGGCATCTTCCACCAGGAATTGCTCCCAGGCCTGCGCGGTAGCCCGGTTGCAGGTCATCGGCTGGGTGCCGTTTTCTCCGCTCACATAGGCATTGTTAAAGCCTTTGAGTGTAATGGTGCTGCCTATGGGTGCGGTACCACCACTGTTGGTCATGGAGTACACCCTCACATAATCCACGTACATATTGGCCGGCAACTTGCTTTCGTCAATCGTTTGCCCCGGGAAATCACCACCCACAGCCATATTCAGGATGATGAAGAAATCGTTGTGAAACTCCTCGGTGCTGTTGATATTATTCAGGATATTGGCCGTGGCGTATTGATTGCCATCCACATACCATCTGATGGCGCTGGCATCCCACTCTACCGCATATACGTGGTAATCAGTAATAGTGGTACTGGTATTACCTCCATAGGAAACATGCCCGTTGGCATCCCAGTGAATAGTGCCATAAATAGTATTGCTGGTATTCACCTGCTCCATAATATCTATTTCTCCGCATTTGGGCCAACCTACTGAACCAATGTTGTTGCCCAGCATCCAGAAGGCGGGCCATAAGCCCTGCCCGGAAGCCAGTTTAATACGCGCTTCAATGCGGCCATATTTCGTGGTAAAATGTCCGGCAGTATTCATACGGGCAGAGGTATACGCCCAACCGTTGACACTTTGCTTTTTGGCAGTAATCACCAGGTTGCCGTTACTCACCGAGGCGTTGGCCGCCTGGTAATATTGCTTTTCGTTATTAACACCTGGTCCTGTTTCAAAAGACCATTTGGAAGTATTGACGCTGCTGCCATCAAATTCATCGGACCAGATTAACTGGTAAGCAGTAGCGGCTGCCTGCACTGCCGCAGCAGCAGTCTTGGTTTTCAGGGGTTGCAGGGCTGCAGTTTTCTTCGCCTCTTTGGTACAGGCGGAAATGAGAATGGCGGCTAACAGGAACGAGCCTACGCCAATAATCAACAATTTCGTTTTCATGGAATTTACTGTTAAATGAAGGTGAACAAATACGGGTTAATGGATCACGCGGAATAATTTTATCAAGTGGCATAAATTTGCGACTTGTTGGATGGGTAACAAAATTTAGGGCTACGTCAAATGTACATCGGGCTAAAAACCTTTACAGAACGGAAATTTCAATATTTTGAGAGATGCAAAAAGAGGACAGAAAAACTATGAATGTAGCGTTACACAACCTTCTGCCCTGCTTTTCACATCTTCAAAATCCAGCAGTTAACAACAGCTATTGCTTTGCAAAAGTGATCGCACTGAAGCGACCTATCCCTTCTGAAAAACGGATGCGCAATGGATGCACTCCTTTCGCCAATTGAATATTTTTGATTTCCACCGTTTGCCAGCCTTTGATATTGGCAGGAATAGCCTTGTCCGTAGCCAATGCTTTGCCATTATCAGTGATACTAAAATGACCGCCGTCGCTATCCAGCCTAACCTGCAGCGTATAAGTACCCGGTGCGGTAACAGTGCCCGTATACTGCAGCCATTCTCCATTTTCAATATGAAATACCACAAAGTCATCACCGTCTTTTTGAATGTCCACGCCATCATTACGATAGCTGTATCCCCGGTTGCCTTGTGTATTTACCCCTGGTGTGTAATGGTAACTGGCCGTATCCATGTCGGCATAAGCAGATAAATTTCTTCCTAAATCATAATCTACAGCCCGGATCACGGCTTTATCTTTTATCACATGCACTTTAAAAGGAATCGCCTCCGCGGAATGTATCTGCCGGAACATCGCATCGGTAACATCCTTATGATAAATATTATGATCAATTTTTGTATTCCGCACCAATTCCTGCAGCGTTTTCCATGCGGCATCCGGCGCAGGCGCCGGTCCCTTGCCATTCCAGTAATCCAGGATGGCGGAGTAGCCTACAGGCAGCGGTATTTCCAGTGGTTGATTACTCCCCATTTTCTTCCCCTGCCACCATGCCCAGCCAATATCCTGTCCTTCTACCATGCCAATGGTATGTGTATACCAGTTATTGGAATTCTCTCCCGACTCACCCAGCCAAAGCGGTACCTGGTATTTTTCCCGCAGCTCCAGGAAATGCCGGATAGTAGATACATCTGTGAAGTTGCCGTACTTGTGAAAGCTCAATACCATATTATCATCCCAGGTGGGCAAAATGCCGTTGTAATTATTTCCAAAGCCATTCCCTTCTATAATAATGATATGCTTTTTGTCTACTTCCCGGATCGCTTTGGTGATGTCCTGCATCAGCTGCTTCAGTGGAATGTTTTTGGATTCTTTAAGGCCACGCGTATCCGTGGTATCTTCAAATCCCCAATTGGGCTCATTAATAATATCGTATCCACCAATCCAGGGTTCGTTGGCATAACGCTCCGCCAGTTTCCGCCACAGCGCAATAGTTTTATTACGGTTAGCTTCGCTTTCCCAGAGAGATGGTTGTTCGGGGTGCCTGTCGGAAATAGGCAAATCGTTCCCCTGCCCTCCCGGCGTAGCATGCAGATCCAGTATCAGGTACAGGTGATTGGCTTTACACCAGCGCAGCAAACTATCCGTTAAAGCAAACCCCTTCTCCAGCCAGGTATTTTGCCCTGCTACTGGTTCTTCGGCTACGGGTAATGTATACAGATTGAAGTGCATCGGCAGCCGAACGGAATTGAATCCCCATGCCGCCAGGGAATCAATATCTGCTTTGGTGGTGTGGCTGTTCAACCAGTCGTCATAAAACACCTGCGTTCTTTCCGGCCCCACCAGCTCCTGGATTTTTGCCCGGATCTTATATTGCTGGCCGATGTTACCCAGCCGGAACATATACCCTTCCTGCAGCATCCAGCCGCCCAGTCCCATGCCGCGTAAAATGACTTTTTCATTCCGGTCGTTAACAATAATGGTTCCCTTCGTTTTCAGGTATCCCTGCCCGTTAGTATGTCCCATGCATACCATTAAAAAAATGAGTGTCAGTCCGTGGAATTTCAGCATCATAACAATGTCTTTTCAGAAAATAATAAGGATTCCAAGATCTATATTAAAATGGAAAAAGTAACTTTTCCAGATACGTCATCTCTACTTCAAAATCAATTAATCCATTGATTATGAATCACCCAATGTAACTACTACCCTACTTCAACAAAAAATGATACTTTTAGCAAAACACTTTCGATGAGGTACCTCCTATTGCTGGCCTGTATATTCCATGTTCACCTGCTATGTGCACAAAACACCATTGGGCTGCCTCCTGTTATTAACTACAGCAAAGCACAATACCAGGGCAACGGACAAACCTGGGATATAGATATAGACAACCGGGGCATCCTGTACTTTGCCAACAACGAAGGACTCATCACCTACAACGGCGGCTACTGGCACCTGTACCATATGCCCAACAATACCTGCGTTCGTGCCGTGAAAGTAGCACCCGATGGGCATATCTATGTTGGCGCGCAAGATGAATTCGGCTACTTCTATCCTGACAACAACGGCGTACTCGCTTATACATCTCTCAAAAAAAATATTCCTGCCGGACAGGCACAATTTGCAGACATCTGGAATATTGCCCTATACAACAACGGTGTATATTTCAGAAGCAATACTAAAATATTTGAATACCGCCATCAGCAAATACAGGTATATAACGCGCCATGGGAATGGAAAATCATGGCCAGCACCCGTTATGGACTATATGCGCAGGACCATCAGCTGGGACTCGTTAAACTAACGGATGGTAAATGGCAAAGTGTATGTCCGCAAACCAGTGGGCAACAAATTATGATAACGGCTATCCTCCAGGAAAAGGAAGATACCCTGCTGCTTGCCAYGCAAAAAAACGGCCTTTTTAAAGTCAGCCACCAGCAACTAATTCCTTTCCACACGGCCGCCGATGATATACTTCGCACCAGTCGTATTTACTGCGCCATTACGATGCCTCAGGATCAACTGGCCATCGGCACCTTTTCGAAAGGGAGCTACATCATAGACGGTACCAATGGAAAGGTGATCCAGCAATTCAGCATGGAAGAAGGACTGCAAAATAATAACGTCCTTAAATTGTTCAGCGATCCCCAACAAAATATCTGGCTGGCCCTGGACAACGGTATTGACCAAATCCGTTACAACACCGCCATCAAACAAATCTTACCCGATAAACACAATGCTGTTACCACTTACGCAGCACAGGTATTTAACCACCGGCTGTACATTGGTACCTCTGATGGCTTGTACAGCTCCGCATTGGATAGCGCCGTGGATATCAGCTTTTCCAAAGGCGGGTTCCAGCCGGTTGCCAACACCAAAGGACAGGTATGGCATCTGACTGCTATTGATCAGCGACTACTAATGGCACACCAGGACGGCACCTTTGAGATTGCCGATAATAAAGCCGCTCCTATTCTGAAAGACATCGGCTGCTGGCTATACCTGTCAATGGGCAATAACATCATTGTAGGTACTTATAATGGGTTGGCTACTATCCAATTCCATAACACCCCTCTGGTCAGGCATATTAATGGCTTGTCTGAAACGCTGCGTTTCCTGGCCCTCGATAATAAAAACCGGATCTGGTCTTCCCACCCTTATCGGGGCGTGTACCAGCTCACACTTCAAAATGACACGACCTTACGTGCCCAACTACTTACACAAAAAGATGGTCTTCCTTCCAACAATAACAACTATATATTCCGTATCGGCGATAAAATCATAGCCGGTACCGCACAGGGCATCTATGAATATGATGACAGCCTGAAACAGTTCATCCCTTCTCCTACCCTCTATCCACTCTTAAAAAACCGCCTCGTACAATACCTTACAGCAGACAGCAGTGGAAATATCTGGCTGGTATCAGAGAAAAAAACCGGAGTTATCAATGCCGCGCGTAACAAGGTGACCTGGTTTCCGGAACTGGAAGGAAAAATTACCAGCGGGTTTCCATTCATCTATCCTTACAACAATGAAAATATTTTCTTCGCCGGCGATAAAGGTATTTATCAACTCAACTACAAAAAGTATAATAACCATGGTGGTGAACTATCCGTGTTAATCGGACAAGTAAAAGCCAGCGGTAAAAAAGACACCTTACTTTTTGGCGGATACACTGCCCATCCAGCGGAGGAAGCAGCCTTGCCACATACCTACAATAGTTTTCATTTTGAATATACCGCTCCTGCAGCCGAACAGGGAAACAATATCACTTATAGCTACCAACTGGCAGGCTTCGATAAGCAACCCGGCGAATGGACCAGCAAAACCGAGAAAGAATATACCAATCTTCCTTACGGTCATTACACGTTTCAGGTGAAAGCGAAAGATAACCTCGGCAATATTTCTCCTGCGGCCGCCTATAGCTTTACCATTTTACCCGCCTGGTATCAAACGTACGCAGCATGGGTTTGTTACCTGCTATTGCTATTGGCACTCATCGCCTTCCTGATTCACAGACAGAAAAAGAAATTCGCCGCACAAAAAGCAAAACACGAACAGGAACAACAACACCTGATCTTCCAACATCAACTGGAATTAGAAAGAAATGAGAAACAACTGATGCAGCTGCGCAATGAAAAACTGGAAGCAGATGTACAACATAAAAACAGGGAACTGGCGACTGCTGCCATGCACCAGGTACAGAAGGGCAAGCTGCTGTCCAACATCCGTGAAGAATTTGAAGAGAGCGTCAAAAAACTACATGATGCAACCCTGCTACCTAATTTTAAAAAAGTACTACGGCTGTTTGAAGAAGCAGAAAATAATGAAGAAGACTGGGCACAATTTTCACAACACTTTGATGAAGTACACGACAACTTCTTGCGCACACTAAAACAATTGTTTCCGGAACTCAGTACAACAGATCTCAAATTATGTGCATACCTACGTTTAAATCTCACTACAAAAGAAATTGCGCAATCTATGGGCATATCCGTACGGGGCGTGGAAACCAGCCGGTATCGGCTTCGTAAAAAGCTAAACGTTACCGGAGAAATTCCACTGTATGATTTTCTGATCAACATTAAAGCGTCATAAAAAGGTAACATGATATTGACAGGAAGCAGACAATTGTAACCGGTATGCCTCGCATTTTATATTTATTTTTGCGGAGCATTTTTTAAAGAGATATTTACCTTGGCCAACGAACACTCCCGATCGAAATATATTTCGCTCATTTTAATATTAGGTACACTTACTGCTTTAGGACCATTTTCCATTGACATGTACTTGCCCGGCTTTCCGGCTATAGGCAAGGAATTGGGGGTAGATCCTGCAAGGGTGGCCCTGTCACTTTCCAGTTTCTTCGTGGGTATTTCAGCGGGACAGCTGCTGTATGGCCCGCTGTTGGACCGTTTCGGCAGAAAAAAACCTTTATATATCGGATTGATACTCTATGTACTCTCGTCCATAGGCTGTATTTATGCATCGTCGCTCAATAGCCTGATCCTGCTGCGTTTTGTGCAGGCAATCGGCAGCTGTGCCGCGGCGGTGGCCTCCGTAGCCATGGTGCGTGATCTCTTTCCTGTGAATGAAAATGCAAAAGTATTTGCACTATTGATGTTGGTAGTAGGTACTTCACCCATGATTGCTCCTACAGTAGGAAGCTATGTCACCAGTGCTTTCAGCTGGCATGCTGTTTTCCTCGTATTAGGTGTAATAGGTGCGCTGATCCTACTGGCTACCATTTTCTGGCTGCCGGAAAGCTATAAGCCCGACACGTCGATGTCGCTCAAACCCAGGCCCATCATCAATAATTTCCTGCAAGTAATCAGTGAGCCACAATTCTATACGTATTGCTTTGCCGGCGCCATCTCTTTCTCCGGACTGTTTGCCTATGTATCCGCTTCCCCACAGGTTTTCATGGATATTTATCAACTAAGCGATAAAGCCTATGGCTGGATTTTCGCCTTTTTATCGATTGGATTGATTGGCTCCAGTCAGGTGAATAGTATTTTACTGAAACGCTTTACCAGCCAGCAAATCGTTCCTGTTGCGTTAGCCGCACAAACCATTACCGGACTTATTTTCGTGGTATGTGCCTGGAACAACTGGTTATCGCTGGCGGGCATCATTGTGTTATTGTTTGCCTTCCTTTGCTGTCTCGGTTTTATCAATCCCAATACCGCGGCCTTATCACTGGCGCCATTCACTAAAAATGCCGGCAGCGCTTCTTCATTGATGGGCGCTATCCAGATGGGGATTGGGTCCCTGGCATCTACCGTGGTGAGCTTATACAACACACATACCGCTACACCAATGGCCGTTACCATGTTTGGATCGTCTCTGGTGGCACTAATGATTTTAATAATTTGCAGCAGAAACATTAAATCCGCGGTGACCACCGGTACTGTTGGCGCCGCCATGGCACACTAAGCATTTCGCTTTTTTATTTTATGAAGATACCTACCCTCGCCTTACTCCTGCTGTCTTTCACGGCCCGGGCACAGTCATTCAAACCGTTCGCCGATAGCATCCGGAAAGCATACGCCATTCCTGCGCTGKGCTACGCTGTGATATCCGCCGATAGTATCCTGGAAATAGAGATGCTGGGCAATAAAAAAGGCGATATCCCTGCTACCTTAAACGATCGCTTCCGCATTGGCTCCAACACAAAAGCCATCACCGGGATGGTGGCCGCCCTGCTGGTAAAACAGCATGTGATTGCATGGAACACTCCTTTCTTCACCCTTTTCCCGGAACTCAAAAAAGGGAGTCACCAGGCTTATCACGATATTACGTTACTGCAGGCGCTCACTTTTCGCAATAAACTGCCGCGTTATACCTATACCAATGCCGCGCCTACCCAACAACAAATCAGGGGCAACGACGCGCAACAACGCTATGAATTTGTAAAATGGCTGCTGCAACAACCGCCTGTAACTGATACCGCTGCGCTAAACCTGACCAATGCAGGCTTTGCACTGGCCGGCGTGATGCTCGAAAAAGCATCGCATAAAAGCTATCCACAACTCATTCAGGACCTCGGGCAATCCATGCACATCCACTTCGCATTTGGTGCACCCAATTATCCCGATAGCACCCAAACCTGGGGCTACAATGCCAACGGACAACCAGAAGCCCCCGCCAGCAACTATAAACTCAACTGGCTGATGGCGGCAGGTAACATCAATATCACCCTTCCCGACTACGCCCGGTATATTCAGGAACAACTGAAAGGCTTTGCTGGAAAGTCTTCCCTGCTCAATGCCAACGAATTTACCTTCCTCCACTATGGCCTCCCGACTTTCGCCGTAGGCTGGTTCTGGCATACCAGCGATGCCGGTCACCTGTTATCAGAAAATACGGGGAATCCCGGCACCTTTATCACAGAAGTTCATATTGATAAAACCGCCAACAGGGCCTACCTTTTCTTTACCAATATACAACGCGACAATGTATACGAAGCCCTGGCGCACTTCCGGGAAACACTGGAAGCGCATTACGGCAATTAAAGAGAAATTGTATCTTTAATATCTCCAAAAACTATACACATGTCCTACGATGAAAAACTGGCCGACCGCATCCGTGAACTCCTCGCAGCAGCCACCAACGACATAGAAGAAAAGAAAATGTTTGGTGGACTCTGCTTCATGGTAAACGAAAAAATGTGCGTGTGTACCCGCGAAGACACCATCCTGATCAGAATAGACCCAACAAAAGTAGAAAGCATCCTCGCTGATGCTCCCGGCGCCGAACAAATGACCATGGGMGGCAGAGTCATGAAAGGATATATTCGTATCCCCGAAGACGCCGTCAACACCAAAAAACAATTACAACCCTGGATTAAAATGGCATTAAATTTTAACCCGGATGCTAAGTCTTCGAAGAAAAAATAAGTCGAAGTGCCTTGTCAGATGATCATTTGCCACATTTTTTTCTATCTTTAAAGCCCCCCGGAAAAAACTGTAGCATCATTAGGAACCTGATTTTTTAACTGGCATTATTCGATTGGCTTATGAACACTTTTACACTCATAACGGCTTTAGTTACCATTAGCGCGTTAATTTCCTACATCAATAACCGTTTCATTAAATTGCCCGGAACCATCGGCGTGATCGTGGTTTCACTCCTATTATCTTTACTCATTTCATTAACAGGTAAAATATTTCCGGATGCTTTTACCTTCATTAAAGATCTGACCAACGGTATCGATTTCACCGGTACGCTGCTGGATGTCATGTTAGGTTTCCTGCTCTTCGCCAGCGCCCTGCATTTCGATTTCAACAAGCTAAAGGAACAACGATATCCCGTATTGGTACTCAGTACCGTGGGGGTAATAGGATCTACTTTTATATTTGGATTCCTGCTGTATTGGGCCACAGAGCTGATGCACATTGATATTCCCCTGGTATATTGTCTGCTCTTTGGCGCCCTGATTTCACCTACCGATCCGGTGGCAGTGCTCTCTATCCTGAAAAAATCAAAGGTACCTCCTGCGCTCGAAACCATTATTGGTGGCGAATCTTTACTGAATGATGGTACCGGTATCCTCTTGTTTGTAATCCTCAAAGAAGTAGCGGGGCAAGCAGATACCCACGTATCACTGGCGCATGCCGCCGCACTTTTTTCACAGGAAGTATTCGGCGGAATTTTGCTGGGCGTAATTTCCGCTATTGTTGCCTACCGCACCATGAAACGGGTAGATGATTTCCAGATCATCGTGATGGTATCTTTATCCATGGTGATGGTGATCTCCGTACTGGGCGCCATGTTACACGTATCTATACCGCTGGCGGCCGTATCAGCCGGATTGATATTAGGAAATACTTCGCTCGGTACCAAACAGTCGGAAAATATGCAACACTATTTTCATAACGTATGGAGCCTGATAGATGAACTCCTGAACACCATCCTGTTTGTGATGATAGGCCTGCAAATCGTGATCATGCCATTCTTAAAAAACTACTGGTTTACCGGTTTGCTGGCGGCTTTGTTTGTACTGATTGCCCGTGCGCTGAGTATCACGGTGCCGTCTATACTATTAAAACGTACGCTGAATATTAACTATAAAAGTATCTCTATCCTGGTATGGGCGGGATTAAGGGGTGGTATTTCCGTAGCGCTGGCGCTGTCGTTACCGGAATCGCCTTATAAAGAAATCATCCTCTCTGCCAGCTACTTCGTAGTATTGTTCTCTATCATTATACAGGGGCTCACCCTGAAAAAAGTAGTGGACCGTATGGTATAAATAAAAGCGGTTGTCTTATCCGGCGTATACCGGATAAGACAACCGCTCATCATCATCTCTTAATTTCCTGTCAAATTAAAAGCGCGTGTCAGCACAAAATCTGCTGAACTTTTGCCGATATTAATCTGATAAGTGCCTTTATATATCTTCCAGGCGTGTTGGGTTAAATCCCATTTCTGCAGCTCCGCCACAGGTATTTCCAACTGCACAACTTCCTGTCCGCCCTGCTTTACAGACACCCTTTTAAATGCTTTCAATTCCTTTACCGGCATACGTTCCATATTCGGATAGGTGATATACGCCTGTACTACTTCATCTCCATCATAAGCGCCGGTATTTTTAACGGCTACGGTTACACGAATGGTATCACGGTTGCGATATTGCTTTACCGGAGCTGATTCCCAGGCATAATCAAATTTCGTATAGCTAAGACCGTAACCAAACGGATAAGCCGCATTCCCTTTAAAATAACGATAGGTACGGTTCTTCATGCTATAGTCCTGATAGTCTGGTAGGTCGTTCAGGGAATGATAAAAGGTAACCGGCAGTCGCCCTGCGGGCGAATATTTTCCGAAGATGATATCCGCCAGGGCGTTTCCTCCCTGTTCACCCGGATACCAGGCCAAAATAACGGCATCTGCATATGGCGCAATGGCCGACACATCTACCGCGCTTCCGGAAGTAATCACCGCAATGATGGGCTTTTTATGCGCCGCACGCAGCTTTTGCATGAACAGGATCTGCGAGCGGGGAAGACTCAGCGTATTTTTGTCGCCACCGGAGGCAGATAAAAAGGCATCGCCTTCCTCACCTTCCAGCAATGGAGTTAAGCCAATCACGGCTACCGTTACATCACAGTTCTCAGAAGCCCAGATACCGCCAAAATGCAGCGTATCTGTGAAGTCACAGCCCTGATCATATTGCATGGCCATACCAGGACCCGCAGCTTTGGCTAAACCAGCCGCAAAGGTTACCATATTACCCGATACGCCATGGTAGTTGCCCATCAGCGCCTCCAGTGAGGCAGAATTGGAACCTGTTACCAGCATGGAGGCATACTTCTCCTGCTGCAAAGGCAAGATGCCATCATTTTTAAGCAATACCATACTTTCGCGGGCTGCCTGCCGGGCCAGACCGGCATGGTAGGCATTATTCACACTGTCAACGCCATAGCGGCTGTAAGGACTCTCCGCGGGTGCATTATACAATCCCAGCTGCAATTGGGTACGTAAACTGGCGCTGAGGGCACTGTCTACGTCGGCCTGCGTAAGCCGGCCGTTTTTAATAGCGTTCATCACATCATCCTGTAAAATATTGGCGCAGTCGAGGTTTACGCCTGCTTTGATAGCGGCAGCTGCTACTTCTTCCCGGGTAGGAATGGCTTTATGCCTTAACCAGATGTCATCCAGCGCCCAGCAGTCCGTCACTACCTGTCCGCCAAATTTCCACTCGTGCCGCAGGATATCCTGCAACAGGGTATTACCTGTACAACAGGGTTCACTGTTGACCCGGTTGTAAGCACACATAATGGACGCTACTTTTCCATCTACCAACTTTTTAAACGCATAGAGGTAGGTTTCTCTCAAATCCTTCTCATCTATAATGGCGTTAAAACTATGACGACCCGCTTCCGGACCGCTGTGCACCGCGAAATGTTTGGCGCAGGCAGCTGTTTTTAAAGCGCCTGGCACTTCGCCTTGTAAGCCTTTCACAAAGGCGCCGGCCATAGTAGCCGTCAGGAAAGGATCTTCTCCATAGGTTTCCTGCCCGCGGCCCCAACGGGGATCACGGAAAATATTGATGTTAGGAGTCCAGAAATTCAGCCCCATATATTGTACATGCCGGTGCTGTTGCACCGCCAGGTTATATTTGGCACGGGCCTCCGTGGAAATAGTATTGGCTACTTCCCGCGCCAGCGCAGCGTTAAACGTGGCGGAAAGACCTATCGCCTGCGGATACACCGTGGCTTCTCCCCCTCTGGCAATACCATGCAGAGCTTCATTCCACCAGTTATAAGCCGGTAGCTGCAGTCGCGGTACAGCCGGACTGTTATATCCCAGCAGTGAAATCTTTTCCGCCAGCGTCAGCGTATGCAACAGGTCATTGACCCGTTCATTGACCGGAGCGGCGGTATTCCTGAAAACCGGTTGCTGCTGGGCCACCGCTTTAATAACTGTCAGAAACACAATTGAACAAAAAATGAAAAGCTGTCTTCTCCTCATGCTAAAACCTTAAATTATTAATGAAATATAACCAACCTTGCTGCAAGTTATCACATAAAAAAGATATTCATTCCAGCCTGAGGGCCCACTGATTTAATTTGCTTAATATAGTACAGGAATTAATAAAATAGTATAACCTGACGATATGAATAAATGGGAAATAATCAGAGCAGACTACCCGGTAACCAATAACAGCGTGTACCTATTTACCAATGGCGGCGGACCAGTAAGTACGCCCCTTGTACAACACGCCCATACACTACTCACCGAATTGAGCGAAAAAGGCCGCATGGTAATGCCAGGCTGGGATCATCAGGCCACGGAAGTACGACAACTGATTGCGAACATGATCGGCGCTACCCCAGATGATATTGCCTTCGTCACTAACACCGCACATGCCATGACCTTACTCCAGGGCATGTTTCCAAAGCACTACGAAATCATCAGTATGCGGGATGATTTTCCCACCAGCTTCGTGGGATGGCTACACCATGGCCACCCGGTGCACCTGGTCAATAGCGATGATCACGGTACCATTTCGCTGGATGCCATCTCACAAAAAATTACACCCGCTACCAAAATACTGATCACCAGCCATGTGATGTTCAGAACAGGCTTCCGCCAACAATTGAAAGAAATTGGTGAACTATGTAAAAAGCATCAGCTCATTCATATTGTGGATGCCACGCAATCCTTCGGAGTAAATGAGATAGATGTACAGGAATGTAATATTGATGTGCTCATCTTTCATGGCTACAAATGGGTGACCGCAGGCTACGGTAGCGGCGCGATGTATGTATCCAGGCAACTCGTTGAGAAATATCCGCCGGCCGCATTAAGCTGGTACAGCGTGGATTACGAACAACCGGACTTCTCTCTCGTAAAAGACTACACGAAGTTTACACCTAAGAAAAATGCGTTGATCTTTGAAACAGGTACACCGCCTTTCCTTAATATCCTGCTGCTTGGATATGCATTAAAGTATTTGCAACGTATAGGCATTGCCGATATATCTGATTACATACAGGGGCTGATAGCTTACCTGGGGCAACAAGCCGAAGCACACCACATTAAATGGCTATCGGGTTATGCGCCGGAAAACCGCTCTGCTATTCAATTACTGGAAATTACGCCGGAACAGTATGCAAAAGTGGAACAAGCCAATATCATGGCGAGGTATAAAAATAACCGGTTAACAGTAGCGCTTAATTTCTATAATAATAAGGAAGATATTGATCGCCTCTTTGCAGCGATATCCTGAAAAGAAAAAAGTTCCAGACCGGGTTATCAGTCTGGAACTAACGCTATTAAAAATTAAAATTATCCGGATCGGGGCCTACACGCTCCCCACGATCTAACGCAGCAATGCGCTGTACATCTTCTTCACTGATGTTGAAATGGAAAATGTCGGCATTGGATATCACCCTTTCCTTACGAATACTTTTAGGAATGGTCACCACGCCTTTCTGCAAATCCCAACGCAATACCAGCTGCGCAACAGACACCTTGTATTTGGCCGCCAGTTCTTTGAGCAGCGGCACTTCAAAAGCTTTACCTTGCATCAATGGGCTCCAGGCCTCGTATTGTATCTTGTGCTGCTGGCAGAAGTCCAACAGTGGCTGCTGTACCAGGTAAGGATGAAACTCCAGCTGATCCACCATAGGTATTACCTTTGCGGTCTGGAATAAGTCCTCCAGGTGATGCTGTAAAAAGTTACTTACACCAATCGCTTTCACACGTCCATCCGCATATAGTTGCTCCAGTGCACGCCAGGTTTCTTTGTATTTCCCTTTCACGGGCCAGTGTACCAGGTAAAGATCCAGGTAATCTGTTTTCAGTTTCGCCAGCGACGTATCAAAAGCTTTTAACGTGCTATCATATCCCTGGTCCGCATTCCATACTTTGGTGGTCAGGAAAATATCTTTCCGGTTGGTCGCATTTTTTTCTATCGCGATCCCCACTCCTTCTTCATTGCCGTAAATGGCCGCGGTATCAATATGACGATAACCTGCATCCAGTGCATAAGTAACAGAATCGATTACTTCCTGTCCATCCTTTGTTTTGAAAACACCTAATCCGAAGTAAGGCATCTGTACGCCATTAGCGAGCGATACGGTGCCCCTGAGGTCTGTAATATTCATCTGGGAAGTTTTATGGTGATTAAAAATGAGTCCGATGATGTCTACAATAACACCGGACTTACGGTTTCCGTTCACCTTGTAAATGATAAAACGCAAAGGTACCTCCCTTCTTCCCCTTTATATTGGTAAATAAGCAGGATTTTTTTGTAAAAAGATGCGAAAAAGAGGTCGTCATATCACCGCGCTCTTTTTATCATGCACTACGAATTAGCTTTTTTAATATAATTAAAGTATCTTTGCGGAGCAATTTCAAAATGATGAAAACGAATCTCACATATCAGACAACTAAGCACACAGCTACTGTTATCAGAGCAGTAATTGCAAGTACTTGTATTGTCTTAATTCAAGACGGGGAGGCAAATCCATCCCGGATATGAGAGGTTAATATATAACTCCTGAAATATTTTCATGAGGCCTCTTCATCCGAAGAGGCCTTTTTATTTGCTTCCCCCACCACCCCCAATTTTCCAAATAAATTAACGATCAGTAATGAACAACACCAACAGGAAATTTATTATTAAAGCATTGTCAGTTACACGGTATTACCGGTAATGCAGGGCCTCCTGTTGCATGTTYGCAAAAGCCTCTCATTACCCGATGAGAGGCTTTTTTAATTCCCTTTTTAAACAGCAAATTATATGAAACGCTTAGCAGATTTTAGAAATATAGGTATCATGGCACACGTCGACGCAGGTAAAACAACGCTCACAGAACGCATGCTTTACTTCACCGGCTTTACGCATAAACTGGGCAATGTAGACGAAGGCAATACCGTGATGGACAGCGATCCACAGGAAGAAAAAAGAGGTATCACTATTTCATCTGCTGCGATCACCACTTACTGGAAATACCAGGATAACACCTGGCAGATCAATATTATTGATACACCCGGCCACGTGGATTTCACGGCAGAAGTAGAACGTTCCCTGCGTGTGCTCGACAGCGCCATCGCCGTATTCTGTGCCCGCTCCGGCGTGCAACCGCAATCGGAAACCGTATGGCATCAGGCCAATCACTATAACATTCCCCGCATTGCGTTCATCAACAAAATGGACCGGCAGGGAGCCGACTTCCGCAGGGTAGTCAATGAAATACGGGAACGCCTAAACGCTAATGCATTACCCGTGCAAATACCCATTGGTGCCGAAGATGATTTTACCGGCGTCATTGATCTCATTACCATGAAAGCCATGATATGGGATACTGCGGATGGTAAAACATATAACACGGTAGATATACCACCGGCACTCCTCGCTGCTGCGGAAGAAGCCAGGCATGAGCTACTGGAAGAATTGTCGCTGCTGGACGAGCCGCTGTTAAACAAATACACCACAGCCCCGGAAAGCATCACGGCAGCAGATCTTTACAGTGCGCTTCGCGGCGCCACACTTCGTATGGAAGCGGTACCCGTACTGGCTGGTGCTGCCTATAAAAATAAAGGCATACAACCGCTGCTGGATGCCGTAGCGTTATATCTGCCCGCGCCATCGGACATCGCCAGCATTAAGGCTGTCAATCCGGAAACAGATGAACCCGTGCAGATACCTGTGAGTGAAACATCTCCACTGGCTGCCCTGGCATTTAAAATCATCACGGATGATTACGTAGGCAAGTTAACGTTAGTACGTGTATATGCAGGCACCCTGCACAGCGGAGATACACTCTGGAATAGTCGCACCGGACGCAAAGTGAGGATCAGCCGATTAATGCGTATCATGTCTGATAAATTTGAAAGCGTAGAAGAAATAGGCGCCGGCGACATTGGCGCAGTAGTAGGTTTGAAAGAAGTAAAAACCGGTGACTCCCTTTCACATCCCGATCATCCGGTGTTGCTGGAAAAAATCAGCTTCCCCGAACCTATGATTGGATATGCGATTGAAGCTAAATTGTCGAAAGACAACGACAAACTCGGTGAAGCCCTGGCACGCCTGCTGGATGAAGATCCTACGCTCAGCGTAGCCGTAGATAACGCCACCGGACAAACGATTTTGAAAGGAATGGGCGAACTCCACCTGGAAGTGGTGCTGGAAAAGCTGGCATCGCAATACCAGGTGGAAGTCAACAAAGGCAAACCGCAGATTGCGTATAAGGAAATATTCACGAAAGCCGTTACCCACCGCGAAGTATACAAAAAACAAAATGGTGGCTCCGGTAATTTTGCGGAAATATCCTTTGAGCTGTCGCCTAAAGAAGATGATACCCCCGGACTGGAATTCATCAACGAAATAAAAGGTGGTGTTATACCCAAAGAATTCATTCCTGCTATCAGCAAAGGATTTGAATCAGCCATGCTGAATGGCGCCCTGGCGGGTTACCCGGTGAAATCGATGCGTGTCAGATTACTCGACGGAAGAATCCATGATAAGGACTCGCATGCGCTGGACTTTGAAACAGCCGCCATCATCGGGTTCAAAAAGATTGCCACCCAGGCGGCACCCCGCCTGCTGGAACCTTGGATGAACGTGGAAGTAAGCATGCCGGAAGAATATACCGGCGCCGTTACCGGCGACCTGAACAGACGCCGCGGTGTGATCAAACACATCGACATGCAGGCGCAACTGCAAACCATCAACGCCCTGGTACCACTATCTGAATTATTCGGGTACATAACGGCATTGCGTACACTCTCTTCCGGCCGGGCATCCGCCTCGCTTACGTTTGAGGGCTACCAAACCGTCCCTGAAAATATCAGTAACGGAGTGGTGAAATAAAAATGAAAATGGTGAAGGAATTACTCCTTCACCATTTCTTTTATTGCGAAAAACCATGCGCTATTATTTGGCCAGCTCCTCTTCTCCGGCTACATCATGATAAAACCATTTCACCAGCCGGCTGTCGGGCAACGAATTCAATACGGCTATCAGCCATTTGCCATCCTTTCTCACCGCCTTGCCCTTATAATAACCTACTGACATCAGCTGTATCTGCCCATTGGTCAAATCAGTCCATAAACAGGAACTATACATGCTTACTTTTATGGTATCATTCTCTCCACGAAAAAACTGCATATTTGTAATCATATGCCGGGGCTGGAAATGCGTATTCCGGGTACTCATCAGTAAAGAGTCTATTTTGGCGGTCCAGTTCTTCTTTCCCCGCAACTTCACCCCATCTATTTCTCCCCGGATATTATCATCCATAAACGCTACACATTTATCCAGGTTGCCATTGTCGAAATACTCGCAAAATTCCAATACAACTCTTTCAATCTGCCGTTGCTCTTTAAACGGCACATCCCTCACCTCGGAATCGTCCGGTTCAACAGCAGCTGTATTGTTCACCACAGGTTTTTCTTTGGGAGATGAGTCACAGGAAAAAAGGCTTGTTAAGCTACAAACCAGCGCGATGGCTATAAGGGAATGTCTGAACATCAGGAACGTTTTATGATATAACAAAACAAACGCATAATAAGTTTTGTTATATCATAAAATTTTCTACCTATAAAAATATCAAAAGGAAATATCTGCCTATAAAGGGCAATTCTGGTGATAGTCAATCAATTCGATAGGCGCATTTGCCAGCTCAATGCCTTTGTAATAGGCTTCTATTTCATCCAGCACCGCTTCTACTTCTTCTACGGTTTTCAGGGTCACCAGGCGGCTCCTGAATTGCTTGATATCGGGCAATCCTTTCAGGTAATTAGCGTAGCAACCACGCATTTCATTGATGCCCTGCACCGGTCCTTTCCATTCCACAGATAAACGCAGGTGCTTTTTACTCACGGCAATACGTTCTTCCAGGGTTGGCCCTGCCATCAATTCACCGGTATTTACATAGTGCTTGATTTCACGGAACAGCCATGGATAACCAATCACAGCACGGCCAATCATGATGCCATCTACGCCATAACGGTTCTTGTATTCCAGTGCTTTCTGCGGACTGTTAATGTCGCCATTACCAAAAATGGGAATATGTATACGTGGGTTATTCTTTACTTTTCCGATCAGGTCCCAGTCTGCCTGTCCTTTGTACATCTGGCAGCGGGTACGGCCATGAATAGCCAGGGCTTTGATGCCCACATCCTGCAAACGCTCTGCTACTTCTTCAATATTTTTGGAGTCCTCATCCCAGCCTAACCGCGTTTTTACCGTTACGGGCAGCTTGGTGGCTTTTACACATGCGGATGTTAAACGCACCATCAGGTCCAGGTCTTTCAATACCCCCGCACCAGCGCCTCTTCCAGCCACTTTCTTCACCGGACAACCGAAGTTGATATCCAGCAGGTCAGGACTGGTAACATCCACGATTTTGGCGGCCATCGCCAAACTATCCTCATCTCCACCAAAGATTTGTATCCCTACCGGGCGCTCATATTCGAAAATATCCAGCTTCCTCCGGCACTTGATGGCATCACGAATCAATCCCTCACTGGAAATAAATTCCGTATACATCAGGTCAGCGCCGGCATCCTTGCACACTGCCCGGAACGGTGGATCACTGACATCCTCCATAGGAGCCAGTAACAAAGGAAAATCAGGTAGCGTTATGTTGTCAATTTTTACCAAAATCTATGTTTTTTCGCAGCAGGCGGCAAAGATAAGCATTATATGGCTTTTAGCCATTAGCTTTTAGCTTTTAGCAAAATGCAGCGAAGATGATCCTTTGTTGCTAAAAGCTAAAAGCCAATGGCCAAAAGCTCCCAAAATTTTCCTACATTCCATTGGTATAATCTTTGGCCCCGCTCCTTAAAACGCTCCATATGCAAAAATTTGATGCAATTGTCATTGGATCTGGTCAGGGTGGCAACCCGCTGGCAAAAAAGATGGCAGCAAAAGGCTGGAAAACAGCAATGGTGGAACAACGCTACCCCGGCGGCACCTGTATCAACGATGGCTGTACCCCCACCAAAGCCATGATTGCCTGCGCAAAAGTGGCGCATACCGTTTTTCACAGCAAACTATGGGGAGTGCATAGCCATGGCTACACAGTAGATCTCCCGTTTATTGTAGCCAGGAAAAATAATATAGTGGAAGAATTTCGCGCATCAACGGCCAAAGGACTACATACCAAAGACGTTACTTACTTCCACGGCACCGCAGCCTTCACAGATAACAAAACCGTGCAGGTGACCATGGATAATAACGAAACACAACTCCTTACGGCAGATCATATTTTTATCAATACCGGCACTACGCCGCATATACCACCTATTCCAGGTTTAGCAGACGTTCCCTACCTCACCTCTACCACCATCCTCGATGAAGTAGTAGTTCCCCGTTCGCTGATTATACTGGGCGGCAGCTATGTGGCACTGGAAATGGGACAACTCTATCAGCGTTTAGGCAGCAACGTTACTGTTATTGAAACATCGCCGCAATTGGTATCCAGAGAGGACCCCGATGTAGCCGCTGTGATAAAAAAAATGCTGGAATCTGAAGGACTGCAAATCTATACCGGTACACAGGCAGAACGTGTCACTAAAAAAGGGAAAGAGATCCACGTAGATATTGTTACCGGCACCAACCGGGAAACACTCACCGGCACGCATATACTGGTGGCAACCGGCCGCACGCCACAAACCGCCGCACTACAATTACAACACACACAAATACTTACCGATGAAAAAGGATATATCCAGGTAAATGATCAGCTGGAAACAACAGCAGCAGGCATTTACGCACTGGGAGATGTAAAAGGTGGCCCCGCCTTCACACATATTTCTTACAATGATCACCTCATTATTTACAAAAATCTGTTTGAAAATGGTACCTTTTCCGTCAAATCACGACAGGTACCTTACTGCATGTTTACCGATCCTCAACTGGGTCGTATAGGCATGACCGAAAAAGAAGCGATGAAAGCAAACATTCCCTTTAAAATTGCCCATCTTTCTATGGACAAAGTAGCAAGAGCCATAGAAACCGGACAAACGAGAGGCTTCCTGAAAGCACTGGTACATCCGCAAACAGATGCCATCCTGGGCGCCGCTGTAATTGGTACGGAAGGAGGAGAAATCATGTCGTTGTTACAAATGGCCATGTTGGGTGGTATCACTGCCACACAACTACGTGAAATGGTGTTTGCACATCCGCTATACGCGGAATCATTGAACAACCTCTTTATGACCCTGGAAAAATAGGCTTCAGATTGAGCAAGTTTTTCCCCATATTACCCTATAAAGCAAATGATTAAACTGGATCATGTCTCGAAAAACTTCGGCCCGGAAAAAAAAGTGGTAAATGATATTTCCTTTGAAGTAGCGGCAGGTGAAACACTGGTATTACTGGGTACCAGCGGTTGTGGTAAAACCACTACCCTGCGCATGATCAACCGGCTACTGGAGCCCGGCAGCGGCCACATCTATGTAAATGGAACGGAAGTACGACAATTACCTGCAGAAACACTTCGCCGCAGCATTGGTTATGTGCTGCAAAACACCGGCTTGTTTCCTCACTATACCGTTAGTGAAAATATCGGCATCGTACCTACGTTGCTGAAATGGGATAAAACACGTATCCACGAACGTACACAAACGTTAATGGACAAACTAAGATTACCGGCTAATGATTATGCGGACCTCTATCCACATCAGCTCAGCGGCGGACAACAACAACGCGTTGGCCTGGCCCGCGCACTGGCCGCTGATGCGCCCGCACTGCTGATGGACGAACCCTTCGGTGCACTCGATCCGCTTACCCGTATCAGCGTACGAAAAGAATTCAAAGCCCTCGATGAAATCAATAACAAAACAATTATACTGGTCACCCATGATATAGAAGAAGCGTTTGAACTGGGTACCCGCATTTGCCTCATGAACGAAGGACGCATTCAACAAATAGGCGCACCGGCAGATCTGCTGTTTCGTCCCGCCAATGATTTTGTACGCTCCTTCCTTGATCCGCAGCGCCTGCAGCTGGAATTAAAAGCCCTTACCATTAAAGAGCTCTGGGCATGGCTTCCGGCGCATACCAGCACGGACAGCACGGCTGCACTAACAGCCGAAAGCACCTGCTGGGAAGCCCTGGAAACATTGACTTCCCGCCCTGCGACGGTGGTGTATCAACAGGAACAAAAAGTAATTGACGGGAATGGATTAATGGCGGCAATAGCTGCCTGCAAAAAATAATACGGCAGCATGGAAACACCGGAAACATTTTTGGATTTTATACAACAACAGTCCGGCAAATTGCTGGAACAAACCCTTACGCATACCGGTCTTACTTTTATATCCGTACTGCTGGCCGTAGCCATCGGCGTACCTGCCGGCATTCTGATTACACGTAGAAAAAGGCTGTCGGTTTGGGTACTGGGATTTGCCGGCGTGATGCAAACCATTCCCAGCATCGCCCTGCTGGGGTTCATGATTCCATTGCTCGGCATTGGCCCAAAACCAGCCATCGTAGCGTTATTCCTCTATGCGTTGCTGCCGATTGTACGCAATACCTTCACCGGTATCAATGGGGTAGATCCCAGCGTAACAGAAGCGGCTACCGGCATGGGACTCAGCAAACGACAACTGCTCTATAAAGTACAATTGCCATTAGCCCTCCCTGTGATAATGGCCGGAATACGTACCGCCACGGTTATCAACGTAGGCGTAGCTACACTGGCGGCCTACATTGCGGCCGGCGGCCTCGGGGAATTTATTTTCGGCGGTATTGCACTGAATAATACCCACATGATGCTGGCGGGCGCCATACCAGCAGCGTTACTGGCCATCTTATTCGACTGGCTGCTGTCGCTGCTGCAGCATATCAACGTCCGTAAAGCACGTAAAACGCTGTATCTCCTGCCCGTTATCCTGTTGGGGCTATCGGCTTTCTACCTGCTGCCAGACACCTATCACTCCAAAATGCGGGCAGGATTTACACCCGAATTCATGGGCCGGAAAGATGGTAACCTCGGACTGAAGTCAGTATACGGTTTACGTATACCCACACTCGTCATCAGCGATATGATCATGTATAAAGCGGCCTATGAAAAAAAGCTGGACGTAATCAGTGGCAGCAGCACCGATGGCCGTGTAAAAGCATTTGATCTGATGGTATTGGAAGATGATAAACATATCTTTCCTCCTTATTACGCCGCTCCCATTGTACGCAACGAAACGCTGCAAAAATACCCGGAACTGGAACCAGCACTCAACCGACTGTCTGGTACAATTAATGATAGCATTATGACGGAATTAAACTACCACGTCGACTATCTGAAAGAGAATCCGGAGAAAGTGGCCAAAGACTTCCTGGTAGCGCAAAAATTATGGAAACCGGCAGGCACGGGCAGCAAAGGCAGCATCCGCATTGGCTCCAAAATATTCGGCGACGGCTACATCCTCGCCAATATGTATAAAATGCTGATTGAAGGATATACGGATCTTTCTGCGGTTACCAAAACCGGTCTGGGTGGCACAAAAATAGTATTCGATGCCTTAACCAATAACCAGATAGATATGTACCCGGAATACACCGGCACTGGCCTACTGGTAATATTGCAGGCGCCACAACAGGTAACAGACAGTATTATCAGCGACCCGCAAAAAGTATACGACTATGTAAGCACCGGATTTGAAAAACAATATGCCATCAAATGGCTTAAACCTATCGGATTTAATAACACCTACGCATTGATGATGCGCAGAGCAGATGCGGAAAAATTACATATCACCAGTATCTCCGCATTTACCCATTACGTGAACCAACAGTAACCACCTGTAATATGCTTTTGCAAAAAGACTACGAAACCGTGCGCAGGCGAACAGAAAATATCTGCGCGCCACTGAAAACAGAAGACTACGTTGTACAACCTATTGTAGACGTAAGTCCGCCCAAATGGCACCTGGGCCATACCACCTGGTTCTTCGAAACATTCATACTGCTACCTAACGCTAAAGACTATACGGTATTTGATCCGCAATACAATTATGTCTTCAATAGCTACTATGAATCTGTAGGTGCGCGGGTCATCCGCACTAACCGCGGAAACCTCAGCCGCCCTGCAGTGGAAGACATTATGCGTTACCGCAAATATGTGGATGAAGCCATGCTGGCTTTCCTGGATAGCACCACACTGACACCGGAACTACAGGCACTCTTTACATTAGGATTAAACCATGAAGAGCAGCACCAGGAACTATTATACACCGATATTAAGTACATCCTGGGACATAATCCGTTATTTCCGGCATATGACCCGGCCCGGAAAGATCTGATCCCGGTGAACAATCAACCCGGTTCGTGGTTAAATATGGGTGCTGGTGTATATGATATTGGATTTTCGGGAGATGGATTTTGTTTTGATAATGAACTGGGCAGACATAAAGTATATCTCACAGATTACAGCATCAGTCATGCCCTGGTGACAAACACCGAGTATCTCGACTTTATCCAGGCCGGTGGCTACCAGGATTTCAGGCACTGGCATGCAGAGGGCTGGGATTGGGTAAAAAATAACCAGGTAACAACGCCCATGTATTGGTACAATATAGAGGGCCAATGGATGCATTACACCTGGCAGGGGCTGCAGCCCTTAATGCCGGATGCTCCGGTAACCCATATCAGCTATTATGAAGCAGCGGCCTATGCCGCGTGGAAAAATGCCCGGCTACCCACAGAATTTGAATGGGAGGCAGCTGCGCCTCAGCTAAACTGGGGACTTCGCTGGGAATGGACGGAAAGTGCTTATCTGCCCTACCCTGGCTTTGCCAAAGCCCCGGGAGCCATTGGCGAGTACAACGGTAAATTCATGGTAAGCCAGATGGTGCTAAGAGGCGGAGCAGAGGTGACGTCGCCTAATCACAGCCGCATTACCTACCGCAATTTTTTCCATCCTTCACTAAGATGGCAATTTACCGGGATCAGATTGGCAAGATGATTGAGCAATCGTTATGAAATGAAAAGAATTTTTTGAGACAGTCCACTGTAATCAGACAAATTCACTTTCGAACATCAAAACCCTTGTATGACTGTAATTCCAACAATGCTGACGTGTAAGCGGAAGCCCGCCACCGACACATTTTATCACGATGTAGTAAAGGGCCTCAGCGCACCGCAGAAATACCTGGACCCTAAATATTTCTATGACGCCGCCGGCGATGCCCTCTTTCAGCAAATCATGCAATGCCATGAATACTATCTGACTGGCTGCGAAATGGAAATTCTCCGTACCCAATCGGCACAAATAGCCACTGCACTACAAAACTACGCTGGTGAGTTCGACCTCGTGGAATTAGGCGCCGGTGATGCCACCAAATCCGTACACCTGCTCCGCCAATTGCTGAACAACGGAGTAGACTATACGTATTTTCCGATAGATATATCCGGCAACGTCATTGAGCAACTGGAGAAGTCGCTCCCCGAAGAACTGCCAGGGCTGCGGCTCCACGGCCTGCATGGCGAATATTTCCACATGCTGCAACAAGCAAACCGGTATACCTCCCGCAAAAAAGTATTGCTGTTTATGGGCGCCAACATCGGCAACTTCAGCGTAACAGCTGCCAGTAATTTCTGTCAGCAACTACGGCAGTACCTTCAACCAGGCGACTTGCTGCTCACCGGGTTTGATCTGAAAAAACATCCGCAGGTAATCCTGAATGCGTACAACGACAGCACCGGCGTTACCCGTGCATTCAATTTCAACCTGCTTCATCGCATTAACCGGGAACTACAAGCGGATTTTGACATCACCAGGTTTGATCACTTCCCTACTTACGACCCCGGAACCGGTGCCTGTAAGAGTTTTCTGATCAGCCTGGAAGACCAGGTCGTGCATATTGGTGATGACTTCGCCGTCAACTTCGCAGAAAATGAAGCGCTTTACATGGAAATCTCCCAGAAGTATAGCCTGGAAGAAATAGACCAACTGGCCGCCTTCGCGGGATTTAAACCTGTGGCCCGTTTCTTCGACAGGAAGCACTGGTTTACAGATTGCCTGTGGAAATGCGTATAATCCTGCTAATGCCAGGCGCCTAAACTCCGGCGCAGGGCTACAATTTCACCCGTGTGATAACTGGTGTGATCGATTAACAAAATAGCTTCTCTGAACAAATGCTGCCCGTTTCCCCATGGAAACGGGCTTAATATATCCGCTCCCGGCGCTTCCAGTAGCCCAATAAATGCGTGGAGGTCTTTATCTATCTGACTGATGCTATGCTTCCACTCCGCATCATCCGCCGGCGCCGTAGCTTTCGGCCAGTAAGCCTTGGGCCATTCTATTTCCTTATAGTCCGGATTCCGCGAGAAATCAAGGATATCATATTGTGTAATGCGGATATGCTCCACCAGCTGCCAGATGCTATAGGGCATATGTGGCAGTACCGTTCCTCTTATTGCAACCGGCAACGATTTTACCGCATCCGCAAATGTGACGTGGGCATTTGCTTTCAGCAACATGTCCTTTAAAGATTTTACCAAAGCTGGAGTATTCATAAGACGAGTTTTGATCATGATATTATCAAGTACCGCTATCATGCTTCCGAGAGAGACAGGCGTTAACAAATTAACGCTTTAACAATCAATAACGGCCAAAGTTGCAAACGAAATGTTAATCTGATTTCATTTTAATCGCTTTTTCATCCTTTTGAGAACCTTTGGTCCTGATTTACAAATCGTTTGCAGACAGGGGTTACCATTGCATAAAATTATATTCTCAACCAAATCCGTGCAATGGTAAAATTCGCTTTAACGTTAACCATCTTACTAACCAACATTCATCTGGCTGTATTTGCGCAGAGAGAAGTCAAAGGATTGGCATATGACAAGGATACTAGAAAACCACTGGAAGGAGCGACTGTACTGCTGTTTACTGCCGAAAAATCGATTTTGAAAGGACAGGGTGAATCTGATAAAGCTGGTAACTTTCAGATAAAAAACATACCTACCGGCAATTTCATGCTTACCATCAGCTACATGGGATACACAGCGGCTACCATTCCAATTTCCATCACTGAAAAAATGAAAGTGCATAGCCTTTCGCTACAAGAAACCGGACTGGCACGAAATGCTATTACCCTCACCGGCATCAGCATTAAAATCAACAAACCCATCTTCACCATTCGTAAAGATACTATTGAGTTTTCCGCAAGTGACTTCCCAACCGCTGAAAATGCTTCCGTGAAAAACCTGCTACAAAAGATCCCCGGCCTTTCAATTGATGGCAACGGAAAATTTCTTTACCTGGGCAAGCCAATCAATGAGTTTTACGTGGATGGCAGACCCGTATTTCAAACAGCTGCTAACTCTTCCGGCGACCCACAAAAAATATCCCAGCTACTACAGGCCAACCTGGTAGATAAAATACAGATAGCAGATAAAAAAGGATTAGATGGCTTGCAGGAAGGTGGGAAAAACGAGAAAGTCATTAACATCACCATCAAAAAAGAACTAAAGAAAGGAATCAATGGATCCATAGGCGGAGGATACGGTTCAGACGATCATTACAATATTGCTGGTCTCGCCAACATGTTCCGCGACAATAAACAGATCATTGCCACCGCCATCCACAATAACATCAACACGGCTACCGCCCCTTCCTCCAGCGACGAAGAGCAAAAGCAACTGGATGGTTATGGAGGAATAGCCACTAAAACCAATGCCCGGGGAAACATCTCTGTTGATCTCAGCAAAAAAACGAAACTGACGGCAAACTATTGGTATACCGACTTCAACATGCAAAACAACCAGTTCGTGCAACGCGACAATATACTACCGGACAGCAATTTCCGCTATAATAGCAGCTCCCAGGGCACCAACAACGGTAGCTTTAATATGTTGTATGCCAGCCTGATATCGCAACCCAATGAGCACAACCTCATCACCGCAGACTTTTCCGGCAACCTGGAAAACAGCAGCATTACCAACGATAATAATTATATCTCACTGGGTGGAAAAAATAATGACACCATTAATTTGGGAAATACCCTCAACAAACAAAATAGTAAAAGGAAATCCTTTAATATGGGCGGTAGCTTTATGCATACGTTCAGTAAAGAACTGGGCACCGCTAGCCTTAATATCAATGTAGAACAAAATAATACACGCGACAATCAAAACAATTACAACCTGAACTTCCTGCAGGCAACCAACTGGGCAGATACCATCAACCAACAGCTCTTTAACAAACTAAATATCCGGAAAATCAATTTGGGAGCTGGGTATCAATATCCCATCAGTAATGGCTTCTATCTAAGTACAACTTACAGATACACCAATACCCTCACAGAAAGCAATCAGCAGGCATTTGATTTCGATAACATCAAAAGAGGATACGATATCGCTAATAAACCACTGACCTACGACTTTCAAAACAGATACACTATTCACATATTAGGCGCCGGCATTGCTGTCAATAAAAATAAAATACAGGGCCAAATACAGCTGGCATACAATAGCGCCAGCTCTGTCAGCAATAATTATACAATCAGGAAAGAATACCACCAGCGAATCAACTACTTCGCCCCCAACCTTTCCATGACCTACAAAATCAACAACTACAAATCACTCAGTTTATATGCCTCCAGAGATACCCGGATTCCTAATACAGGCACTGCTTTGTTACCGGTGATATCCATCCAGAACCCCTTGTACATTGAACTTGGCAATCCGGATCTGAAACCAACCATCAATAATTCAGGCAATATCAGCTACCAGTCGTTTAGCGTAGATGGCCTTACCTTCAACACCGGTGTAGGATTCAATATACCCGAAAATGAAACCACCCCTTCTGTTACCTCTGACTCATCCGGCAAACAAATCAGCTCGCTGGTCAATATAAATGGCAACTATGACATCAGCCATAACATTACCCTCGGCAGGCGGTTCAGCAAATCCGGCCTCACATTAAATTACATGATGGCAAACCGTTTTAGTCGCACCATCTCTTTTGTCAACCAAATCAAAAACAACACCTCTATTATTGGTATCACGCAAATGCTAAACGGCTCCTGGAGCTATAAAAAACTGTTGGAAATAGAAGGCACCTTTCATGTACAGTATATCGGTAACGCCTACTCTATTCAGAACAACAAATACTATGATTACACCAATTATTACCTGTCAGCATCCGCCAGTTTCTTTCTCCCCCTCAACATCAACTACGGCGCGGCTGTTACCTACTACAATAATACCAATCAGCGGCAACAATTTGTGGTGGTAAACACCTGGATTTCCAAAGCGTTTTTATCGGATAAAAGCCTCCTCGTAAAGTTATACGTATACGATCTCTTCCGGGAAAATCAGGCGCTGCTCACCAGGCAAACATTCAGCTATATAGAACAACAACGCAATTCTGTGTTATCCCGCTATGGATTGCTCAGTGCTACCTGGTTCTTTGGCAAGAAAAAAGCGGCTGCAGCGCCCGGCGCCCCCGCTTTATAAAGTACTGGTCAGCCCCCACAGCTGTCCGCTTGCAATAGTATTCACCCACACTTTATTTTCCTCCTGATAACCTTTTAACTGCATCTCAGCAGCATCAAAAGACAGCTCATTCAATACGGCATACTCTTTAGTAGTAAGCGTAGGAAAATAGGTAAACAGCTCCAGTTTTTTGGCATAAGTCCTGGCTGTTGCCTCCGGTAATAATTTATGCAGGGCGGTCGTAAATACCTGGTAAGGCTTAGCACCATATACCAATTCCGAACGGCCACTTTGATCAATAAAAAAGATAGAGGGGAAACCGCGCACACCCAGCTGCTTACCCAGCGCCAGGTCTGCTTCAAATAACGCCTTTCCCTGCTGGTCAAAATCCTGCTGTAACCGCAGAATATCCAGACCTGCGAAAGCAGCCGATTTTAACACCGGTTCCGGCTTGCAAATATTTTGTTTTTCCATAAACAACAATTCCCGCATACGCCGTAAAAAAATCACTGCGCGATGTTTATCCTGTTGCTGCGCCGCCTCAAACCACATAGATGGCGGATAAGACGATGGCAGAGGATCTTCCAGCCATACATTCCCATCAATAGGCATCTGATAATGCAGGCTTACTTCATCCCAGTGATGCGCCACATCTGATGGACCACTGATTCCTCCGGAACTGTATACATCCCAGCCTGGCAGCAGACCGCCCATATGATAACTGATATCCAGCACATGCCCATATTCGAGTTTTAAGCGGCGCCATTGCGGCTCTATCCCCCAACAAGTAGAACAGATGGGATCAGTAAAATAAATCAGTTTTAACGGCTTCTCGGCCGATTGCAAGCCATCGGTAGCAGTAGCATCTGTAATAGCCAGACCCGGGATCTCACAAACTCCGCTCACCGGATCACAAAACATAGGTTCTTTCATACTTAAATATTTATGCAGGGCAAATATAGCAGAAAGCAGAAAGCAAAAAGCGGAAAGCAAAAAGCTATTGTAGCGAATGATTACTGCGGATATTATTAATTCGCTTTGATCATTCGCTACAATAGCTTTTTGCTTTCCGCTTTATGCTTTCGGCTCTTTAATTAGTTCGCTGGTTTCTCCAGTAACTTGAAGAACTGATCCAGTTGTGGTAATATCACGATCCTGGTTCTACGGTTCGCTGCTTTACCTTCTGGTGTATCATTGGAGGCTACCGGCAGGTATTCACTTCTACCAGCGGCAGTCATACGTGCTGGCGGAATGTTATACTGATTTTGCAGGATGCGTACCACTGAAGTAGCTCTTTTCACACTCAGATCCCAGTTGTCCAGTAATACATTCGGACGATAAGGAACGTTATCTGTATGACCTTCTACCATGAACTCGATATCCGGTTGTGCAATCAGCACCTTGGCAACTTTACCAAGTACTTCTTTTGCTCTGTCGTTGATATCATAACTACCGCTCTTAAACAGCAGTTTGTCGGAGATATCAATGTACACCACGCCTTTATCTACCTTAATGTTGATGTCTTTATCATCCATATTACCGATAGCGCCTTTCAGGTTCATCACCAGCTGCATGTTCAGGGAATCCTTACGAGCGATAGCAGATTGCAGATCCTTGATATAAGCGTCTTTTGCGCCGATATTGTCAAGTGATTTTTTTATACTTTCTGCCTGGGAACTGGAGATAACAGACAGTTCTTTCAGATGATCCAGCATCTGGGAATTATTGGTTTTCAATTGTTMCTGCTGCTCCGTCAGATTCGTTACTTTATCCTTATACGAAGCGGCCGCGCGTGCTGCATCTTCTTCGCAATTTCTCAGCTTACCATAGGTAGCACGGTACAAGCTATCCAGTTGCGCATTTCTTGCCTGCGACTCCCGCAATTTTCTAGGAGCGGAACAAGATGCGAAAATGGTTACCAAAGCTACCGGCAAGGCTAATTGTACTACTTTCATAAAAATGTTATATTTAAATAATCTAACAAAAAAGTATATATGATTTATTAGGGATGCAATGGAAGTATCCGCTTAACAGCAAATAATAGGCCGAAGCACCCATCAGTTCGTTATAAAGCGATTAGAAACCTGGAAAATTGTTGCCACGGCATGTAGAAACACCGTCTACGCCTGTTAAATCTGCTTTATTCATAAAAAAAAGTTAATGTTTTCCAATATCTAAGTAACTTGTCCGCCAGAGTACATGCTGTATCTATTTTCTATTAATTGCTGAAATGTATGAGAAAGGTGGTTTCTTCGGGTCAACCAACAATAAAGGAAATTGCAAAAAGGCTGAATATCTCTGTATCTACGGTTTCCAGGGCGTTACATGATCATCACAGTATAGGGCTGAGAACCAAAACGAGGGTGAAAGAATTGGCTGCTGAACTGAATTACGAGCGCAACCAAACAGCTATCTATTTCCAGCAAGGGAAAACCTTCACCATAGGGATTCTTTTACCAGAACTGTCTGAAGCTTTTTTTGCCAGCGCTATCAGTGGTATTGAAGATACCGCCTATAGTAACAATTATACTGTACTGCTGGGCCAATCACACGATGATGAAGCCCGGGAAAAACAAATCATTCAAAGCATGAAACAGCACCGGGTCGACGGCTGCATTGTTTCTATCGGAAAAAATACCAGCAACTACGAACATTTTGAAATGCTGCAACAGGCGCGTATCCCGGTAGTATTTTTTGATCGCATTCCGGATCTGCCCAATATGCACTCTGTATCGTGTAACCTCGAATCCGGTACAGTGCAGGCAGTTGATTTCCTGCTAAAACAAGGCCACCGCGTTATTGGTATGATCAATGGCCCCGAAACCATGATGGCCAGCAAAGAACGCGCTGCCGGCTATAGCCGTGCCTTACACAAGCATCGCCTGAAATACGATCCTAAATTGATCGTCAATGCCGATCTTACCGCCGCCGGTACGGAAGAAGCCATGCAATACCTGCTGTCGCTCAAAAGAAAAGTAACCGCCATCGTTACCTTCAACGACTATGTAGCCATGGATGCCGTACAATATGCCCTCAAACAAAAATTGGAAATAAATAAGGATATAACTTTTGTATCTTACGCCAATACACCGGTAAGCGGTTATACTGCATTTCCTCCTGCGGCCTCTGTGGAGCAATTCCCTTACGAACAGGGACAGGCGGCGACTAACATGCTGTTGGCCATTCTGAATGGAGAACATGCGCTGAACGATTATCAACGCACTATTATGGAGTCACAACTGGTGATTCATCACCGCTAAAGTAGGGTCGCTTATCGATAACCCTGCCACAGCAGATAACCGTGGCACAGGTAATCGACTTCATTGTTCGCTGTCTATTATGCTGCTTTTCGGGCTAAATTCACTGTTCTAAAAAAAGTTCACTGTTCTATTAATTGCTACAACGATTCTACACGTTTTTTTTAACATTCCATGTACGCAAACGCTTGCGTTATCAGCGCAAGCGTTTGCGTAAAGCCCTTAAATTGCCTTTATGCTATTATTTCTGTACAACCCAACGATTAACAGTATTCAACGGCGCTTCCAACACTACCTTATAAAACCCTGCAGGCAAGCCTTTCACGCTTACTGCTGCTTTTTCTGCTGACACCGGAATAGCTCCCAGTAACTGATAGGTATCATGTCCGCCGGTTTTATAATTATTCGTTGTTGCCACCCATATTTTTACTTTGCCTTTTTTATCATACGACTTCCACCCTAACTGCAACATATCTCCTGCCACTACTGCTGTAGGTTGTGCCAGTGAAATAGTACCTGTTAACGGTACTCCATCCAGTTCCCGCACATTTTCAACCGGCATCTTAATATTCATGAAACGGGCAATAGAAGGCAGTATATCTACAATACCCGGTTGCACCGTTTTTGAATAAGTATTTAATCCTTTGGCATTAGTAACAATCCAGGTGGTGCGCTCGCGATCTGACTGGCCACCATGACCATGCCCTCCATGCGCGTCACGACCATGATCTGTGGTGATGTAAATCTGCCAATCCTCATTAAAATGCTGCTGACGATATTCAATGGCATCCCAGATCTTTCCCACCATATCATCTGTCATACGTACTGCTGTATCCAGCCGCTCGCCAGTTCCATAGCGATGCCCCATATCATCACTATATTCAAGATATACCCAGGTCATATCCGGTGCATCGCTCTTTACATATTCCGCGGCCTTTGCAGCTACCGTTTCATCAATCAAATGCGTATACCAGCTGTCTTTATCATGCGGAAACTGCACCGTATCATGCTCCAAACCATCTACCGCATGATCGATATGTAAGCCGCCTGTTTGAGGTAATCCATCTCCCACCAGCTTTGTTCTGTTATCTAACCAGGTAGARAAAATAGCGGTAGTCCCATTCGGATAAGCCGATTTAAAAAAACGGAAGATACTGGGATAGTGATAATTCTGTGCGGCAATATCATTATCCCATACATTATGCTTATTTACCCATGTGCTGGTCAGCAAACTGTTATAACCCACTGCTGAGATGGTAGGCGTTTGCGAGTATCCACCTTTTTCACCCCCTACATATGCCCTGCAATAGCCGCCCTCTTTGGCAATGCGTTTCAGGTTGGGAGTGGGTTGCGACTCAATCACATCTGCAGGTATTCCATCCGCAATGATGAACAATACCTTGTGCTTTTTCTGTTGGGCACATAACGTGGAAAATGACAACAGACCCATTGCCAGGAATAAATATTTCATTGTTGACTGTTTTTATATAAGAAAGATAATAAAAAAGCCGAAAGCATAAAGCGGAAAGCAAAAAGCTATTGTGGCGAGTGATTAAAGCGGTTAAATATTCGCAATAATCACTCGCCACAATAGCTTTTTGCTTTCCGCTTTTAGCTTTCGGCTACTTTAGATTTGCATCAAAATAATCCGTGATCTTCTGCATCAGATGTACCCTGTCTTTTCCTAGTACATTGTGTAAATGTCCCGGATATACGAAATAATCCACCTGCACTTCATTATCTACACAAGCCCGGATGAAATCCAGTGAATGCTGCCACACCACTACATCATCATTGGTGCCATGGATCAGCATCAGGTGCCCTTGCAGGCTTTTAGTTTTTGTAAGCAAATTAGCATTGGCATAACCCTCCGGATTTTCCTGGGGTGTATCCATATAGCGTTCCGTATACATAATTTCATACATGCTCCAGTCAATCACCGGACCACCCGCTACTGCTGCCTGAAACACACCAGGATGGCGCAACATCAGGGAGGTAGTCATGAAACCGCCGAAACTCCAACCATGTACGCCCATCTTCTTTTGATTAATGTAAGGCAGTGATTTCAGATACGCAACGCCCTGTAACTGATCATTCATTTCTACGGTACCTAACTGTCGGAAAGTAGCCTGTTCAAAGGCTTTTCCACGGTTATCACTACCTCGGCCATCCATTGTAAAAATAACATAGCCATGTTGTGCCATGTACTCATACCAGAGGTTGCCACTGAAAGGATAGGTGTTGCGGATCAATTGTACATTCGGTCCATTGTACAGGTATACCACCACCGGATAAGTTTTGGTAGAATCAAAATTCACCGGCAATATCAGTTTACCGTACAACGGCGTACCATCATCTGCTTTCAGGGTCACTTGTCTGATCTGAGGACGTTGAAAATCTTTCAGTGGGTCTGCTGCCGTGATCAGATTTTGCTCCCATTTACCGGAAGTAGCGGCGATTCTGGCCACATAAGGCGTAGTGCCGGCGCTATAAGTATCCAAAACATAGCTGCCATCACTGCTCACCTGTACATCATGCCATCCTGCAGCTTTGTCGAGGCGCGCATAAGCCGCGGCTTTGGCTGGTTTGCGGTAATTGGTAACATAAATATGCTTCTCCATCGGTCCATCTTTCGAAGCGGTGAAAATCACCTCATTTTGTTTMACATCTACCAACTCATTTACCAACCAATCACCAGATGTAATTTGCTTTAACTGCTTGCCCTCGTTGTTATAGAGATATAAATGCTGGTATCCACTCTTTTCACTGAACCAGATAAATTCATCCGGCTTGCCAGGTACGAAAGTAAGCGGGTGTGTAGGATGTACATATTTCACATCCGTTTCTTCAAACAGTGTTTTTACCAGATCACCAGTGGTGGCGCTATACTGATTCAACCACAAGTGATTTTGTTCCCGATTCAGCAATCCGATATATACGAACTGCTGATCTGGTGACCAGGTAACGCTGGTCAGGTAATGATCTGCTGGTCCACCTGTTTTCAGGAAAATAGTTTTTTGGGTAGATGGCTGATAAACACCCAGTGTTACTTCGTGAGAAGTGCCGCCTGCCATCGGATATTTGATATTGTTATTGTGCGCCGGGGTAACAGACCAGTCAATGATCGGATAATCCTTCACCATGCGCTGATCCATGCGATAAAACGCTATCAGATCACCTTTGGGAGAAAAGAAAATGCCCTTGTCGATGCCAAATTCTTCGCGGTGTACACTTTTACCATTCACGATATTTTCATCTGCATCGTTGGTAATTGTTTGTACGGCCCCATCTGCGGTACGAATAAAGAGATTATTTTTTACGGTCCAGGCAATCTGGCCACTTTTAGTATTCACCGTGATATTTTCTGCTGCTTCCGGCAGTTCGCACCAGCGGGAGAACTGCATGGCGCCATTTTGCAAGGTGCCTTTATACAGTACAGCTCCCACGCTAAACCAGACATTATCAGCAGATATCCAGTGCATAGGGGGTAATCCACGCAAAGGCTTTGCGGCAAATAATTGTTGGTTAAGATCTGCGAGTCGCAGTAAGGTATCCGTTTTAATGGCATTACCAGTGAGGGTATTCTTTACCCAGGCTACACTCCCATTGGCAACTACCATCTGGCTATACGCATTTTGACCAGGCACCCATTCAAACTGTTTTAGCCGTTCCGGCGCCAGTTGCTGCCGAAGCCCGTTGGTAGCTTCTGCCATGGTATACTGACGCTGCTGTGCTGTTACATACAACCCACTGGTCATCCATCCTGTCAAAAGCAATAGAAAAGCTTTCTTCATCTCTCTTTTTGGGAAGCTAAATTAAGGCATTCGCCGTTAGCATCCCTGCCGTTCAACAAAAAATGCAGCGAGGAAACGGGTCCCCCACTGCATTTAGCTATCATTAGAAATATTTATGCCTGTTGGTTACTTACCAGATGTCTTCTCACCCATTCTTTTTCTTCGGGTAGTAAATAATCGGCTCTTGTTTCGGTGATCCAGGAGAATGTTTTTTTGATCTCCGCTTTTGCGGTACGGAACCGGAATAAAAACTCCATGCCCAGCATCAGGTCTGTAAATCCATTCTTCACGGTTTCTATGGTCATCCGGGCGCTGCTTCGTCTTTTCGATAACAGCTCTGTAATACGTGCTGTCACGGCTTGTATTGCCTTTTCATCTGCATACTTGTAGATAGCCTCCATGGCCTCAAATTTCAACTGTCCCCGCAGCAGATAGCGCTGATAAAACATCGCTTCTTTTTCCTTTTCAATGTCTGCCATGGCAGCGAAAGCGAGACTTTTAACATCTTGCCGGTGGTGTTCCAGCAGTCTGCGTAAGGCAGGAACACTTTTCTGGGTGCCTATCTTATGTAGCAGTAATGTAATATAGTAGATGTCGTACTCGTTGGACGTACGTTTTAACAGGGACAATGCCCAGTCTTCCACCGCCGGATTATGGGTGCCTTTCAGTGCCAGCAGGGCGGAACGGCGTATATTGTTATTAACGGATAAGGTATTATTGAACAATGGTTCCAGGTTGATATATCCCGGAATAGTAAGGCCCCGTTCGAGGTCCTGTTGAATGGCTGTAATCATATCTGCGTCCTGCTCTATCCTGAGGCGATCCAATAAGAACCGGATTACTTCAGGGTCATTTGTATTTCTGGAGAGCTGGGTGATGATAAATAAAGCGGCCCGGCGTTTATCTTTGTCGGATTCCTGGTCAATATATTGGTACAGCAGCGGAATATATGCATGATTTGCGAGTTGCTCCGCCTCACGAAGCGCCTGCCAGCTGGTGGTCTGGCCATTATGCAATTGATCTGAGCGGTCGCATATCCGAGCTACGAGGTTAGTAAGATAGTCAATCATCATTCGTTATTTTGATCTACTACCCCTGCATTTTCAATTATCATACCAACCTGAACGAGGCCCTGAAAAGTCTGGGCTCCCCCTCAACAATTAACAGTTTTATGTTACATTTGCCCCGTATTTTCGGACAGGTATAGAACGTAAAGCATGCACATACTACTCAAGAACGTAAAGATTATAGCGCCTTCCTCTCCCTTGCACGGGCAGCAAAAAGACATTTCTATTCAGAACGGCATCATTCAACAKGTGGGAAACAACCTTGAAGATGCACGTGCGACGGTCATTTCAGGTGATAACCTGCATGTTTCCGCCGGCTGGATGGATGTTTTCGCACATTTCTGCGATCCCGGACAGGAACACAAGGAAGATTTGCAAAGCGGCATCAAAGCAGCAGCCACCGGTGGATATACTACCGTGATGATTGTGCCTAACACCCAGCCGGCATTGCATACCAAACCGCAAATCGAATATGTACTGAGCAGAACACGCCATTCGGCAGCCACCGTTCTGCCAATTGGCGCCACCACGAAAAATCTGGAAGGCACCGGTCTGGCTGAAATGTATGAAATGCAGCAGGCAGGCGCCGTAGCATTCTCTGATGGCCTGAAACCTTTACAATCGCCGGGGCTAATGCTGAAAGCCCTCCAATACATCAAAGCTTTCGACGGTACCCTCATACAACTACCTGACGACCAGAGCATTTCTGCCCACGGACTCATGAACGAAGGCATTTACTCCACACAGCTCGGTATGCCGGGTAAACCAGCACTGGCCGAAGAACTGATTATACAACGGGATATCGAACTGGCTAAATACACCGACTCCCGCATTCACTTCACCGGCATCAGCACCCGCAAAGCCGTGGAACTGATTGCTGCCGCCAAAGCAGATGGCGTAAAAGTAACCTGCTCTGTTACGCCTTATCACCTGTCGCTCACTGATGCCAGCCTTATCAATTACGATACCCACCTGAAAGTAAACCCGCCACTGCGTACCGCAGATGACGTGAAAGCTTTGCAGGAAGCCGTATTACATGGCACTATCGACTGTATCGCCACTCATCATCTGCCACAGGACTGGGATGCCAAACAAGTGGAATTTGAATATGCGAAAAATGGCATGATCGGTCTGGAAAGCACCTTCGGCGTACTCAGACAATACCTGCCCCAATTACCACTGGAGCAGCTGATCAATATGCTGACTACCCAGCCACGTAAAATATTCGGACTCACACAACCCGTACTACAGGAAGGCGCCACCGCTAATCTGACCATATTTGATCCGGAAACTAACTGGCAGTTTACCAGTGCACATATTGCTTCCCGGTCCAAAAATTCAGCGTATATTGGCGAACAACTGAAGGGTAAAGTATATGCCACTGTGAATGGACCCGTTTTTCACATAAATAATTAACCTATATGCAGCAAAACTCTAACCCAGGCTTGAAATGGGGAATAGTAGGTGGTATTGTCATTGTATTTTTAAACGTATTGACTTACGTGCTGGGACCTGAAATATTATTCTCCTGGTGGAATGGTCTTATTCAAATGACGGTTTTTATTGTATTTGCAGTACTGGCCGGAAAAGAAAAGAAAAAACAACAGGGCGGGCTGATCTCTTTTAAAGAAGCACTGCAGCCGGTATTTACTACTTTTATTATTGGGGCAGCTATCATCACTGTATACCAGTATATCCTGTATAAATACATTGATCCAAACCTGGTAGATGCGTTGAAACAAAACCTGTTGGAATCTACGGCAAAATTATTGCACCGATTTAAGGCGCCACAGGAGGAAATAGACAAACAACTGGATGAACTGGCAAAAACAGATTTCCATGTAGGCCTGGCCAAATCATTCATGGATTTCCTGAAATTGGTGATTTCCTATTTTATTATTTCAGCGATTATTTCACTGATCATACGTAAGAAACCAGCCCCGGGGCAGCAATTATAATACTATTCTATTAAGATGAACATATCCGTAATCGTTCCTTTAAAAAACGAAGAAGAATCTTTACCAGAGCTGGCGGCATGGATTGAGAAAGTCATGGATGCACATCGCTTCACCTACGAAGTGTGGATGATAGATGATGGTAGTACCGACGACTCATGGGGAGTCATTCAGCAACTGGCTGCACAAAACCCGCATATCAAAGGCATCAAATTTCAACGCAACTATGGTAAATCTGCCGCACTGAATGAAGGTTTCAGCGCTGCACAGGGAGATGTTGTCATCACCATGGACGCTGACCTGCAGGATAGCCCCGATGAAATTCCTGAGTTATACCGCATGATTATGGAAGATGGATATGACCTGGTGAGCGGCTGGAAAAAGAAACGTTACGACAACGCATTTACTAAAAATCTGCCTTCTAAACTATACAACTTTACCACTACCCGCATGAGCGGTGTAAAGCTGCACGACATGAACTGTGGCTTGAAGTCGTACCGCAAAAAAGTGGTGAAGTCCGTCGAAGTATACGGTGAAATGCACCGCTATATTCCAGTCATTGCCAAGTGGAATGGCTTCCGTAAAATCGGAGAAAAAGTAGTGGAGCACCGCGCCCGTAAATACGGTGTTACTAAATTCGGACTGKAACGTTTTATCAACGGATTTCTGGATCTGGCGACCATCATGTTTATCGGCAAATTCGGCAAACGCCCGATGCACCTGTTTGGCGCCCTGGGCTCCCTGTCGTTCTTTGGAGGTTTTTTGATCGCCCTTTATCTGGCCGTGGCAAAAATATTTTTTGATAAAGTAAATATGACAGACAGACCCCTGTTTTATCTGGGGCTGTTATGTATGATCATCGGTTCTCAGTTATTCCTGACCGGATTTATCGGTGAACTGGTTACCCGCAACGCTACCGAGCGTAATTCTTACCTGGTAGAAGAACGGATGGATCATACCCAAAATGTTACGGATGACGATTTACAACTGTCGAAGCTCGCAGACCGCCAGCTTTAATCCGGTAATTCATTATTCGTAATCTGACACTATGGCTAACAAAAAGAAAATACTTATTTTAGGTACAGCCTACCCCTTCCGGGGTGGGCTGGCTGCTTATAACGAGCGGCTGGCAGAAGAATTACAGCAAACAGACGAGGTAGAAATATGGACGTTTACCCTCCAGTATCCCAAGCTGTTTTTCCCTGGCAAAAGCCAATTCTCTACAGACCCTGCACCGAAACACCTGACCATTAAACGGCTGATCAATTCTGTGAATCCGCTGAACTGGTTAATAGTAGGCCGCAAAATCCGGAAAATGAACCCGGATATTATCATCTCCAAATACTGGCTACCTATTATGGGGCCTTCTCTGGGTTCACTGCTGCGCCTGGGGAAGCGCAAACACACCAAAGTTATTGCGGTACTGGATAACGTAGTACCACATGAAAAACGCCCTGGCGATGTGGCTTTTACCAAATATTTCCTGAAGCCGGTAGATGCGTTCGTAGCCATGAGCCAGTCGGTATTAAACGATTTGCGCGTGTTTGAGCCAACAAAGAAAGCGTCGCTCATTCCCCATCCTATTTACGATAACTACGGCGCACTGATTACCAAAGAAGCTGCCCGAGAACAATTAAAACTCCAACCCGGCAAACGATATATCCTGTTTTTTGGATTCATTCGCCAGTATAAAGGGCTGGATTTACTGCTGGAAGCCATGGCAGATGAGCGCATGAAAAAACTGGATGTTCACGCCATCGTGGCCGGAGAATATTATGAAGATGCTGCTCCTTATCTGGAGCTACTTAATAAATTACAACTGGGTGATCGCGTGCTGATGCACACCGATTTCATTCCCAATGAAGCCGTTAAAAATTATTTCTGTGCAGCCGACCTGGTAGTACAACCCTACAAAAGCGCCACACAGAGCGGCATTTCACAGATTGCCTACCATTTCGAAAAACCGATGGTAGTCACTAATGTAGGCGGACTGGTAGAAATGGTGCCGGATGGCGTAGTCGGCTTCCAGGCGGAACCTGATCCTGCTTCCATTGCTGCCGCCATTGAAAAATACTTCGTGGACAACCGGGAAGCTGATATGGTAGCCGCATTGCGCAAAGAAAAATTACAATATTCCTGGAGCCGGCTGGCGAAAGAAATACATCATTTAGCAGAAGGCTGAAAGCAGAAAGCAAAAAGCTATTGAAGCGATTGATAGTAGAGGATTTTTGCAATACTACCCTTCGCTTTTATCACCCGCTTCAATAGCTTTTTGCTTTCTCCTTTCAGCTTTTAGCTCAAAAAAAAGACCATGATATACAGAAGTAAAGCTCCTCTACGTATAGGCCTTGCCGGTGGTGGCACAGATGTAAGTCCGTACTCGGATTTATACGGTGGCGCCATTCTCAATGCTACCATCTCTTTATATGCCCGCGCTGCTATAGAACCACGCACGGATGGTAAAATCGTTTTCGAGTGTGCMGACAGAAGAGAAACTGCTTCCTATGATGCCGTATATCCTTTACCGTTAGATGGTACGCTGGATATTCTCAAAGGAGTAATTAACCGCGTACAAAAGGATTATGGCTCACTGCCCGCMACTGGTTTTAAACTGACCACCTTTGTAGATGCTCCCGCCGGATCTGGCCTGGGAACTTCTTCTACATTGGTAGTGGCTGTACTCGGCGCTTTTGCAGAATGGCTGAAATTGCCATTGGGAGAGTATGACATGGCGCACCTCGCGTATTCTATTGAACGGGAAGACCTCCAACAGGCCGGTGGTAAACAGGATCAGTATGCAGCCACTTTTGGCGGCGTAAACTTCATGGAGTTTTACCAGGGCGACAAAGTAATTGTAAACCCGCTCCGCATCAAGGAAACCAACCTGCATGAGCTGGAAAACAACCTGGTATTATTCTACACCTCTACCAGCCGCTTATCGTCTACCATCATCTCAGAGCAACAAAAAAACGTTACCGATAAAAAAGATGCTTCCATTGAAGCCATGCACCACCTGAAAGAACAGGCGGTCATGATGAAAKAAGCATTACTACGGGGTACCATCGACAAAATCGGTGAAATTCTGGATTACGGATTTGAATATAAAAAGAAGATGGCCAAAGGTATTACCAATCCCCAACTCGATGAAATATACGACGCTGCCCGCAAAGCCGGCGCCAGCGGTGGTAAAATTTCGGGTGCAGGCGGCGGCGGCTTTATGATCTTCTATTGCCCTAAAAATACCCGCTTTGCTGTAGTAGATGCCCTGAGTGGTTTTGGTGGCGATGTAAAACGCTATACCTTTACCAACCACGGTATTCAAACCTGGAGTATTTAAGGCTACACCAAATCAAAAAACCTGTTTCATGAAACAACACATTATCGACAAGCTCCGCGAAAGTATAACGGTAAAAGAAGCCATTTGCCAGGATGAGCCACTGTTGAACACCATAAAAGTAGTAGCAGATACCATCACCCACAGCCTGCAAACGGATCACAAAATTCTCTTTTGTGGTAACGGTGGCAGTGCAGCAGATGCACAGCACCTTGCAGCAGAATTTTCTGGTCGCTTTTATAAAGACCGTATGCCGTTGTACGCAGAAGCACTTCACTGCAATACTTCGTATATGACGGCGGTAGGCAACGACTATGGTTACGACCAGGTATATGCCCGCATCCTGAGAGGAATTGGTCGCCCCGGCGATGTGCTGGTAGCCATTTCTACTTCCGGTAATTCCGTGAACCTGCTGGAAGCCATCAAGGTGGCCAAAGAGCAAGGGATGATTGTGGTGAGCATGACTGGCAGCACCGGCGGGAAAATGAAAGCAGGAAGCGATTACCTGATCAATATCCCCTCTACAGATACGCCCCGCATACAGGAAGCACATATCACAGTAGGACATATCATTTGTGAAATAGTAGAAAACAACCTGTTTGCCTAATGGTGCACGAATGTATTGTACTTGCCGGAGGTTTAGGCACACGCCTGCGTAGCGTAGTGGCTGATAAGCCCAAATGTATGGCGCCTTTGGGCGATCATCCGTTTTTATACTACCTGCTGCAATATCTCCATAAACAAGGGATCACCCATGCAGTATTGTCGCTGGGTTACTTATCAGAACAAGTGATTAGCTGGTGCAACAGCACCCCGTTGCCGCTACGTGTATCCTTTACCGTTGAGCCGGAGCCACTGGGCACCGGTGGAGGTATACTGCATGCCTTACCTGCACTGGAAGGTAAAGAAGCCTTTATTGTTAACGGCGATACTTACTTCGATGTGGACCTGGCTGCATTTTCCCAATTTCATCACGACCGGCAAAGTCGGCTGTCACTGGCACTGAAACCCATGCAGCAGTTTGACCGCTACGGGAGCATAGAACTGGACGCCACACAGCGAATCAGCGCTTTTCACGAAAAACAATTCTGCACGGCAGGACTGATCAACGGAGGCATTTACCTGACAAATACCGACTTCTTACATAGCTTGTCTTTACCGGAAAAGTTTTCTTTTGAGAAGGAAGTCCTGGAACCAGGCGCCGCTGCGGGCCACTTATATGGCTTTGTCAGCGATACTTATTTCATCGATATCGGCATTCCGGAAGATTACGAGGCCGCCCAAAAAGTATTGGTATCATGACGTTATTTCTAGACAGGGATGGAGTGATCAATGAGGAAATTCGTGATGGATATGTGCTTCGTCCGGATATGTTTCAATTCAGTGAAGGCGTGCTGGACGCCATGCCATTGCTGGCCAAACATTTTGAACGTATCCTGGTGGTGACGAATCAACGCTGCATTGGTCGCGGCTTACTCACCGTAGCAGGACTTCAGGAAATTCATGCGCACATGCTACAGCAAATTGAGCAGCAGGGCGGACGAATAGATAACATCTATTTTTGCCCTGACCTGGATAGCAGCAGCCCTTGCCGCAAACCGGCGATCGGTATGGGTTTACAAGCCAAACAGGATTTCCCGGCGATCGATTTTACGCAGGCAGTCATGGTAGGCAATACGTTGAGCGATATGCAATTTGGCAAAAGCCTGGGCATGCAAACCGTATTTATTCCATCTACCCGTCCAGAAATACCGTTTCCGCATCCGCTTATTGACCAGCGATTCCAAAACCTGTTGCAGTTTGCACAGGCTATACAATAATTCCTTTCCCGAATCGTATAATAGATATGGCAAAAAAATCATTACTGTCGCTATTACTGTTGATCACCAGTTTACTGACCTACGCGCAACAACCAGATGCCGCAGGCATAAAACAATTAAAACGGGACCAGGATACGCTGCGGGTACTCAGCCAGCTTATCTTTGATGGTAAAGGTGATGATGGCCGGGAAAGAGCGAAAGACGCCTTCATCCCTCTGCTGGTGCGGGCATTAAAAACCCAACACTCTTTTAAGTTTCCATTTGACTCGCTGAAAACCATTTCTATTCAATATCCACAGGACAGCGCTTTCCGGATATTCTCCTGGGCACTGGAAAGAGAAAATGGCTTTTACCGGCATTTTGGGGCCATACAAATGAATACACCAGACGGTGCACTCAAGCTGTTTCCCCTCTTCGATGCCTCCGATTATATCACCAATACAGATACCATTACGGATAATAAATACTGGTATGGTTGCCTGTACTACAACATCATACACCGCCATTATTTTAACCAGGAATTTTATACGCTCTTTGGCTGGGATGGCAATAATCCCCGCAGTCAAAAGAAGATCGTGGAAATGCTCACTTTCAAAAACGGGCAACCTGTGCTGGGCGGACCTTTTTTCAGCTTTGCGGAAGACAGCACCCCAAAGCCCACCCGCAACCGCTTTATCATAGAGTATAAAAAAGAAAGTACAGCCACCCTCAATTATAACAAGGAGCTGAACATGATTGTATATGATCATCTCATTTCAGAGACCAATGAGCCCATGAAGAAGTTCACCTACGTATCTGATATGGACTACGAAGGTTTTAAGTGGCAAGCTGGAAAATGGATGCATGTCGATAAAATTTTTCATGATGCCATCCCGATGGGCAAGGGCGCCCCTACCCCACAACCTTTGGATCAGAAGAAAAAGATTATGACCCAGCCTAAATCAGCAGAAGATTACCAGGAAACACCTAAACCACCCACACAAAAGAAAAAACAATAACCCAAACCCGAAAATGAAAACCATATGGCTGCTGCGGGCATCGTGCCTGAAGCGCAGCAGTAAGTGATGGCGGCGTTATCTATCTCCCGAAAAAAAAATTTCACCTTTTTTATTAAAAAGAACGATTGTTCTTTTATATTTGCACTATAAAAGAGCGAACATTCATTTATTGGTTTTATACTTATGCAACTCAATCACTTAAACCTCACTGTAAAAGATGTGCCTGCAACACGCACCTTCTTTGAAACCTATTTTAATTTCCGTTGCACCGACCCAAAACTCAATGATAGCTTGTCCGTGTTAACCGGCAGCGATGGTTTTTTACTTGTACTGATGAATCAACGCTTCAACGACAAAGAAAACCATACCTACCCGGACGCCTTTCATATCGGCTTTTACCTGGACAACCAGGAAGCTGTAATGGCCATGTACCAGCGTTTGCAGGACGGCGGTATTGTGCTGGAACAAGCACCGCAGCCCATGCGCAAAACATTCGGTTTTTACATGACCTTTGATAATATCATGATTGAAATTACCACACCTGTTAAAGAGTAATACATTTTATGCCTTCTGACATTAAACATAAACTACCAATCGGCTGGTACCTGAAAGAAGCTGACAGCCTGATTACACAATACATCAACAACGCCTTTGAAACTTTTGGAATCAACAGATTTCACTGGCAGGTACTCAAACAAATTGACGTACACGGAAAAATCAGCCGGGAACTTTATTACTACCAGGTAAACAGGTTCCTCACGGAATCTGAGCTGGATGGGATATTAGCCTCGCTGGTGGCCCGTAATTGGGTGCAGCAAAATGAGGACCTGTATTCTTTTACGCCGCTCGGAGCCAGCGAATTTGCGAAAATAGCGGCTGACCAGGACGAGAACTATAAGAAAATCCTTACCGGCACTTCTATAGAAGACTATCTCGCTACGATCGACTTCCTTGAAATAATTATCAAAAACATGGGAGGCAAGATCTAGGAAGAGCTGAAAGCATAAAGCGAAAAGCAAAAAGCTATTAAAGCGATTGATAAGAGCGAGTATTTAATTACTCTTCGCTCTTATCAATCGCTTTAATAGCTTTTTGCTTTTCGCTTTATGCTTTCAGCTCTTTAAAACAATTCTCCCTGTCCACCAGCTGGCCCGTCTTCATTTGGGTCCGGGTCCTCATCTTCTGACAGCAACTCTGCACTAATCAGGTCGTCGCCTGCAATCCTTGTTCCTACTGTTTTCCAGCCGGTAACTTCCACAAATTCAGAGAGATCTATTTCTTCTTCTTCCGGACTCCGTTTCTTCCCGGTTTTCAGCAATACAATTGGCTGCGTATGGGTAGTTACCATTTCCAGGTAGTTAGCCATACCTTCTTTAATAAAGAGGAATTTATTATTCAATGTCTGCGTTTCAATACGGAAACGTTTCACATTAAACTGCTTTTTGTCTGCATCAAAATAGATAGCCGTCACCGTTTTTTCCGGGTTGAATTTCTCGATGTAGACAACATCTCCTGATTCATAACGGTTGGTGAGATCGTAGTTGGTGAGCTCATAAGTACCATTCTTGAAGGCGACAAAAATTTTGTCTTCTCCTTCAAAAGCTCCAATGTACACGCCACGTTCCTCTGTATTCAAACGACCGGTTTCTGTATCATACCAGATCTTTTGTCCGGCCAAAGTAGATACCCCTTTCTCTTTGAACTTCACACTACGGATCGGATATTTGGTTACCACGTTCCCCATAGAGCTACGTCCTTTGATAGCAATAGTTTCAAAGAACATATCAAATTCCTTGTTGCGCGCGCTACAGTTCGGGCTCAGCTTAATAGTCACTACTTCCGCTTCTCCGTTAGGGTTGGAGGTGAAATAATGCACTTTAGAATTCTTCTCTCCTTTGTGTGCCAGCTCGTATTCTTTGTCGCGGGTAACACCGGTTACATTGAAACGTTTCGCATAGCTCACACCGGTTTTACCTTCCACGTAAATCATGTTGTAAGTGGTGCGTTCATCATTCTTGCGGAAAATGTCCACGTGAATAATATCCTTACCTACAAAGGTTTTGTCGGCTACTTTCGTTACCAGCATTTTGCCATCCCGACGGAATACAATGATGTTATCCAGGTCAGAACAATCTGCCACAAACTCATCTTTCTTCAGAGAAGTACCAATGAATCCGTCAGCACGATTTACATATATTTTGGTATTGGCAATGGCTACCTGCGCTACCTGTATGGTATCAAAAGTTTTGATCAGGGTTTTGCGTTCGCGGCCTTTACCATATTTCTTCAGCAGGTTATCATAGTAAGCAACGGTATAATCTACCAGGTTAGCCAGGTGATGTTTTACCTCTTTGATTTCTCCTTCAATATTTTTGATCTGTTCGTTCAGCTCATTGATATCGAGGCGGTAAATTCTACGTACAGGCTTCTCCGTTAATTTCACAATATCTTCGCGGGTAATGTCGCGTTTCAATTGCTTTTTATACGGATTAAATCCTTTGTCGATCGCTACCAGTACAGCTTCCCAGTCTTTATGCTTTTGCTCCAGCTCCTTGTAAATACCTTTTTCGAAGAATATTTTTTCCAGGGAAGTGTAATGCCATTTTTCCTGCAGTTCTGCCAGCTTAATTTCCAGTTCCTGTTTGAGCAGGTCTTTGGTGTAGTCAGCAGACGCTTTCAATAAATCGGAAGCGGTGAGGAATTGTGGTTTATCATTTACAATCACGCAGGCATTCGGAGAAATGGATATTTCGCAATCGGTAAATGCGTAAAGTGCATCAATGGTGATATCCGGTGAAATACCAGGCGCCAGCTGCACTTCAATTTCCACGTCTGCAGCGGTATTATCCACTACTTTACGGATCTTGATTTTACCACTGTCGTTGGCTTTCACGATAGACTCCATCAGCTGGGTAGTGGTGATACCATGAGGTACATCCTTTATCAGCAGGGTCTTTTTATCTTTCTCTTCTATATGTGCGCGTACACGTACTTTACCTCCGCGTTTACCATCGTTGTAGTTAGCTACGTCGATCATTCCGCCAGTAGTGAAATCGGGGAACAACTCAAATTTCTTACCACGCAGGTACTTCACAGATGCGTCTATCAGCTCTATAAAGTTGTGTGGTAATATTTTGGTAGATAACCCTACGGCGATACCTTCTGCTCCCTGTGCCAATAACAGCGGGAACTTCATTGGTAATGCGAGGGGTTCATTTTTACGACCGTCGTAGCTCAGTTGCCAGGAAGTAGTTTTAGGGTTAAAACCTACGTCCAGTGCAAACTTCGACAAACGAGCCTCAATATACCTGGCTGCTGCTGCATCATCTCCGGTTCTGACATCGCCCCAGTTACCCTGCGTTTCGATGAGCAGGTCTTTCTGACCGAGGTTAACGATAGCATCACTGATAGAAGCATCCCCGTGTGGGTGATACTGCATCGTTTGTCCGATGACGTTTGCCACTTTATTAAAACGGCCATCATCCATTTCTTTCATGGCGTGCAGGATACGACGCTGTACGGGCTTCAACCCATCTTCCACGCTGGGCACTGCCCGCTCCAGAATTACATAAGAGGCGTAATCCAGGAACCAGCTCTCATACATGCCCCCCACGTGGATGACATTGTGCAGAGATTCGTCTGGTGTTTTATTTTCCATGTCCATGTATAATACACTTACGGTTTTACGTTAATCATTTTTTCAAAATCCTCCCTCCAAATACGGATACTGTCCTTTTGCACATCTTCCAGGGAGTTCAGTTCTATAAAGCAACAATCTGTTATCGCTATCAGCTGATGCCATACATTTACCGGCACTTCTACTCTGGCCGGCGCAGTTATTTCCGTTACCACAATTTCTTTTCCATCCAGCGGACACCAGTGCATAGCGGCTTTGCCGGTAAAAAGATAAAGTACTTCCGGATTTTTGTTATCACTTTTTCCTTCGTGGTAGTGCTGTCCGCTGCTGCTACCGGCGTTACGGTAACATACCATAAAATCACCAGTGCGGTTGCAGTTCCAGAAATAGCCGCTGCCGCGGTCATCTGCACCCAACAGGTCCAGGGAGGTTACCTTTATCATAGGGTAGTTGGATTTTCAGTGTTTTCCGCCGGGATACTTTCTCCACCTTCACCAGGCAACTTCACCTCAAAATCGCGGATGGTTTTTAATTCCCCCTTGCTATCCAGTTTACCTTCACGGATCAGCTCTTTCAGCCGCCAGCCCAGGAACTGGTCCATCACAGGGTATTTTAATTTACCCGTTACCTGTTGCACCACGCGCCATGCTTTCACAAAATCTTTTCCACTTTGCGTCAGCAGTTCCTTATCATAAAACAAGGTAGGCTCTCCTTTTATTTTTTTGCCGCCTTCCAGTAAACGGATGCCGGCATTTTCATTCATTAACCGATGCCATTCATCTCCATCCAGTTCATACTCCGCCAGTGAAATGGCACGCGCCAGTTTCTTCGCCTTCAGAAATTCCTTAGGCAATATCTGATGCAGATGTGTTGGATAAAATACCGCCCCTTTCTCATTCAGGAAGGGCAGGTTATTGAGGTAGATGATATGTATACGTCCGGCGAAGTCATAACACTGACTCACCAGCCAGTAATAGCCACAAACATCACGGGCATTTTGTCCGGCCCAGATCCACACTTCCAGTTCAGGATCTTCCTTCAGTTGAGCCTTCAATGCACTAAAGCGATCTGCATCTTCCAGCGCTTCTTCTACTACAGGTGCAGGCACTGGTGCATCTCCTTCCGGGGTGGGCGCCGGCGATATACCCGCCAGCTGCTGCCAGAACATTTTACGCCCGGCTCTGCCTTCTTTAGTGTCCAGTATGAACAAGGGTCCAACAGACAGGTCATCTTCAAAACAAAGTATCTCCCCGCTCATTTTCTCATCCATCGCAATCGCTTCTCCCAGCACCGGAACCGAAGGTTGACCAAAAACAATGTGTATTAAGCCCATATGCCTTACTATACTGTTTCTTCAATTAAATCCTTTTCATACCGCAGGTTGTTGATGATAAACTCCTGACGGGTCTGGGTATTTTTACCCATATAGTATTCCAGTAATTTCTGGACATGTATATCTTTCGATAAAATGATCGGCTCAATACGAATATCTTCCCCAATGAAACGGCCAAATTCATCCGGAGAAATTTCTCCCAAACCTTTAAAGCGCGTGATCTCCGGCTTATTGCCCAGTTTCTTCACGGCTTTTTGTTTCTCTTCTTCTGTATAACAGTAAATCGTTTCCTGCTTATTACGTACACGGAACAATGGTGTTTCCAGGATATAAACGTGTCCGTTTTTCACCAGGTCCGGGAAGAATTGCAGGAAGAAAGTCAGCAGCAGCAAACGGATGTGCATACCATCTACGTCAGCATCGGTAGCTACCACAATATTGTTGTAGCGCAGTCCCTCGAGGCCTTCTTCAATATTCAATGCGTGTTGCAGCAGGTTGAACTCTTCATTTTCGTATACAATTTTCTTCGTTAAACCGTAGCTGTTCAGCGGTTTACCACGTAAGCTAAATACCGCCTGTGTTTCCACGTTACGGGATTTAGTGATAGATCCACTGGCGGAGTCACCTTCTGTAATAAAGATGGTGGAGTCCAGGCGACGTGTCTCCTGTTCTGCTTTATCTTTTCCGGTCAGCTCATCGTTGAGGTGTAAGCGGCAGTCGCGCAGTTTCCGGTTATGCAGATTGGCTTTCTTTGCTCTTTCGTTGGCCAGTTTTTTAATCCCTGCCAGCTCTTTACGTTCACGCTCACTTTGTTCAATACGTTTCTTCAACGCCTCTGCAATAGCAGAGTTGCGGTGCAGGTAATCATCCAGGTGTTTGGACAGGAACTCCAGTACAAATGCCTTTACAGAAGGACCTCCTTCTGAAACAACCTGGGAACCCAGTTTGGTTTTGGTTTGCGATTCAAACACCGGCTCTTGTACACGGATAGCCACTGCAGCACAAATAGAAGCCCGGATATCCGTTGCTTCATAATCCTTTTTATAAAAGTCGCGGACCGTTTTTACAAATGCTTCACGGAAAGCTGCCAGGTGCGTACCGCCCTGTGTGGTATGCTGACCGTTCACAAATGAATAGTACTCTTCTCCGTATTGACTTTCGTGGGTGATGGCTACTTCAATATCTTCTCCCTTCAGGTGAATGATGGGATAGCGCAGATCTTCTTCATTGGTTTTACGCTGTAACAGGTCCAGCAAACCATTTTTAGAAATATATTTCTTCCCGTTGAAGCTAATGGTAAGACCCGCATTCAAAAAGCAATAGTTCCAGATCTGGTTTTCCAGGAATTCTGGTATAAAGCGGTAATTTTTGAATACGGTATCATCTGGTGTAAACGTTACCAGGGTACCATTAGGTTCTGTGGTAGCGGCTTCTTTGTGTTCTTTAATCAGTACCCCTCTTTCAAACTCCGCTACTTTCATGCGGCCGTCACGAACAGATTGCACGCGGAAGTAGCTCGACAGTGCATTCACTGCTTTGGTACCCACCCCGTTCAATCCCACTGATTTCTGGAAGGCTTTACTGTCGTATTTGGCGCCGGTATTGATCTTACTCACTACATCCACCACTTTTCCCAAAGGAATCCCGCGTCCATAATCCCGGATGGTTACATGATGTTCTGTTACCTTGATGTCTACTTGCTTACCAAAGCCCATAGTATGTTCATCAATACAGTTGTCTGTTACCTCTTTGAGCAGGATGTAAATACCATCATCCATACTGGAGCCGTCTCCCAGCTTACCGATGTACATACCAGGCCGGAGGCGGATATGCTCCCGCCAGTCCAGCGACCGTATGGAGTCTTCCGTATAGGAAGCAAATAGATCTTTGTTATCCGTTTTGTCCGTATTTGCCATAATATATTAAAATTTCCTAAATATTACTGTTTCAAGGGTTCATTAATAATCTGCAAGGATACTAAATCTTTTAGCAAAATCAGATTGCTGGCAAAAATAAAGGATTCATTGAATCATCCCAAGTATAAGTTATGCACTATGCTTACGCTATTAATAACCAGCTGATTAAGACTTATAATTTTTATATTTTCGGGAGATAATCCTCTTTTCAGGGTATTTTAAAAGTAGATCACATGAAAATGGTATGAAAAAAATTTATTTGAAATAATTGTTATATCAAAATATTATCTATATTTACGTAAGTCAACTTTACAGAGAAAACCTAACCTAGTCCTTATGAAAATACTATTCCTTACCCTACTCACCGTAGTAGTTTTAGTAGCGTTTGTAGCTACCTATTTCATCAAAAAAGAGCAAGAAAATAGCATTGGTAACAAATTCCTCCGTTTGATCCGGAAATTTGATTCCTGGCAAATGATGCGCTAATACTGTCATTACAATTTATCACCGGCTTTTTACAATATCCGCAACAAGTTACATCAGTCTGGCAATAGCCATCAGGGAGTGTTATGTCTAATATTTAAGGTATTAAACCTATTAACCGTATAATCCCTATCCTATGAAAACTGGTTTAGTATTTAAACTTGCTTGTTTATTGATTGCAGCAGTAGTACTAACGGTGCATTTGCTGAAGAGAAGCATGATGCTGAAGCAAAAAGCATAAAGCTTAAAGCAAAAAGCTATTGTAGCGAATAATCAAAGTACATTAATAACTCGCTACAATAGCTTTTTGCTTTAAGCTTTATGCTTTCCGCCTTATCGGTTGTAATATTTATTCACCGCATCTGTACGGCTTCTTACGTGCAGTTTTTCGTAGATGTTGTGTACATGGCGTCTTACCGTTTCAATACTGATAAACAGGTTGCTGGCAATTTCCTTGTACAGATATCCTTTGGACAACTGGTCCAGGATTTCTTTTTCACGCGTAGTGAGTGCTTCCAACGCAGGATTCGGTTTGGCCTGCTTCTGGAAAAACGCTACCACCCTTCTGGCGATCTGCGAACTCATAGGAGAACCACCATCATATAAATCACGAATGGCTTCCAGTAATTCGCCCGGCGATGTTTTCTTGAGAATATATCCACTCGCACCAGCCTCCAGCGCCATGAAGATCTTATCGTCATCTTCATATACTGTCAGCATCATAAATTGCATATCGGGATGCTCCCGCTTCAACTGCGCAATACATTCAATACCATTCATACCACCTGGCAGATTGAAATCCATCAGTACTACATTTGGCATCAATTGAGGGATCTGTTCTACTGCGGTTTCTGCATTATTAAAAGTCCCTACACAGGCATAACCGTCAGAACCATTAATCAGCAATTCCATAGCCGTGCGGATATCATGATTATCTTCTACTATCGCAATAGTGATAGTGTCCATGTTATCCTGGGACTTCTTCTTTGAGTATACCGTCATGTTTTAAGGAATTATAACACTTAAATGTTATTAAAAACAAATGTATGTTAATTTAGTGGGATATCGAGAAAAACTATTGTTCCATTGTTCGAGGAAATATCCGCATTACCCCCTACAGATATCATTCTCTTCTGAATATTTTTTAAACCATTACCGAATAACCTCACCTTTTCCTGATCAAATCCTTTCCCGTTATCCTTGATCATGATCGTCATATTTTTGTGCACTTTCACTTCTACAATCACCTCTGTTGCCTTCGCATGCTTCACTACATTATGCAATGATTCTTTCACTGCCAGATAAATATTTCGCCTGGTACCTCCGCTCAGCTTGATATTCGGAATGCTTTCCGGTATGTAAAACTGATGTGTAATATGCGCATGCTCCAGGAACTCTGCCGCAAAACTTCTCATATAGGCGATCAGGTTAGCCAGCGAATCATTAGAAGAACTCATGGCCCAGATGATCTCACTCATTTTATCCACCATCTCCCCGGCCGTTTCAGAAATACGTTCTACCTCCCGTGTTTGCGCCGGATCTTGTATTTTCCGTTTGGCTACCTCACTCAACAACCGAATGGTGGATAACCCGGAGCCAAGATCATCATGCATATCACTGGAAATACGCGCCCGCTCCTGATCTACCGCCTGTTCCTTCTCCAGTTTCAACTTCTCGTGCCGTATTTTATAATCCAGGTAAAGGGTGGAAAAATAATAGGCAATACCCAGCAGCAACAGTAATAGTAGGAAGCGGAACCACAGCGACTGCCAAAACGGAATCTTAATTACAATTTCCAACGTGGTAGGAATCGTACTCCAGATATCATCATTATTCGATCCTCTTACTTTAAAAATATAACTGCCCGGATGCAGATTGGTATAACGCGCCATCCTGAATGTACCTGCCTGCACCCAATCCTCATCCGCTCCCTCCAGTTTATACTGCACCTTGTTTTTCAACGGATTAGTATATTCCAGCGGCACAAACTCAATGGCAATCGTATTCTGATTATACGGCAACTCTACTTTCTTCAGCAAGGAAACCGCCGTATCCGACTCATAAGGTTTATCCAGCACTTCCATGCGCCGGATAATTACTTTTGAATTGGACAGGTTGTCCCGGAAATTCTTTGGATAAAATCCATTTACCCCGCGAATTCCCCCGAAAAACAGCTCTCCGTCTATAGATTTGTAAAATGCTCCGGTATTAAACTCGTTCGACTGCAGCCCATCTTCATAATTATAGGTAGTGATCTCTCCTGTTAACGGATTAATCTGCGATAACCCCTTATTGTGACTCACCCAAATTCTATCTTTATCGTCCAATAACACCCCATACATGTAGTCATTGATCAGTTTCGGGTTATCATAACTATTGTAATGTTGCTTGATGCGACCGGCTTCGTCGATGATAAAGAGTCCTTTGTTAGTGGCTACCAGCAACTCTTTGTGCGCATTCTTATTAATTGATTTTACAGAAGTACCTGACGGCAATGGGATAGATCTCCAGCGGGAATCCACTGCATTTTTAACGTACAGGGCCGATTTCGTACCCACGTACTGGTTACCCATGAAATCTTCATAGTAAGTAGTCAGCATTTCATCTGCGAAATTGTGCACTACTGACACTTCATAGCCTTTGACGTTATTGTCGAACATCAGCAGGTAACCGCCGTAATTAAAGTATATTTCACCATTGGTGCGCTTGAACAAAAATGGGAACGGAGCACGTTGCGCCGGCAGTCCCAGTGCGGTTACTTTCCCTGTGAGGTCCTGGAACGATTTGGTTTGTACGTTAAACAACCCGATGTGCATGCCCGCAAAATGTAACCACAAATGGTCTGCATTTTCCCGGCAGATAGCCCCCAGGTCGTTCGCCGGAAATTTCCCGGGATATAATTCATTGGAAATACGCTCCAGGAATTTTCCCCCATCTTCATAAACATTCATTCCATCGCGCATCAGGCCCACATAGAGTTTGCCGTCGTCATGCTTATACACGGCCTGCACCATGTTATGCGTAATGAAGGGCGACCGGTAAAGATTGAATACTTTTTTATGAGGAGAATATTTTTTCAGTCCGTCGCCGTCCGTGCCTACCCACATATTATCAGAAATATCACGATACAGGTAGGAAACATCATTAAATGAACGCGTTTCAAACGTATTAAAGCTCACAATATGCCGCAAAATTTCATTGCGGGTAATACTGTAAATCAACACGCCGTTATTTCCCCCGATCCATACATTCCCAAACTGATCTACTTCCGTGACGGCCGGAATAAAGGGCTCCCCTTTTTCGTTGCTCATGTCGAAAGCGAGGTCACTGAATTTATTCCGTTGTTTATTGAAGATGGTAACATGCCCGGCGCTCACAATAATCATCGAATCCTTATTCAGATTCCGCATCACCGGCTGCGCCCCTATCCCGGGCAAACAGTAAGTGGCCAGCCGCAGATTTTTGATATTAAGCGACAGCAATTCGCCCGGTTCCCCATTCATCCAGATGGTATTGCCATCTTTTATCACCGTTGACGGCAATATTCCCCGCTGGCGGAACTGAGGCGGATACAGAATAATACGGCGAATAGCGTAGGTAGTATTGTCCAGTACGTAGAGCCCTTTCATGGGGCGCCATACCCATAAGGAGTTGCTGGCCGTATCTTCTCCCAGTATCGCAAACTTCACGTTATTGTCGCGCTCCCGGGCATTTACATTGGAGGTATCTTCCAGCAAGGTCCGGAAACTGTTACGATACTTATCATACACGCTGATACCGTTGTTATGTGCCAGCAGCAGCTGTTGACGGCTATCTTTATAAAAAGAGAATCCTTTATATCCTTTAAGATCAAACCGGTTGATCACCGCCCGGTTGCCGGTAGAGCCCCTGGGCACCAGTTCACCTTTGCCTTCCCCGGCTTTATAGAGGGTACTCGGTTTGTACCGGTATTCATTGAAAGTATAGCCATCAAAACGGTTAATACCATCCCTGGTGGCAATCCACATAAATCCCTGATCATCCCGTGTAATATCGAATACGGTGCTTTGTGAAAGTCCATCGTTGACGCTGTAGCTGTCGAAAATGTACGGTTTATCCTGTGCATGCAGTTGCCCGGAGAAAAGTCCCCAAATACAGCATAGGATGAACATTTTTAAACGATGCGGTTGATGCACTATAGTTATTTATTGAGTAAGCAGGTTAGGTAATTTGCAAATATATAAATCTGTACCACACTTTGTAGCAATTTTGTAATTTTCTTCCTGATAACAGATTGGAAATAAATGATATACTTTATGAAGACAAGCAGCCGCTATGCCCGCTTAATCACCTTAAATACCTTACCGTGGCCAATTACCGCTGACAAGCGCTGGCGCATGGCTTACCGTGTTCTCCTGGCAATGTTTTATTTCGGGAGTACCGGCTTACCGGCGGTAGCACAAAAGCCGGCGGTCAATTACCAGATAAACGTCATTGCACATCCTCCTGTGAAAAGTATCCGGGGCCTGAGTGTGGTGACGGACAATATTGTATGGGCTTCTGGTACGGGGGGCCAGGTAGGAAAAAGTACGGACGGTGGCGCCCATTGGAGCTGGACGGTGGTACCTGGCTGTGATAGCTGCGACTGGCGCTCCTTGTATGCCTTTGATGCCCGTAAGGCCATTGTTTTGAATGCCGGTGCTCCTGCGCATATTTTTTTAACGGAAGATGGAGGTACGTCGTGGAAACGCGTATACTTCGATGATCGCCCGGGCATTTTCTTTGACGCCATACAGTTTTTTAACGACCAGGAAGGCATCGCCATCGGAGATCCTTTGGGAGATAGATTTGCTGTCATCCGCACACATAATGGCGGACAATCCTGGGAAGCGGATGCTCCTTCCGCCGCCCCTGCCGCTACTCCCGGCGAATCTATTTTTGCTGCCAGCGGTACCAGTATGGTTACCTTTCCCGGAAAGAAAGTGTATTTTGCCACCGGTGGCAGTGTAGCGCGTCTTTTCGTTTTGGATGATAACTGGCAGGCCTATACGATTCCGGTGGTGCAGGGTACGCCAACTACAGGCGCATTCTCCATTGCCTTTCTGAATAACAAAACAGGGGTCGCAGTAGGCGGTGATTATAAATTGGATACTGCCCGTAAAAACAATTGTATGCTCACCAATGATGGCGGTCGCAACTGGTATGCACCTGTTACTGCTCCAGGCGGATTTCGCTCCGGTGTGACTTACATCTCACCAAAAATATTAATTGCTACCGGTACTTCCGGTACCGACATTTCAGCAGATGGCGGCCGTAACTGGAAAAGCGTGGGAGGTAATTTTAATGTGGTGGCCAGGGCCAGAAAAGGAACCAGGGTGTTCCTGGCAGGAAAGGATATTGCACAATTAAGCAGTACCCGTTGAGTTATTAACAAAAAGGTGCTCCTGGAAAGGTGCACCCATTAAAATAGGTTAAAGCAAAAAGTATATTTATTAATATGAAGTTAATAAGTAATTTATTCATTGCACAGTATTTTTTGCCAACCATACAATTTAAAGGGTAAACGCAGAAATATCAGCATCGAACGCGAATTGACTATAACTACTTTGATTTTTTATGTAATTTAAGACCTGTTAGATCCAGAAAAAGAGATTATGCAAGTTGAAACCTCGTCAAGTAAATACGGTGCCAAGCACTATCCCGATAGTATCAGGGAATGGAAAAAAGAAGGAAATTATTTTTGCTTTTATACGACCGAAACCATACTGGAAATAAGGGTTATTGCCGACAAAATTATTCGCTTCAGATATGCTGCAGACGGCACTTTCCAAAGAGATTTTTCCTACGCTACCAGTGACACACTCGAAGAATCACCCATTTCTTTTGGGATAAAAGAATGGGAAGAAACTTTTGAGATATATACCGATGTCCTCCGGGTATTTATTGCCCGTGATAACCTGCGCATCACCATTTCCGACAAAGAAGGAAAAGTGATCAACCAGGATGAAATGGGCTACCACTGGCAGCATTACCTGCTCAAAGGTGGTAAAATCCAGTATTGTAGTAAACTGGTACAGGAAGGCGAATGTTTTTATGGTTTGGGAGATAAGCCTACAGAGTTGAATCTCCGGGGCAAACGGCTGGAAAATTATGGTACCGATGCATATGGCTACCAGAAAGACACCGATCCGCTTTACCGCAATATTCCCTTCTACTATGGTTTACACCATGGCATTGGTTATGGTATTTTCTTCGACAACACCTTCCGCACCATTTTCGATTTTGGTAAGGAAAGAGAAGATGCCTGCAGCTTTTGGGCGCGTGGTGGAGAAATGAACTACTACTTTATTTACGGTCCCGACCTGCTGGAAGTGGCCGAATCCTATACAAAAATTACCGGTACACCAGAGCTGCCGCCCCTGTGGGCATTGGGATATCACCAATGCCGCTGGAGCTACTATCCGGATACCCGGGTGAAAGAGATTGCCAAAGAATTCCGAACACGCAACATCCCTTGTGACGTGATCTACCTGGACATCGACTATATGGATGGCTTCCGCTGTTTTACCTGGAGTAAGGAATATTTTCCTGATCCGGCAGGCCTCATTAAAGAACTGGCAGCAGAAGGATTTAAGGTGGTAGTGATCATTGATCCCGGCATCAAAGTAGATCCGGAGTACAGCGTATATAAAGAAGGCATCAAAAATAACTACTTCTGTAAGCGGGCCGATGGCGCCCTGATGGAGGGAGATGTGTGGCCTGGTAAATGTGTGTTCCCGGATTATACCAATCCTGAAGTTCGCGAATGGTGGAGCAGCCTGTTTAAAAGTCTGGCTGAAACCGGTGTACGCGGCGTGTGGAACGATATGAACGAACCGGCGGTGTTTGAAATGGGCTCCTTCCCGGAAGATGTACGGCACGACTATGATGGCGAAGAAGTAAGTCACCGGAAAGCACATAATATTTATGGTCACCTGATGAGTAAGGCGACTGCCGCTGGTATGAAAAAATACCTGATGCCGCACCGCTCTTTCCTCATTACCCGTTCCTGTTATTCCGGTGCACAGCGTTGGTCGTCTGTATGGACCGGCGACAATGTATCCAGCTGGGAACACCTGTGGTTGGCCAGCGTACAGTGTCAGCGTTTATCCGTTTCCGGTATCTCTTTTACCGGTAGTGATATTGGTGGTTTCATTGGCGAACCGGACGGCGAACTTTATACCCGCTGGATTCAGCTGGCAGTATTCCATCCGTTGATGCGAACACACTCTGCCAGTAATGAAACTGGTTTTAATCAGGAGCCGTGGAGCTTTGGACCGGATTATGAAAAAGTAGTGACTAAGTTTATTCAGTTAAGATACCGGTTGCAACCGTACTTATATACTACCTTCTGGCAGTATGCCACACATGGTACGCCGATGTTGCGCCCGCTGGCCTTTGTGGCACAACATGATCCGGCTACTTATAACTGCTCGCACGAATTTATGTTTGGCGATGCCTTGTTGCTGAGTCATGTCAGTGAAAAAGGCATGAAAGAAAAGTCTGTTTACCTGCCGGCTGGCAACTGGTACTACTTCTGGAATGACCGCCTGTATACCGGCGCGCAGGCAGTAACGGTCCCTACGCCACTCGATGAAATGCCGCTGTTTGTGAAGGCAGGCGCTGTATTGCCCCAGTACCCGGATATGCAATACACGCAGGAAAAACCGGTAACAGAAATGCTGCTACAGGTATATTATAGCGACCAGGAAGTGAAGAGTGTATTGTATGAAGATGCAGGTGATCACTATGGTTATAAAAACGGGCAATACAATATTATCCGCTTCCGGCAGCAATCTACTCCGCAACGCTTCCATCTGAAGAAACAGTTTTACGTGAATTATGAAACGTCTTATACGCATCACCGCATTACGGTGCGTGGCTTACCGTTTCAACCTTCTTTACTGATGGTAGATGGACAACCGTTAGCATTACTGCCGGAAAATCTGCAGGCAAATAATACGGTTTCTTTTGTGGTACCTAGAAATTTTGAAGAGATTACAATGAGTTGATGGGCTACTAAAGTGAAAAAAGAAAAGGCACTTCAGATAGAGATCTCGCGCCGGTTTCATAACCTATGCCAACTTTAGAGATACGAAAGTAGATGCTAAATCTGACTGTACAAAATGTCTGCGGCCTTGAAAGTCACAATGAACAAAATGAATAGGTTGTTAACATTGAATTAAGAATGTCAAACAAACATTTAAAAATAAATTCGCCTCAAACTCCTTACCACAGGGAGTTGCAGCAAAGAAAATCAATTTAGCAATTGCTGATGACAGGTATCCAAACTAACGGCGCCATGCGGATAATCCGGATGGCGCCGTTGAATTTATACGTGTTGCTGATGACAACACTTTTTAAATATTTTGATTAATATAAAAAAGATAGAAAGATAATCGATGTCAATGCACAAAACACTAAAAAGATAAATATGGCCCTGAAAAGGATTTCCATTTTGTCAGTCGCGTTATAGTCAATTCCGTGCAATTCCTGTGGATTTTCCACTTGGTTGATACTTAGGCTTTTCATACAAACAAATTAAAAGGATTAAGCAATAAAAAGAATTCGTGGACTTGGGGTTCCAGAAGATCAACATCCTTAAAATGAAATTACAGAAAAAAAGCTAAAATGGACAAATCTTTTTGTTCATTTTAGCTTTTCCGCTGTTCATTTTTAAATAATCTGTTTATCCTTTCTTTTTATGTTTGCCTTCATTTTCGTGCGGCAGCTGCAACACCGCCTTTTTAACCGGCGCCGGCGCTTCAATAGTACTATCTCCCAACTCGCCAGCAGTAACGGTTTCACCACGTTTGTAATATTCCTTTGCTATTTTCCCGGTTTCTTCATCATACAGTTTCCATACACCATTACGCACAGAGTTGCCCTTCCTGATGATTTCTGTAGGTGTTTCCACATTGGTAACCGGATCAATGATCATGATCGTATCCCGCTGCCCTTCTACTTCCGTAGAAATATAGGCGCCCTCCTCACTTGGTTTTCCATTGGAATAAAAATACCGGCAATAGCCATCCAGCACATTATTCTTAAATGTTTCTTCTGCTATTAAATTCCCGATAGATGTCGTTTTCTTCCACACGCCTTCTTTACGGTCGTTCTTATAAGTCCCTTCCCAGCTGTAGCCTGGCTCACCTCTGACTTCCCCTACTTCTTCCACCCAACGTCCCTGCCTACGTCCCTGCGCATCGCGCTGGTTGGTTTTCACCTGTGCTAAACAGCTGCCGATCACTATTATCTGCAGCAATAGATATAAAAACGCTTTTTGTATCATCTGGAAATGTTTTGCACAAGTTAGATATTTTCCACATATAAAAAATATCCTGCTGCCGGCGAAGGATCGCCAACAGCAGGATATGATAGGGTTTATCTCAATTATTTGTGCAGCTTAATATCGCCGACCCTGGTGTCTTTACCACGTTGTATGCTCACATTGGTAATGGTAGTGTCTTTGTAACCATTGGAAGCATTCACAAATACATTCCAGTTGCCTACTTTCAGGCCACGTACCTTGTAATTACCATCTCTCCATGGCAACGCATACAAAGTATCGTTGTTGCTGTTGTACACAGAAACCACCGGATACGCATCCCATGGCGTTACACGACCAGAGAGGCTACCCATTTTCAGAATAGTGAATACATTAATGTAGGGTCTGAGGATGAAACGGCCGTTTCTTACATCAATAATAGAGCGTTGTATGTCAAAGTCTAACCACAGCTGCAGGTCATCAGAACTCAGCTGATCCCATTCATCATGACGTACTCTTACAATAATCTTTGATTGACCAGATACAGATTTCAGCGGATAAGTAACACCATTTTTCACAAGGGAATTCTGATCGCCAATAGTAATACGGATACGTTCCATAGTGCCTTTATGAACATGACCACCCGCCAGCAGCGTATCTGAACCGTTACGCAGGGTCAGCAGATCATAGATACCGGGGTGAATACCCAATGAATCCCACACCTGGCAACTGTCTGGCTTAGGCTTTCTATCATGATCTCCATCTTCATCCCACCAGCATCTGTCTCTATCGTTCCATCCGTCATCATCTGTTTTTCCACACGTATCTACCAACACTTCTACTTTCCGGATATCCAATAATACCTTATCAAAAAGACCTGGATCATCAGAAAGGAATAAGCTTACTTTTTGCTGATTCGCAGGCGTATTGGGGGTGGAAGCCGAATTGTCCTTTGAACAGGACTCCATAATGGAAAAGGCAATCACAATTGCCAATGCTAAACCAAGCCCCGGCTTACGGAGAAAGTTTTTCATAAATGAATGGTTTTTAGTGTCTAATAAAAATATATGGTTTGTATTGATTTGGCTGAACGATTACGCATTGTATCAAACGTTCCATCCCTTGGCATTATTGCTGCTCCGGAGCAGCCTGATAATAGATGAGATTAAGATCAGAAGGTTTAACCGGAACAAAAATTTAGCCGAAAAAAAAGGCTTGTCTCTTGCAAGACAAGCCTTTAGCACTATTAAATTATTTTTAACCGGGAATGGTATACCTGGATGACCTTCCCCCCTACTGCAACTTCAATATCGTTACACCCAATGGAGGCAAACGCAAAGAAAGCGTATAGTCTCTACCGTTATAAGTTTGTTTGACGGTGTTTAACACGCCGGTATTAACTACCCCACTTCCATAATACACCGCCGCATCGCTGTTCAACACTTCCTCCCAGGCTCCCGCTACCGGCAGGCCGATCAGATAGTTCTCTCTCACTACCGGTGTCATATTCAACACTACCAGTAATATATCTCCCGGCTGTACTCCTTTTCTAACATATGCCAACACGCAATTATCATAATCATTTACGGTTATCCATTCAAATCCGGCCGGATCAAACTGCTGTTCGTATAAGGCAGTAGCGCTGATATATAACTGATTCAGATCTTTTACAAATGCTTTCAACCCCTTGTGGGTCGCATGTTTCATCAGGTGCCAATCTAACTCCCCTTTATAATTCCACTCCGACGTTTGCCCAAACTCATCCCCCATAAACAATAACTTGGTACCCGGATGCGTATACATATAACCATACAGCAAACGGAGATTGGCAAACTTCTGCCAGTCATCTCCCGGCATTTTATACAGCATCGGCGACTTCCCATGTACTACTTCATCATGGCTCAACGGCAACATGAAATTCTCTCCAAAAGCATATACCAAACTAAAGGTCAGATCATTCTGATACCACTTGCGATGAATAGGATCTTTCTTAAAATAATCCAGGGTATCATTCATCCAGCCCATCATCCATTTCATCCCAAAACCCAATCCCCCCATAAATGTAGGCCGCGAAACACCATAGTGAGAAGTGGAATCTTCTGCAATGGTTTGAACATCCGGAAACAAGGCATACACCGTTTCATTCAGCTTCTTCAGGAAACTAATTGCTTCCAGATTTTCATTGCCCCCCAGCTCATTAGGTACCCAGGCATCGCGCTGCCGGGAATAATCCAGGTGAATCATAGACGCAACAGCATCTACCCGCAAGCCATCCGCATGGAACCGGTCGAACCAGAACACCGCATTACTCAGCAGGAAAGACCTCACCTCATTCCGTGCATAATTGAAGATATAACTGTTCCAATCCGGATGATAACCCTTACGCATATCCGCATATTCATACACATGAGACCCATCGAAACGGTACAATCCATGCGCATCATACGGAAAATGAGAAGGTACCCAATCCAGGATCACGCCGATATCGGCCAGGTGAAAGGCTTCCACCATTTCCATGAAGTCCTGCGGCGTGCCATACCTGGAGGTAGGCGCAAAATAACCCGTGAGCTGATATCCCCAGGAACCGTCGAATGGATGCTCCATCACCGGCATCAACTCCACATGGGTAAAACCCATTTCCTTCACATATGGCACCAGCATCTCCGCTATTTCCTGGTAAGAATATACCCGCTCCGGATCAGTCGGGTCCGGACGACGCCAGGAACCCAGGTGAACCTCATATACTGCAAAAGGACTATTGAGTGAATTGCGCTGCGCCCGCTGTGTCATCCATTTCTTATCATCCCATTCATAATCCAGCGGATATACTACGGAAGCCGTTTTAGGACGTACTTCCCAATAATTGGCGTAAGGATCTCCCTTAATTAACTCCTCTCCACTGTGTGATCTGATAAAATACTTATAAAGCGATCCCGCTTTTACACCCGGAACAAACCCTTCCCAGATACCGGAACTATCCCAACGGGGAAGCAGGGTATGCGTGTAATGGTCCCATTCGTTGAAATCGCCCATTACGGCAACGAAAGCAGCATCCGGCGCCCATACTGCGAAATAGGTGCCATTGGCTCCCTCCACCTCCATAGGGTGCGCGCCAAATTTTTCGTATAGCCGGTAATGTGACCCGGCCTGAAACAGGGTAATGTCCGTGGAAGAAAATAGGGTAAACGGTTCAACATACTGTAAAGCGCGATTAGTATCTCCGATCATAGTAACGTGTGAATTGGATGTGTTCTAAACAAGGTAGGTAAAATTTGGGAAAATGGAAGATCCCGGGAAACAGTTATTTTTAAAAGAAAAGAGGCTGCCATATTCTCTGGCAGCCTCTTTAATTGGTCACAATCCTGATTTTGCAATTATTGCATCCAATAAACTTTTGTGGCTACCTGCTCTGCCGGGGTCGCCCCTTTGGTGGCTTTTTGCCAGTTTTCGTGGTTATTCACGTTTTCATCGTCGGGATAAGGCAGCTTGTTAAAGACACCCGGATTGTAATGCGGATCTTTAGGCGTCAGCCCGGTTCTTCTCACAATAGCCCAGGACTCTGCCGGCTGGAACATGGCAGCCAGCCAGGCCTGCGTGGCAATTTTTGTCAGGGCATCAGCGTCATTGGCACCATTGTAAGCCACCGCAGGATGATTAATAAATGCATTTATCTTTGCAGCATTCGGTACCGGCGGTTTTTGCAGCCAGATTTGCGATTGCTGCGTATAAGCGTACCAGAAATCAACGGAAGCCTTTAACCCCGCTTCATATTCCGTTTTGGCTAACGCCGTATTTTTTGTCACACCCATCCCACGCTGGTAAATTTCCGCTTTCAGGAAATGTACATCAGCTTCGGTGATCACGAGGATAGGGTAATAAAGACGATCGTAGGCGATGAAATAGTTAAACGTAGCAAATTTGTTTTGCGGATCACTGCCAATCGCCTTTCTTTCTGTTCCATTATCAAACGGACGCCCGCCGTCTGCCACAGAACCATCCTGGGGTTGCGGTACCCACTTATCATCGTTATTGGTCATAAAGAATATCACACACCGCGGATCATAAATGTCTTTACCAGAAGCATCATTCGAAGAAGACATCTGGTTCCATACATTACTGCTCATCCGGATATTGGAAATAGACAGCTCCCGGTAAGAATCCCATTTGCTGCTTAATCTGTCCAATATGGCGCCACTGGCGCCGGCAATCAGGTTGGGCCATAACCCGAAATTATCATTCTGCAAAGCAGTGGCCGACTGATTGGCTGGCAATGGCTTATTCCCCTCCAGAATCTCTTTAATAATGGCGGAAGAAAAGGCATTCTCTTTATTGTAAAGTCTAACGGCATAGCGTAAACGTAATGCATTCGCAAACTTCTTCCAGGCCGTAAAGTCATTTTTCAGGTAACTCTCTGAAGCGCCAATGCTGGTTTGCGAAGGATCTGCCGTAATACTATCTGCCGCATTTTTCAAACCCTGTAGCACACTCTTATATACATCCTGCTGTGCATCATAAGCAGGACGATAATACGCAACGCCATCACGTGAACTGGAAGCCTGCGAATAGGGAATATCTCCATAATAATCCAGCATACGCAACGTTTTCGATGCCAGCAGTACAGTGGCCATATGCCGTACATTATCAAACGCCCCCGGAGAAGGTTGTTCCGCAATCTTTTTCAGCAGCGCTTTATAATTCAGCAAATCCGGGTAATACTGGCTCCAGAAAGTACCGCTATAGTTAATATAAGGCGCCACTGTATTCTGACGCGCCTGCTGATTCGTAATCGGATAAAGAAGACTTACATTCAATGCATCATCTCCATATTTGCCGAGTGAAGACACCAAACCGTTAAATAAACCGGGAATAGAAGCGGTTTGTTCGTCTGCCTGCTTGTAAGGCTTGTTGATTTCGTCAAAGTCTTTTGTACAGGACCCTGTTCCTACGAGGGCAGCGCCTATCAACATACTGTATATAGATCGTTGTATATTCTTCATCATGGAATGTTTTTGGTATTATAAAGATGCTTTCACTGTAAAACCAAAGGAACGGATACGTGGCATAGAGGAATACTCGATACCCTGCACGTTACCAATACCGTTTACGCCCTCCGGATTCAATCCTTTTGGAATGGTGGTAAAGAGATAGAACAAATCTCTGCCTATGAGGGAAACGCTCATCTGTTGAAGCAACCTGGTTTTCTTTACCCATGCTTGTGGTAGCTGATAAGTTAATGCCAGCTCACGCAACTTCATCCAGCTATTCTGAAATACAGCAGCAGAGCGGGGTACACCCAGGTGATTCCAGGAGGAATAAGTACCGAGATAATACCATTGATAACTCACCACATCCGTATTGGGCTTTCCATCTGCAAATACGCCTCCGAAATTCACGCCGGTATTGGCACTCGTACCATCAGGATACACCAATGGTAAACCGCCGCCATCGCGTTCTTTCACGGTTTCATTGAGCAGGCCGTTACCCATTGCGGCCGCATAGGTTCCGAAATAAGTATCCCCTCCAAATTTACCGTCCATCATCACGTATAGAGACAGGTTTTTATACCTGAAAGTATTCGCAATACCACCAGTTAAAAATGGTTGTGAATTACCAATAGGCACTTCTTTGTCGGTAAGTACCCACTGCGTACCGGCAACATAGTTTTTACCATTTACATCATAGCTCAATAATGCGCCGGTTTGAGGATTCACAGCACGCTTTACTACTTTTTCGCCATTCTTATACGTATAGTCTTTACCGTAGAGGGTACCATAATTATCGCCTACCCTCACCCGTTGGGAAATACCACTACCGCCAAAAAAAGTACCCAGTGTCAACTCTTCAATACCATTGTCGAGAGCCAATATTTTATTCTGGGCATGCGCACCATTCACAGATACATTCCAGGAAAAATCCCTGGTACGCACCGGTGACGCACTGATCACAAACTCAATTCCTTTGTTACCCAGGGAACCTCTGTTCAATTGAATATTGTTGAATCCGGACGAAATAGGTAACGGATTGGTCAATATCTGGTTAAAGGTTTTCATGGAGTAAGCAGTGATCTCCACATTCAAACGGCTGTTGAACATAGCTGTACTTAATCCAATTTCGTATTGGCGACTCCGCTGTGGTTGTATCCCCTGGAACTTCAGCATAGAAGGATACGTTTGAGCGGCCTGCTTATTAAAGGCGGCAGTATTCAGCACATTAAAAACAGAATACGGATCTGTGTCACTACCGGTTTCGGCATAAGACAACGTCAGCTTTCCAAAGTTCAGCCAGGAGATGTTATGCATCGCTGCAATACCATCCGTAAATACATAACTTAAATTAGCAGACGGATAGAAATAAGCATTGTTTCCTTTAACCAATGTGGATGACCAGTCATTTCTTCCCGTTACCTGCAAAAAGAGGTAGTTCTGATAAGACAGATCCAGGAAGCCAAAAACAGAATTAATCTTTTTCGCAAATCGTGTTTCTTCCGCGGCACCAGGTGCATCTGCACCATTATTCAAAGCAAAAACGAAAGGATTAATGAAGTCCCCATTGGTTTTGTTGCTCACGATATAATCTTTCCGGTAGTAAGATTCCCCTCCCACGGTGAAGCTGGCATTGAACATTTTGGTAAATAGTCCATCCTTGTATATTCTGGCCATTCCATTCAGGTTGCGGCTTAAATTACGGGCCATGGCTTCCTTGTAAGCACCTGTAGTACCTTGTATGTTTTTAGGATATTCCCGGATCTCTGTTCCGTCACTGGAATTATCAACACTTCCCTGTGCGGTTAGCGTTAACCAGTCGGTCAGTTCAGATGTCAACCGTATACCACCGATTAACTGATTCCGGTTAAATACGGTATTGTTTTTATAAATATTCCAGAAGGAATTCGCCATGTAAGAATAATAAGGATACGCCGGCGCACCTGCAGGAAAGTTGCTGCTGTTAGTAACATCCCGTTGGGTACCATTCAATCCGAAGTCATTTAACATTTCTACATCGGAACGATAATCACGCGTGGCCGCGTAGGAAAAACCGGCCATAAAAGCGCCGGCGCCTACGGGTGGGGTGTTCAAACGTTGATAATTTATATAACTACCTGTGATATCTGCCGACAATTTCTTACTGATCTTCAGGCTGGAACCAATGTTGAACGTATTGTTCTTGTAATTACTGTTAAGAATATTTGCCTTACTGTCATCTCTTGTATAAGAAAAACGTACGGTACCCACATCGCCGCCACCAGAAACAGATACGTTATGCTGACTTACATTCCCATTGGGGAAAAATGCTTTCCAGTTATCCGGCTGCGCAGAATAAGAACGGGTAACGCCATCATACCATAAAATATCTTTATCATCAAAGCGAGGGCCCCAGGAAAGTCCACTGGGGAAGGAAAACAGATCCCAGGCCTGTGTGCTGTTATTATAGGGTAACATGCCATAAGCACCGGTTTGATAATCTCCGGCAGCATAACTACCGGTATAGGTACCAATCTGTGTGCGTTTGCCATTTTTTATCGGAAATTGTTTTTCCTGATTAGCTGTCCACAGGGAACCTACTAATCCTGAACCGTATTTATTCTGGAAATCCAGGTACTCGTATGCTTTTGTGAAACGATTGGAATAAGAGTAGTCAACTCCTAAGCCTTTCCGCTTCTCTCCTTTTTTGCGGGTCACCAGGATCACCCCATTGGCACCTCTGGCGCCGTATAATGCAGCCGCTGCAGGGCCTTTCAGCACGGTTACGTCTTCAATATCTTCCGGATTAATGAAATTCAGTCCTGTTCCCCAGTCGTTGTAAGAAGAAACATCAGCGCCCTGTTCCGTACCAACGGCGCCACCGCCGCCATTATTTTTATTATTGTTAATCGGGTCATTGTTCAACGCAACGCCATCAACAATAATCAGTGCTCTGTTATCGCCGGTAAGCGTGGTATTACCGCGGATCACTAAACGGGAAGAACCTCCTTCTACGCCACCGGATGCCTGGCTGATATTTAACCCGGCCACCTTACCCATCAAACCCTGGGCAATAGTAGGCGCCTGGGCCACTGTAATATCATTGCCGGTTACTTTTTGTACAGCATATCCCAGGGAGCGGGGAGTGCGTTTTATGCCCATCGCTGTTACCATCACTTCTCCCAATGCCTGCTGATCTGTTTCCAGTATAACACCATAGGCAGATGCTGTTGTAATCGGTATTTCTTTCCGCTTAAATCCGATTCCCGTGATCACCAGCACATCCCCTTCATTCACTTCCAGCGAGAAGTTACCATTCGCATCGGAGGTAGTGCCTTTGGAGGTGCCTTTAATAGCAATGGTGACACCGGGAATAGTACTGCCCGTAGCATCTTTCACTGTACCTTTTATGGGTCGCGTGTTAACTGCATCCATACTTTCCGATAAGAATACTGCTATCTCTGCATCGTCCGACCGGTCTCTCTTTAATACAATCTGATTACGGATGGCTTCAAAGCGTATGTCAAACGGACTGAATAAGTCTGTAAATACTTTTCCCAGTTTTTCTTCCTTTGCCGACAGAGAAACTTTTTCTTTTTCAGGTATCGTATTACGGGTATAAGAAAACTTTACATTGGCCAGCGTACTTATTTTATTTAATACCAAACGAAAGGCTTCATTATTCACTGAAAGTGAAATTCTTTTTTCTAAGATCCCCTGCTCTGACAATGGTTTTGAAGCCGCACCCGCGGGAAAGGCCAGTGTCAGAAAATAAGGTATCAGGGCTGCCTTCATAAAGAAAGACATCGTGCTACAATAAAAGTGAAATTTTTTCATAACTAAAACGATTAAGCGATCATGAATGTGGTTGAAGATGTATATGTGCATAGCGATTCAGCGGAGTATATCCATGGGAAGTCCGCCTGATCCTGGTTGTCAGTTTTTTTTACAGATTATTTAATAACGAAGTGATTGCTCCTGCTAAATTTTAAACGTGCATTTGTCTCTGTCAGCCCTCACTAATGGCAGCCATTTCCTTTTATGATGATACCATAGTTACTGATTGTATAGGATGCGTCTACAGTTTTTGTAATGACTTTCAGCATATCTTCCAGACTTTCATTCCCTAATGAAATAGTCAGATAGCAATTGGCAAATGCCTCTGCATTGTATCTGATAGGGATAGCATACATTTTCTCGAGCGTTTTAATAACGGTGTCCAACCGGGCATCTTCAAAATTCAATGTGCTGTTTTGTTCCAGAACATTGGTGGCTTCCATAGGATGGGTATTGGTCGTGGTTACCAGTCCCGACTGCTCTTTAGAATAAGTACAGATCTGTTGCGGCAACACAATTTTGGCGGCTAACTGCTCCAGGTCTTGCCCTTTTAGGTATACGGATACCTTGCCAGACGCCACGGCTACTGATTCCTGTTGGCCCGAACTGGTGATACGGAAGCTGGTGCCCAGCACCTTTACTACTACCTTATCTGTGTATATATAAAAAGGTTGTTGGGGATTTTTCGCAATATCAAAAAATGCCTCTCCGGACAGCGTTACTTCCCGCTTGTCTCCATTCATCAACAGGTTATAGGTTATTCTGGCGCCACTGGCCAGCACTACTTTAGAGCCATCCGGCAGAAAAAGTAATTCATCTTTTTTATTACCATTGTAGCGAATCACTTCTCCATTATAGGCCATGGGCTTTTCCGTTTCTACTGCAACAGTATGCTCCGGATACTTTACCAGCTTCACTAATAGTAGTAGTCCGGCTACTGCGGCCGCCACGGCAATGTATTTGTAGATAGTATACGTTTTTTTTACTGGTGTTGTTACGATGCCTGCTTTGATGTGATCCAGCATTTGCTCAATTCCTTCCTCGTTAACAGGAGCCCCTGTCTCCTCCTCTGCCAGCTGGAGATCGAGGAGAAATTTTCTGGCCGCGGCAGCATGCAATACATGCTCAGGATCAGCCGCCAGCCATTCCTGCCAATATCCCGCATAAGGGCTGTTGGGATTGGCTACCCAATCAACAAACCGGTTGTCGAGCAAAAGTGCCTGTATCTTTTCTTCGGATTGATCCATAGCAATAGCGGTGTCTATACAGTAATGTCTGTAATTAGATTTATATACTCACCTTTCGGCAACTTTTTTTTTATTTTTTGGAAGAAAAGTGCGGATATCCTTTTTTGAGAGATTGTAATGCGCGCTGCATCAGGTTAAGCACCGATTGGTAATTCATGTTCATGATCTCGGCCATCTTTTCGTAAGGGATATTCTGATAGAAGCGGAGGAAAACGGCTTCCTGCTGGCGTTGGGGGAGCTTTTCCAGCAATTGTTTCAATGTTTGGGCGGTTTGCAAAGCACCTTCCCTGCTCATGATTTCCAACTCAATATGTTCTGCGCTTAAGTTGTCGAAAGCCAGCTGCATTTCACTTTCACTTACGTACGACTGTTTTCCCTGCACTTTAACCAACTTATTACGTAACGCCCGGAATAAATAGAAGCGGGGCTGTGCGGTATCAGCCAGATTTTGCCGGTGCTTCCAGATTTCAAGAAACAGATCCTGTATGCTGTCGCGGATCAGATCTATATCATCCGTTATTTTCAGCCCAAATCGTATCATTGCCTGGACATGCGCCCGATAAATGGCTTCTAACGCCATTACATCACCGTTTTTCAAACGGCTCCATTCCATATCGTGTTCGCTATTCAGCAATAAAAGGGTGCTTTACAGGGTCGGAAAAATACAGGTGCTGCTATACAATACGTTCTCTAAAATAATTAAAAAATGATTGGGGGAAATATTTTTTTGAGCAACATGATAAACAGGTTGCGGAGGTACTAATAAAAAAGGCCATCCCGTGTGAGATGACCTTTTATTATATCGCTACTCCGTTAACCGGATTAGTATTTCTTCTTGTACGGAGGCTTGCTGCCACCGAAAGATTCGCGTCTGTCGCCACCTGGACGGCTACCACCTGGGCGGCTGCCACCTTCAGAGCTCCAGCTTCTTTTACGCGGACCATCTTCTCTGCGCGGACCACGATCGCCACCACCTGTGCGTGGACGTCTGTCGCCATCCTGCGACATTTCAATTCTTACACTGCGGCCATTGTATTCCACTTTCTTGAACGCTTCTGTTACTTTAGATAACTCTTCGTTCTCTACTTCGAAAAAGGAATAAACACCTTTCAGATCGATACGACCAATTTTGTTGCCACGTAAGCCGGTGTTATCACACAGATAACGGAGCATATCGCCGCGGTTGAAATCATCTACTGAACCCAGGTTGATGAACAGGCGGGTGAATTTGCCATCGCTTCTGCGTGGACCTCTTTCTTCACCGAAAGTAGTGCTACGTCTGTCGTCTTTTGCATTCAGATCAGGCGCATCCTGGTAGTATTCCAGGAACTGGTTGAACTCGAGGGAAGCAAAACGTTTGATCAGATCTTCCTTGGTCATGGATGCAAACTCTTCGTTGATGCGTTCCATGTAAGGTTCAATCTGCTCTTCGTTTACTACTACGTTATGTACTTTATGTACCAGGCCAAACAGTTGTTTTTCACATACTGCGAAACCATCTGGTACTTCAGCTTTTACAAATTTCTTCTGGATAACTCTTTCGATCTGGCGGATTTTACCAGTATCACGGCTGCTGATGATAGCAATAGAGATACCTGATTTTCCTGCTCTACCGGTACGACCACTTCTGTGGGTGTAGTTTTCTACGTCATCCGGTAAATCGTAGTTAATTACGTGCGTAACGTTGTCCACGTCGATACCACGGGCGGCTACGTCAGTAGCTACCAGCACCTGCAGTGCTCTTTCGCGGAAACGTTTCATTACTTTATCACGTTGTTGCTGGGTCAGATCGCCGTGCAGTGCATCTGCGTTGTAGCCATCTTTAATCAGCGACTCAGCAATTTCCTGTGATTCAATTTTGGTACGGGTAAAGATGATACCAAAAATTTCAGGGTTGAAATCCACGATACGTTTCAGGGCCGCATATTTTTCACGCGGACGCACTACATAGTATTCGTGTTCTATATTAACGTTACCGCTGTTTTTGCTACCTACGGTCAGTTCAAACGGATCTTCCATGTATTTTTTGGCGATACGGCGAACTTCCTGTGGCATGGTAGCCGAAAACAACCAGGTAGTTTTACCTTCTGGTGTGTTGGACAGGATGCTGTTGATATCTTCCTGGAATCCCATGTTCAGCATCTCATCTGCTTCATCCAGTACTGCGTAACGAACGTTATCAAAATTAACGGCGCCACGGTCTATAATATCCAGTAAACGACCTGGAGTGGCCACTACGATGTGTACACCTCTTTTCAGTTCGCGCAATTGTTGTACAATGCTGGAACCGCCATATACCGCTACGATGCTTACATCGCCGAGATATTTACTAAAATTTTTCAGATCATTGGTGATCTGGAGACAGAGTTCACGGGTAGGGCATAAAATCAGGCCCTGAGGTTTATTTATTTTCAGATCCAGTTGTTGCAGTAAAGGCAGGCCAAAAGCTGCTGTCTTACCGGTGCCCGTCTGGGCCAGACCTACGAAATCGCGGTCACCTCCTAACAATACCGGTATTGCCTGTTCCTGGATGGGAGTTGGGGAAACGAAGCCCAGGTCCGTAATTCCCTTCAAAATAGGCTCTTGTAAGCCCAGTGATTCAAATGTTGTCATTGATTTGCATTAATCAAGCTCCGTCGGGAGCTGTGGATATAGCTTTTAGCAGTTAGCTATCAGCTGTTAGAAATATTTTTTTAGCCCCTAGCAGTTTACTATTGGCTACTCACATGAACGCTTAGCAGTTAAAATTAGCTATATAAATCGCGCACCTAATAGCTAAATGCTAACCCCTAAATGCTCTTACACCAGCTMTCCTTCGAGGTCGTAGTCGAATGCTTTGGTGATACGAACCTCCACGAAATCACCTGGTTTCAGGCGCTTGTTCGTGTCGATGATCACTTCATTATCTACTTCCACCGAATCAAACTCGGTACGGGCCAGATATCTGCCCGCTTCTTTTTTGTCTATTACTACTTTAAAGATCTTCCCTACTTTCTCCTGATTTTTTTCCAGAGAGATTTCCTGCTGTACTTCCATAATTTCCTGCGCTCTTCTCTCCTTTTCTTCTGCCGGAATATTATCCTCCAGTGCATAGGCGCTGGTGCCTTCTTCGTGGCTGTAGGTAAATACCCCAACACGGTCAAAACGCATTCTTTCCAGGAAGCCTTTCAGTTCTTCTACGTCGTCTTCTGTTTCGCCGGGGAAACCAGCAATCAGGGTGGTACGTAAACAGATGCCAGGTACTTTTGCACGGATATTATGTACCAGTTCTTCTATTTCTTCGCGTGTAATCTGACGCTTCATTGCTTTTAACATGGCATTGGAGGCATGTTGCAATGGCATATCAATATAGTTGCAGATATTGGGGAACTCGTTCATCACATCCAGAATTTCCATCGGGAACTTGGTGGGATAAGCATAGTGGAGACGAATCCACTCCAGCCCTTGTACGCCTGCCAACGCACGCATCAGGTCACCCAGGCGACGTTGCTTATACAGATCCAGACCATAATAAGTCAGTTCCTGTGCAATCAGCATAATTTCTTTTACACCTGATTTCACCAGTTTTTCTGCTTCCAATACCAACTCTTCAATAGGTTTGGAAACATGGGAACCACGCATCAGTGGAATAGCACAAAAAGAACAGGTTCTGTTACAACCTTCTGCTATTTTCAGGTAAGCATAGTGAGATGGGGTACTCAATAATCTTTCTCCTACCAGCTCTGCTTTATAATCTGCATCAAATTTTTTGAGGATCAGGGGCAATTCCATGGTACCGAACCAGGCGTCTACACCGGCAATTTCCGATTCCAGATCACCGCGATAACGCTCACTCAAACATCCGGTAACATATACCTTATCGAGTTTGCCTCGCTGTTTCAGTTCTACCTGCTCCAGAATAGTGTTAATCGATTCTTCTTTGGCCTTGTCAATAAAACCACAGGTGTTCACTACCACAATATTGTGGTCACGTTTGGCACTTTCATGCACTACGTCGATATCGTTGGCAACGAGCTGTCCGCTCAATACCTCCGAATCCACCATATTCTTGGAACAACCAAGCGTAATAATATTAACCTTGTCTTTCTTTAAAGTTTTTGTCTTCAAGCGCGAATTGTTTTTAACAAGCGGACAGGCATTCTCTGCGCCGCTACCGCCACGAAGACACACAGACACTAATTGAATTTAACAGCAGACTTACTGTACGTGACTTGAGTCTTAGTGGGGGTTGAAATAAGGAAGGTGCAAAGGTAGCGAAAAGAATTGACAATTAGAAATTTATGCTAAGTAACTGCTGTTTAGTCACTTAGCATAAGAGATAATGCTTACTAACCCATGGCCTGCAACGCCTTGTCGGCACGTGCTCTGGCCAGTTTCCTTTTATAATGATACCACCATTTGGGGGCCATCTTAATCATCAGGTTGTTCATTCCTCTCAGCCCAACTATATGGTAAAGCCCGTTTAACTTACCTAAAAGAGTGGGGTCCAGTGCGCGTAAACTCATGGCAAAGCCGCCATCGAGGTACTCCATATGATGCCAGTAACCAGCCGGCATGAACATGGTATCACCATGGTTGAGAATGGTGGTATAACCACGGGCATGTTCCAGCGCGGGGAACTGCTCCATATCCAGCTTTTCATGCCAGTTTACGAAGTTCGCAGCGCTTTCTACCGTAAAGGGCATGCGGTAAATAAAGGGCGCCTGATTGTTTTCCAGCAACAGTACCCGTTTCCGGCCCAGAAACTGGGTATGGAAGATGTGCGACAGGTCAATGTCATAATGCATATGTGCCACTGAACCAGCGCCTCCTACAAACAGCATGGGGTACTTCTTCAAAAAGCCGGAAGATAAATGGTCTGGCCAGGGAAAATCTTCCACCAGCTGAGGGGCGTGTTGAAAAATATTAAAGAGAAAAATGCGGAGGGCGACCGGTCCCCGTTCCACCATATTCAGGTATTCACCAAAAGAAATGTAATCATCCGCTCCGTTCACCAGGGTATTTTCGCCGGCGCGTTCATTGTTATATACCCCCACTGTCTTGTCTCCCACAATTGATTTGAAATAATCCCATGTCCACTTTGTATAAGCCGGCCAGTTTTTACTAAGGCCCCCTGCTGAGATAATAACAGGTTTACGTGGAGTGTAGTAGTTCTTCTTGAATTCCGCTGGTGTAATATCTTCAACTCGATCTATGTGCTGTACTATCATACTTACGAATTGTTAAAAAGGGTACAAAAAGGGAACAATTATCCAAATTTAAGGAAAGCAGTGTTATTTATTAAACAAAGAATCTGGTTGAAAGTTAACGAAAATGCCGGGCTCCTGTAACGGAGCCCGAACGATGATTTATGTAAAGTAAATAGCAGGCAGGATTTATGCCAATTGGGAGATAACATTCACAAACATCACAAAATCAAGAATTTACACTAAAGAGTGAATCCACGAAAGATTCTTTATTAAACACCTGTAAATCTTCCATTTTTTCACCAATACCGATGTATTTTACCGGTATTTTGAACTGATTGGCTATGGCCAATACTACCCCACCTTTGGCGGTACCGTCCAGTTTGGTAATAGCCAGCGCGGTTACTTCTGTAGTGGCCGTAAATTGTTTGGCCTGCTCCAGTGCATTCTGACCGGTAGATCCATCTAATACCAGCAATACTTCATGTGGGGCATCAGGAATCACCTTCTTCATTACCCGCTTGATTTTACCCAACTCATCCATCAAATGGAGTTTGTTATGTAAACGACCTGCGGTATCGATAATAATTACATCTACTTCTTTTGAGACGCCGCTCTGCACGGTGTCAAAAGCTACGGCTCCGGGATCTGAACCCATTTGCTGCTTCACGATAGGTACTCCTGCCCTTTCACTCCAGATAGTCAGCTGATCTACGGCAGCTGCGCGGAAAGTATCCGCGGCGCCCAGCATCACTGATTTACCAGCTTTCTTGAAGTTATAGGCCAGCTTACCGATGGTGGTGGTTTTACCAACGCCATTTACGCCTACTACCATGATCACATAAGGCTTTTTACCGGCGGGTACATCAAAATCGCGAAATCCACTATCCGGGGCATCTACCAGGATAGCTGCAATCTCTTCCTGCAACAACCTGTTTAACTCACTGGTTCCCAGATATTTATCTTTAGCTACACGCTGTTCAATGCGGTCAATGATTTTTACGGTGGTATCTACGCCAACATCTGCAGAAATAAGGGCATCCTCCAGATTATCCAATACCTCGGTATCTACCGTTGACTTTCCTGCAATGGCGCGTCCTATTTTACTCAGGAAGCTCTCTTTGGTTTTTTGTAAACCCTGATCCAGATTTTCCTTCTTCTCCCTGGAAAATAGTTTATTGAAAAAGCTCATAGTTTAGTTTAGTTGGGTCGAAACAGCTTTTGGCTTTTAGCTTTTAGCAGTTAGTTAATGCTGCGAAGATAAGTAATAGCTGTTAGCTTTTAGCAGTCAGCTGTTAGTGATAGCTGCAAAGATAAGCATAAGTCATCTTTCAGCGCTCCTTCTTTCGCTGCATTAGCCTAAAAGCTAACAGTTGGACCAAATACAAAAAGCTGTCCGTATAACGGGACAGCCTTTCAGTATTATTAGTAAAGCCGAATTACTTTTGATTCATGTACTCCAGAACTTTGTCCTTGTGTACGATTGCGTCTTTAAAAGTATAAGCGCCGGTTTTAGGAGAGCGTACAGCTCTGATTACCTTGGTCCATACTTTAGACTCAGCTGCTGCTTTAGCATCTTTAACCTTCGAGTTTTTTGAAGCTACTTTTGCCATTGTATTCTATTGTTTTTATAGTTAAATGGCTCATTGGCTGGTATGTAAATACAGCCAGTCGCCATCAACAATTACTTATTTAATTTCTTTGTGTACAGTAACTTTCCTTAAAATAGGATTGTACTTCTTTAACTCCAGACGCTCAGGAGTATTCTTCTTATTCTTGTTAGAGATATAACGGGAAGTTCCTGGTTGACCAGAAGTCTTGTGCTCAGTGCACTCCAGAATTACCTGTACTCTATTACCTTTTTTTGCCATTGTGTATTACAAATTAAGTGAGTCTTAGAATTAGATTTCCTGACCAGCTGCACGCAATTCCTTCACAACTGCATACAAACCTCTCTTGTTGATGGTTCTTAAACCGTCAGCAGATACTTTCAATGATATCCATTTGTCCTCTTCTGCCAGGAAAAAACGTTTCTTTTGCAGGTTAGGAAGAAACCTTCTGTTTGTCTTAATGTTGGAGAAGGAAACATGGTGACCCGTGATCGGCTTCTTTCCTGTCACCTGACATACTCTTGCCATGATCTAAAAATTTAGGAATGCAAAAGTCCAAATTTTTTATGGATTTTGCAAATATTATTAAATGAATTTATTCACAAGTACATTAAAAGCCCCTTATAAAAGGCTTTTACCTAAGATGTGAACACAATGCAAAAGATTGATAATCAATGATTATCAGGCAAATTTTCATCTGTCTTTTGCCGAAAAAAAATAATTTACAATAATACAACAAGGCTACGTAAAACAGCACCTAATCTTACCGACTCCAAAATCCGCTGTTGATCCGTTCCATGTTTTAACAACGCTTCTTCGTGGGAAGTCACGMACATTTCACAACCATTCAGGGCAGAAACCATCAGGCTCAACAACTCAAAAAATTCTTTACCTAATACCGGGTTAGCCATGATGCTCATCCGGATACCGGCAGGGGTATTGGTATAATACTCCTTATTCACAAAATGCCGGAAACGATAAAATACGTTATTGGCATTCATGAGGGAAGTACAACTAATTACTTCTGCGATTTCTTTATCCGTTGCTCCTTCCTGGGTAGCCAGCTTTTCAAAAGCTGCCTGCAACACCGCATGTTTCTCATTCACCGCAACCGCTACACCGATCATATAAGCCTCTTTCTTCGTCAGCGTTGCTGCCGCAAGAGAGTTAGACACATTGATCTTCAGATCCTTCAAGTAACGCGCATCCACATTTGCGAGTGACTGCAATTTACCGGATACCTGCTCACTTGTCAAACCCACCGCTTCCAGTAATTGTACTGCCGTATCCTGATTCGTAGTTGCAAACATAATATGTATTTTTTTTATTTCATGATTTTACCGGTTGAATATTTTGCAGGAACGGATTCCTGCAAAATATTCCATCAGTAAAATAAAAAATGTCTTAATGATTAAACAGCCAGGGTAGCTTCTCCCTTAGTCCAGTTGCAAGGGCACAGCTCATCTGTTTGCAGTGCATCCAGTACACGTAACACTTCTTTTACGCTACGGCCTACAGACAGGTCGTACAGGGAAACCCAACGTACAATACCTTGAGGATCTACAATATAAGTAGCACGGTAAGCAACTTTTTCGTTTGCTTCCAGGATACCCAGTTCAGTGGCGAGGGATTTGGAAGTATCTGCCAGCATTGGGAACTGCAGACCACGCAGATCTTCATGATCTCTTCTCCAGGCAGCATGTACAAACTCACTGTCAGTAGAAGCACCGATCAATACTGCATCACGGTCAGCGAAATCCTGTGCGTGTTTGTTGAATTCAGCGATTTCAGTAGGACATACGAAAGTAAAGTCTTTAGGCCACCAGAACATCACCATCCATTTGCCGGAGTTTTTCAGTTCTTCAGAAGACAATTCATAGAATTCTTTACCTTTTTCGATAGATACAACTGCCGTTTTTTTGAATTCGGGAAACTCTGACCCTACGGATAAGATAACATTTTTCATAATAACTATTCTCTTTTTGATTTACAGACTAATGATTTTATGCTTTTTGACGGCGCAAAGATCACATTACATTCATTAGTAATCAAATAGATTTTAAAAATGTGGCATTGAATTTCTCTATATATCTGTTTTCCGCGGGCGTGGTCGGGGCAATCAAACAATTTCCGCTTATATACTCAAAAAAAATATCCTGGAGTTAACATTTTCATGGTATTTCTGTAACATTTTGGCACGTTATTTAGTTATATAAGTGGAACTTTTTTAACACAATTAGCATGGAAATGAAGAAAAAATACTTTTTACTGGTGGTTATAACGATTGGACTTGCTTTGATTCCGTTTATTAAAAACAGTATCATTAAACACGATGAATTTGATGCTACACGAGATCTGTTCATTTAGTGTTTAGCGGGTCGCATTGACCGTATCTAAAACTGCCCCAACGCGGGGTCGGGTTTCCATTGGCTGTCCGGTTCATAGTGCTGCCAAATCGCAAAACCCACCTTCCGCAACAATTGCCACGCCTCATTATCAGGAGTCCAACGCTGATCCTGGTTATTTTTGGTAATAATGCAATATACATAGTCGCCGTGAGGTGCATTCACCATAATCACCTCAGAACGAGATTCGTCCACCGCGCCATTTTTCGACGCGGTGCGAACGTTTGGGGGTACCTGTGTCAATCCCTGCGTATCCCAATAGTTGCGCGTAAGATTCCGGTACATCCGCTCACTCGCAACAGGGCTGATCACCTCCCCTTTGTATACCATCTCCATCAGCCGCGCCATTTCACGCGGACTGGTTTGCCCCCATCCATATTCCTGCCGGGCAGCCTCCCGTCCCTTGGTCCGGGAATTGACCCGCAAATGCTCAAACCCATGCTCCTCCAGCCACTGGTTGATCGTTAATCCGCCACCGGCCAACGACTGCAGCCACAAACTGGCCGTATTATCGCTCATCGTCAACATCAACATCACCACCTTATCCAACGCTATCTGCTCACTATCACGGAATGAACCCAGGATATCCTCTCCCTTGTACAACAATGAATCGCGATACACCAGGTTTTGATGGTATTGCAGCTCACCCTTGGCCAGCTTGTTAAAAATACCCACCTGAATGGTGGTTTTAATCATACTGGCAGTAGGAAACGTGGTATCCGCATTTATAGCCACCGTACGGTCTTTTTTCAGGTGATGTACATAAACACCCACCTGTCCGTGAAAGTCCTTTAAAAGAGGCGTTAAAATGGCGGTAAGCGCCTTGTCTGTTTTCTGGGCATTGGCGGTAAAGACAACAATCAGCAGTACTGCCAGGATGGATAGTTTTCTCATAAAGCGGAAAGCATAAGTGCTATAGCACCTGTAAACAAAGCGGTTGACTGGATGACGGGAGCAAAAGCCGCTCTTCTCACCTTCTATAAAGCTAAAAGTAAATGCGGAAAAAAGAAAGCGGAAAGCAAAAACCATTGTTTTTACTTTCCGCTTCTGCTCCAAACCCAGGAGCTTTATGTCTTCCACCTTATCAGGTGGTAATGTTAATCAGGTCTGAAAAACTACGGACACCAATCTTTTTAGCGGAGGTATAGCCTTCTGCATACTCCACCCCTACCATTTTACCGAACATTTTAGCACGGTATACCACACTATCAAAAAAGCCGGAGCCGGAAATATAGGTTTGCGGCTCATTATCTTTCGCTGCCAGAAATTGAGAAGTAAAAGCCTTGATAGCAGCCAGCTTCCGGTCTATTACCGGGCTAATATCTATCACAAAATCAGGCTCGTGATAGCGATCCTGTATGAAGTGGAACACCTGCTTAGGACGCCATGCTTCCTGTGGTTGTCCGTCCAAGGTAGTTTCGATTTTCCGTAACCCTGCCATGAAAGCGCTGTCAGATATCAGTTTGGCGGCGCGGCCATGATCCGGATGACGATCATCTATGGCATTAGCCAGTATAATATCGGGGCGATACTTACGGATGGCTGTAATCACCGCCATTTGCTCCATGGTATCATTTCTGAAAAATCCATCTGCCAGGCCAAGATTCTCTCTTACCTCCAGTCCCATAATTTCTGCCGCTGCTGCTGCTTCCTGTATGCGCAGCTCTGGTGTACCACGGGTACCCAGTTCACCACGGGTCAAATCTACTACCCCAACTTTCATCCCCTGTTGCGCATGCATCATCAATGTGCCTGCGCAGCCCAGCTCTACATCGTCCGGGTGCACGGCTATGGCCAGTATATCTAGTTTCATATGCTGTAAATTGAGGTGCAAAGATGGGAAATAAATTACTCTTCTGAGCTGGTAATCACGATAACGGCCTCGTGTTTCCCATGCGTCTTCATCAACTCATTGTCCTTGGTAATAATATTTATGGAGCGGAAGGTTTTCTGATCCAATGTCATGAAGAGCGTTTCATTGGCTGGCTCCATGGGATGACCATTTACGACATATAAAAATGAACTGTCGTTCCCGTATTTGTGCAGCAAACTATCGTATTGGGGAGATTTGCCRCTTAACAGCACCTGTACTCTTTTACGGGCAAAAGGTTTGGTTTCTATATATACCACCCCATTCTCCGCCTGGCTGCCATATTTCAGTACCGCTTTAGACCCTTTGGCAATAGTAATCACACCAATGCGATCCGGAGATACCTGGCCAATGGCCGCCTGCGTCACCACCACGCTGTCCAGCACATATACCGGATCATCGTCTGCCACGGCCTGCGCCATAGCACCTGTGAACATAAAAAGTGAGCTAATAAGTAAGATCCATACTTTCATCATAATAAAAACGGTTGGGTTAAAGGCGAATCTTACGAAGGTAGATGAATTAATTATAGGCGCGGTAGTGCTGGTACATTTCCAGCTCCTGTACTATGATTTCAATGTCTTTATCTTCCTGTTTGTCGTAATCACTTTTGAGATTTCCACCAAAGAAGAAAGCAACGGTTTGCCACACACGGGCATTAAATCCACCTTTCAATTCTTTGATAATCTCATAGCAGTTCTGACCTGTTTCACGGTCGATCAGTTTCATGAGTACTTTACCCTGGTACACAGAGAGATTCTCCAGTTTATCACCAAACTGGGCTTTCAGCTCCTTTTCTTTGGTAGCCAGGAAAGCCTTGCGTTCTCTTTTATTCATGTTGGTCATGCTGGCGTTCACGTCTTTCAGCACTTTGGCAGCAGATCTGGCGTAAGGGTAGGTAACATATACGGCATTCCGTAAACGGCTCCAGCGTTCGCGTTCTTTACGGAGGGCTTTGGGCATTTTTTCCACCACATCGAATATGGCCAGGGTGATCACCGGGATGGTATCTTTCCCTACTACGATGGCGTGCAACGGGATAACATCCGCGCCATGTGCCTCCTGAGCCATCGCACCTGTATGGCAAAGGGATATCCCCAGTACCAGGAAAACAGAAACGATGATTTGTTTGAAACGAAGGCGCATAGTTTACTTAACGTTGCTTAAATATAGAATGTTACCACAAGTTATAAAAGATTTCAGATTTGCACCTAACTAAATAGTGTTACTGAACCGGCGTCATTCTTAACTTATTGATGGCGAAGTCACTGATTGTTTTCTCTACTGCAGGCAGATCTTTTCCAGTGAGTGCAGAGCCCATTACATGAGCGCCGGCGCCCGGAATAGGAATGGCTGCTTTCATAGCAGGGGGCGTTCCCAGCTCCTGTTCCATCTGCAGGATAGCAGATACTTTTACGGTTGGGTCCTGGTGGGTTTCATCTTTATAATAATAGAGATTCAATACGGGCTGCTGTATTTTTTCAAATGTGGCGCGTGTCATCGTGGATGCCAGCAGATTTTGCAGTTGTACCACGGCTTCCAGGCGATAGCTGTTATTCCAGTACTTCGCGCGGGTGGTGTCCGTATCTGTGCCGCGGCGAAAATCCCCCTTACTTACCCACCTGGCCAGCTGTAGTCCCCATGGATGATTGGCCAGAAACGCCAGCTTATCATTGATAGCAATGTTGGGCGACATATTCAGCAGCGCATATACGTCGTGAGGATAGGCGGCAGCCAGTTGCAGCGCCAGTGTTCCGCCGGTGGAGGTGCCCATCAGGATCACCGTGTCGCCCAGTGCTTTGCCTATACTCAATGCTTCTTCTGCATCTTCCCATAATCCTGCTGCAGTCATGTGTAACAATGGATCAGAAGTATCTATGCCGTGCCCATCGAGTCGTGATAAATACAAATTACAACCGAAACGTTTGGCAAAATCGCGATGCACGGGATTCCCCTCTTCCTGGCTGGCGGAAAAGCCATGCAGGTAAACCACGGCATACGGTGTTTTACGATGCAGGGAATCATACCAGACAATACGTGCTTCATTATCCGGTTTCAGCCGGTGTTGTGCTTCCTTGTTGTGAATATAAGCTTCCAGCGCAGGGCCGGCGGAAGGTACGGGTGGTAACACGTGGTTATATACCGGATCAGCCGGTTTGGGGCCGAGCAAGTATACCACTGCAAGCGTGGCTATAACGATGAGGGCTATACGCAACCACCTACGCATCATAAGGACATTTAATAATTAAATGTAGATAAGAATTCTGAAATGGCGCACACCGGGTCTGAATTTTAATAAAGAAAAAATCCTCCGACAGCATCGCCACCGGAGGATTTCTTCTTATAAAATATAAGCAGTGCCTATCTTCTTCTTACTTTCTGATAAATACTCATAAAGGTACCTATCACGGTAATGATGATACCCAGCCACAAAACGTTGATATAAGGGAATATCAGGGCTTTCATCACAATATAATCGCTGAAACCGGCGGCTTCCTTTACCTTCAGTTCAATTCTGTTCTCTGCGGGCATAATCTTAGCGAACCTTACATTCAGTCCCAGCGGCGCCAGTGTATCTTCAACGCTGTACTGGTAGCTGCTGTCGCGGATAAAGTAGATAGGCTGTAATTTAAAGTGGTCGTCTGTTTGCGTATACACTTCCAGCTCTGCGCCTACTGCCAGGTCGCCGTTCTGCGGAACATAATTGCGGCTTTGCGGTTTGGTGTTCAATCCTTTCAGTACAATAAATCCTTTGGAGAAGAATACGGAATCTCCTTGTTTCATCAGGTGTGATACATACGGTGTAGTATCCGCTTTCGCTTCTTCTTCCTTGTTAGGTGCAGCAGATACGTAGGTATAAATATCCTTTGTCAGATAGTGTCTGGAAGCAGGATTGGAGGAGATAGAGTTCTCTTTCCTGTTCACAAACGCATCCGGATAAAGAGTGAATTTTTCTACGATATTACCGGTTGCTTTATCCTTCTTCTCATAATTTACTTTATAATAAGTTTTCGCATCGCCCTTTGCAATAGAGTCGCCGGCGTAGGTAACGTGGTAGTCGCCCATTTGTACCGGTACATCTCTTGGCAGCATGATGTTTTCACGCGGATTTTGCTTGCTTTCTTTTCTGAAGAAGCCGTCATTCAGCATCTTCATCCGGTCGTATGATATTACTTCCATTTTGGCGGAAGAAATGAGTATACCCAGCAGCACCATACCGAAACCGATATGTGCTACGGAAGCACCCGCATTTTTCAACTTGCCTTTCAGGCCGGAGAAAATATAAACGATGTTGCCCACGATGGCATAAATGCTGGCAAACAGCATCATGTAAATAGCGGTGAGAAATCCGGCGCCGTATTTATCGAAGGTGATGGTACCTTTCCAGGCGATCAGGCCCGTCAACAGTAAAGCCACCAGTGTAGGAATCGCCAGTTTTTTGGTAATCTCTCCACGTGGGGTATCCTTATATCTCATAAATTGTACAATGGCGGTTAATATGCCCAGTACAATAGCAATCCAGATTTGAATTTTGTTATAATGGAAAATAACATCTGATGGCGGCGCAATATCGGTTGTGTTAAACAGTCCTTTGAGGCCGGTGAAGCTCATCAGCTTATTCCATACCGGGATAGAGGTAGTGAATGTTACCTGGATAGCGGCAATCAGCATAATCAGGGAACCCACAAACAGCCAGAACTCGCGGGAGTAGCTGTTTTCCTCTTTCTTCACAGATGGAATTTCCTTTCTGCGTATGATCAGCAATGTAATAGATGGTACCGTAAATACCAGCATCGCAAACAGCAATTGTGCTGTCATCCCCATATCCGTAAAGGAGTGTACAGAAGTATCTCCTAACACACCACTTTTGGTAAGGAAGGAGGAATAGAGGATCATTACATAAGAAATGAAGAAGAAGAAGATGGTAGACTTCAGCGAGTGCCCGGTAGCTTTATAAGCCAGCAGGGTGTGTACGCCGGCTACCATGGTGATCCAGGGCACCAGAGACGCATTCTCTACCGGGTCCCAGGCCCAGTAACCACCGAAGTTCAGGGATTCGTAAGCCCAGGCGGCGCCCATCATAATACCAGTGCCTAACAAAGCGATGGCAAACAGGCCCCATGGCTGTACTGGTTTTACCCAACCGGTGTAATCGCGGGTCCAAACTCCGGCAAAAGCGAAGGCAAAAGGAATAATCATGGATGCAAAACCCAGGAACAGGATAGGCGGGTGAATCACCATCCAGTAGTTCTGGAGGGTTACGTTCAGGCCATTCCCATCATGAATATGCTGCATATAATCAGCGGTCTGGAAAATAGGTGCCAGTTGGTTTTCCGGCGCCTGACGCAGGAGCATAAACGGATTGCTACCTACTTTGTACCCCAGGATGAATATACCCAGCAGCATGCTGGCCATAATCAGCTGAGCAAGTGAGAAGATGGTCATTACCGGTGCTTCCCATTTTTTGGAAGTACGGATCAGGACAATCCCCAGTATACTGTTCCAGATACTCCAGAGCAGGAAGCTACCTTCCTGGTCGGACCAGAGGCTGGATAAAAGATATTGGATAGGCAGGTCGCGGGAGGTATTGCGCCATGCGTATTTATATTCAAAAAAGTGATTATACAGAATATAGTACAGGCAGGAGAAAACACCGATTACGGCGGCTGACTGGATCACGAAAGACCAGCGGGCCAGTCGTTTCCAGGATTCCTGTAAAGAAGGTTCTTTTAATTTAACGGCATTATAATAAGCCACGGTGGCTACTATAGATGCTACAAATGCCAGTATGGCAAAGAAGTGGCCGATCTGGCCTGGCAATAAATGTTCCCCTACAAACTTCATAAAATTCCTCTGAGATGTGAATATTCCGGCATTGCCCATTTTGAAATACTTGTTGATGCCAGTGTAAACCGGGCAACTTTCAAAAGGTGCAAATAATTACTTTAAAGTTGTTTGTTACCGACAACCACCTGGTCGTCTTTATATTTAGAAGGGCATTTCATCAGTATTTTGCTGCAATGAAACTCGCCTCCTTCCATTTTACCAGTGAGTACAATGGATTCTGCTTTCTCGAAGTCTGTTGGCTTGGCTCCGTAGAATACTACTTTATGTGATTCCCCGGTTTTATCGTGTACATAGAAGCTAAATAAGTTAGCATCCTTGATGGGATCGTAGTTCATGGCTTTCAGGGTATCGAGTTTCCCGATCACGTGAAACTCCTTTCCTTCCTTTTCACGGGCTGTTGCGAAAGTTTCATAGGTACTGAAATCCCCCACCATTGTTACTATCACTCCAATTGCTACCGCAATTACCACCAGCAGAATAATATTTGTTTTTTTCATATGAAAATTATCTTCCCTATTGATTTGATTCAAACAGCAAAACCCTTTATCAGTGCGCACCTTACCTCTATTGCTTTTTCCTATCCTCTAATTGTTTCCGATTAATCGGCAAAATTAAGTCAAAATGACCTTCTTCGGACAAATTTTATATAAAAGGCAATTCTTTTTATCAGAAGGGCGCCTGTAAGTAAACATAATCCTATCTTTGCGCGGAATTTAGAAAAGTACGATTTTATCATGGCAGATTTATCACAATTTGACCCTAACTCAGTTGGTCTTTTATCCAACAACGTTTTTGGCTTACCTTTTTCTGAGGAAGAAGCCCGGCTGGTATTATTACCTGTGCCCTGGGAAGTAACGGTATCCTATAATAATGGTACTGCCCGTGGACCAGAACGTATGTTCAGGGCCTCCTTCCAGATCGATCTTTATGACGCTGATGTAAAAGATGGCTGGAAACAAGGTTTCTACATGCGTGAACCAGATAAGCACCTGTTGCTGCGCAGTGATTACCTGCGTAAAGAAGCGGAGCTGTACCTGAAATTCCTGACTGAAGGGGGTGATATTTCTGAAAATGAATTTCTGAAGAAAACACTGGTAGACGTTGGTAACGGTACCCGTGCCATGAACGAGTGGGTATACAACCAAACCAAAGCATTGCTGGAAAAAGGCAAGCTGGTAGGACTGGTAGGCGGTGACCACAGCACGCCGCTGGGCTTCTTCAAAGCGATGGGTGAACATGCCGGCGACTTTGGTATCCTGCAGATCGATGCACACTGCGATTTACGTGATGCTTACGAAGGATTTACCTACTCGCATGCTTCCATTATGTACAATGCCCTGGCAGAAGTACCACAACTGTCGAAGCTGGTACAGGTGGGTATCCGCGACTATTGTGAAGAAGAAGTAGATTATATTAATAACAGCGAAGGCCGCGTAGTGACCTTCTTCGATAAACAAATCAAAGAAAGACAATTTGAAGGGGAAACCTGGCAGTCGATCTGCGACAGCATTGTAGCTACACTGCCACAGCAGGTATATATCAGCTTTGATATTGACGGACTGGACCCTAAATTGTGTCCGCATACCGGTACACCGGTAGCGGGTGGTTTTGAAGTAGAACAGATATACTACCTGTTTAAGCGGGTGTTGGCCAGTGGCCGCAAGCTGATTGGGTTTGACCTGAACGAGGTGAGCGCTTCACACGACGAATGGGATGCGAACGTAGGTTCCCGCATATTGTTCAAGTTGTGTAATCTGTTGATCAGTTCTAATTCCTAATCTTACATTCCAGTACATGCATAGTTTGCGTATCCTGCATCCCAACACCAGCAGCAGAATCCGGTTATTACCGGTGATGCACGGTTTGGTAGGTATCCTGTTTCTGATTAATGCGATTGGCGTATACCGCAGTCCGCAGCCTAACTGGTTCCTGGTCGTCTTTTTCTTGGTAGTAGGCTTTTTGGCCATTGCGTTTCCATTTACCATGAAGCGGTTTAAGCAGTTTTCAGAAGCCAATATCGTAGCGCGGATGATAGAAGCGTTGATTTGTTTCACAGGTAGTTTGTACTTTTTGTCGCACCTGCAGCCGCTGAGCAGCTTGTTCTTATTCCTGACAGGCGTTGGTTTGGCCTATGTAGGCTGGATGGAATATAAAATTTTCCAGCCCTCCTACGTAAAAATGGATACGACAGGTATTACACTCCCCACCACCTTCTCTAAAAAGCTGGTTGGCTGGAACGAGCTGAATAACGTAATTTTGCGGAACGACCTACTGACAATAGACTTTAAAAATAACAAGATTCTGCAGCTGGAAATATTGGATGAACCAGGCCAGGAGCAAAGAACGGCGTTAAATACCTTCTTTCAGACCAGGGTTCAGTAGCTGTTTCCGTCTACAGACCATAAAATCACAAAATGTTAAAACAGACACCTTACATATTATATTCTGACGGTGAAGGGAATATTTTTGAAGATACCAGCATGCATGTAACTGGCCGCAGTGGCTGGGATGCATGGCCGGTGGAAGCAGATGAGTGGATCGAATTACCGGAAGGAGGCAATTTGTATGAGTTGCCAGGACGCCGTGGTATTGGCATCAATGCCACCACCGGCGATATGCAGCTTTGTGATAAAKGATGGGCGGTAGCAGCCTTCATTCCGCCGGCACATACCGGTTTTTACCTGGCAGCTTACGAAACCATGCCTGATGCGCCTACGTTACCGCTGTTTTGCTACACAGCAGTGGGTTGGCTGGATGGTAAGTTCTATGTACCTGCTACCCGTATTGAAGCCGATATCCGCCAGGAATGCGCCGGATTCGATGATAAAAAGGTGAAACAGGGTGTAAAAACGCTGGTAGAAGCCTATCCGCATAACCGACTGGTACAACATCTGGCGGAGAATTGCGCCCTGACTTATGAGTGCCCTGCTGCGCGTAATTATTTTATGGGCAGATGGGAATGCCCGATTCCTTCCTCCCCTGCGTGTAATGCCAATTGCGTTGGCTGCATTTCATTCCAACCGGAAGAAGAAAGCATTGTTTCTACACAAGATCGCTTACGTTTTAAACCAACAGCAGCAGAAATCGTAGAATACACAGTACCACACCTGGAAACTGCGCCCTTCCCTATCGTGAGCTTTGGCCAGGGTTGCGAAGGTGAGCCTTTACTGATGTGGGAAACCATCCGCGAGTCTATTATTGAAATACGTAAACATACACCTAAAGGCAGTATTAATATCAATACCAATGGTAGCAAGCCTGATGCGGTAAGAGCCTTGTGTGAAGCAGGTTTGAACAGCATCCGCGTAAGTCTGAATTCTGCTCAGGAAAAATATTATACGCCTTATTATCGTCCTAACAACTATGCTTTTGAAGACATTATCGAAAGCCTGAAAGTAGTACATGAATTTGGTGGCTGGACATCGATCAATTACTTTGTATTTCCGGGGATGACCGATAGCGCAGATGAATACGAAGCGCTGCGTAAACTGATCCGCGAAACCGGTTTGAACATGATTCAGTGGCGTAACTTCAACATTGATCCGGATTGGTACCTGGGTAAACTGGGTGTTACAGAAACCGGGGAATGTTTAGGCGTGAAACAATTACAGGAACTGATTCATGAAGAATTCCCGGATCTTAAATTCGGTTATTTCAATCCGCCAATGGAGCGTATTACCGGCGATTATATGCAGGATTTCGCACATTAGGAAAGCGAAAAGCATAAAGCCGAAAGCAAAAAGCTATTAAAGCGAATGACCAGAGCGAGTATTTAAATTACTCATACGCTCTGGTCATTCGCTTTAATAGCTTTTTGCTTTCGGCTTTATCCTTTTCGCTCCTACATCAACTTTCTACTTCCTCAAACCGATACTGCCTTGCATACGCCGAGGGCGACATACCTGTTACCTTACGAAATACCCGATTGAAAGTGATGGGATTGTTGTAGCCGGTTGCATAGGCTACCGCAGCAATGCTATCGAAATCTCCATTAATGATTTTCTTACAAGCCACATTAATCCTGATTTCATTCAAAAATTCAAGATAGGTTTTGCGGGTATGTTTCTTAAAGTATTTACAAAAGGCATAGGTAGTCAGATGTGCTACTCCTGCAATTTGTCCGAGTGAGATATTTTCTGCGTAATGTTCCAGTGTATATTGGTAAATATCGTTCATGCGCAATCCTTCCGACTCACTGTAGGAGTGCCTGGAAAAGCCCGTGGATAAAGACTTCCATTCCTTTACCTGTTTGGAGAAATACACCAGCATACCTACAAATGCCAGGAGTCGTTCTGCGCCACTCAGCCGGGAGATTTTTAAAATATCTGCCCCTATTTTTTCAGCGTGTTCCGCAGGTAGCTGGAGACTGTTGGCCGTGAGTTGTAAAAACTTGCGAACGGTTTCCATTTCCTTCAAGGAAAACAATCCCTGCAACGCCTGTTCATGATCGAAGAAAATATGGATGGCGTGAATATTCTTCTCCTGTAAATTTTCAAAATATCGGGCATCTCCTTTAAACATATGCGGTTGGTTTGCACCAATCACATAAATTTCCCCGGCTTTAAATGGCTGGGTGTAGTTGCCGGCGATGAGTGTACCCTCTCCCTTAATGATGAGGGTCACCTGTGCCTCCTTATGACGATGCAGGTAATTATAGAAGTATGGGAGAATATCTTCCTGTATTACTACCGCTCCTTGCTCGGCTACGGGAACAGTAAATTGAATTACTTTCATTAACCAATTTTACTACTTTTTACGCAAAATTAGCCTTTTGAGGACAATAATTGTAAAGTCTTTAACAATTTTAACCATATGCCCGGCTATAAATCGCGCTTCTTCCCCGTGCTATGCCAGGCTGGAGGCTGTTGTTACCGCTTTGCGGGCGGATACCTTCTTTTGCAGCCACCAGAAGCCAGTCCCCGACAGCACACAACCCAGAGCGGTAAGCGCCCACCAGGGCCTGAATCCCAGGTGTTGCACCACAAACGCACCGGTGGTAGGCGATACGATATTGGCCAGCGAATAGGAGATGGTATACAGCGCAGCATACTGGCCACGGTTATGGTCCTTGCTTCTGGCAATCCAGAAGCTATTCATGAAAGGAAGACAGAACATTTCCCCGAAGGTAATCACAAGCATAAACAGGCCTGCCACGGCCCAGAATGGTGGCAATACGCTCAGCAGCAGGTAGGAGATACACACCATCATGGCACCTCTGGTGACGAAGAGGAGGTTAGGTCTGGTGCCCTCCAGCCGGTATACCATGATCATTTCTACCAACGCAATGAGAATACCGTTGATAGACATGTTCAGCCCAATCTGCCATTCTTCCATGTGCATCACGTCTTTAAAATATAACGGAACGATGCTGCTGAACTGGAACAGGCAAATGGCATTTACGGTAGCAAACAGCAGGAACCATAGATAAATGGCGTCTTTCCAGACTTTATCTTCCTTTATCACCTTTGCTTTTTCCGCTTTAGCCGGTGCAGGCACCGGCGGCAGAAAAATACGCATTAATATAGCGGCAGCCATACAGGTAAATCCATCTACCCAAAAAAGTAACTGGTAACTGAAGCTGGCCAGAATACCGCCTACAGCAGGACCTACCGACCAACCCAGGTTCACGGCCAACCGGTTCAAGGCATAAGAACGGGTACGATTTTCAGGTACACTATATGCCGCTACCGCAATACTGTTGGCCGGCCGGAAAGCATCACCTACGGAGCTCATCACAAATACGCAGATACATATTTGCTCAAACGTGCGCATCTGACCCAATAAAAGGAACAATAATCCGTTAGAGAAGAGGCTCCAGAATTGTACCTGGTAAAAGCCAATTTTATCAGAAAGCCAGCCACCCAACAGGGCGCCCACAATAGCACCGCAACCGAAGCAAGCCATCACAAGGCCTGCCTGAGCAATAGAGAAATGTAGATGTTCTGTGAGATATACGGTCATAAAAGGAATGACCATAGTACCACTGCGGTTGATCAGCAACACGAGTGATAACCACCAGGTAGCGGGAGAAAGGCCGGTATAGGCATTCTGATAAAGACGGATAGTTTGCTTTGCGAGGTTCATAAAATTGGCGAAAAAATAATAGCAAAAACCAGATTAACAGCACAGTTTTTGCAAAGATCCGGAATTCATCTTTTGATGAGTGATTATTTTTTCTGGATCAAAACATTAACTTTGGTCTAAACAGGCGCTCAATAAGGTTATCATGGAGGAAAAAAACGGTAAAAAAAATATTCAGGCACTGGGCATTACTATCGGCGTTCATGCGTTGCTGTTAGTAGCGCTTGTATTTACCGGCTTTTCTGCTCCTCCGCCCCTGCCCGACCAGGATTTGGGTATGGAAGTAAATCTGGGTACCTCTGACGAAGGAATGGGAGCGGAACAACCACTGAATCCCAATCCTCCCAGCGCAGCAGCGCCAGAACCAGCACCTGCCGAAAGCCCTGTTACTGCTCCTAAAGATGCCAGCGAACCTCCACAGGATATAGCCACACAGGATGAGGAAGATGCACCGGAAGTAAAAAAACCGGAAAAACCAGTTGAAAAGCCCAAAGAACTTCCTAAAAAACTGGAACCCAAGCCTGTTGTGAAACCTGCCAAAAAGCCAACAGAAGCACCTCCAAAGCCGGCGCCACCTGCACCTAAACCTAAAGCGGTATTTGGCGGCGGTACCGGCAACAATGCCAACAGTGGTAACAATGCCAACGGCTCCAACAATGCTACCGGAGAAGGAAATACCGGCAAACCCGGCGATCGTGGCCAACTGGGCGGCAACCCTAACGGCGGTGGATATACGGGAGGCGGCCTCGGTGGCGGACGTTCCGATTTCCATCTCAACGGAAGAAGCCTCATTGGAAGACCACAAGTAACCTATGATGGTACAGAAACCGGCTATGTAGCGATCAATATAAAAGTAGACCAACAAGGAAATGTGACCTCTGCCACTTTTAGTATGAAAGGTTCCACCATCAGCAATCCTCAGCTGATAGAAATTGCGAAAAAAGCGGCCAGAAGCGGACAACTGAAATATAATGCTAACCCGGATGCTCCTGAAGAACAGTTCGGGACCATACGTTTCTATTTTAAAGCTGAGTAATAATTACCGCGTTTTAGGTATTGTGTAGCCAACTATTTATGCTATCGCCGTATTAAGAACCGGATCAGGATTTCCTATAACTCTACCTATGTCAAGAGCAAATAATTGCAAGATTTTCGTGTCATTTCGAGAAACCTATTTTTTATCGCCAGCGATGATTGTAAGACTTAACCGTATCTTTTTCAGCACGTCGGTACTGCTACTACTGACTTATGCCGCTATGGCACAAACTTTCCCCGGGTACAACAACAGCAACCACGCGGGTATTTACGGCGTACTTTCCAATCCTGCCAGCGCCGCAGGTTATCGTTATAAATGGGATGTTAATATTGTGGGGGTAGACGTGAATGCCGGTAACACTTATGTGAGCATACCCAAATCGGTGTTGTTCAGTATGCCGGATACGCTCCGTCGCAACCGCGACTATTTCCTGGATCAAGGCGCCAACAGAAAACAAAATGGCTGGGCAATGGCTGAAGTAATGCTGCCCTCTGTATTATATGCCATCGACGAAAAGCAATCGGTGTCATTTGTATGGCGCATGCGTAGCAGTGGTAATATCGGAAATTTAACGACCCCTATTGCTAATTTCTTCGGGGTAGATTATCCGAACCCCAGCTTTCGTGGCGCCACCTTAAGTATTCCGCAAACAGGCGTCAGCGCCCATCTCTGGCATGAACTGGGACTCAGCTATGCCAGGGTGCTGAAAGAAACTTATAATGGCCGCTGGAAAGCTGGTATTACCGTAAAATTGCTGAGTGGCGTGGCAGCGGGTTATGCTTCTGTGAAAAATGCCGAATTCCGCCTCAACAATAACCAGGACGCCTCTATTACCAGCGGAACGCTACACTATGGCTATAGCAAAGAACTGGACCACTGGGAATCATCTCCGCAAAACAACCTGAGTCTGTTTAACAATGCCAGTGTAGGCGCTGATATCGGTGTTATATACGAATACCGCCCGGACAATGGCGGCTTTGGCGCTTACGAGGACTCGGATGCCGACGATTACAAATTTCGTATAGGCGTTTCCATTACAGACATTGGCGCCATCAAGTACACCAAAGGAGCCATTAATACGGATCTTAGCCTGGTGAAAGACCATGTAGTACCAAAAGATATTGAATACCGGAAAAAGGAAAGTTTGCAACAATATGCACGCCGGCTGAACAAATATTTTACCCCGTTGCCTACTGATTCAACTTTCAACATGACGTTGCCTACAGCCCTGAATCTGATGGGTGACTACAATATCGACGGACGCTTTTTTGTAAGCACACAAGTAGTAATTGCGTTAACTGGTGGTCATACGGATATCAGTAAAACTTATGCACTCACCCAGTTGAATATTACTCCTCGCTATGAAACCCGCATCTTCGGCGCCTACCTGCCGATGACCATCAACCATAACGGCCAGGCCGATATTGGCGCAGCGTTTCGTATAGGACCATTACTGCTGGGCTCTTCCACGCTTTTTACCAACCTTTTTGAAAAGCGTATCGATCATGCGGCGGCTTTCGTAGCTTTGCGATTAAATTCAAGCATGTTCAAACGGGGCGATAGCAAAGGTGGCAAAGGCCAGCTGGGTTGCCCGGTTAATTATTAGCAATATGGCCTCTTACAAAGAAACGCTGGACTATCTTTTCGCGCAGCTGCCCATGTTCACCAGGGTTGGCGCCAGTGCATTTAAATCAGATTTACATAATACCCTGGCGTTGCTGGAGATACTGGATCATCCGCAACACCACTTCAAAACCATACATGTTGCCGGTACCAATGGAAAGGGGTCTTCCAGTCATATGCTGGCAGCCATTTTTCAGCAGGCAGGCTACAAAACTGGTTTGTACACCTCTCCCCACCTGCTGGATTTCAGAGAGCGTATCCGTATCAATGGGCAGGTAGTACCAGAAGAATTTGTGATCCGTTTTACAGAACAAATGCGGTCACATATTGGCGACATACAACCTTCTTTTTTTGAGTTAACAGTAGCCATGGCCTTCCGGTATTTCCAGGAACAGGCAGTGGATATTGCCATMATAGAAGTGGGATTGGGCGGCCGTTTGGATAGTACTAATGTCATTACACCGGAATTGTCGCTGATCACAAATATCAGCTTTGACCATAAAAATATTTTAGGAGATACCCTCCCACTGATTGCCAAAGAGAAAGCGGGCATTATCAAAACGGGTGTACCGGTAGTCATCAGTGAAACACAGTCAGAAGTAGCTGATGTTTTTATTGATACCGCTGCGGCCCTGAATGCGCCTATCCACTTTGCAGACCAGGAGTGGATGGAGTCGTCCAGTGCGATTGACGGTAGTCACCTGAATATAACGTTATTGGATACACGCCAGCAGCAAATGCGGCAGTTACAACTGGACCTGAATGGTCAGTATCAGGAGAAAAATGTGATGGGGGTATTATCTGCCGTTAAAGTGTTACAACTAAACGGATGGCATATTACCTGGGAACAGGTAGGTGCTGCCCTATCGCATGTAAAAAAGCTCACGGGCTTAAGAGGCCGTTGGGATGTCATTCAGCAGCATCCACTTACAGTACTCGACGTAGGACATAACGAAGCTGGTATCCGTGAAATCATGGAGCAACTGGGACATGTCAACTATCAACAGCTGCATATTGTAGTAGGTTTTGTAAAAGATAAGGAAGTAGAAAAAGTACTCCCTTTATTTCCCACTACTGCTCATTATTATTTTTGTAAGGCGCAAATTCCCCGTGCCCTCGATGAAGTGGCGCTGGCAGAAATGGCTGCTACCAGTGGATTACACGGGCACGCCCATGCTTCTGTGCAGGCAGCCCTGCAGGCGGCCAGGCAACATGCCCAGCGGGATGATCTGATCTTGGTATGTGGAAGCTTTTTTGTAGTGGCAGAAGTGATGTAAACTACTTCATGCCCATTTTTCCCAGATGCAGCAACGCGTAGAAGATACAGGTAGTGTGCAGACTCTGTTCGATCTTGTTATCCAATACCAGTTGCTGCAATTCTCCCAGCGGCATCGTTACAATTTCAATTTCTTCGTTGTGGTCCAGCTGTTGCTCCTGCACCTTTACACCGCCGGTAGCCAGGAACATATATGTATAGTTGTTGCTGGACGCAGGATTGGGCGCAATAGTACCTAATGGTATCCATTCTTTAAATTCGTAACCGGTTTCTTCCAGCATTTCACGTTGCATGGCAAACAGCGGAGATGGATCACTGGGGTCCATGGTACCGCCTGGAATTTCCAGCAAAGTTTTGCCCACTCCATGCCTGTATTGACGAATCATAATTACCTGTCCGTCTTCCCGTAACCCAAAAGCATTTACCCAATTATTATATTCCAGTACATAATAAGGCGTTATGATTTTACCTGAGGGTGTTTCACATTTGTCCTTACGGGCAGTGAGCCAGGCGTCTTTAAACAGGTATTCTGAGGACAATAATTTCCAATCCATATTCATGATATCAATGCTTTTACCAATCCATTCTTTCCTTCAGGCGCAGTATGTGCTCCAGATGGTGCTTTCCATGCCAGGCGTAATTGGCGGCATGGGTCTTTAAATTATGTTGCGTGCCGTTGGCCGGATGAATAAACGTCCGCTCCCACTCCGTTGCCGTTAAATGTTCCATCAGGGAAGTCCAGCGGGCATGCAATGCATGTAACAGCGTGATGGACATATTAATGGGGGTAAATTTCACATCCGGCAATAGCGCCCAGGCGGCCTCCTCGTATGGTTTAATGATAGGTTGTTCTTCTGTGAGAGCCAGCTTCATACGGATATACCCGTTCATGTGACTGTCGGCCAGGTGATGCACTACCTGAGCTACGGTCCAGCCTTCAGGGCGATAAGGTGTTTGCAGCTGGTATTCATCCAGTTGTTGCACTGCTATTTCTATCAGCTGGGGTAAATAGTGGATGTCTTTAATAAACCCCTGTAGCATAGCGGAGGTATATTCCGGCAGTGCTACAAAACGGCCAATAGGATATTTCAATGCTTCCATCGGAAATTGATTTTTATTCTTCGCGCAGATCCTTACCTGTCAAATGAATGAACACATCTTCCAGGTTGGCTTTCTTCACTTCTTTTTGTCTTTCGAAGCCAGAAGATACCAGTTGATCGATGAGTGCATCCGGAGAGTTGATGGCAATGATACGTCCGCTGTCAACGATTGCGCAGCGATCGCAGAGGAATTCAGCTTCATCCATGTAGTGGGTGGTGATGACTACGGTAGTACCCTGGCTGCGTACCTGTTGGATCAGATCCCAAAGGTTGCGTCTGGCCTGGGGGTCCAGTCCTGTAGTAGGTTCATCCAGGAAAATGATCTGAGGCTTGTTGATCAGGGTGGTAGCAATGGAAAAACGTTGCTTCTGACCACCGGAAAGCTCTTTGAATTTCGCTTTGGCCTTATCTTCCAGGTTAAACATTCCCAGGAGTTCCATGGGCGATACCGGCTGGTTATAGAGGCCACCGAACATTTCAATCAGTTCCACCAGATTCAGTCCGGGGTAATAACCGGAGCTTTGCAGCTGTACACCGATGATTTTCTTTATATCATTGGGATCTTTGTCGAGGTCATAGCCACCAACAATTACCTTTCCTTCCGTCTTATCCCGAAGTGTTTCAATAATTTCCAGGGTAGTTGATTTACCCGCACCATTTGGGCCTAACAGGCCAAAGATCTCCCCTTCATACACCTCAAAGCTGATTCCTTTTACCGCGGTAAAGTCCCCGTATTTTTTAACCAGGTTACTTACCTCAATGATCTTTTTCTTTTCCATGGGGGCAAATTAGTAAAAGTGGAGCAGAAAGCATAAAGCCTAAAGCAAAAAGCCACCGAAGCGAATGACCCTGGCGGTTATAAATTAAATTTCCGCACTTAATATTCGCTTCGATGGCTTTTTGCTTTAGGCTTTATGCTTTCTGCTCTATAATTATTGCTTTATAAAAACCTGCGTAAAGAAAGTGATTCTGCCTTTGTCGGCGGTGCCGATGCCTATCAGGGTATAGTCACCCAACATGTTTTTGCGGTGGCCGGGGCTTTTAATCCAGCCGTTGACCACTGCTTCCGCGTCCAATGTGCCATAGGCTACGTTTTCAGCGGCGCTGGAAACGCGACCCATTTTTTTAGAGACGTTGGCTACCCGTTCTTCAAATCCTTCGTGTCCGAAGCCGGTGCTGCCATTGGCCATGTCGCGGCTATGCCGGAGTGCCTGCTGGCTGATGGTGGCATCCAGCTGTAAAGGCTTCAACCCTTTGGACTGACGGAACTTATTGGTGTAGTAGAGGATTTGGTCGGTCATACTACCGCCGGTGTTACTGCTGTCTGCCGAACGGGTGGTGGCACGTGAACACGCGCTGGCCTGGAAAAAAGCAAACATGGCAACCAGTAACGTTAAGATCCGTTGGTTCTTCAAAATCAACATAGATAAAAATGGTTAATAATTAAAAATAAATAATGGTTAATATAAAGACTATTAAAACAGCCTCATGTTTAACAACTGTTGTACCAGAAATTAAAAACGGTGTACCTGGAATATTTTGTATTCCGGGTACACCGTTTTTTTATGTGTTTTTTTGATGTTAGTCGTTGATGATATGCTGCCAGGTATCCATCATGGTTTTGGACCCGATGAAAATAGGCATGCGCTGGTGCAGCTGCGCAGGCTTGAGTTCCAGCAGGCGTTGCTTACTATTGGCCATAGCCACGCCACCGGCTTTCTCCATGATAAAGGACATCGGATTACACTCGTAGCAAAGTCTTAGACGTCCGGAGGAATATTTGCCGAAGGCAGGGTACATAAAAATACCTCCCTGGATCAGCGTACGGTGTATTTCCGCTACCATACATCCAACGAAACGATGGCGATAAATCCGGTCGTTTTCGGTACGGGCCATGAAATGATCGATGGACTTGCGGATCTTTTCTTCATATAAGTGGTAGTAGCCAACGTTAACGGAGAAAATATCGCTATCCGGCGGACATTTCAGGTTAGGATGCGACAAGCAGAATTCTCCGATGGAAGGGTCCAGCGTGAAGCCCTGCACACTGCGGCGGGTARCATATACCATCATGGTAGAAGAGCCATAAATGATATAGCCGGCTGCAATCTGATAGATCCCCTGCTGCAGGAAATCTTCCAGCTCACATTCCTCTCCTTCCGGGCTGAGGCGGCGATATACAGAGAAGATGGTACCAATAGATACATTGACATCTATGTTACTGGAACCATCTAATGGGTCCAGGAGTACCACATACTTTGATTTTTTGGAGTGCTCATCATGGAAAGGGATAAAGTTTTCATTTTCCTCAGAGGCTACCCCGCAGCAATAGATGCTGGTTTCCAGGGAACTGATAAACTGGTCGTTGGCAAATTCATCTAACTTTTTCACGGATTCGCCCTGCACGTTGGTTCTGCCGGCTTCTCCCAGGATATCCGCAATACCAGCCTTATTTACCTCCACATTTACCCTTTTCGCTGCCAGCCCTATATCGCGCAGCAAACCGGATAGCTGTCCGGTGGCTCCCGGATAATTCCGCAACTCCTGAATGGTGAATTCATCCAGGGTCATTACTTTTTGCTTAAGATTCATAACGTTAGGTTGTACGGACGAAATTAAAGGAATTGCCACTATTTTAACGGGAATGTCATTTATCCGTAAACAGATTTTAAAACAATTCTAAACTTGTCTTACTTTGCCAAATAATTTTTTAATAGAAGATAAACTATCATATGAAGGTTTTCAAGTTTGGTGGCGCAAGTTTAGAAAGTGTTGAACGTATCCGGCAGGTGGCGCAAATAGTGCAGTCATTTCCGGAGGAAAAACTCCTCATTGTTATTTCTGCCATGGCAAAAACAACCAATGAGCTGGAAAAGGTGGCCGAAAGCTTTTTCCTGCGGAAAAGGGAAATTGCGGCACAATTGCTGTTTAATATTGAGCAACATCACCTCGATATAGCCGAGGCGCTGTTGGGTACGCGGGAGCACCCGTTGTTTACACAACTGCAACAGTTCTTCACTGAAGCCGAATGGACGCTGGGCGAAAAGCCGTTGCGTACCTACGACTACTATTACGATCAGCTGGTGAGCGTGGGCGAGTTGCTGAGTACCGCCATTGTGAGTGCCTTTTTTAACAGCATTGGTCTTAATAACACCTGGTTAGATGTAAGGGATATTTTCCGGACAGACGACAACTTCCGGGATGCCAATATTGACTGGACCTATACCCAGCGGCAGGTAACCGAAAAGGTGCTGCCTCTCTTTGGGAAAACCAATATCGTGATTGCACAGGGCTTTATTGGCGCTACCGATCAAAACGAAAGCGTTACCCTGGGCCGCGAAGGCAGTGACTATTCCGCGGCTGTTTTTGCCAATATGCTGGATGCTGAAAGTCAAACCATCTGGAAAGATGTGGAAGGCCTGAAAAATGCAGATCCAAAACTGTTCCCCAATACCGTGAATATCCCGGAGATCAGTTATGGAGAAGTGATTGAAATGGCCTACTATGGTGCCCAGGTCATCCACCCTAAAACCATCAAACCACTGCAAAACAAGCAGATACCGTTGCTGGTAAAATGCTTCCTGGATAAAAACCTGCCCGGAACGGTGATCAAAGAAACAGCCGATGTAAAGCAATTGCCGCCTATTATTGTGCTGAAAAAGAACCAGGTACTGCTAAATATCACTTCCAAAGACTACTCTTTTATTACAGAAGATAAGATTAGCGACATCTATGAGATCTTCCACGGGCTGAAAGTGAAAATAAACCTGATGCAGAACGGGGCGATTAACTTTTCCTGTTGCATAGATAATAACCCGGAAAAGATAGAACTGCTGATCAAAACCCTGCACCAGCAATTCAAAATCGTGTATAATGAAGGATTGGAGCTGCTGACGGTACGTTATTACCAGCCCAGTTTGCTGGACGAACTGAGTAACGGGCATGCCGTTCTTTTGGAACAGCGTTCGGCAGCCACCATACAGCGTCTCTGGAAAAAATAAACTTATCCCGCAAAATTATTTCCCCCTTCCGTGCAACTTTTTTTTTACCCGTTCGTCTTTAGTTAAAATGAATGAGGTATGAAAAAAGTTGCTATCGTTTTAGGCCTGGGTACTTTCCTGCTGCTCATGGTGGTCCTGGGAGGAAAACTGGCAGCCCGTGGTCATCACGCGGTTAACCGGCCGTATGAACTGCCTATATATCTGATTACCTTCGGAAATTTCCGGGCAACGCCCACTGCTACCGCCAATACTACCTGCATAGTGAATGACAAAGAGAAAATGCCGCTGGAAACAGCAAACAATATGATGGACCTGGTATTCAGATACTTTCAGCATAGTTACCCGAAGAAATAGCATGTAAGCCCCTACTTATTTACTGGTTTAGCTTTTGAGAAAACATATAACGGAAACGATAGTATGAAAACAATCATCGTAGCCCTGGGAATGCTGTTTTGTTGCACCTACGCGGCTTTTGCACAACAATCTAACGCTACAGGAAAAATTACCCTTACCGTAACAGATAATGCGGGCAAGCCCCTCCCCTTCACCAGCGTGATGCTGCGGAAGACGAAAGACTCCGCCCTCGTAAAAGGAGAAATGACCGCCGAAAATGGCAGCTGCTCATTCGACAAAATTGCCACCGGACATTACTTTGTACAAGCCTCCCAAATGGGCTATACCACCTCCTACAGTACTGCCTTTCAAATAGATGCCGCCCATAAAACCGTGGCCCTCGCGAATATGACATTGCCTCCGCTGGGTAAAAACCTGCAGGCCGTCAATGTAACTGCCCAGAAACCTTATATAGAAAGCTCTGCAGGTAAAACCGTGATGAATATAGAAAACAGCATGGCTGCCTCTGGTAACACGGCCCTGGATCTGTTGCGCAGAGCACCCGGTGTACAGGTAGATAACAACGAAAACGTAACACTGAAGGGACAAAGCGTCACCGTAATGATCGATGGTAAACTGACGTATTTAAGCGGCGAACAGCTCACCAATCTCCTGAAAACTACTCCCGGGGAAAGTATTGCTTCAATAGAAATCCTGACCAGCCCTTCTGCTAAATACGATGCCTCCGGTAATGGTGGTATCATCAATATCAAAACAAAAAAAGGGAAAATGACAGGGATCAATGGTAGTATCAGCGCTACCCTTACCCAATCAAAGTATGGCCGTTATGGCATATCTGGTAACCTTAACTGGAGAACAGAGAAATTTAACATCTTCGGAAACTTTGATCAGGGCGATTATCCCCGGATGGTTACCCGCGACTATCACCGGACAGTAAAGGAAAGTGACGGCAGCACCACTTATATGCAACAGGACATATTTCAGCGCAATCGCTTCAAAAATAACTATCTCAAAGTAGGTATGGATTATTTTATCAACGATAAACATACGATTGGAGTGCTGGCAAATGGCTTTAAAAATTCATTTGACAACCAGATTTATAGTCAGACCCATCTGGGTAAACCCAATCTGCCACCAGATTCTTTGGTAAATTCGATCACTACTAATAATAACAAATTTGACAACATAGCCCTCAACCTTAACTATAAAGGCGTTATTGATACGGCGGGGGGCCGTGAAATCAGTTTTGATGCGGACTATGCCCAGTTCAACAACCACCGCTTAATGATATTACACGACAGTTTATTTGACACGCATACACAATTAAACAGGAACCCTAATAGTATACAAACAATTGGTGGCACCCAGGTAATAATCAAAAGTTTAAAAGCGGACATCAGCTGGCCTCTCAGTAAAAATGCCAAGCTGGAAGCCGGTGTTAAAGGCAGTTTTGTTACCACTACAAATGCCTTAGAATTTGACTCCCTGTATAAAGGTATTTTCGTTCCCGCTCCATCGCTGAGCGACCGGTTTAATTACCAGGAAAATGTATATGCCGCATACGGAAACTACAAGCAGCAAATACACCAAACAGCCATTCAACTTGGGCTAAGAGTAGAACACACCCAATCCACCGGACATTCATTTTCTACAGACAACTATGTAAGACGTTCCTACACAGACTTCTTTCCGAACATTAACATAGAACAAAAAATAAATGATAAAAATAAAGTCAGTCTTGCGATGTCACGCAGAATTGAACGGCCACAATATGGGCAATTGAATCCTTTTATGTTCTACCTTGACAAATACACTTATTTCAAAGGTAACCCTTACCTGAGACCTCAATACAGTAGCATCGCGGAATTATCCTATACCTTTAAAGATAAGTATATTGCCACGCTGCGATACTCCAGAATTAAGGATATGATGGAAGAATTTATTACGCAAAACGATAGCACTAAAGCGTCTATCAGCACAGAGCGTAACTACGACAAAACAGATATATATAGTCTGCTGCTGACACTCCCCGTACAGGTAACCAAGTGGTGGACCAGCGATAATAGCGTAGATCTGTCCTATAATCAATATAAATTCGACGATCCAACGACTAATGTACCTTACTTCCGATATAACTTTAACTATTATATCAGCAGTACCAATACCATTACATTGCCGCATGATATCAAAGTAGAAGTAATGGGCTATTACAATTCTCCTTTTATCTTCGGTATTTTCAGAGGTTACAGCCAGTACAACCTAAACCTGGGCGTACAAAAGATGTTCCTGGATAAGAAAGCTACAGTAAAGGTGAGCTACAATAATATCCTTCGCAATGAAGCTTATCGTGGTGCGGCCGAATTCGCAAACCTGAATCTGAGTATCTTCAATACCTGGCAGTTCAGAACCGTGAATCTTACCTTCACCTATAAATTTGGAAGTGCCACTATCAAAGCCGCCAGAGAGCGCAAAACAGGTACTACCGATGAGCAGAACAGAGCGGGATGATTTTTTTAGCATAAAGCTAAAAGCGTAAAGCATAAAGCATAAAGCATAAAGCTATTGAAGCGAATGATAAAAACGGAAGAGTAAATATTAATACTCCCGCTTATCATTCGCTTCAATAGCTTTATGCTTTTAGCTTTTAGCGTTCTGCTTTATCTATGTGTTCCGGTGATATAATGCTCCAGGCTGTTGATGATATGGCGCTGGTCATCTATAACAGACTTCACCACATCCCCAATAGATATCAAACCAATTAACCTGCCTTGCGCATCTACAACGGGCAAGTGACGAATTCGTTTATCTGTCATGAGCGCCATACAGTCTTCAATGGAATGTTCTTCCGTAACTGTAATGGGGTGCTCCGTCATGATTTCGCGGATCAGGGTTTCTTTGGAGGCTCGTCCTTTTAGTATAACTCTGCGGGCATAATCCCGTTCTGAAAAGATGCCGAGGAAGTGCTCCTGACTATCAACTACCGTAAGTGCCCCTACGTTACGGTCAACTAACATTTCAAGGGCTTCAAAAACGGTATTGTCCGGGTTTATTGAGTATACTGCATGACCCTTTACCTGCAGGATATTACGTACTTTTCCCATGGCAAGCCTTTTAAGACAGTAAAAAAATGAAAAACCAGTCTTTCTAAGTTACCAATTTTCGCTGTTAAAAGCAAGGCAGGGAAAAAAAAAGCGGAAAGCATAAAGCGGAAAGCAAAAAGCTATTGAAGCGATTGAGCTTGTGAATATTATACAAGTTGATCAATCGCTTCAATAGCTTTTTGCTTTCCGCTTTATGCTTTTTGCTTTACAGCGTTGCTGCGCCGGATACCGGTGCTGCGGCTTCCTGGTGTAAATCGAATACTACAATTTCATTAGCACCTTTCTTCAGCCACGGAGCCGGGCAGTACAGTCTCTTTTGTGGTCCTATTTCCCAGAAACGGCCCAGGTTATGACCATTTACCCATACAATACCTTTTTTATAGGCAGACATATCAATATAAGTATCCCCGGTTTTGTCGAGGTTAAAAGAACCTTTAAAGAACTGTCCGGGTTTAGTGGTATTGCTGGCGGAAGCGCTAAGGTCTTCCACAAATTTTTCTGTCATTGGTAAACCGTATACGTCCCAGTTCATCAGGGTCATACCGTTGAGGACTACACGATCTGTGATCCCTTTGCGATCGATGATGGCGTCTGCGAAGTTGATACGGCCCATGCCTTCCACGAGGATTTCCAGCACAGGGTTTTGTACATCGCTCACCGGAATATCAATGGTTTTTTCTCCCAAACGACGATCCAGTTTACCTACATATTTTCCGTTGATGAAAATGGTAGCGTAATCATGCAGATCCTTAATGGTGAGCTTACCACTCTTATGTCCGATCAATGTAGTTTTGTATAACATAAAGCCATAGTCCTGTCCGAAAGCTTCAAACGGCTTAGGTTGTGGCGTATGTGTGGCGGTTGGCAAATGATCCCATACGGAAGTAAATGCGCTGAGTTGGAATTCAGGGATGGTAATAGTAGGAATCGGCGCCGGAATAGCCGGTAATTTTTTACCCTCCGGGAGATAGGTACCTAAGAGTTGACGCAAAGCCTCGTACTTAGGCGTCGCGGCTCCYTGTTCGTTAATAGGTGCATCATAATCGTAACTGGTTACATCGGGCTCATAACCGCCTTTACCGCCGGAATTGGCGCCGGCAGTATAACCAAAGTTGGTACCACCATGAATCACGTACAAATTAAAAGAACGTTTGGTATCCATGAGGAATTTCACCTCATTGGAAATACCTTCAATGCCCGGGCGTTGCCATTGCTCTCCCCAATGGGTTAACCAACCCGGATAAGATTCACTGCTGAATGCAGGAACATTCGGGTTTTGCTTTTTAGCAGCAGCGAAATCAGCTTCGGAACCACCGGAATCCAGCCCAATGGCAGCCCCTTCTACTCCACCTGCTTCCAGCATGTAAGCGGTGGCGCCATCTGCGGTGTAAAACGGTACATTGATACCCTTCTTCACCCACATTTCCTTTAAGGTATTCAGATATTCTTTATCGTTACCATAGCTACCGTATTCATTTTCTATCTGCACCATCACTACCGGTCCGCCATTAGTCACCAGTAACGGTTTTATTTCTTTCGACAAACGATTTACGTAAGTGCGCACTGCCGCTATATAACGGGGGTCCATGCAACGTACTTTGATGTCTGGTGTTTGTAACAGGTAAGGTGGTAATCCGCCAAACTCCCATTCCGCACACACATAAGGTCCCGGACGAAGTAATACCCACATTCCTTCTTCCTGTGCTATTTTGATAAATTCCGCAATATTGTGATTGCCACTGCTGAAATCAAACTGCCCTTTCACCGGCTCATGATAATTCCAGAAAACATACGCCGCAATAGTATTACAGCCCATTGCTTTCGCCATCTGAATACGATGACGCCAGTATTCATGTGGAATACGTGCCGGATGCATTTCACCGCTAATCATCTGGAATGGTTTACCATCCAGCATAAAATCAGTTTTACTTAAGGCAAAGGAATGTTTGTTTTGTGCCTGTACTGCCTGTCCCACCCAGCAAGACAGCGCCAGCATGCCGCTTAAAATTACTTTCTTCATTGTTCAAATAAGTTGCAGATAAGCGTACAAAATACGCCAAATATTTCAAGGTCCACAGAAAAGTGGGTACTTTATTTCCGGAAATACTTCCGAAAATAAAATACCCACTATAAAAAAATCAACGCAGGGAAACGAATTAAATATTCCCCTTCTTTAGTTCATTAACGGCATGATCACATGCCCTGGCGGTAAGCGCCATATAGGTGATAGAGGGATTCACGCAGGAAGAGGAAGCCATGCAGGCGCCATCGCTTACAAATACATTCTTTGCAGCATGTACCTGATTAAAACCATTCAGCACCGATGTTTTAGGGTCCTTACCCATACGGGCCGTTCCCATTTCATGGATACAATGTCCCGGAGGTGGCGCTTCGTCGTAGCCGCCTACATTTTTCAAACCGGCTGCTTCCAGCATTTCAATGGCACTTGCCTGCATGTCTTTACGCATGGCCATTTCATTCGCTTTAAATTCGCAGTCGATGTCTAATGTTGGTAATCCGTATTTGTCCTTCTTCTCTTTGTTCATGGTCACCTTATTTTCAAAATAAGGCAGATGTTCACCCCAGGAGCCAACACCCATATTCCACATGCCAGGCTCTGTTTGCGACGCTTTCAGCTGTACGCCAATACCTTCCCAGCTGGTACCTCTGTCGCGGCCGGCACCGCCCTGGTAGCCAAATCCACGTACATAATCGGTGCGCATGGTTTGGGCGTTGGTGTTACGGAAACGTGGGATATAGATGCCGTTAGGACGGCGACCACTATTATAATACTGATCCTGGAAGCCTTCAAAGCTGCCACCAGCGCCTACGCCGAAGTGGTGATCCATCAGGTTATGTCCCAGTTGTCCGCTGTCGTTTCCAAAACCATTCGGGAAACGATCAGATACGGAATTCATCATAATCCAGCTGGTACCGAGTGTGGAGGCATTCAGGAAAATGATATTTGCATAATATTCTACGGTTTGCAACGTGTGGGAATCCATCACTCTTACACCGGTAGCTTTGCTTTTATCTTTATCATACAACACTTCCAATACAATAGAATCCGGACGCAGCGTCATATTGCCGGTAGCGGCAGCAGCAGGCAGTGTAACCCCGTTGCTGCTGAAGTAGCCCGTAAACGGACAACCACGCGCACAAAGATTACGGTATTGGCAAGGACCACGATCTTTCAATCCTTTTGTCAGATGGGCTACGCGACCAATCGTAATGATACGGTCGTTATACTTTTCTTTTACCCTTGCTGCCACATGTTTTTCGAGACAGTTCATTTCCATCGGTGGCAGAAAAACGCCATCCGGCAGCTGTGGCAAGCCTTCCGCCTGTCCACTTACCCCGATGTATTTTTCTACGTATTCATACCAGGGAGCAATGTCTTTATAACGAATAGGCCAGTCAGCACCATGTCCATCTTTCGCGTTGGCTTCAAAATCAAGGTCGCTCCAGCGGTATACCTGGCGGCCCCACATCAGTGAGCGGCCACCTACGTGATAACCACGAAGCCAGTTGAAAGGCTTTACTTCGTTGTAAGGATTCTCTTTATCGTTTACCCAGAACTGTTGGGTAGCTTCATCGAAAGCATAGCAGCGGCTCTGGATGGGATGTTGCTCACGCATCTCGTTGGTAGTATGGAGATGATGGGCAAATTCCCAGGGCGCTTTCAACGCGGTAGTATAGTCTTTGATATGTTCTACGTTGCGGCCTCTTTCCAGCACCAGGGTTTTCAGTCCTTTTTCGCTCAGCTCTTTCGCGGCCCATCCGCCACTGATGCCAGATCCCACCACAATAGCATCGTAGGTATTTTCTTTTTGCGCTTTTATATTCAGGTTCATATCACGAGGGAGTTACAAGTGATTAGCGGCCAGGATATAGCCTTGCACTAAAAAGCTATATCCTGACCGCTAAGTACGATAATGTTAAATATTGCCTTTCTTTAATTCTTTCACCGCGTAATCCACTGCACGGGCTGTCATGGCCATATACGTGAGGGAAGGATTTACGCAGGAAGCCGACGTCATGAAAGAACCATCCGTTACGAATACGTTTTTCACCGCATGCATCTGGTTAAAACCATTGAGCACAGAGGTTTTCGGGTCACGGCCCATACGTGCGGTACCCATTTCATGGATCGCCATACCTGGATAAGAACCGTTGTCGTATGTTTTCACGTTTTTAATGCCGGCTGCTTCCAGCATTTCTGCGGCATCATTCATCATGTCTACGCGCATCTTCTTTTCGTTCTCTTTGAATTCGGCGTCGAATTTCAGTACTGGTTGGCCCCATGCATCTTTCACGGAGTTGTCCAATGTTACTTTGTTATCTTCATAAGGTAAGCATTCGCCGAAACCGCCCAGGCCAATACCCCATTTACCGGGCTCCGTGAGCATCTCTTTGAAATCTTTACCTACGCCCATTTCAGCAATACCACGGCTCCATCCTGAACGACTGGCGCCGCCCTGGTAGCCAAATCCGCGGATGTAGTCGCGTTTGTCGCTGCCGATGTTGCGGTAACGTGGTACATAGATACCGTTCGCACGGCGACCGAAATAATATTTATCGTCATATCCCTCAGCAGTGCCGGAGGCGCCGTTGCGGAAGTGGTGATCCATCAGGTATTTACCGAGTACGCCACTATCATTTCCTAATCCGTTGGGGAAGCGGGAAGAGATAGAGTTCATCATCACGAAAGTAGAGCCCAGTGTGGAGCCATTGATGAAGATGATTTTAGCGTAGTATTCCACCATTTGTTTGGTGTGTTTGTCGATCACTTTTACGCCGGTAGCTTTCCCTGCTTTTTCATCGTAGATCACGGAGTTTACGATGGAATCAGGACGCAGTGTGAGGTTGCCGGTAGCTCTGGCAGCAGGCAGTGTAGATGATTGTGTGCTGAAGTAAGCGCCAAACGGACATCCACGGCTGCAAAGGTTGCGGTACTGACATTTTTCACGACCAGGTAATGGTTGTGTGATGTTAGCCACGCGGCCCATGGTGATGATACGGCCTTTGAATTTGTCTTCTACGGATTTCTTCACATCTTTTTCCACGCAGTTCATTTCCATGGCGGGCATAAACTGGCCATCAGGGAGCTGTGGCAGGCCTTCGCGGGTACCACTGATACCGGCAAATTTCTCTACATAATCGTACCACGGGGCAATATCTTTATAACGGATAGGCCAGTCTACCGCGATACCATCTTTCAGATTGGCTTCAAAGTCGATATCGCTGAGGCGGTACGACTGACGTCCCCACATAATGGATTTACCACCCACGATATCCGGACGATACCAATCGAAGCGTTTTACTTCGTTGTATGGACTTTCTGAATCGTTGATCCAGTATTTTTCGTTGTGTTCAGAGTAAGGGTAATCGCGGCTCAGCTTAGGGTGTGTTTCGCGCTGATCAACGGTGATACGTCCTCTGTGTTTGAATTGCCAGGGATCTTTGGTAGCCGTGTCATAGTCTTTCACGTGCTCCAGCGGTTTACCACGATCGAGCATTAATACTTTGAGTCCTTTTTCAGTCAGCTCTTTGGCTGCCCATCCACCGCTCACACCCGAGCCAATTACAATGGCATCATAGGTATGCTCGTCCTGTGCTTTTATATTCAGGTTCATGTAAGATCAGATTTAAGCGTAAAAAAGAAGTGTTATACTGCCCAGGCTTTTTCTCCCTTGGTGTAAGGAATACAGCCTTCGTATTTACCTGGAATAGGCACATAGCGCAGTGCTTTGGTAGCGCCTTGCTCTGAGGTGAAATAACCCAGTAGGGTTAGTTCTTTCAGGTACTGGAAGTAATGGGTAGGATCTCCTTCTTTTTTGTCTTTGCGCTTGTTGTAGGTCACGCGCTCTTCTTCAATGGCCGTGAGCACTTTGGTACGTTGCTCAGGGGTGATGTCCATGAACCCTTTGTTGAATTCTTTTTTACTGGCGGCGTCAATTTTCGAGAGGCCATCCAGGAATACCTGCTGGTCTTCTTTTTTATAGCAATCATTCATCATTACAATGATGAATTCCTCTACTTTGGCATCTTTAGCGCCTGGCGTATCGGTTCGTGGAATGATCGTGTCCGCGATTTCGGCCAGTAACGTTTTGGTTTCCGGCTTATGTAAATCGTAGTTTTTCGGTGCGGAGCCTGTGCAGCTTTCTAAGGCTGATAACGTGGAAGCGGAAATGGCGGTGCCCAACAAAATCGCCACATTCCTTATTGCGTCTCTTCTGTGCATACTGGTAAATTGATTTGACCTCCGAACAAGTTGGAAAAAAAATCGGTAAAATCCAAATTAATATGTGTAAAAGGCAGGAATAATGGTGTAAAAGTTACACTAAGGGGGTTTTTAATAACCGAACTGTTTGATTTTAAATGTTTTCCGGGTGAGTTAGCTTGAAAAAAATTTGGGAGATAAACAACGCTTTTAGCGTTACTTATCTCCCAAAATATTTTCCATTAAATAAAACTTCGGATCGCTGCTTACATCACATATTTCCCTTTATCATCTACCAGTACTACCGGCAGGCGGTGATGTTTTTCAAAATAATCGTAGGCGCTTCTGAGTTCTGTCCAGAATTGCTTGGAGGAGCTGTCAGTCAGGGTAAATGTACCCAGGTAATTCATGGACCCGGTGTTGCCAAATTTCACGGGGAAAACGTGTACCGGAATAAAGTCCTGTCCGGCGTTTTTGGCATTTACCGCGAGGATGTATACTTCGTCGATGAATTCATCTGTTAACGGGATACAACCTACGGTGATACAGTTACCGTGAATATAAATTTCGCCACCTGGACTTTTGGCATCACTCAGGATACGATCCGAAAAATTGGGATAGTTGATACCGAGCGACAGGTGGTAGTTACTATTTGGATTGAAGTCGTTGATATAGTAGAAGCCTTCTGGTACCTGGCGGTCGCCTTCCTTGCGTTTAGGGCCCATTTTACCGGACAGTGTACAAACACGGTACGATTTAAACAGACGGAACGTATCGGATGCGTTATTTTTCACCCAAATTTCCATTTCGCTGTCGAGCTTGAACGAGCGGATAAACATATACTTTGCAGGATAAGTCAGTCCTTTCTTTTCGAACTCTTTCTTCAGCAACTCTTCCTTCTCACGGTATGCCTCCCCTACTTTGGGAAACATTTTCTGGTTTTCGAGGAAGGATTGCTGGGCAAACAGGTTGCCTGCACCCAATAAAACCAAAACGATTACAACAAGTCGCTTCATATACTAATTCAACAAAATTTTAATATTTAAACCAGATTTACGTAGGCAAGATAAAACAATAAGAGGGCAAAAATAAAATATATTACCATACTCACTTTCTTGCTGGCAATCTTCAATATATAGTGCTTGTGCCCCTGATAGATCAATATAGCCGTAAAAGCCTGGAAAATCCCACCTAACAAAAACAATACACCGAACAGCGTTTGTATCCTCATAAAAAACGGAACAGTTATTTTTATATTGTAAAGTTAAGCGATTATTACTTTACTGTAGCTTAATCCATTCCAGTTTTACTACAGCCGCGTCCATTCCGGAAGTGTAAGTACCACGCACCGGATATTTCGCACCGTTATAGGCGTACGAATAAGTGCTGGTGATTACGCGGGAAGAATTAACACTGCTGATATTTTCGGTCAGGATGTTGTGAGCAGATAAATTAGCAGCGCTGAGGTCTGTCAGGTAGCCCAGTTCCGCTTGTTGCTGCTGAGGATTCTKCTGTTTGTCGTAAGTGTAAGTAACCGCAGAAGTATGTACAAATTTGGAGTAGCCGGGTTGTTTGCCGTAGTTATCCATTTGTGCAACGTTACCATCGTTATCCCAGGTCAGTTGTTGGTAGCCGGTATTTTCCCAGTTACCTTTTACTGGATTTTTTCCGAACTGGTAGCGAACAGCGAGTTTGCCATTTTCATTATACACCAGTGAATCGTAAGTATGTACCGCGTTATTACGGTAATAGCTGATTTTAGCTACTTTGTCGCCGGCATAATCAAACGACGTGTAGAGGTCACCGGTAGTCGCCTTTTCTTCGTCCGCAAACAGGCTTTTTACCAGGCGGCCATTTTCGTATACAGGCAGCACTACATCGGTGTAAGCAGCGTTTTCTGTTTTACGGAACTGCGTGATTTTTTGAATGGTTTTATCGGCATTATATTCCAGCACAGTTTGACCAGCAGGAGATGATATTTTATGCAGATAAGTACCAGGTTGAGTGCTCTTATCAGAGCGGAAGGATGAGAAAACAAATGTTGATGCCATTACCAATACGGCAAACCCGGCCCGTTGGGCAGCAGAAGTGTTGAGCATAGATTATATTATTAAAATTACAAATACTACATTGCTACTTTGTGTAAAGAAGACGCAAAATTATGGCGAACAGCAAAGAGAAGTGGTTATTAGTTTGTTAACAGAGGTTATTAAGTTGTTAACAATAAATGACTTAACATAAGCCGATACTTCTACTAGCGTTTTTCATATGGTTAATAAATACACATTAAAAATAATAAATATTTATTAAACCAAGAATAAAAAATATTTAATTTTCTATCCTTTTTCATACTGCATCATGAAAAACAAGGACAAGCGGCATCATTCGCGTAAAATCTTACACATAATTTAAAATTTTAATTTTTCATTGTTACTTCAGTTAACTGCCTTCATGAATAAAGAGTGAAGAGAAGGCTTCATAGGTGCAGTGGAGGGCTAACTTTTTTTTAAAAAACTTCCAACCCGTTGATTATCAAAACAAGAAGGGTATCTCAAAATTAATTGGAGACACCCTTCCGTATTAGATAGTTGTAAACTTCATCAGCCGGGACCGATGGACGCTCCGTTACAGGAGCACTAAAGCAAGCATAKAGAAATTATAAGTTGCCGCGCAATGCCTGTTCTCTTTCTATAGATTCAAACAGGGCTTTGAAGTTGCCTTTACCAAAAGACTGTGCTCCTTTGCGCTGAATAATTTCGAAAAATACGGTTGGCCTGTCCTGCAAAGGTTTGGTGAAGATCTGCAGCAGATAACCTTCATCATCTCTATCTACCAGGATACCCAGTTCCTGCAATGGCGCAATGTCTTCATCAATTTTACCTACGCGATCCAACAGCGTGGTGTAATAATCGGACGGCACTTTTAGGAATTCTATTCCTCTGCGTTGCAGTTCTGATACAGTTTTCACGATATCATTGGTAGCAATGGCCACGTGTTGTACACCAGGGCCGCCGTAAAAATCCAGGTATTCTTCAATCTGCGATTTCTTCTTACCTTCTGCGGGTTCATTAATCGGGAATTTCACACGTCCGTTACCGTTACTCATTACTTTACTCATGAGCGCAGAGTATTCGGTGGAGATATCCTTATCATCGAAAGAGAGCAGATTTCTGAAGCCCATTACGCGCTCGTAAAACTCCACCCAGGTGTTCATTTCATTCCAACCCACGTTACCCACACAGTGGTCCACATACAACAAGCCGGTATCTGTTGGATTATAGTCGGTTTTCCATGCTTTGAAGCCTGGCAGGAATAATCCTTTATAGTTTTTACGTTCTACGAATACGTGTACTGTATCGCCGTAAGTATGAATGCCGCTGCGTACTACTTCTCCAAATTCATCTTTCTCTACAGTGGGCTCCATATACGGTGTAGCACCGCGTTTCACGGTTTCCTCATAGGCAGACCGGGCATCGTCTACCCATAATGCCAGTACCTTTACACCATCGCCATGTTTAGCAACATGACGGGAAATTTCCGTATCGGGTAACAGGGAAGTAGTGAGTACAAAACGTAATTTATTTTGTACCAGTAAATAGGATACTCTGTCTCTTACACCGGTTTCAGGGCCTGCATAAGCAACCGACTGAAAACCGAAAGCTGTTTTGTAGTAAAGGGCGGCCTGTTTGGCGTTGCCTACATAAAACTCAACATAATCTGTTCCGTTGAGTGGTAAAAAATCCTGCTGACCAGTTAAGTTGTCTGCATTCATTAATGCTGTTTCCATAACATTCAATTGTTTTGGTGTTTATAAGGTGGTTGGTTGCCGTTCAAATTAATTTGTTATTCTGCCCAGCTCATTACGTAGCTGCCGTCTTCGATACCCAGCGCTTCTTCCGTGATTTGCAGGGGATGGAAAGTATCTACCATGACTGCCAGTTCTTTCGTTTCTTTTGCGCCGATGCTCTTCTCCACTGCGCCCGGATGCGGACCATGCGGAATACCTGCCGGATGAAGGGTGATCATACCACGTACCACATGCTTACGGCTCATAAAGTCGCCATCTACATAATATAATACCTCATCGCTGTCGATGTTGCTATGGTTATAAGGCGCCGGAATAGCCTGTGGATGGTAGTCAAACAAGCGGGGGCAGAAAGAACACACCACAAAGTTGTTGCCTTCAAACGTTTGATGCACGGGAGGCGGCTGATGCACGCGGCCGGTGATGGGTTCGAAATCGTGAATGGAAAAGGCGAATGGATATTCGCATCCATCCCATCCTACCACATCAAACGGATGGTGTTTGTAGTGGATCGGATATATCACGCCTTTCTTTTTAATGCGGATCAGGAAGTCGCCCGCTTCATCAATGGTTTCCAGGTTTTGCGGCTGGCGGATATCCCGCTCGCAATACGGTGAATGCTCCAGCAGTTGCCCGTATTTGCTCAGGTATCTTTTTGGATAGCGGATAGGGCTAAACGATTCTACGATAAACAGGCGGTTGTCTGCGCTGTTGAAAGAGATCTGGTAAATAGTACCACGTGGTATCACGAGGTAGTCGCCGTAGCCAAATTCCAGTTGTCCGTATTGTGTTTTCAGCACGCCGCTGCCTTCGTGTACAAAAATCATTTCATCTCCATCTGCATTTTTGTAGAAGTATCCTTCCATGCTTTTACGGGGAGAGGCGAGTACAATATGGAGGTCGCTGTTGACCAGTACTGCTTTGCGGCTTTGCAGAAAATCGTCTTCCGGTTTGATGTTGAAGCCCATGAAACTGCGGTGCTTCAGCATCTTTTCTTCCGCTACCTTAGGGGCTACGGAATAAGGCTCATCTACTTTCACAATTTCCGTAGGTGGATGGCAGTGATATAATAAGCTGGAGTGAGACGAAAATCCTTCCGTGGAAAACAACTGTTCCGAATACAGCTGGCCATCCGGTTTGCGAAACTGGGTATGGCGTTTATGCGGTATTTGTCCGAGTTTATGATAATGTGGCATAACAGGTAGATTGAAAAAAAATTGTTTTGGTGTACAATTGAAAATTGAATGGGTGTATGATTCCTGTTGGTGTATGATCGAAATTATATGTCCACGCGCAACCTGTAAAGGGAGTAAAAAATATCAGATACACATGCACCCGGATAGCCCAAAACTATCAATACAAAGTTACGGTATATAAATACGAAGAATGGCCGGTAGTGGCCGTTGGAAGAGGTTATGCCAAAGTCGAATCCATGGCGAGTGTGGCCATGAGAAAGTAGTAGTTAAGCTGACTATTGCTTGTATATTTCAGTGAAATGGACAAGTGGCAATTGTTTAAGCAACTAAGTTAAGGATATAATTCTATAATACCCAAAATTGTGTTTTAAAGACTAATTCTTTTTGGGAGTTGCTAGCTTTTTTGAAGTAGCCTGGTAGATGGGGCAAAGGAAAAAACAGGCGAAGCCATTTTAAAATTACGAATATTGTAAAGTAAGTAATCCGCTATTGTTTAATGGATTGTAGAAAATATAGAGCATGCCGCCCATCAATAAGTTCTTATGGTCAGCGAAATTTTTTCCGAAAGACAATCCCGAAAGCTGCAGTACAAAATCGTAACCGGTGTAATTAAATCTGTCTTGAAGCCAGTTTGGCTGCCCCMCTATTTTATCATCTAATTCTTCAGAAAACTCATCTTCATCTGTCTCAAAATTTAGATTTAATTCTATCTTTTTTATCCCGGAAATAGGGTATTCCGATTCTTGTCTTGGCTGGGCCGGCAAATGAGTCATCATGTATCCCTTTTCCCTACCTCTGGCCATGTCAATTGCGCATTCAACGTCGTCAGGTTTATAGGGACAAAATATAGACAGTATCTGTCCTTCGGGGATCATCATCCCGCATTGTGATTTCAACATATCAGATGACAAGGAAGCCAGGAAAAGCATCTTGTTTCCATGCCGGTCTATAGGCCAGTCTACAGTCTCGGGTAATAAACAGCTGCCTCCAATTTTATCGTATTCCTGATCCTTAGTATCCCTGTTGTATGTAATATAACTTGCCATTTGCTTTAGTATCTGAGAAATCCGAAGTTACATTATTCCCGTAATCACGCACCGAGTATTGAGAATGCTTTTACCCCTTTTTTGTTTTAAACGGTGAGGGGTACAAAACAATATAGGGGGTGACAATTCTTTTCGGACAACCAGACAAACACCCGCTAATTGTCATTAAAAAGTCACATCAATGCAGTTTTCAGTTCATATTGGAATAATAAAAACATACAGAAAAGCCAACTTTATTGCATCAAAACTAATAAAAACACTTTTACAAACAACACCAACAAATAAAACGTCCATTTTTTGAAATATTTCTAAAAATCACCACTGCACTTTTATTTACCGGTGTAATTGTAGACTTTTGTTACACAATCGTCATATTTCAAATAGTGATACCGTTTTATACATATCAATCCTCTGTTACTCCTGCCACTCAGCAGGGCACGGACACTATTATGGCCACAACGTCCACAACAATTATTACAACCCCACTGCGGGGTTAGTTTTCACATATGATCCAACGACCACGAAGGTGGTACTTCACCGGGAGGACCCGGAGTTTATCTACGTATAAATTTTCCATATGCAAGTATTAAAATTTGGCGGCACTTCTGTTGGAAGCGCCAAAGCAATAGAACAGGTTTGTTACATCCTCAAAAAATATAAACCTGCCGGACAATATGCCATCGTTGTATCTGCGTTAGGCGGAGTAACGGACAAGCTTATACGCTGCGGACAACTCGCAGAACAAGGCCAGGAAGACTACAAAAACATATTGCAGGAAATTGAAGCCCGGCACCTGGATACGATCCGTGAACTGTTCCCTATTACCGCACAAAGCAGCCAGATCAGCCAGCTGAAGAAAAAACTCAATGCCCTCGAAAACCTTTGTGATGGCATCTTCCAGGTAGCAGAACTCAGTCCCCGTACCCTGGATAAAATCATGAGCTACGGCGAACTGATGTCCTGCACTATTGTAGCGGAAAAATTAAAACAACAGGGGCTCTCCGCCACCTGCAAAGACAGCCGTGAACTCATTGTAACCGATCATAACTTCGGCCACGCTGCCGTTAATTTTGTTGCCACCAATCACCATATTACCCAGTACTTCGCACAGTCAACCGTTGACTATGTAGTATTACCGGGCTTCGTAGCCGCTACCGCCGAAGGCGATACCACTACCCTCGGCCGGGGCGGATCTGACTATACAGCTGCGATTATCGCCGCAGCAGTAAACGCGGATGTGCTGGACATCTGGACAGATGTAAGCGGCATGATGACCGCCGATCCCCGCATCGTGTCACAGGCCATTCCCATTTCGCACATCTCTTATGTGGAAGCCATGGAGCTGTCGCATTTCGGTGCCAAAGTCATTTATCCGCCTACCATACAACCGGTCATGAGTAAACGTATTCCTATCTGGATCAAAAATACCTTTGCCCCGGAAGATCACGGCACCCTCATACAAGACAGTGCAGACCGCAGCTTCCCCGTTACCGGCATCTCCGGCATCAAACACATTGCCTTACTTACCCTTGAAGGAAGCGGCATGGTGGGCATTCCAGGCTTCTCAAAACGACTGTTTGAATCGCTCTTACGGGAACGGATCAACGTGATCCTGATTACCCAGAGCTCTTCCGAACACTCTATTACCGTAGGTATTCATGAAGCGGACATGCTCAAAGCCAAAACTACTGTGGACAGTGAATTTGGCCAGGAAATACTGGAGAAACGCATCGAACCCCTGCACGTGGAAAAAGACCTCTGCATCGTAGCAGTAGTAGGTGATAAAATGAAGAACCATCACGGCACCAGCGGTAAACTGTTTGGCACCCTGGGACGCAACGGTGTGAACGTACGCGCCATTGCACAGGGCTCTACCGAGAAAAACATTTCTGCTGTGATCAACAAAGCCGATATCAAGAAAGCCCTGAACGTGATGCATGAAACTTTCTTTGAAACTCCGCTGAAGCAGGTAAACCTTTTCATCGCCGGAGTAGGCAATGTAGGCAGCAAGCTACTGGAACAGCTGCAGCAACAACAACATTACCTACGCGACGAACTGGGCTTACAGGTACGTGTTATTGGTTTGGCTAACAGCAAACGTACGCTGATTGCCGACAGTGGTATTGCACTGGAAAACTGGCGTCCCCAGCTGGAAGAAGGCAGCCATATGAGCACTACTGACTTTGTGCAGCAAATAAAAGCGTTGAACCTGCGCAACAGCGTGTTTGTAGACAATACCGCCAGCGCGGATATCGCTGCCGTATATCATGAATTTCTGCAGCATGGTATTTCCGTGGTTACCTGCAATAAAATTGCCTGCTCTTCCGACTACGTTTATTATAAACAACTGAAAGACCTGGCCAGGAAATACAACGCTTCCTTCCTCTTTGAAACCAACGTTGGAGCTGGATTACCTGTGATCAATACCCTCAATGACCTGATCAGAAGCGGCGATAAAGTACATCGCATCGAAGCGGTGTTATCCGGCAGTCTGAACTTTGTATTCAATCATTTTGTGAATGGCGCCAGCTTCCGCGAAGTAGTGAAAGCCGCACAGGACGAAGGGTACACTGAACCAGATCCACGTATTGACCTGAGTGGCAAAGATGTAATGAGAAAAATACTCATCCTTGCACGGGAAAGCGGCGCCGCCATAGAAATGGAGGAGATCACCAACCACTCCTTCCTGCCGGCCGCCTGCCTGGATGCCGCGTCTGTACCAGATTTCTACGAAGAGCTGGATGTACATGCCGGACATTTCCAGGGGCTTCGCGAAAACGCAGCTGCTGCTGGCAAGCGTCTGAAGTTTGTGGCCAGCTATGTAGATGGCAAGGCATCGGTAGGACTGCAAAGTGTAGCACCTGATCATCCATTTTATCAGTTGGAAGGAAAAGATAATATCGTGTTGTATACTACCAGTCGCTATAAAGATCAGCCGCTGATTGTAAAAGGCGCGGGGGCAGGTGCTGACGTCACCGCTTCAGGCATTTTCGCAGACATTATCCGCAGCGCCAGGTAATAAACTTTTCATTAATCCTTACCAAAGCCTTGCAAACGTAGGAATGAATTATTAAATTAAACTAACTAAACCCTTATATGGATAGTATAAAAGTATTTGCGCCAGGAACTGTAGCGAATGTGGCCTGTGGCTTTGATGTAATCGGACTGGCGCTGGATGCGCCGGGAGATGAAATGATTCTGCGCAGGGTGTCTGAACCAGGCATCCGCATTACGGCCATCCATGGCGCAGATCTGCCGCTGGAGGCGGCCCGCAACGTAGCAGGAGTAGCCATACAGGCCTTGCTGCAAAAATACGATCACCCGGATATTGGTATTGAAGTAGAGATTTTTAAGAAGATACATCCCGGCAGCGGCATTGGCTCCAGTGCGGCCAGCAGCGCGGGCGCCGTGGTAGGCGTAAACCATTTGCTGGGCGAACCGTTCACCCGGAAACAACTGGTTCGTTTTGCCATGGAAGGAGAAAGGCTGGCCTGTGGCTCCGCACATGCCGACAACGTGGCGCCGGCCATTCTCGGTGGATTTACACTGGTGAGGAGTTACCGTCCGCTGGACATCACCACCCTGCACACGCCGGAACATTTATGGGTAACCGTGATACATCCACAGATAGAAGTAAAAACCTCCGATGCCCGTGAAATACTGAAGCAGAAAGTGCTGATGACCGATGCCATCCGGCAGTGGGGCAACGTAGGCGCATTGGTGGCAGGCTTGTATCAGGACGACTACGAATTGATCAGCCGTTCCCTGGAAGACGTGATTGTAGAACCGGTACGCGCCATTCTCATTCCGGCCTTTCATGAACTGAAACTGAAATGCAAAGAAGCCGGGGCACTCGGTGGCGGTATTTCCGGTTCCGGCCCTTCGGTATTTATGTTAAGTAAAGGAGAAGAAAATGCCCGCAAAGTAGCGGCTACTATGGATAGCGTTTACGCACCACTGGGAGTAGACTATAAAATCTATGTGTCCCAAATCAACACCGCCGGTGTTAAAGTGATTGACTAACCAAAACCAACGTATTATCCATGCAGTATTTCAGCTTACAAAACAAGCAGCACCAGGTAAATTTCGAAACAGCAGTAGTACAGGGATTAGCACCAGACAGAGGATTATATTTCCCGGAACAGATCCCCACGTTGGACCCCCATTTCCTGACTAACCTGCACGACTATACGGATCATGAAATCGGCTTACAGGTTATCCGCCCATTTGTAGGTGACGAAATACCCGAAGCAGCCTTAAAAAAGATAGTGGCCGACACCCTGCACTTTCCTTTTCCTTTGCAGAAAGTGACCGGTCATACGTTTGCCCTTGAATTATTCCATGGCCCTACCCTCGCCTTCAAAGATGTAGGCGCGCGCTTCATGGCAGGGTGTCTGGGCTATTTCCGCCGCAACAGCAGTCAGCCCGTTACCGTACTGGTAGCCACTTCCGGCGATACCGGCGGCGCCGTAGCCAGCGGTTTCTACGATGTTCCCGGTGTAGAAGTCGTAATCCTCTACCCTTCCAAAAAGGTGAGTATCCTGCAGGAAAAGCAACTCACTACACTGGGCAAAAATATTCATGCACTGGAAATACAGGGCACTTTCGATGATTGTCAGCAGCTGGTGAAGACGGCGTTTCTCGACCAGGCGCTGCAGGATCATCGTTCGCTGACCAGCGCCAACTCCATTAATGTGGCCCGTTGGCTGCCGCAGATGTTTTATTATTTCCTGGCCTACAAACAGATGAAGGCGGCCCATCCGAAACTGGTGTTTTCTGTGCCCAGTGGCAATTTTGGCAACATTTGCGCTGGTATGATGGCTGCTGCCATGGGCTTACCTGTGGCTCATTTTGTGGCGGCCACCAACATCAATGATACCGTTCCCCGCTTCATGGCCAGTGGCAAATACGAGCCAGGTAAGGCATCGCCTACTCTCTCCAACGCCATGGACGTAGCTGATCCCAGCAACTTTGTACGGATACTGGAATTATTCGGCAACAGTTTGCCGGCGCTCACGGAAAAACTGACGGCTTATAGCTTTAATGATAAAGATACCGCCCGTACGATGGAGCAGGTATGGAAAGAAAATCATTATATGCTGGACCCTCATGGCGCCGTAGGATTCATGGGGCTGCAACGTTACCTGGAACATACGCAGGCGCTTACCGGCGTTTTCCTGGAAACCGCACACCCGGTGAAATTTGAGGACACCGCGCCGAAGGCTATCCGCGAAGAAATATATACACCGGCCAAGGTGATGTCTTTATACAGCAAAGAAAAAGAAGCGACTTTATTGCCCGCCGACTACACCGCATTCAAAAAGTGGTTAATGCGATAAGGATTCTGTAGTTTTGGCGCTCGTATGAAGTATTTATCTATCCTCCTGTTATTAGCGGGTGCCGTGGCCTGTAACAATGGCGGCACCCGGCAGCCAGCTGCTACGGCCAATGCCGACACGGTATTACAAAGCGATATTATCCGTCCTGTTACGGACTCCATCCGGCAGTTCCCGGACAACCCGGAGTTGTATTACCGCCGCGCCTTATTGCTATTTAATACCAATCCCGCATTGGCGCAGGCTGATTTTGAAAAAGCCGCCAAACTAACGCCTGCCAACACGGATTACTGGGCGGGTGCCGGCGAAGCCGCTCTGATGGTGAACGATTATAAAAAAGCAGCTGATTACTTCCGCCAGGCACTGACTACCGCTCCCGGCTATACGTATCTGCAATACAGGTTGGCTACTGCGCTGATAGAAAATAAAGCATATGCTTCCGCAGATAGTATTGCCAACGTGCTGGCTGGTACCGCGGAAGGGCGCGACAAAGCCTTTTACTTAAAAGCCCGTTTGGCGGAGGATAAACAAGATACCGTTACTGCTATCCGTCACCTGACCTCTGCGATTCATGCCGCCGGTGCACAGCCCGAATTTGAGGCAGTAATGGAGCTGGCCGACCTGTTGCGCAGTCGCAAGGCGCCTGCTGCATTAGGTTACTATACACAGGCCTGGCGCATGGACACCACCAATGCATGGCCCTTGTATGAAGCCGCGCAGTTCCAGGAAGAATTAGGTGATCCAGCCAATGCACTGCTCTCCTACCGGAAATGTATTGTAGCAGATCCCGGCTTTGAAAAAGCCTACCTGGCGCTGGGAAAGATTTACAGCGATAAAAAAGCCTGGAAAGACGCCTATACTTACTATAACCTGGCCGCCAGGTCAGCACCTACCGATGCCTGGGCTTATTATTACCGCGGACAGGCGCAGGAACAGCTGGGCAATAAAGCAATGGCGATAGATGATTATGCCAAAGCATCTTCGTTTAAAAAAGATTTCAGGGAGGCAAAAGAAGCGTTGCAAAGACTGAAGCCTTAATTGCTTAAATTTACACGACTCAAAAATACTGCATTGGAAAAACATCCTGTTTTAGTGGCGCCATCTTTACTGGCAGCGAATTTCCTCGAGTTGGGAAAAGATATTGATATGGTTAACCGTAGTGAAGCCGACTGGTTTCACCTCGACGTAATGGATGGGAGGTTTGTGCCTAATATCAGTTACGGCCTGCCGGTGATTGCGCAGATAAAGAAGAGAGCGAACAAGCCCTGTGATGTGCATCTGATGATTGAAGAACCAGAAAAATATGCAGCAGATTTCAAAAAAGCCGGGGCGGATATCTTAACAGTGCACCTCGAAGCCTGTATTCATCTTCATAGAAACATACAACAGATAAAAGGACTTGGCATGAAAGCCGGTGTTGCCTTAAATCCGCATACCCCGATCAGCATGCTCGAAAATGTGATCCGTGATATTGACGTGGTACTGGTCATGAGTGTGAATCCCGGATTTGGCGGGCAAACCTTCATAGAGCAAACCTATCATAAAATTAAGCAGCTGAGAAAGCTGATATCAGACACCCATGCACATGCATTGATTGAAGTAGATGGAGGAATAGGAACCGAAAATGCAGGACAGCTCATTCATGCGGGCGCTAATGTGCTGGTAGCGGGTAGCGCAGTGTTTTCATCTGCTGATCCGGAGAAAACCATCCATGCACTTAAGACAAGTGCGCAATAATTTCCTTTGATAGTGGCTTGGTGAGATAACCTGTAACGAAATCATATCCGCTTACCCGCTCACGGTCCTTTTCGTCGATAGAAGAGGTAAGCACAAAGATCCGGATGTTTTTGGGCAGCTCATTGCAAAATGCGGCATACTCCTCCAGGAACTCCCAGCCATCCATCACCGGCATGTTCAAATCCAGCAAAATAAGATCTGGCAACGCAGCAGTATCCTGCGAGTTTTCACGGATATAGTCCAGTACATCCTGTGCGTCTGAAAACACGCGAATGTTGGTGCTGATAGCCTGCCGCTCGATCATGATTTTAGCAATCTGCTGGTGAATCGGGTCATCATCTACAATAAAAATCGTATTGATCAACTTCATAAAGGGGGTTTATTCTGATCTAAATGTAATAATAAATTTTGTTCCCTCTCCAGGATGGCTTTCTGCCCTTATACTTCCACCCATTGCTTCCACCTGGGTTTTGGTAATGAACAAGCCTATTCCCTTTGCATCTTTGTTCTTGTGAAAGGTTTTCCGGAAGCCAAATAATTTATGACCGAAACGTTCCATATCTATGCCGACACCATTGTCCTGCACACTTAATATAATGTTTTCATTCTCCTTCCAGGTTTGCAAATGTACGGCAGGAGTACGTTCGGAAGAACGATAACGGATCGCATTTGTAATAAAATTCTGTAAAATACTGTCCAGGTATACCCTTGGGTATTCAATGACCGGCTCTTCGCCAAAGTTATACGTAATTTGGATATTACTCGTTTCAATGTCTACCAGCAATACATCTCTTACCTTTTGTAATCGCTCAGAGAACAGCAGCTTTTCCCGCTCCACATTCACATCTTTCCGGATCTGCACTACTTCTACGAGGTCGTTCAGGGTTTCATCAATCTTTTTAATCACCTCATGGACCATGCCCAGGTACAGGTCTCGTTCCTGCTGCGCGATGGCCTCATTGTGCATCTGCATCAATGCCTTCAGGTTGGCGATTGGCGCCCGCAGGTTATGAGAGGTGATATGGGCAAAGTCTTCCAGCTGTTTGTTCTGATTCAGCAGGTTTTTATTCAGGTTAGACAGCTGATCATTGGCTTTTCTCAGGTCTTTCTGCATTTTGCGGCTATCGGTGATATCGCGCATAAATACAGAGATACCGCCGTCCTGCATGGGTGTGAGGAGGAAGTCGTACCATTTATCCACGCCGGGGAAATAGATGCCGAACGACTGAGAGGCTTGCTGGAGAATACATTCCTGCAAACGGGCGAAGAATACGGTACCGCTGAGGCGGGGAAATTCTTCGAAGATATTGCTGCCCATGGCAACCGGGTGGCCGATCATTTTTTCGGCCTTGCGGTTGAGGAAGTTGACCTTCCCGTTTTTCTCCATGGCGGCATATCCCATATCGATGGTATCGAAGAAAAGCCGCATCAGTTCCGTATTACGGGTGAGGGCATCTCTGATTTCCACTTGTTCTGTGATATCCTGTACTACGCCATACATTCTTACGAGGCGGCCATCTACGTAGCCTGGCTGTCCAATGGAGCGCACTCTTTTCAGTTGTTGCCGTTCTGATACAATGGTCAATTGCGCATCAAAAGGTTTACCGTTTGCCATGCATTGCCTTAAGAGGCCATCCAGGATTTCCTTCGCTTCCTGGGTATAATAGCCCCTGGCTCTTTCGAGGTTGATGGGGGCGCCCACAGGGCAATCGTGAATATGATAGGCCTCGTCTGTCCACCGTACCTTATCACTGTCTATATCCAGTTCCCATCCGCCGATTTTACCGATAGTACCGGTTTGTTGCAGGAATTCCTGGTTTTTCCTGTTTTCCAGTTCCTGCATTTTTTTATCCGTGATATCATTCACCAGCGCCACCACAATCATCTCCTTGTCTACCGGCTCTATCACCGGGAATACGGTGAGGTCCAGGTATACTTCACGTCCCACGGTAGTCCAGCGTTTATCCTGGGAGAAATCTATTTTCTTTTCCACGCGCAGCGACCTGTTTTCTTCCAGTGCCTGGATGAACAGTTTATCCAGTTCAAACATGGTGGACAGGTCGTCGTTCATCACATTGAAAGGCTGGCGCCCTGCGGGATAGGGTGAATTAAAGAAAAAGCGTTGGGTTTGATTAATGCGGCGTATAAACCCAAAGTTATCGAACTGAATGTAGCCGATGGGCAGGTTTTCGATGATATTATCGAGGAGACGTTCGCTTTTCTGGAGGCTGAGTTCAGAGAGTTTTTTCTCTGTGATATCGTCCAGGATGAGGAATACGTTGACCATATTCCGCTGTTGATCGGTGAGCGGGAATAGGGTGGCCTCGAAGTACACGGGATATAGGCGGGTAATATGTTCGTTTCTTTTTTCGCGGTAGCTGAGTAATATTTCGCGTTTGAGTGTTTTGCCGGTGATGATCACTTCTTCAAACAGATCGGAGAGGCCATTGAGGCGGTAGAACGGGTCCTGTAGCCATTGGTATTCCGGTTTGGTGAAGAAGGGATGGGCATCGCCCCATATTTCGCGTTGGCGGCTGTTCATGTCTACGCTCCTGCCATCGGTAGAAAACTGTTGCAGGCCGAGGGGAAGATTTTCCAATACCTGGCTGTAATAGATTTCATTTTGTTCTCTTTTTATTTCGGCGAGTTTGCGGGAGGTGATATCGATGCCAATGAGCATACAATGTTCCATGGTACCGCTGCTATTGAGTAGCGGGCTGATACCGGCTTCCAGCCAGAGGGGGGTATGTTCATTTTTGAGAAAGCAGCATTGTTCCTGTACCGGTTGGCCGGCGAGGAGGGTATTCCATATTTTTTGCCACTGGTCCGCGTTGGCGGGGCGGAGGATGTTGGTGAGTGGCTGACCTACGAGGAGATCGGATGATTGCTGCAAAGCGGCTATCACCTGCGTATTTACCRCAGTCACCATACCGGCGGCATCTATTGTAACAGAGAGTGCACAGGCATTAATAGCGGCTTCAAGATGCTGTAAGTGCCGGTAGTGCTGTTCCAGCATAACTACATTCATATGATAGCAGAATCTAAGATCGTTGTATCGGGAAATCCCAAAGTAGGCATTATATAATGAAAAATCACTATTATGTTCGTAAAAGTAATAAAATGTTGGATAAAGGTCAATTCTTTACAAATGCCCGTAAAACGTGGGGATGAATGGTAGTGTTTGATCATTTATCCACGTGTTGTGGATTTTCAGTTTTCCGAAATTGGTAATCGATCAATATCTTTGGGCTGGCTATATAAATTATCATTTTTTTAAATACTACTTGAGATGAAAGTTTTGATTATCATGGGTTCCGAGAGTGACAAACCTGTAATGGAAGAATCACAAAAGCACCTTCAATATTTTGGCATTGAAAACGAAATGATCGTGGCTTCGGCGCATCGTAACCCTGATAAAGTAAGGGAGTTGTGTATCACTGCACAGGAGAAAGGATTTGGCGTAATTATTGCCGCAGCGGGCATGGCAGCAGCCTTACCGGGAGTAGTATCTGCTTACACTTCGCTGCCTGTTCTGGGAGTTCCATTAGATGGTGGTTTACCAGGTGGCATTGATGCTTTATACTCCATTGTACAGATGCCTGCAGGCTTACCGGTTGGTACCCTGGCAGTAGGAAAAGCCGGAGCGCGCAATGCAGCTATCCTGGCAGCCCGTATCATCGCTTTAAGCAATAAAGATATTGCTGCTAAAGTGGAAACCTTCAAACAGAACGGGTACAGAATTTAGTGATAGCTTAACAATTGCGTCTTCCAGGTTGTACAAGATTTAAATATATTCGGATTGAAAAATACCGATCATTTCCTGGACAATTAAATCAAGAATCATTGACTGAATCCATTATCAATTTAGACAGTATTAATCCCATTGAGTTTTTCGGTGTTAACAACGGAAAACTGGATCTGCTGAAAAAGAAATTCCCATTGCTTAAGATCCTGTCCAGGGGCACCCAGTTAAAATTGAGTGGGGCACCGGAAGAAGTGGCTACAGCGGAGGAAAAGATTGGTCAGATCGTTAAATACCTGGAGCGAAATGGTAATCTGACAGAGAACTATTTTGAACAGATTCTTGGAGACGAGGAAGGCACAAAAATTGACAATTTCAGCGAACGTAACCCCAATGAAGTATTAGTATTTGGTCCTAACGGACGTACGGTAAGAGCCCGTACTGCTAACCAGAAAAAGATGGTATCCCTGGCGGAGAAAAATGACATTATTTTCGCGATTGGACCTGCTGGTACTGGTAAAACCTATACTGCTGTGGCATTGGCGGTTCGAGCGTTAAAAAACAAAGCCGTAAAGAAGATTATTCTCACCCGCCCTGCTGTAGAAGCAGGAGAAAGTCTGGGTTTTCTTCCGGGAGATTTAAAAGAAAAGATTGACCCATATCTGCGGCCATTGTACGATGCGCTGGATGATATGATCCCTGCGGAGAAGTTGAGTTACTACATGACCAACCGCGTTATTGAGATTGCTCCCCTGGCGTATATGCGTGGACGTACCCTGGATAATTCGTTTATTATCCTGGATGAGGCGCAAAATGCCACGGATTTGCAGATCAAAATGTTTCTAACCCGTATCGGTGCATCTGCCCAGGCCATTATCACCGGTGACCTTACGCAGATAGATTTACCTAAAAATCAACAATCCGGTCTGGAAAGGGCTTCCCGCATCCTTCGCAACATTGAAGGTATTGCACATGTGGAACTTGATGAAGAAGATGTGGTAAGACACCGTTTGGTGAAAGCCATCATCAAGGCATATGAAGCCAATAAGGACAAATAAATGATTTTACTGTTTGGCTATGGCGTTGCCGGACATTTTTTTTCCGCCACAAAATGCGGGGCAGAAAAAAAATATCCGGTAACAAAATAGCCAAATATTAAAATATTAACTCTTTGTTAACGGCGATTGCCGTAAGTTCACCTGTTTTTATCCAAGGGAAAATTCAGTCCGGAAGCCTGTGAATGAGCTATACTATCGTTGTACGACTTTGCAGAATTGAAGTTTACCCCTATTTTTGTTGTGATATATCATAATTTATCGACCGCATGACCAATTTTTTTMGAATCATGACACTGGCATTGATTACAACGTTGCTGATGAGCAGTTGTAAAAAGAGAGCTTCCCCAGAAGAGGTAGCGCTGGCGTTTATGCATGCGATTCAGGATTCGAACTACGACCAGGCAAGAGACTATGCCACCAAGGAGTCTCAACAGGTAATACAGATCTACGCCATTTTCGATGGACGCCGCAGTGGTCCTGAAAGAGAAAAGATCAAGAATGCAAGGATAGAGGTTGTCAATATTGAAGAAAACGGCGACAAAGCAGCTGTTACCATACTCAACTCCTCTGCCCACCAGAAAGAAGTGCTACAAATGGTAAAAGAAAACGGACAATGGAAAATATCCCTGACGTTCGACAGCATCATACCTAACTACGCACCACAAACAGGTAATGCATTAGATTCTACCGGGGTTTTATCCGCGGATTCTGCCGCTGCCACCGGTATTATTATGCCTGAAACTAAATAAATTCATTCTTTTTGCACAAAAGGAAGGGATAATTTTTAGCTATTAACGGGGAGTTCCCTTAATTTTGCCACGCATTAATGAATTGAATGTGTGGYGATTTTCCTGTTTTTACTTACCGGAAACCTAACCATATCTTCATGAAAAGTGAGGTGAATACCTTATTCACTTTTCTGCATTAATCCAATATTGAACAATAAACCTTAAAGTAAAGAACATTATTATGATGACAAATCCCTGGCACAGTGTGAGCCCTGGCTCTGAAGTGCCAAATGTTGTAAATGCAATTATTGAAATTCCAAAGGGATGCCGTGCCAAATATGAACTGGATAAAGAAAGCGGTTTACTGAAAATGGATCGTGTTCTCTATTCTTCTGTATACTATCCTGCCAATTACGGTTTTATTCCACAGTCGTACTGCGATGACCATGATCCACTGGATATCCTGGTATTATCTCAGGTAGAGTGTGTACCTATGTGCATTGTAGAAGCGAAAGTAATCGGTGTAATGCAAATGATAGATGGTGGTGAAGCAGATGATAAAATCATCGCAGTAGCTGCTAATGATATGAGCGTAAATCACATCAACGATATTTCTGAACTGCCGCCTCATTTCATTGATGAAATGCGTCATTTCTTTGAAGAATATAAAAAACTGGAAAAGAAAACCGTTGTGGTAGAAGAATTCCAGGACAAAGCCAAAGCAGCAGAAATTATTACCCAAAGCTTCGAAGATTATCGCAAGATCTTTAAACAAAGCTAAAAGCCGAAGGCATAAAGCAAAAAGCTATTGTCGCGTATATCATTCGCAACAATAGCTTTTTGCTTTATGCTTTCTGCCTTCGGCTATCCGTTGCCTAGAGGTAACGTTTTATAATCCGCAACTGGTGCGTACGAAGGCCCGTATCCGCATTAATAATGCCCTGGTTATCGATTGGATCAATACGGACTTTACCAGAAGAATGGATAATTTCATGATCATTGAGCAGGATACCTACATGTGTAATTCTGCCTTCTTCATTATCGAAGAAAGCCAGATCACCAAGGCGGGCTTCCTGTAAAAAATCTACCAGATGGCCCTGGGTGGCCTGCTGATAAGCATCCCGCCACAGCGGAATACCGGATAATTTAAATACGTTTTGTGTAAACCCGGAGCAATCTATCCCGAACACACTAACACCACCCCAGAGATAACCCGTATTTAAAAACTGCATGGCAGCCTGTTTTAAAGCCGCTACATCTGCTACAGCAATATTTGTATAGGGAAGTAGCGTATCTTCGAATTTTACGGTGATGTTTCCCCACTGCGTGGCCTTATTATCAGAACTCTTTACCAGGCAACCAAAAGGGACCTGCATCGGTTGCCCATTCATGGTAACGCGGTTCACCCAGCCAGGAAAATACCAGGTGGGCGGTGTCCGGAATAATACTTCATCTATTGGTTCCAGGTGAGCCGCAGTAGCCCAGCCAGTATATTCATCGTATTGGTTTTTCACCTGCACCCAGCCTCCGGGAACTGTTTCCATGATTTCTACGCAAGCGCCCCACAGCAATTGGGAAATCATTTCACTCTTATGTGACGCTGCGTCCCGTAATGGCGCAACTGGCACAATGACAATGGCGTATGGCATATTAATTGTATAAATCCGTTTTATTATTCAATAATTTCATGCGCTAAATGAACTTTTTCCGCTTTTGTACGTAAATATAAAGTAATAAGTTTATGCAACAACAGTTAACCAATTTATCKGACAAAGAGCTAATATCCCGCGCCAGGAAACAACATGATCGCGAGGCAGAAGGCGTATTGATGGACAGGTACAGTCATCTGTTGGTTGCTGTTACCATTCCCCATTTGAAGCAGAACCCCAACCTGGACCCCAATATTGTTTTTCCCACCCTGCTACAAAGACTTAGTGCCAGTCTTAAAACGCAGACTATCTACAAAGCCAATGAATGGATCTTGCATATGCAGAAAGGATACCTGGGTAAACCGGAAAAAAACACGCCTTTCTATCCATCACGCGATGGCAGAGATTTATTACATATTGAAAACACAGTAGACAAAGCCGCCACCAACATTATTGACCGGCAGGATCTGATTGTACGTCTGGAACAGGCACTGGAACGACTTCATGCAGACGACAAATCCATTATCACGCAATTTTATCTTGAAAATAAATCTTTTGCGGATCTTTCAGCCGCCACCGGCGTATCACGTGACAAGCTGAGATCCCAGCTGAAAGCAGCCAAAGGAAAACTTGCCAAGCTATTTATGAATCAGGGATATGTTAAGTAGTAAACCGAATAATGATAAAGTACTAAAGATTTTTTCCGCTATCCGTTGCCTCAGCAGAGATCAGTTGCCCCGCTATCTGGACGGCAGATTGACTGATGTGGAAAKACATCTTGTAGAACAACATCTCACAGACTGTGATCTGTGTTATGATGCGCTGCAGGCATTAGAGAAAGAGGAAAACCTGGACAATTACCAGGATCTTACCAACAAGCTGCAACGATACGTACATAACAGCATTCAGCCCGTTTCACATGTACATAAAGTAGCGCAATACACCCGCAAGGAAAAGAACAAAGAGCATATGCTCACTTACTTCTGGGTGGTAGCCTTTATTGGCCTGGGTATTGGCAGTATATATGTGTTACGTGGACATATGCGGAACCAGCCTCCGGTGAGAGTAATGGCAGCTACCCTGCCAGTTAAAGACTCCGTTAAAGATACGGTAGTAACCACCGCGCCAGTAATAACACCGGGACACAATACCCCGGCAACACCGCCAGCAGTAACGCATCCGGCGGAAACGGCGACCAAACCGGTGATCGCGGCTAATACGCCACGTCCCGATTCCATTGCCCTGAAGAAGGCCGCAGCATTGAAGGCATTGCAGAAAAAAGCAGCAGCAGATAGTGTGAGAAAGCAGCAGGCTTTACAAAAGCAGGCCGACTCCATCAAGAAAGCCGCTGCTGATAAAGCCAAAGACGACGATAAAAAGCCCGATCCAAAACCAGAGGCGAAACCCGCTCCCAAAGAGGATAAGCCCGCCCCTCCCCCAGATCCTCCTAAAAAAGAAACGCCGGTTACTGCCGTTAACAGCGATGAATATCTCTATAAAGCGGCGATGGTATACCAGCAGCAAGGCAACCTTGGTGAAGCCATTGACCGGTACAAAAGAATTGAATCGGTGAGCTCAGGCAAATACGTGGAAATGGCACGCTACCAGCTGGCCATCTGCTACCGCAGCAAGGGACAAATGGGCAAAGCCCGCCGCATGTTCAGGGAAGTAATACGCATGGAAGGGTCTATGAAAAATGCTGCCCAGCAAGCTTTAGACAGTATGTAATAAAAATATATCAAAAATATTATGGACTTTTGTGAATGCTGCATCCTATATGCAGCATTCCATTTATTAGCCTGTGAATAATCCAGACATACAACAACTAACAGACCAGGAGCTACTGCAACGGTTCAAAGCTGATAACAACAGTGATTGGATAGGTGTGCTGTTTGACCGCTATGCCGTACTACTACTGGGTATGTGCATGAAGTACCTGAAAAATGAAGAAGATGCACGCGATGCTGTGCAGCAAATCTTTCTCAAGATGTTATCCGACATCAATAAACACGAGATCCAATATTTCAGGGCCTGGATTTACCAGGTAACAAAAAACTACTGCCTCATGCAGTTGCGGCAAAAGCATATGAAATACAAGGAAGAAATTTCCGATAAACATATGGGAGGCATCGCAGCGGAGGAAGAAGATAAGCGGGTATACCAGGAAAAGGATATCTTGCTGGAAAATATGGGGCAGGCCATCAGCCTGTTAAGCCCTGAACAGAAAGTTTGTGTACAGCTGTTTTACCTGCAAAAGAAATCATACCAGGAAATTGCTGATCAAACCGGATATAACCTGCTACAGGTGAAAAGCTATATCCAGAATGGCAAAAGAAACCTGAAACTTTTACTGGAAAAACAACAACGCGCAAACAAAAGTTAATTTGCACCAATAGTGATATGAACGAGCATTTCAACGATATCTTTGTAACTACAGGCTGTCCTTCTCAACAGCAGCTGCTGGACTATGTGCAGGGTAAGCTGACTGCTGAAGAACAACATGAGGTAGAAATGCACCTGGCCGATTGCGAACTTTGCAGTGATGCACTGGAAGGGCTGGCTGCTATCAAAGATAAAGAGAAGATTCCCGGATGGATCAGAGAGATGAAATGGGAGCTGTTAAAGAAATTACATAAACGCTACCGCACCAGGAGGAAATCGGATAATTATATATACCTCACCGTTATTATTCTTAGTATCCTGTTTTTGCTGCTGGCATTATTCTGGGCCTATCATTTTTCAGCGATTAGGCACTAGCGATTAGCTTTTAGCAAAAATGCAGCGGAGATAATCTCCGCTGCATTTTTGCTAAAAGCTAATCGCCAAAAGCTAACTGCTAATATAGTGTTTTGTCTCCCTTCTCTTTCCAGTCCCGGAAAACACTTAACGCGGCTTCCGTGGGCATTGCAATCAGCGGAATTTTCTTATCCGCATGTGATTTATCAATTTCCCGGTAAATGAATGAATCATCAAAATCAATGGCAGCTGCATCTTCCTTGGTGTTAGCGTAATATACGCGCATGGGCCTGGCCCAGTAAATAGCACCCAAACACATGGGACAAGGCTCACAGGAAGTAAAAATTTCACAGTCGTGCAACTGGAAGGTACCCAGTTTTTTACACGCCTGCCTGATGGCCACTACTTCTGCATGCGCCGTAGGATCAGTATCTGTCAGCACCTGGTTCCATCCTTCGCCCACAATCTCCTCTCCTCTTACCACAATAGCGCCAAAGGGACCGCCATCGCCGTTTTCCATGCCTCTGCGTGACAACGCAATAGCGTGCTGCATAAATCGCTTTTCTCTTTCTCCCGGCATATGGTCATTTTTTTAGTTCATTCAAATTTAACGAAAGCTGCGCAGAATACCCGCGGTGATGGAACACAAAAAAGCCCCGCGAAGAATCGCGGGGCTTATCGTTAACTATGTATCGTCGTATTTAGAATTAATTGTTTCTGATTACTACTACGCCATCAAACACATCTATCAACACTGGTTTGGATTTATCAATATCACCACCAAGAATTTTCTTACTCAGCAGATTAATGATTTCCTTCTGGATCAGGCGTTTCAATGGTCTTGCACCAAATTGAGGGTCGTAACCCTGAACGGAAAGGTATTCAAGCGCATAATCTGAAAATTCCAATATCATGCCATTCTTTGCCACCATATCCTTCAACTGTTGTAACTGTATGTTAATTATTCCTTTAATTTCACTTCTCATCAGTGGCTGGAACATAATCACCTCGTCAATCCTGTTCAGGAATTCAGGGCGAATCGTTTGTTTCAGCACATTCATTACTTCCTCTTTCGTCTTATCAACGATATCTTCTCTATTGGAATCGTTAATATTTTCAAAATTCTCCTGGATAATATGACTACCCATGTTGCTGGTCATGATGATGATGGTGTTTTTAAAGTTCACCACACGACCTTTGTTATCTGTTAAACGACCATCGTCTAATACCTGTAACAAAATGTTAAAAGTATCCGGATGTGCTTTTTCGATTTCATCGAGCAGGATAACAGAGTATGGTTTACGGCGTACGGCTTCGGTGAGCTGTCCACCTTCATCATATCCCACATATCCCGGAGGCGCTCCTACCAGTCGGCTTACCGAATGTTTTTCCTGGTATTCGCTCATGTCTATACGTGTCATCATGTTTTCATCGTCGAACAGGTATTCGGCCAATGCTTTGGCCAGCTCTGTTTTACCGACCCCGGTAGTACCGAGGAAAATGAAAGACCCGATAGGTCTGCGGGGGTCCTGCAATCCGGCGCGGCTGCGGCGTATCGCGTCAGATACGGCGATGATAGCTTCGTCCTGACCAATTACGCGTTGATGCAGCTCTTCTTCCAGATGCAGCAACTTATCTTTTTCACTCTGCATCATCTTTGATACCGGGATGCCGGTAGCTTTGGCTACGTTTTCCGCGATATCTTCCGCATCTACTTCCTCTTTAAGAAGACGTTTATGATTGGCAGATATTTTATTGAGTTCTTCGGTGAGATCGGTCACCAGTTTTTCCTGTTCTTTCACTTTACCGTAGCGGATTTCAGCTACGCGGCCAAAGTCGCCGTTACGTTCAGCCTGTTCGGCTTCCAGCTTCAGGTTTTCGATGGCTGATTTTGCGTTCTGGATCTGATCCACTACTTCTTTTTCGGCCTGCCATTTCGCTTTGAAGGTGTTACGTTCTTCACTCAGGCGGGCAATTTCTTCACCCAGTTCGCGAAGTTTATCCTCATCATTTTCCCGTTTAATGGCTTCTCTTTCAATTTCCAGCTGACGGATTCTTCTTTCCAGTTCATCCAGTTCCTCCGGCATGGAATTCATTTCCAGCCTGAGTTTAGCAGCGCTTTCATCAATCAGGTCAATGGCCTTGTCTGGTAAGAAACGATCGGTGATATAGCGATGTGATAATTCTACCGCTGCAATGATGGCTTCATCTTTTATCAGTACATGGTGATGGCTTTCGTATTTTTCCTTCAGTCCACGTAAAATGGAGATGGCATCTTCTACGGAAGGCTCGTCGACCAATACTTTCTGGAAGCGGCGTTCCAGGGCTTTATCTTTCTCAAAATATTTCTGGTATTCATTCAGGGTCGTAGCACCGATGGCACGCAATTCTCCTCTGGCCAATGCCGGTTTCAGGATGTTAGCGGCATCCATGGCGCCTTCCATGGCGCCTGCGCCAATCAGGGTATGGATTTCATCAATAAAGAGGATGATTTCCCCGTTACTCTCTGCTACTTCTTTTACCACCCCTTTCAATCTTTCTTCAAACTCACCGCGATATTTGGCACCGGCCATCAATGCACCCATATCGAGCGCATAGATAATTTTAGATTTCAGATTTTCCGGTACGTCGCCGTTGATGATACGGTGGCCCAATCCTTCAACGATCGCTGTTTTACCAACACCGGGTTCGCCGACCAGGATAGGGTTGTTTTTAGACCTGCGGGAGAGAATATGCAGGGTTCTGCGGATTTCCTCATCACGACCAATCACCGGATCGAGTTTTCCTTCCCGGGCCATTTCGTTGAGGTTCTTTGCATACTTCTGCAGGGTATTATATTGGTTACCGCCGGTTTGTGAGTTGACGGTATCCCCTTTACGCAGTTCCCGGATAGCGGCTTTGAGTCCTTTTTCCGTAAGACCTGCATCCTTCAGCAATTTGGCAGTGTCATCGCTACCGCCGAGAATACCCAGCAGCAGATGTTCTACACTTACAAATTCATCTTTGAATTCTTTAATTGCTGCGCCCGCCCTTAATATTACATTATTGGCATCGCGGCTGAGGGATTGACCGCCTTCACCGGCAGCCATCCGGGGGTATTTGTTTATCTGCTCATTGAGCTTACTGTTGACGAAAGTAGTATTGACATCATTCTTCTTCAGTAAGTATTCAATGGGACTATCTTCATCATTTAATAAGGCTTTCAGGAGATGTCCTGTTTCAATAGACTGGTTTTGATTATTAAAAGCCAGCTGTTGTGCCTGTTGCAGTATTTCCTGCGATTTTATAGTAAAATTATTCAAGTTCATAAGTTGCGTTTTTTGACTCCTTTTTTTGATTTCTCAAACGTGTTTAGGTAACAACAAACCGTGAACCAATGTTCTATAATCGGTAATTATGACATATAAAGCAAAACATCACTGCACTTTTAGCAGAAAAATAGCCTAGTAACTGCTAATTTTTCATTACAATCAGGTCTTTATAGTATCTATATTAGCGGATTATCTAAACCGACCATGAAACGAAGTACCTGTATCGTATATGCGGTAGCGTTATCGCTTCTTCCCGGGAGCCTGCTGGCCCAGCGGAAAGCAATTTATGCCTCAGATGTATCCACCAACCAAAAGAGCTTATCCGAAAGTATCTCAAAGGCAAAGGCCATCCTTCAAAAAGAACCGAATGCCAACGTTACCATTTATCTGAAGCCAGGCACCTATTTCCTGGAGAACACACTGGTGCTATCTTCTGCAGACCAGCCAGCTGGCAAAGGCAGTATCACCGTGACCAGTGCGGGAAACGAAAAGCCACATGCGGCACCAGTTGGGGTTACCCTCAGCGGCGGGCAGCCTTTAAGCCTCCAGTGGACATTGTGGAAAGATGGTATTTATAAAGCGACGCTGGATGTACCTTTTGAATTCAGTCACCTTTATATTAACAACGAGCAACAGATCCGCGCCCGCTATCCTAATTTCGACAGCAGCGCCAAACGTTTCAACGGAACGGCAGACGACGTGCTCAGCCCGGAAAGGATTAAAACCTGGCAGCATCCGCAAGACGGCTATATACATGCCCTACACAAGCATGAATGGGGCGGTTACCACTATCGTATTACCGGTGTAAATGCCGATGGCTCCCTGCAAATGGAAGGTGGCTACCAGAACAACCGGCAAATGGGCATGAATGAAAAGGAACGTTTTGTAGAAAATATTTTCGAAGAACTGGATGCTCCGCGGGAATGGTATTATGATAAAGCGGGTAAAACACTTTATTATAAACCCGTTGCCGGCGTATCGCTGGAAAAAGCAAGTGTTATCATCTCCCACTTACCGGAAATTGTGGCATTAAAAGGTACTGCTGACAAGCCGGTAAAAAACATAACGTTCAGTAATATACGTTTTGCGCATAGCAATGCTACGTTTATGGATACCCGTGAGCCGCTGTTGCGGAGCGACTGGGCCATTTACCGTGGCGGCGCTGTATTGCTGGATGGCACGAAAGACTGCAGCATCCGCGATTGCGAATTTGATCATAATGGCGGCAACGCTGTTTTTGTAAGCAACTATAACCGCGGTGTCAACATCTCCGGCAACGAGATACATGATGCAGGTGGCAGTGGTATCTGCTTTGTAGGTAATCCGGATGCCGTACGAGCGCCGTTGTTCGAGTACAATGAGTCGCCCGTATTTAAAGGCATGGACACTGCTGCAGGACCTAAAAGCCTTAACTACCCGGCATCCTGCGTGGCTTATAACAATCTTATTTACCGTATTGGCCAGATTGAAAAGCAAACCGCCGGCGTACAAATATCTATGGCAATGGATATCACCGTATCGCATAATACCATTTATGACGTACCACGTGCAGGCATTAACGTGAGTGAAGGCACCTGGGGCGGGCATATCATTGAGTTTAACGATGTATTTAATACCGTACTGGAAACGGGCGACCACGGCGCCTTTAACTCCTGGGGCCGTGACCGTTGGTGGTATCCGAACCGGGAACGACTGGATAGCATGGCGGCGGCGCATCCCTGGATGATTAAGCAGGATGCCATGAAAACCACCATCCTGCGGAATAATCGTTTCCGTTGCGACCATGGCTGGGATATTGACCTGGACGATGGCTCCTCCAATTATCATATTTACAATAACGTATGCTTGAATGGTGGGCTTAAATTACGGGAAGGCTTTTATCGCACCGTAGAAAACAATATTATGCTGAATAACTCCTTCCATCCGCATGTATGGTTTGAAAACAGTCATGATATTTTCAGGCATAATATTGTGAGCCGTACTTACAAACCTATTGCAGTTGAGTTTTGGGGAGATGAGATAGACCACAACTTTTTCCCGGAGCAAAATGCCATCAAGCCCCCTACAGATGGAAAATCATTGGCAGGTGATCCCATGTACATTTCCCCCGCTACCGGTGATTACCGCGTGCAACGCACGTCACAGGCACTAAAAACAGGCTTCCGCAACTTCCCGATGGATCAATTTGGGGTGGTTACGCCAGCGCTGAAAGCAAGGGCAAAAAAAGCACCATTGCCGGTATTCGAAAAAGAAGTATTGAATGAAGAACCCAGCTTTTCCGGTTGGCAAGGTGCCCTCATGAAAAATATTGAAACACTGGGCGAACGGTCTGCTACCGGGTTACCGGATAACAAAGGCGCCTACGTAGTAGCAGTGCCGGAAACCGGCCATAAATACCCTATACATGCAGGTGATGTTATCCTGCAACTGGGTGATAAAAAAATCTTTACTAAAGAAGACCTGACAAAAGCGGATGAGTTTTATGGCGATAAGAAAGTGCCAGTCGTTATTTTCAGGAATCAACAAAGAATGACGCTGTAAAAGCTAAAGGCAGAAAGCAGAAAGCAAAAAGCAGAAAGCAAAAAGCTATTGTAGCGAATGATCATTACGTTTAGATCATTCGCTACAATAGCTTTTTGCTTTCTGCTTTTTGCTTTCTGCTTTCTGCCTTTAGCTTTACCAACTGGTAACCAGCTCCTGGTGCTGCTGCATCCAGTTTTTCACTGCGGCATCTTCATCATTATCCGTATCAGCTAATGCGCCCATCAGGGAGCCCAGTTGTTCACTGGTGAGCTGGAATTTACGGAAGAAGGGAACGGCTACGGTGTCGGTTACACTAAATTCGCTGTTGGCGATGATTTGAATATTTTCTGTCGCACCGAATACCTGTTGCGGGTCATCGAGGAACCGGAGCTGATAACGGGAAAACATCCAATGGGGCGCCCAACCGGTGATGACGATGGGTTGCTTTTCATCGATGTTTTTTTTCAGGATGGCCATCATAGCCGCTTCGCTGGAGGATTGCAGTTCGTAGTCCAGTGCATAGGCTTTCACGGCTTCTTCTGCCTTGCCCATGATACCGGCGCCTGCATCGATCCCTACGATGTGGCCTTTGAATTTATCTTTGGCAGCATTGAGTGCTGCGATGCTATGAATATTTACATAGTCTGGCACGACCAGTCCTATTCTGGCGCCTTCAAAGCTGCTATTTAACACTGTCAGCTGCTGGCCAAACTTTTCCATATATTGCTGATGTGTTACCGGMATCCAGGCGTCGAGGAATATATCCGCGTCTCCGCCGGCAACGGCCGCAAATATGGGCGCCACGTCAGCATTTTTGAGGATTACTTCGTATCCCTTTTGCTCGAGTATGTTTTTAGCCAGGTAGGTCATGGCAACACCTTCTGCCCAGTTGACATAGCCGATGGTAATTTTCTTTTTGCCATTGGCGCCGCCCGTGTTACAGGCAGCCATGCCCAGTATGACTGCTACCAGGACGAATAAAAATATTTGCTTCATATCAGGTTGTTTTTGAAGTTCGTTGTTTTCTTCTTCCAAATGACTGCGTGATGCGATCCAGGATGATAGCGAGGATCACGACGGCAATACCGCCTTCGAAGCCCACGCCTATTTTCAATTGGGTAATACCTTTGAGGACTACTTCTCCCAGTCCGCCGGCGGCAATCATAGCAGAAATTACTACCATAGACAGCGCCATCATAATGGTTTGGTTAACGCCTGCCAATAGTGTAGGCATCGCCAGTGGCAGTTCTACCTTAAAGAGCAGCTGCCGGGAAGTAGCACCGAAAGAGCGGGTGGCTTCCACGATATCTTCCGGCACCTGTTTAATACCAAGGGTGGTGAGGCGTACTGCTGGTGGCATCGCGAAGATGATGGTAGCGAATACACCGGGTACTTTTCCCAATCCAAAGAATAAAACGGCGGGGATGAGATATACAAAGGCGGGCATCGTTTGCATAAAGTCCATCAGCGGACGCATTACTTTGCCGGCTGTTTTACTTTTAGCGGCCCAGATACCCAGCGGAATACCTATTAATAAGGCAATAACGGCCGATACAAGGACTAATGCCAGTGTTTCCATGGTTTGCCCCCAGTATCCCATTCCGTAGATAAAACCGAGGCCCAGGAGCGTCATTACGCCCACGCCCCAGCCGGCCCGTTTCCAGGCCAGGAATGCCAGTAAAGCAATTACGACATAAAAGGGGGTGAAGGTCAGCAGCCATTGTACACTGCCAACCATTGCTTCCACCCCTATTTTGAGGGCCTTAAAGAAGGGACCAAAGTTATGGGTTAACCAGTTGATGAAATGTTCTATATATTTTCCTATTCTAATCATATCTTAATTCGTTTATTCGTTGGGGTTATGCCGGCTGATTACCGGTGGTTTCAATAATGAGGGATGTTTGTGAAATCAATCCCAGCAGTTTATTGTTTTTTGKATCTACTACTGCCACTGGTTTATCGGTTTCTGCGATAAAGGGTAGCATTTGTTCTACCGTGGTATCCGGATGTGCCACCGGTACATCGCGGTGGATGACCGCTTCGATGGTTTTGTCGCCCCGCTTTTTTACTTCCAGTATTTCCCGGAGATATACAAAGCCGAGGAAGTGTTTATCCACGGTTACAGCCGGGAGGATATCGAGACCCGTGGCGCGCATTTTACGCAGGCTTCCTTCTGGTCCGTCTTTCCTGAATACAGCCATGGTGGGTTTGGTATCCATCATGGAAGAGGCGGTGATAATCGTTTTGCGGTCTACTTTTTCCACGAAGGAGGATACATAATCGTTGGCAGGCGCCGTGAGGATTTCCTCCGGGGTGCCTATCTGTATCACTTCTCCATCTTTCATGATAGCAATGCGATCACCGAGGCGGATCGCTTCATCGAGATCATGCGTGATAAATATGATGGTTTTATGCATCTTCTCCTGGAGGTCGAGCAGTTCATCCTGCATCTGGGTGCGGATGAGCGGATCGAGTGCAGAGAAGGCTTCATCCATGAGTAATACTTCCGGATCATTGGCCAGTGCGCGGGCCAGGCCTACGCGTTGCTGCATACCACCGGATAGTTCTGCCGGGAGCATTTGCTCATAACCTTTGAGTCCTACCAGTTCTACTACTGCACGGGCTTTGTCCGTTCTTTCTTCCAGGGGCATTCCCTGCAGTTCCAGGCCAAATGCGATATTCTCCAGCACCGTGCGATGTGGCAGCAATCCGAATTTCTGGAACACCATAGATATTTCCTTTCTGCGTGTTTGTTGCAGAGCTGCTTCGTTCAGCAGGGTGATATTGGTACCGTTAAGTAAAATATCTCCGGCTGTTGGTTCTATTAAACGGTTCAAACAGCGCAGCAGGCTGGACTTTCCGCTGCCGGAAAGGCCCATGATGACAAAGAACTCTCCTTTTTCAATTTGAAAAGAAGCCTCCTTTACGGCCACAGTGCAGCCGGTAGCATCCAGTATTGCTGCTTTGCTTTTACCTTCCTTCAGCATTTGCAGCGCGGCGTTGCGCTCGCGGCCAAAGATGAGGGTCAGGTTATTGATTTGAAGTTTCGGCATTGTTGATTAGTTTTTAGCGGTGCCGGGAGCCTGATGCAGGTGGTTTCCTATCCGGGGTAATGATGTGGTGGCCAGATCAGCGAAGCACATAGTAAAACCAATACGATGATCGTTGAATCATAGTTATCAATTTTAAAATATGTTTAAGCTGATCTTTTTCCAGGCGACATAGGTATCCTATGTGCATGCAACTGCCTAAAACAGCTAGCCGGAGATGGAAACCGGGCGCGATGTGGCCCGACAAATGATCAATCCAATAAATATTGACTGTTATAGCGTATTGCGTGGTGCTCGGAAGGCACATTCAACAGTCGAAAAATGCGTAAAGCGAAGCAAAGGTACGAAAAAATGACTGCCCTTCCAAGGAAAACACCCAAGAAGGTATCCATCTCCCTAAAAATCAATACTTTATTTACAATTTATTATATATCAAAAATGCTATTTTATGGCAATTGTGGTAGGATTCAAACAACAACGTGGACTCTGTTGTTATACCATTCCTATTACATGCAATTGTCTGTTTCCGCTAACAGCCGGATGATCGAGATTCAAAACTGATCAATACATTCATCATCATTAAACCCTACAATTATGTCTTTCGACTTACTGGAAAGCGCTAAAAGTATTTTCAACAACAACGTGGTTAGTCAGGCTTCCTCACAACTTGGGGAAAGTGAGGGGGGAATTCAGAAGGCCCTTGGCGGCATAGTACCGGTTATTCTAGGCGGGCTGCTTAACAAAGCGGGATCATCGGGAAGTGCCGGAGGGTTGCTGGACATGGTAAAAGGGGTAGCCGGAGATGCTAATCCATCGGCCATTACCGGTGCGCTTCAGGGCGGTGCAGGTGGACTGATGAGCAAAGGAGCTGATTTACTGCGTAGCCTGTTTGGCGACAAAGTAGGTTCCATTGCAGGCATGTTATCCTCTTTTGCCGGCATCAAAGAATCTTCTGCCAATACGTTACTGCAAACGGCGGCTCCAGCCACACTGGGTACGGTAGGTCAATATGCAGCACAAAATAATCTTAGTCCTAACTCTTTCCTTTCTTTACTGGATTCTCAAAAAGATAAGATACTGGGGGCTATTCCTGGTGGATTAAATATTGCCGGCATCCTGGGGCTGGCGAATCTGGGCGACCTGGGCAAAAAACTGGGTATCGGCACTGATACGGCCACGACTACGGCCGGCGCCGTGAACATCAAGCCTGGTGGCGGTAGTAGTAATCGTTGGGTATGGTCGCTGTTGCTGATATTAATTGCTATCATATTGTTGTGGTACCTGATGCGCGGTTGTGGCAGCAATAAGCCTGGCGGCACACCGGTATCAGATAGTATCACTACCAGCCAGCTGGCGGATTCGGCATCTATGGGGGCTACCACGCCACCTACTACTGAAACCAGGGAAAGTATTAAAGTAACCCTTCCTGATGGCGTAGTACTCGATGCTTATAAAGGTGGTATTGAGGATCAACTGGTCACCTTCCTGAAAGATGGTAGCAAAGCTGCCGGTAAAGATGTATGGTTTGACTTTGATAACCTGAACTTTAAAACAGGCAGTGCAGAACTGACAGCAGAAAGTATGAAACAAGTCGGCAACATTGCGGCTATCATGAAAGCGTTCCCGAAAGCTAAAATAAAAATAGGTGGCTATACTGACCGTACCGGTGATAGTACCGCTAACCTACGCCTGTCTAAAGAACGCGCTGAGTCTGTGGTTACATCGTTGAAGAAAGAGAAAACCAGTGCTGACCAATTACTCGGCGCAGAAGGCTATGGCTCTCAATTTGCGAAAGCCGCAGCTACCGCACCAGATGACGAAAGGAAAAAAGACAGACATATTTCAGTGAGTGTGCGGGAGAAATAATTTTTTTGAGCAGAAAGCATAAGGCATAAAGCTATTGTAGCGATTGACCATTGCGGATATCATACGCTTTGATCAATCGCTACAATAGCTTTATGTTTTATGCTTATTCTTTTACCAATACCACTCTACTCCGGTCTGCTTTGTAAATGGTACCAAAAAACTTCACTAACTCCGGAAAATCAGTAGCTGGGAATACGCCCGCCTGTTGTTCTATTTTCCGTATATACGTGATCGTATTTCCTTTTACTATCGTGGAAGCACTGTAGCTGCCGAACTTTCCGGACACCTTTACCGGCTCCGGCATAGCTTCCGGCCGATAACCTGCGGGCAAAGTGATGTTTACGGTATCAATGTCACGGTAAGCGAAGTTAAACCTGATTTCCGATTTGCGGCCTTCTTCTGCATCCAGCTTCATACCGCCACGGTTAAGGATATCCGGCAGCAGAAACATACGTTTAACCGTTACCGTTGCATAGTTATGTCCTTTGATTTGTAATTTTTGTTCAATAGATGGAATGACGCCAGGTATTTCTTTACAATGATAGCCGGTGATATCATAACTGGCAAGATCGAGTCCTTTCCGCAACCGTTCCAGCTGCTTTTCCTCACTCAACTGATGAATCATTGCGTGCTGAAAGTCCTGCTGTAGTCCGCTACGAGTGGTGACGGCGCTGATATCAATATTACCACTGGAATCTACTACGGCATTAATAGTACGCAGTTGCTGGTTACAATTGATATTGTAAAAAGGCGTACGAATCAGTTTACTTTCCTTTTCATCTACCAGCAATACGGGCCTGTTATCTGTAAAGTCGCCAAGGTAGCCGGCAGACAATGTATTGTTGGTGCATTCCAGCCAGGTGGTGTCTTTGCTGTCTGCCACGCAGAGAATAACGTGGTTAAACTGCGAAGAAGGGAAGTCTTCCAGCAGTGTATGCGAATGCTCTCCGGATTGTACCAGTACGCAATTCGATTTGATGCCTGCTTCTTTCAACAATGCCATCATATAATTGGACAAAGCTTTACAATCACCATAACCGTTTGATGCAACAGACATCGCGTCGAAAGCCTGCCAACCACCTATACCCAGTTGAATACTGATGTAACGGGTGTTTTGCTGCATATATTTATATAGAACATTTATTTTTTCACTGCGGGAAGAAAGACCTTTTGTCAGTTCCTGTACTTTGGCTTTGATATTATCCGGCAAAACATCTCTGCCTTCATTCAGTTTATAAGCAAAGTTGCCGAAGTCTTTCCAGGAGCTCATATTCCCTTTATAATGCTCTATTTCAAAATCGGTAGCTCCGAGAAAAACCCCCGGCGTACGACGGTAAAATTCATCGGGACTCACTTCCGATTTTAATGCCGCCAGTTGCTTTACTTCCCAGGTATATGTTTTGGTACTTTTATCTGTTGTAATGACTGGCTCACCATTATAGAGGTGACTGCGATAACGCAGTGCATAATCCTGTGGTGTTGTAACCGTGAATTTACTTTGCTCTACTGTGCAGTCGATGCTCCGCTGTGGTTGCCAATGCGGTAGCCCGAAAGTATGATTCTGACGTATTTCCAGCGTGTACTCTACCGTATATGGGTATACGGTAGCGTAAAACTGATGAATTTTCATACGGGCATCTGTTATCAGGCTTCCATCAGGTACCGCGCTAACATCTTTGATTTCGCTTTGCTTTAACCGTTTCACCAATTCTCCACTGGCATCATATAAAGCCCCCGAGATGGAGCGTATTTCGTCTAGTTTACTGTACTCTACGACTAAATTTACATGATTAGCTCCTTCTTCATCCAACACGGTGGTGATGTAATGATAGGTAATACGGGTATCTGACGGATCATTGATTTTAACGGTGGTTTCATCCAGTCGTTTTACGATATGTGCATGTTCTTTCAGGGCAGCCGGGATTGTTTTTGCCGGATATACCGGATCTCCTGCCTGTGCAGATTGTGCGGCAAGGGACAACCAACATCCTGCGCATATTACTAACAGTTTGCGCATATATTATTTTTTCTTCTTTAAGACAATTTGCTCGGCCTGTTTTTTTACAATCAGGTCATAAAATTCGCGCAGCGTAGCATAATCATCCGGCCCGAAATTGGCTTTGTTCAGTTGAATACGGCAACGCAGCTGAATATGGCTTTCCGTTTGCTGAATCAGGTATTGGAACTGGCCCTCGTTTTCATTGAAGTTGGCGATGGTAGGTTTCGGTAATTCATCTACCACATACCCATCTGGTACCTCCATGTTAAAGGAATATACTTCATCGGAAACGGCGGCCATTTCTACCGGGAACTTACGTTCCATGGATGTAAAGGGATTATTTTTATATGCCTCTCCCAGCATAGGGTTGATATACAGGATGTCTTCGTTGCCCAGTTGCATATCAAATTCGTACTTCACCATTACCGGATCTTCCAGGTTCTTTATGTCGTCTATTTCTTTATTTTTCAGTTCTATTTCACCGGTATAGGCTTTCCTGATTTGTTTGAAGAACTCCTCCTGCCCTTTATCTTTCACGCTATTGCGTACGGAGTACGATTCAAAGTAGGTAGGTCTTTGCATGAAGGACCCTTCGATTGTCCCATCTTTAATTTTCCCCAACATCACGCTGGTGAATTTTTGTTCCTTCAGGGAATCAGCCCACAGACTAATGGGGGTAGCAAATTCATTTACCGTTCTGGCGGCGCCGTTATAGCAGTAGGATGGCAGCTTACAGAAGCCTATCAGTGGATTGGAAGCATCGAGTGTGATGTATTCGTCACCCAGATTTACGCCAGCAATCACGTAGTTAAAGCGGGTGTACAGTGGATAAAACTGATATACGTAACCGTTATCGCGGGTACTAAGAATGACTGGTGAGGCAAAGAGTCCGGCCTTTTTCAGCATGGCCACCAACAAAATATTGATGTCTGCCACGGTGCCGCTTTTTGCGTTAAAAACGGTTTTCAGGGATTTCCGCATCCATAATGCGTGGTGTGTTGTACAGGTAAAATTATCACGTACCCAGGTAAATATTTTCTGTGCTTTTTCCCGGTCGGTTTTGGCGTCTTTCACCAGTTCATCTACCGTACTTCCGAGGAAGCCATTATTGTTATCCAGTGCACCGGCCATTTCCGGGTCTTTCAACATATCCTTCATCAGTTCTTCCCAGGTGCTCTGTACCGGTTTACGTGGCTGGTCCGGCCAATTATAGGCCGACAGCTGGAATTCCACGCGGTTTACGTAGTTATCTACGGTGGTAATAAAGCTTTCGGTATGAATAGCCGGCACATCTTTCAATGCCCATTTATAGTTGGTGATATTAGGTGTAACCGTCACTGTTTGAGACGGACCTGCAGCGCCATGCGATTCATTACGGAAGGTGAATGTAGAGCGGCTGTAGTCCTTTGTTTTCACTACATACTTTTCATACCCCTGTGGGATGAGCATATAGTCGAAGTACTCAGGAATGGATACACTGTATTCACTCCATAGCCGGGGATATTCACCCTGGAAATCCCAGGAGCGCAGGTGGCGGTAGTAAGGTGAAGTAATGGTGTAGGTGTACTCGATAATGGTACCTTCTTTTACAGCGGGCAGGGTAAATTTCTTTACCATCACGGATTTGTCCTGTTTATCACTAAACACACTTTTGCTGTCCATTTTTGTTTCCACTACTTCTCCATTTTCGAGGTTGTAGGCGGCGGCTTTAATGTTCTGCAATTTTTCTTCCTGTGTTTCAGATTTATACAGGGGAACTTCAACGGTGGCTACATCGTAGCCGTTTTTGTCGATCACTTTAATACGGCGGTGGACTTTGTAGACCAGCCGCAGGTCGTTACCATCGCTTTCAAATTTAGACGAGCCGATTTCAGCCAGCACGATGGCATGGGCGCCGGTGTCTTTGTTAAATTTTTCGATGGTGAATTCCTGCTTCTCAACTTTTCCAAATTTCATTTTGGAGGGATCCTGGGCGTTGGCACACAGGGACAACAAACTGCCCGAGAGGCAGACGAGCGAAACAATGTTATAGCGCATACAGTATAAGGGCATATCGGATTATATGCGGGACTAAGGTATAAAAATTCACGTAATTTCGCGGGGATGACGCATACTTTATTCATAAAAGAGCTGGCCCGGGAACTGGGATTTGATCATTGTGGCATTGCGCAGGCGGTGCAGCTGGATGAGGATGCGCGCAGACTGGAGGCCTGGTTGAGCAAGGGCATGCATGGCAACATGCAGTATATGGAGAATCATTTCGACAAGCGTATAGATCCCCGGAAACTGGTAGATGGCGCCCAGTCTGTAATTACCTTGTTGTTTAATTACTTCCCTTCTGAGCGGCAGCGCAGCGATGCCCCGCGTATTTCCAAATATGCCTATGGACATGATTATCACGAGGTGATCCGGGCGAAGTTAAAAACCATGTTGCTGCGGATGCAGGAGCATATAGGACCTGTTCAGGGCCGGGGTTTTGTGGATTCCGCGCCGGTGCTGGAGCGTGCCTGGGCCAGGCGCAGCGGATTGGGCTGGATTGGTAAAAACGGAAACCTCATTCACAAACAGGCTGGTTCCTTTTTCTTTATTGCAACGCTGATTACGGATCTGGCCCTGGAGTATGATGGCCCGGTGGGCGACTACTGCGGGTCCTGTACCCGTTGCCTGGATGCTTGTCCTACCGAAGCGCTGGTAGCGCCGGGCGTAGTAGACGGCAGCAAATGTATTTCCTACTTTACCATAGAGCTAAAAGATCAGCTGATACCCGATAAGATGAAGGGGCAATTTGAGGACTGGATGTTTGGCTGTGATACCTGCCAGGATGTGTGTCCCTGGAACCGGTTTTCCAAAGCGCACCAGGAGGCGGAGTTTACGCCGATACCAGCTATTCTTAACTTCTCTACCCGCGACTGGGAAGAGCTGACAGAGGAAGCTTTTAAAACTATTTTCCGTCATTCTCCCCTTAAACGCAGCAAGTTTGGCGGTATTCGCCGCAATCTGGATTTTTTAAGCTCTTAGCCATTAGCTTTTAGCTTTTAGCAAAATGCAGCGGAGAACATAAAATGTTAATCTCCGCTGCATTTTGCTAAAAGCTAAAAGCTAGCGGCTAGCTGCTGCAATCAGCCATTGGGTTAGGTCTGTTGCCGCTTCCAGATTTTGGTAAGATGCCGGTAATCTCTTTCCATCTACATATTCGTTATAAAACCAGGGGTCTCCTACCGCGAATACCGTTCCTTTGCCCACTTTGGCCACGGCCATGATCACATAGTCGCCGTCTTTGAAAACGGCTTTGGCAGGCGATTTTACCTGTATGGTCGATAATTCCTTGATGTAAACTTTTTCCCCACGGGTAAAAATCTCGTGTCCTACGGGGAGGTTAAAAGTACCCTGTTCCCAGTTTTTCCCTTTCACACGGTTACGGCTATCCCCATTGAAGTGGATACCGAATTTTTCACTCAGTTGATTGAAGTGGTCGAACTCCGCGTTAGCGGAATCGTTTTCCATCAGCACCAGTACTCCACCGGCTTTTACCCAATTGGCGATAGCTGCGGCGTCTTTCGGATTCATGTAGTTGGGATGGGGAGCTTCTTTGTCGGTGTCCGGGTCAATGATCATATAGATATCTGTTTTGGCCAGATTAGCCGCTGTAGGCGCCTGCAGCAGGCTATCCCTTTTTACGCCCAGGGAATCAAAGATGCCGCCCCATATGGAAAGGCCCCCCATGTCTGTTTCGCTCCAGATGTAGTGCCAGCGCACAGGAGTACCATCTTTACCGGGTTTAAACTCGTTATTGTAGTAGTAATCGAGGGTAACGGTCAGTCCTTTACCCGGCTGCTGTTGGGCGATGGCAGTAATCGCCAGGCTACATAACAGCAGCGTACTTATCAGGATACGTTTCATGGATGTTCAGATTGGCAAAAAAAGTACTCATTTATCTTTTAAAATTATAACAAGCTACTATTTAAAATTATCTTGTATCTCCAGAACCGCCGTCCAGGGCTTATTTCCATTTTTTTTAAAATATTATTTGCTAATTCCTTGACAATCGTTTTAGCTTCATTTACTTTTGTATAACAGGAGGATGTATACCCCAACAAAAATGTAAATATCACTCGTTATATACCGGCTATGCCGGACAAGCTGATTAACTTTTTATGGACCTGAGTGCCATAACGTGGAATTTTAGCAATAAAGGTCGAATTCTTTCGACCTTTCTTTTTTTTATAACTCTTTTGCACTACATTGCCGCGTCTTAATAATTGTCATACAGACACTTTTTAAACCGTAATACATTCACCATTTTTCCGGCACTTTCTGGGGGGAGAACAACACGGTTTCTATAATAGCTTCTTTACATTGGCTGCCCGGAGGCAGTCATTAAAATACTCAGTATTAATCAATGCTGTTTTGGTTGTTACCTGTTGCCGGGGCTTTTCAGCTCCGGCTATTTTATAAATAGCCCATCTTCTCCCACCTGTCATACGTAATTCATAATTCGTCATTCTTTTACTATCTTTCAATACTCAAATAAAGTCATGGAAATTAAAGTACTGACTGCACCAGGGTTGGGTAGCTCTGGGCCTCTACACTGGCAAACCCTGTGGGAACAGTCTATACCCGGTACAAAGCGGATAGCGCAAACGGATTGGGATGCGCCGGTTTGCGAACGCTGGATAGCCCAGATAGAAAAATCGGTGAAAGCTGCGGGGCCTCAGGTGGTGATTGCCGCTCACAGCCTGGCTTGCATTGCGCTGGCACATTGGGCTGCACAAAGCAAGACTAAAATCACTGCAGCTTTGCTGGTAGCGCCGGCAGATGCAGAAAGACCGGGATTTCCGGAGGCTGCTGTAGGGTTTTCGCCTATTCCGCTGGTGAAGCTGCCCTTTAAAAGCATTATTGTAGCCAGTACGAATGATCCCTATTGCTCGCTGGAGCGGGCGGCTTTCTTCGCCGAAAAATGGGGCAGCCGTTTTGTAAATGCCGGCGCCAAAGGACATATCAACAGTGAATCCGGTTTGGGCGAGTGGGAAGAAGGACAAAACCTGCTCAAAGAACTGGTTCAAAACTGGCCTACCCTCTGATGATTTGTTGTCCCCCTGTTTAACCTGTAGTTTCCACGATTTACATCTCCCTCTTTCTCCACTTATCCAATACTTTTCTTTTGCCGGCAAAAAATGATATCTTAGTTGCAGAATGCTCAACTAAATCGATTTTTCAACGGCAACAATTAACATAATGATAAACAACTACCGGAAGGCTGCCAGATAAGATTGTTGCTACCTTTGCCTCCTTTAAACGGGGAATGCTTTATTTATAAAGTAACCATTGCATTTTACAACAGATGAATTATACAATGAAGAATTTTGTTTCAGTTTTGTCGGGCGTATTGCTGGCGGCCAGTGCAAATGCACAAATCAGACAATACACGATGGCAGCGGCGCATTCGCACAACGACTATGAACGCGCAACGCCCTTTTACGCTGCAGCTTCTTTGCAGTTTGGGTCTATTGAGGCAGATATACACCTGAAAGAAGGTGTTATATACGTAGCACATGATCCCAGTGCCATCACCCCCTTCCGTACCTTTAAAGAAATGTACCTGCAACCGGTACTGCGTCAGTTTGCCTTGTATAACGGCAAACCCTATGCAGATAACTCCCCCATGCAGTTGCTGATAGATATTAAAACCGAAGGTAGTCCTACCCTGCAGGCATTACAAACCTTGCTGCTGCCTTACCGTCAATACTTCGATCGCAGCACCAACCCATCTGCCGTGAAGCTGGTGATTTCGGGTAACCTGCCTCCGATGGCGGAATGGGAAAAATTTGATCCTATTTTTTTCTTTGACGGCAGACCAGACAGCGTATATCCTGCTGCGTTAAAATCCCGCATCGCTATGCTGAGTGTGGATTTTGGCCAATACAGTAAATGGAATGGTAAAGGTACCCTTGTACCAGCGGAAATGAAAAAAGTGACCCAGGTGATTGACCAGGTACACCAACAGGGTTATCCCTTCCGTTTCTGGGGCGCTCCTTCCACCCGATCTACCTATTATAAACTGATGGATATGGGGGTAGACTGGATTGGTACTGATCATCCGGAAGAATTATATGATGTGATGCATAAAACCACACAGACCACTGCGGGCGATATGCCGGTACATCCCGTATATACACCGAGTTATGTATCTGATGCCACACAAGTACGCTCTAAAAATGTGATCCTCTTTATTGGCGATGGCACCGGGCTGGCTGAAATGTTTGCGGGTTACACCGCCAACAAAGGCGCGCTCAATATTTTCCAGATGAAACAGGTTGGCCTGTCTAAAACCCAGTCGACCGATAACTACCATACCGACTCCGCTGCAGGCGGCTCTGCACTGGGCACCGGCAGCAAAACTCACAACCGGGCTATTGGCATGGACAACACGTACGTTTCCATCCCGGTACTTCCGGAAGTACTGGCGCCTAAAGGCATCCAGAGCGGCGTGATTGTAACAGAAGAAATTACCGGCGCTACTCCCGGCTCTTTCTATGGTCATACGCCAGACCGGGACAGCACCTATACATTGAACAGGCAATTACTCAGCAGCAAACTGCAACTGGCCGTAGGCGGTGGCAGAGAAGAACTGGAGAGAGATGGTGGCACAGCGCTGTCTGATGCAGGCATTCAAATGTATGATAACCTGGATAGCTGGGACCCTGCCATGAAAAAACGGACACTGGTGATCCTGAGCGATAAAGTAGTAACGTCTATGCGTAATGGTCGCGGTGCCTACCTGAAAACAGCGTTGAAAAAGGCTTTACAGCAGCTGAATGCCTCCGGGAAAGGATTTTTCCTGATGGTAGAAGGCTCCCGTATTGACCATGGTGGCCACTTCAACGACCTGGACTACCTGGTGCGTGAAATGCTTGATTTTGATGACGCTATTGGAGAGGCGCTGCGCTTTGCAGATAAAGACAAACAAACCACGGTGATTGTGACGGCGGACCATGAAACCAGCGGCCTGGCCCTGATGGATGGCGATATTGCAAAAGGCACCTTACGTGGTCACTTTGCCACTAATGATCACACGGGTATTCCGGTGATGGTATTTGCTTACGGTCCTAATTCTAATTTGTTCCGTGGGGTGTATGAGAATAATGAAATACACGCGAAGATGCTGAAATGCTTCCGGTTCTAAATACTTTAAGGGGGGCGCGAAATGCGTCCCTCTTCCTTTCCCTCCTCTCCTAGCGCAAGTTGCCCGGATCTGTTACAAAGTTCAGGAAGGCATTAAACTTAGCATTGTATTTACGCTTATCCAGTTTGAAGTAGAAGGCGCCCCGTTTGGAGCTGAGGCGATCTTTATCTTTCTGCTTGATCAGCAGCCCTGTTGACAGTACTTTACGGCTGAAATTGCGTTTATCGAATGTTACATCGTATACTGCTTCGTAGAGCAATTGCAATTGGGGTATCGTAAATTTCAGTGGGAGCAGTTCAAACAAAATGGGGTGTATAGCGGCTTTATAGCGAATTTTTTCCTGGGCCATCTTCACCATATCGGTATGATCAAAGATCAGGTCCGGCAGTTTATCGAGTGAAATCCATTCTGCGTGGTATTCATCACTGATCTGCAGCTTCAGCTGGTTGATATCAATCAGGGTAAAGTAGGTAATGGAAACGGTGCGTTCTACCGGATCACGGGAGGGTTCCCCGAAAGCGAAGAGCTGTTCCATGTATACGCCTTCGAGGCCAGTTAGCTTATGAAGCACCCGCTCAGCGGCTGTTTCAAAGCTTTCATCTGCCTGCACAAATCCGCCCATCAGGCTCCATTTATTCTTCTGTGGCTCGAATCCCCGCTTGATCAGCAACAGCTTCAATTCTTCCCCATCAAAACCGAAAATGATACAATCAACTGCTACCAGCATTCTTGATTGCCCCGAATAACGTGTCATACCGCGAAACATTTAGATAGGCCGGCAATTTATAGCACACGGCTGACATTAGGAAATTATATTGCGATATATTTCTAACGGATCAGAACAGCTGTTGTAACACCGGATCGGTGTAATCAGCCACAAATGCGATGATATTGTTGTAAGCGTCGAATTCTTCCCGTGTATGCATGGTGGTGAGCACTACCGCTTGCATGCCTGCGTTCTGTGCGGCTTCCACTCCTTTGGGAGCATCTTCAAACACTATGCAGTTGGCAGGTGCGGCCCCCAATAAGGTGGCGCATTTCAGGAATACTTCCGGATCAGGTTTGCTGGTAGCCACATCGCCGGCACTGACGATTGCTTTCAGATAACGGCGTATATGCAGGTTATCCAATACGTAGTTGATGTTAAAGGTATTGGCAGCAGAGCCAATAGCCATTGGGATGTTGGCCGCAGCGGCTTTATCCAGAAACACCGGCAGACCGGCAATCAGTTCCAGATGGGGACGGAACGCTTCCTGGTATAGTACTTCCTTCTCATGTGCAATCTCCTCCATTTGCTGTGGGGTAAAATGATTTTCCCCAAATATGCGCATCAGTAACTCTTCATTCTTGCCATACATATGGCTTCTTACAATTTCCCGTGGCAGGTTGGCGCCCAGTTTGTTCAGCATGTTATACCATCCTTCAAGGTGGTATTCCATATCATCAATCATGGTACCGTTGAGGTCGAATATAAATGCTTTTTGCTGCTGGTGGTTCATTAGGCCTTTTTTTGTAAGGCGCAAAGATACGCGGATTTTGTCTTTATTACCGATTAACTGTAATAAAGACAAATATCCGCGTCCTTCCACTATTCCAGCATTTTCTTCAATCCGGTTTCGTAGTTGCCTATTTCAGCAGCCAATGTATCTACCAATGGTTTGCGGCTGTTCTTATCTCCTTCCAGTATAATGCTCCAGCGCACTACGGAGCTGTCGTCTTTATCCGGCAGGGATTCCACCAGTGCAGTAACGGTGGCATGGGTAATGCCGTTAGGTAAAGGAGATTCGATATTGAATACAAAGAATTTGTAGGATTCATGTACCTGTTCGATCACATCACGGCGTTTACGATTATCCGTGAACGTGAGATCCCGGTAACGGGTTTCACCTTCTGTAACGATTTGTACATCTTTGATGGTGCCATTTGAGTAATCCTTTACCTGTGGCAGGTTACGGATCACACGCCATATTTTTACGGGCGGGGCTTTAATCACCGTTTCATGTGTATAATCAGGGATAATTTTCTTAGCGGCCTGCATTTGCGCCATCACGGCGGTACTACAGCAGATTAACAACAGTGTCCATAACTTCTTCATAACTTAGTATTATTACAGGTGATCTATTTATTTACCAAAAATTTCGGCCAGCTTTTGACTCAGCTCTTCGCCACGCAAGTCTTTAGCAACAATCTTTCCATCTTTATCGATTAAGAAATTGCTGGGAACTGCGTTAATATTATATGCTTTAGCTACCACATTTTTCCATCCTTTCAGATCGCTGACATGTGCCCATTCCAATCCGTCATCTTTGATAGCTTTCAACCATGCGTCCTTTTTATCATCCAGTGATACGGCCAGGATTTCTAATCCTTTGCTATGGTACTTTTCGTAGTTATCCAACACGTTGGGATTCTCTGCCCGGCAGGGACCGCACCAGCTGGCCCAGAAATCAAGCAGTACATATTTGCCGCGGTAGTCAGACAGTTTCACGGCTTTACCAGCGGTATTATTCTGTGTAAAGTCMATTGCAGCAACGCCTATAGCTGTTTTCTTTTCTATAGCTTCCGCTCTTTCCATGTCGGTCTTTTTCTGTTTTGCTTCAACCAACCAGGGGTATTCTTTCGATAAGCGGTTGATCTCTGCGAGGATCAACGCTTTGTCTCTGCGGGGATGCAGGAAGTCCAGCGCATACATCAGTACCGGTGTGTGTGGGTTCATTCTTACCAGCAGCTTAATGCGTTCCCCCATATCATCACCTAACCAGTTAAACTGGTCCGTCAATGCGCGTTCCAGCGCTGTATCCTTTGCCAGTATGGCTTTATATTGCAGCTGTCCTACCTCGATCATGTTCTGGTAATTGCGGTAGTTAATGAAATTCACCTCGTTAATGAGGTCATTTTCCTTGCTGCCTTCAATGAATACGTAAGGTGGGTTTTTGATTTTCATGGCGGCGGTATCTTCTCCGCGGAAATCAATTTTCAGGTTATCCTTGCCAGCCCATATGGTGAGGCGATCTTCTTCAAATTCGTTGAGGATATAGAATTGCGGGCGGGTGGCGTCAATTTTCACACTGTAGGTACCATCTGCCTTCAGGTGAATGGTGTCTATGGTTACGCGGTCATCGCCCACTTGTTTCTGTACCCGGAATGGGAATTTCTGTTGTTGTTCTGCCGAAGGCGGAAATTTTATTTTACCGCTTACAGTAATATACTTCTTTGCCTGCTGTGCAGAAGCTGAAGTGGTGATTCCTGCTGCCAGCAACAGTATACTGGTTAACTTGTGTTGGTACTTTTTCATCTGTATGTAGCTGTTTAAATTCGTTGATTACTGAATTGGCTGCATGGGAATAGCCTCCGTTACTTTTGCTTCTTTGGCTGGCTTTTCAGCGGGTTTCACACTACCACCAAAAAGGGCCGCCAGTTTCTTTTCAATTTCGCCGCTGCCATCGGGATTGAAACCCACCTCTTTCATCAGGATAACCCCCTCCGGACTGATCAGATAAGTAGTGGGAACACCCGTAATAGCGAAGCCTTTGCCGGCGATGTTGCTATTATCCAATGCCTGTTTCCAGGGGTTATTTTCAGCGGCTACTGCTTTCAACCAGTCGTTTTTACTTTTATCGATAGAGATGCTGTAGATATCGAAGGGTTGATTTTTATATTGCTGGTACACTTCCCGCATGTGTGGAAACGACTGCCGGCAGGGGCTRCACCAGCTGGCCCAGAAGTCGATCAGTACATATCTTCCTTTAAACTGGCTAAAAGGTGATGGTTGATCTTTTTCATTGGGAAGTGTAAAGTCTTTCACTTTTTTCCCTACTGCGGAATTTTTAATTCCTTCGGAAAACTCTTTAAACTCCTTTGCTTCTTTTGTTTGTTGCATTTTGGGAGATAAGGTAGCGTATAGTCGTTCCTGTTGCTCCGGCGTCATGTTCTCCCGGGCATCCGACAGGCTGAATACGGAAGCAAATGAGTTGGGATGTTGTTTTACAAGTTTTTCCAATAAAGGGTTGGTATACTTTTGCTGCAAGGCTTTTTGTTTTGCAGCAAACGCCCCGTAGCGGGGATCATCTTCCTGCATCCAGGGTTGTCCGTATTCCTTCTTCATCTCTTCGCTGATTTTTTCCCAGGCGGCCGATTTTTCCTTATCGTATGCCTGCAACAGTTCCACTGCCTCGGAACCCTTTATTGTAGAGGCGTCCAGGCCGCCTTTAGCCATGTCTGTGGTCACGGTATAGGTAACCGGTTGGTCCATCAGGATGCCGAAGGGCCGATACATTTGCTGCTCTGCCAGGATATATTCCGGGAGTAACATCAGGAACACGGGCTCTTTAAAAGGAATTTTAAATGTATAGTGTCCATTTTCTATCATCGCAGAGTCGTTATACGTACGCGAGTAGATATACATTTTGTTATGTCCTTTCAGGTCTCCGGCGATGGTGCCCTGTAATGTAATTTGTTGCTGGGCTTGGGCGTAGCCGGCCACGCTGATAAGTGTGGCGGCGATAACGCCGGTGAGTTTGCGTTTTGTCATTTATTTATGTTTGCTGTATGATGATTAATAGCCATCATTTTGTTTAATGAGGCCTTTGGTAATATCAATTTCGTGTTGCGGTATGGGCCACGCATAGCGATTGGCAGGCAATTGCGGATTAGGTGCCATATTAGTGCGAATGGCATCGTAGCGGGCAAATCCTTCAAAAGCCAGTTCCCATTTACGTTCCTGCAATATTCTGGTAATCAGCGCTGCCGGCGTGGCAAAGTCGGCAGCGGTATATACTTTCGGTGGCCCCTTTTTCGTATAGGCGCGGGCGTATATCTGATTAAGGAAATCAATAGAAGTGGTGTTTACTCCTTTGGTTTGCGTAAGTGCTTCTGCCAGTGTGAGCATAACTTCCGGCAGGCGAATCATAGGTACATTGTCCCGGATATTCTGATCGGTAAATTTGCGCATTATTGGGTCATGATACAACATCAGGCTATCGCGGCGCTCGTCACCGGCTGCATAAGTATTCAGGAAATCAGGCAATGGGTTATTGAATCCGTATACATAGTAGATGCCGTTGTTATCATTATACTTGGATGTTTTATTGAAACTTTCGGGGAGAGYGAATAATATTTCACTACTCAACGGATAGCTACCCTGGCTGGTTTTATAATTATCCGGCCACAGGTCCCAGAAAGTGGGCTGCAGGTGATATATATTTCCGGTCAGGGCTGCCTGTGCGTATACCACTGCTTTATCATAAGCATGGCTATACAAACAAACCCTTGCTGCCAGGGCATTGGCGGCGCCCCTGGTAGCCCTGCTACCCTGACTGAGTGCATCGCCACGGGTTACCGGCAGGTCTGGGATTGCAGCATCCAGGTCTTTCAATATTTGCGTGTACACCTCTTCGTTGGTAGCACGTGGTACATTTTGTGAACCGTCATAGCCATCAAAGGGATCCAGTCGCAGTGGTACGCCCATATTACCGGGCTTCCCTTGCAAGGCACCATCCCCGTAGAGGCGCAACAATGCCATGTAACAGTAAGCGCGTATAAACCTGGCCTCTCCGATGAAGATGGCTTGTTTATTTTTATCGAACTGCGCATATTTAGGCAGTTGCGATATGATCACATTACACTGATTGATGGTGGCATAAGGGTTTGACCACATGGGCGTATATCGGTCGTCGCGTGGGTCCATGGTGCCTTTGACCACATTTTGATCAAAAGTACTGGCAATACCGGCAGTTACATCTCCTAACTGATAATTATCGCCTGACACAGCGTCCATCAGGCTTAGATAAGTACTTCCGAGATAGCCTTCAGCTGTTTGCTCATTCTTCAGCAATTCCGATTCCACCATAGTGCCTTCCGGCTTCAGATCCAGTTGTTTGCTGCAGGCGCTTATCAGCAGCAGCAACGTAAACAGGCTTATATGGTACGTATATTTTTTCATATCCAGCTCAGTTTATAATGTTAGAAAGAAGCCTTTATACCAAGCCTCCATGTGCGTGGAGAAGGCATTGTGAGTTCGTCAAATCCCATATTTAAGGCGGAAGAGCCATATGCGCTCACCTCCGGATCCAGCCCGGAATATTTCGTGAGAATAAAGAGGTTATTTACTTCTGCATATACTTTCAATGCGGTAAATATCCGGGCGGTCTTCAGTTGTTGACGGTTAAAATTGTATCCGAGTACCAGGCTACGCAGCTTTAGAAATGATGCGTCTTCCAGGAAGCGGGAATTTTTCCGGTCCAGCGTATAGTCGTACGAGGTGCCAAAGCCCACCAGTGAATAATTAGATGTATTGATCAACGCCGGGATATCTGTTTTTTGTCCGGGAGTTTTCCAGTAATTCACTAAGTCACCCGACAGATTATATAAGTTATTGGCTACTGGGGAACTGCCCAAATAGCTATACATAGCAGCTTTTGCACCATTATACATTTTATTACCGGCAGAGAAAGAAAAGAAGCAGTTCAGTTCCCATCCTTTCCAGCTAAAACTATTTCCAAGTCCACCGAAAACTACGGGCATCGCATCTCCCATATACTTGCGGTTTACATAAGGAGCATTCGGATATTGTTTCTGTATGGGCACCTCGGATATCTTTCCGCTGCCATCCGACCATTGTGGCTGTCCGTTGCTGCTATTTACGCCTGCCCATTCGTATAAGTAGAACGCGGTAGCAGAATGACCGACGCGCCAGAAGCGGCCACCGGTGACTTCATTTTCTGCGGCCAACTGTTCTTCATCGATCTGATGTAAGCGGGTAACGGTATTACGGTTACCTGAGATATTGAAAGTAGTATTCCAGCTAAAATCTTTTGTCTTGATATTCTGGCTATTGATGCTAAACTCAATCCCTTTATTGGTAAGATCTGCACGATTCTGTTGCTGCAAATCGAAACCCATAAAGAAAGGCAGGGCAGACTGTAAAATGGCATTAGATGTTTGACGACGATAATAGTCGATCGCACCACTTACCTTTCCCTGCMAGAGGCTATAGTCCGCACCGACGTTCCAGGTGGTAGTACGTTCCCATTGCAGATTGGGGTTAGCGGGTTGTTTATTATCGATCGTAGGTAGGTTACCGTAAGTAGCGCCATATACATTGATCACGTATTGTCCCTGGTTACCATAGTAGCCGTTACCACCGTCGTTACCCGTAAACCCTACGCTGGCACGTAATTTAAGTTGTTCAATTGTTTTAGATCCTTTGAGAAAATTTTCCTCGCTGGGCGCCCATCCCAATGCAAAGGAAGGGAAGCCTACATACCGATGATTCGCAGAAAAACGGGAAGATCCATCGAGGCGGTAGGTAATGCCTGCCAGGTATTTATGTTTGTATTCATAGTTCAGCCGGCTCATGAAAGAGACCTGTGCCCATTGCTGCTGCAGGGAGTTCTGTACTCTTTTATCGGTAGCAGTAAGAATGCTGAGCATATCATCGTTCATAAATCCTTTTCCGCTTACGCTATTGACATTTTCTACCGACTTCTCAAAACTTTGTCCCAGCATAGCGCTCACGGCATGACCATCTCCCAGCACTTTATTAATATCCAGCCGGTTATTAATGACCCATTTACGGAGTTGTTGTTGTGTTTCGGTAGCGGAGCCACCTATGGTTTGAGGGCGGTCAATGATGCGGTTATAAGCGCGGGAACTGATCCAATCGATTCCTACGTCGGAATGTGCGGTTAACCAGGGGAGTAATTTGAGATCTGCAAAAACATTCCCCAGCACCAGGTTATCGGTGTTATAGTTTTTACCTGTTCTCGCCTCTCCTACCGGGTTTGATACATCTTCGGGACCAGTGGGATTATTCCCATACAACCAGTTGTATTTACTGCCGGTACTATCAAACACACTGATATTAGGCGCCTTCTGAATAGCACTGCGATAGATACTTTGTGCACTTAAAGCGTTATTCACCGTTTGGTTCAATGTCATGCTGACACCCACTTTCAGTGATTTACTCATCTGATTATCAAAGTTTACACGGCCCTGGTAGCGGGTTAGATCATTATTGATAATATATGATTGGTCTTTCGTGTAGCCAAGGCTAACATAATAATTGGTTTTGTCTGTTCCCCCACTCATAGACACGACAGCATTATTACCATAGGCATTACGGACTACCTCATTGAGCCAGTTAGTATTGACGTTAGTAGGGAATTTATAATTCAACGGTGTGTACCAGTTGCCGGAGGTAGCTTTGCCGATAGAATCCTTTTGCCGGAATAGTTCTGTATAAAAATCACCATATTGCTTGCCGTTCATGATAGACGGTAATTGCCGCGGTTTGCTGAGAGAAGAACTCACCTGTACGTCTACACGCATTTTTCCTTTTGCTCCTTTTTTGGTGGTGATGAGGATCACGCCAGCAGAGCCACGGGAGCCGTAGATAGCAGTGGAATAAGCATCTTTCAATACTTCTATAGATTCAATATCATCCGGGTTGAGGGTGGCGAGTGGATTTTTTTCGAAGGTGGTAGGCTGTCGGTATTCATTAACCACCTGGTTGCCACCATAAGAAAATCCAGGTGAACTTTCTTTATTATAATCCACGGTGTTGAGGGTAGGATCAATCCCATAAATGGGTACCCCATCTACAACAATCAGCGGGGAATTACCACTGCTGTTAAGTGTACTGATACCTCGTATCGTAATATTAGAAGCGGCTCCCGGCACACCGCTGGAGGGCGCGATGAATACGCCGGGCAGTTTTCCTAGCATGGCCTGATCGATGGTGAGTGGCGATTGTCCGGGTTCCTCGCTGGCCTTGTAGGTAGCTACGGCACCCAGCAGACTGCGTCTTTCCTGTACGCCGTAGCCGATGGCTACCGCCTCGGTTAAACGGAGTGCTTCTATATATAATGCCACGTCCCGGCTGGTGACGGCGCCGGACAATACTTTCACGCCCGGCAGGGTGACTGCGCTATAACCAATGGAAGTGAAGTTCACGGTATAAGTACCGGCAGGCAKGCTGATTTCGAAGGCGCCTTCTGCATTCGTAACCGCGTAGTACTTTGTGCCCACTACTTTCACCGTAACACCCGGTACAGGCGGGCCTTGCAGGGCTTCTTTCACCACTCCCTTTATTTTTCCCGGACCCGTTTGCGGCATTGTCAACATGGTGGCGGGTGTGGATGCGGAGGCCTGTTTGGTAATCAGTAGTACCCCATTTTTTTCTACATACTTCAATGGCGTATTGGCCAGCAAGGCATCTAAGACTCTACCCAGTGGCTCATTTACAAATTTCAATTTCTTTACCTGGTAACGTAGCAATTCCTGGTTATCATATCCAAAGGAAAGATGATAACCGGATTCCAATTTTTTCACACATGATGCAAGGGATTCGTTCTCGAATTTCTCTGTGACCCTTACTTGCTGTAATAGTTGGCTATATCCTTTACTGGCATACAGGAGGGTCAAACCTCCCAGTATAAAAACAGTGACCATTACGCTCCATCTCATAAGACCTGGTATAAAAGTTAGCGTAAGCGATTTTTGCATATATTTGGTTGATTTTAGTGTTAACTAAATGCATATAACAGTCATCAAGCGTGTCTGCAAATCACTGCCTGACTGTTGTATAACTTTCTAAAAACCGTAGCTGCGCCAACAGCCGCGGTTTTTTCTTTCCCTAAGGGACATAGCTATCGCATGGGATGATATCGTTTGACATCCCGATTTATTTTGGTTGCATCCTCCTTGTATGCGGATTTTTTTAGCTGTTAGCCTTTAGCTATTGGCTTTTAGGAAATGCAGCGAAGAACAATATTTGATTATATCCGCTGCATTAGCTAAAAGCTAATTGCCAAGAGCTAGAAGCTTTTACGGTGTATTGTAATCTCTTTTTCCTTTATATCATATTGTAAAGGGTGAATAGTGCTGATCAGATCCAGGACTTCAGTAATCGTTAATTGTTTACTGCATCGTAAAGTATATTCATCTTGCTTCATCTCTGCCGGATTAAACCGGATATGTACGCCATACTGATTTTCCAAAATGAGGGCCAGTTCAGCGAAACCGGCCTGTGACAAGCTAATCATGCCGTTGGCCCATTCATTTATTTGTTGGTTGTTGACTTTTGATTTCATGTACTGCTGGGCCGACCGGCTAAAGGTGAGCTGGTCATTGGCGCTGAGTACATCCAGCCCCTTTTGTGCGTGCAGTACCTTTACCATACCGGTTTTCACGGTCACCTGTGTTTCATCGAGGGTACCGTATGCTTTCACATCGAAAGAGGTACCGAGTACCTGAACATTGAGTTCGCCGGTATGTACTTCAAACGGATGTTTTGCATCTGGTTGTATGTCAAAGAATCCTTCTCMATCCAGCTTCACGGTACGTACGGCGCCAAACTCCTGCGGGTATTCCATTCTGGCGCCGGCATTGAGCCATACCCGGGAACTATCGGGCAATACCAGTTCCTGTTGTTGTCCGGTAGCTACCTGCACAATGATCATACGATGACGTGGTTGCCAGTTATTGACGAACCACCAGCCACCGGTGAGTGCTATTCCTGCTACCACTGCTGCCGCTATCCACCAACGTTGCCGCATCTTCACCACGGGTGCTTCTGCCGGCTCCAGCTGTGCATGGATCTGCAGAAGCAGATCAGCTTGCAGCTGCTGCCGATGGGCTTCATCCCGGAATGTATGCATAGGTTGTTCGGGCTGGTGATCATACCAGTCCTGCAGCCATTGCAGTTCTTGTGGAGTACAGGTTCCGGTTTCAAGCCGCTGGAGGATCTTTGCTATTTTATCTTGAGCATCCACGCTGTTAACCATTTGTAGTATTAAAGACACCTGTGTAAAACGGTAGTACCAGGTGAGGAGAAAAAAAATTTTATTTGTAGCGCTGTAGCTTGTCTTTCAGTCTTTTCAGTGCGGAAGTAAGCTGATTTTTTACAGTTTGTCCGGAGATACCCAACTTCGTGGCGGTTTCCTGTACGGAGAGGCCATCCCGGCGGCTAAGGAGATAAACTTCCTTCATTTTGTCGGGCATATCGGCGATGGTATCCGTGATAATGCGCTGAATTTCGGTTAAAAAAAGGTGGTCATCTGCCGAAGGCAAAACAGGTACAGGAAAATCAGCAAATATATCCAGGTGCTTTTCGTAATGCTGGCGATGGCGGAGATGATTGAGCACACGATATTTGAGCGCAACAAAAAGGTATGCATCCAGCTGTTGGCGGATGACAATTTCCTTCCTCTTATGCCAAAGGGCTACAAACACTTCCTGTAAACAATCCTTTGCGTCTGCTTCATTTTGCAATCTGGMATAAGCCGCGATGTATAATTTCTCCCAGTAACGGTGATACAATTCATCGAAGGCAGTTTTATCATCCAGTAACTGCATACGTTCCAGCAGCGCGGTATCCGGCAAGTGCATCAATCACCAAAACGTTTAAACGTAAATATATGTAAAAGCGTTGCAAAAAAGCAAGGGGTATTTAGTGTTAGCAAAAACACTACAGGTTGTCTCCAGAATCAACTACGAGTTTTGCTGGATAACTATTCATGCCATGAAACAAGTCATCACCGCTCTATTTTTGTTTTCTGCCAGCGCCAGTATGGCGCAATCCGGCACCTATCATGTGACCCAAACTTTTTCCGTACCGGGAGATGGTAAATGGGACTACATTGCCCTGAACCCTGTAACCGGGAATTTATATGCCGCGCATGGTACCGTGGTCAACATCCTGGATAAAAAAACCGGCCAGGCGGCAGGCACCATCGATGGCACCACCGGCGTACACGGGGTGGCGTTTGCGGAAAAGTTCAAAAAGGGATATACCACCAATGGTAAACTGAATACCGCTACTGTATTCGACATACAAACCAATAAAGTACTGGGAGAAGTAAAAACAGGTGAAAAACCCGATGCCATCCTGTTTGATCCTTTCTCTCAAAAAATCATTGTTTGTAACGGCAAAAGTGCCAGTCTTACGGTGATAGATCCCGCCAACGACAAAGTAGTCGCCACTGTAGCATTGGGCGGCAGTCCCGAAACAGCGGTTACGGATGGAAAAGGCAACCTCTATGTAAACCTGGAAGATAAAAGTGAAGTAGTGAAAGTAGATGCCCGCACCTTTACCGCCGGCCCACACTGGTCGCTGGGCAAAGGAGAAGCGCCTACCGGTTTGGCGATAGACGTAGCCACGCACCGGTTGTTTTCCGGTTGCGATAATAAGCTGCTGGTAGTACTGAACGCCGACAATGGCAAAGTAGTCACCTCCCTCCCTATTGGTGATGGCTGCGATGGTGTTGCATTCGATGCCGGCACCCATACCATCTTTGCGTCCAATGGCGAAGGCAACTTATCTGTAATAGAAGCAGTAAGCGCGGATAAATATGTCTCCCAAAAACCGGTTCCTACCCGTAAAGGCGCCAGAACACTGGTGGTAGACCCTCAAACTCATCATGTATACTTACCCGTATCTGACTTCCTGCCGGCCAAAGGCACTGCCAAAGCGGAGATAGCACCTGGTACCTTTAAGGTACTGGAAGTGAGTAAGTAGTTGGTTCATTGGAATTACTTATATTTGAAGATGTGACTTTCTGAACTGTGTAAAACCTGCAAGGGCGGACTAAACCTCCTGAATACTCCGGTTTAGTCCGCCCACTCAAAATTACCCTGTTTAGCGGCTATAATGCATCATTTCAAATATTCGTTGTTTATGGACATTATTAAGAGAAATAACATCCACGTTGTTGGTAACCAGGATGCTCCTCAAACCCTTATGTTTGCCCATGGTTTTGGATTAGATCAACATACTTTTTCAAAGATTATCCCGGCATTCGAACACGATTACAAGATCATATTATTTGACAATGTTGGCGGCGGCAAAGCCGAGCTGAAAGCGTACAGCCCTAAACGTTATGAAACGATCAGTGGCTATGCCACCGATGTGGCAGACATTATTCAGGCATTGGAAGCCAAAAACGTCACGTTTATAGGACACTCTGTGAGCGGGATGGTTGGCGTGCTGGCCAGCCTGCTTTATCCAGGTATGATAGAACGCCTTATCCTGTTAGGATCAAGCCCCCGTTATCTCAATGATGCTAAAGATGGTTATATTGGCGGGTTCGACAACGCCGCGCTGATCAGCTTATTTGAAGCCATGGAAGGCAACTACCACGCGTGGGCCAGCGGTTTTGCCAAATTGGTGACGCGTCATGAAGACAAGCCCGAACTGGCAGAAGCTTTCGCTGCCGCGCTTTCTGAAATACGCCCGGATATTGCCATACAAGTGGCCAGAGCCATCTTTTACCTGGATCACCGGGAAGCCCTTCCGAAAATAACGGTTCCCACCCTCATCATACAAACGGCCAATGACCCTGCCGTACCAGGTGTTGTAAGTGAATACATGGAAGCAAACATCCCGAACGCGAAGCGAACGCCGGTGAAAACTCATGGGCATTTCCCCCAACATACCGCACCGGAGGAAGTTATTGCCGCCATGCAATCTTTTCTGTAATTTCTTTCATTCTTCAACTTCATACCGTGAGTACCTGGGAGCGCAAAGCCTTAAATTTTATCAATCAAACCAGTCGTTGGGACAAGGACAAACATATCTCCTCCTTCCTGGCCTTCAGCATTTCTCTTGTAAAGAACCTGACCGCCGCGGATATCGCTCTGCAACTGGAATTTGAAGATGAAGAAACTGCGAAAGTGAAGTGTGCTTCCCCCGTTCACCTGAACGACCTGGTACTGAATCCAGAGCCTATTAAAAAACTATTATATACACAGGGGTTTAAAACCATTTACTGGCGCGATATTCCGCCGCCAAAAGAAAACGTATTACAGGAACTATTACAGGCCTTTTCATCTGCCATTATTATTCCCCTGAATACCATGCCCAACAACAGCCTGCTGGTGTTGGGCTGGAGCTCACCCCAGCAATTTGAAGGCGATTTTCTGGAATGTATAGAAACGATTCGATTACGGCTCAAGGAAGTGTTGCTGCAATCCCAGCAACAATTATATTTTCAACGGACCGCCATTCGTTTTGCCGCCATCCTGCACACCATTCCTTACGCATTGGTGTTTATCAACAACGATGGCTTTTCCGGATGGGTGAACCAGGAAGGCGCCACTCTACTCGGGCTTTCGGGGCCGGGAGAACAGTTACCGGCTATTCTTTCCGATGCCATGATGCAATTGCGTAATAACGCCCTGAACATAGACGAGATCTACAAAGAAGCGATACTGTTATTTTCTTCTCCCGAAAACTCCATTTCCAACTGGCTATGGAAACTGGAACATAAAACATTGAAGGTATCCTGCTTACCCGTTACCACCCAGCAAATCAGTGGCCGTCTCTGGATATTTGAGCAGCCTTAATACCGCTGCCGCCACAGGAAATAAAAAGTACTTCCTTCACCAGGCTGTGATTCTACCCACACCTTGCCACCCTGCTCCTCTACCAGCAATTTAAAGATATTTAAACCGATACCACTCCCCTCTTCTTTACTGTCGTTATCCACTCTTTCGAATAACCGGAAAATCCGGTCGGTATCCCGTTTAGCCACACCGGGTCCATTGTCTTTCACATAAAATTCATAAAACTCGCCTTTATCGGTGCCGCCAATTACGATACGGCCATCCTTCTTATCATTATATTTAATGGCATTGGAAATCAGGTTCTGAAATACCTGCTGTAGCTTCAGTTTATTGGTATTCAGTACCGGCAACGTACCTTCTGTAGTGATGTGAATATGGGCCGGAGGAAATAATAACCTGGACAACTCGGTGATCAGGCTATGCACATCTATCTCCTCAATGGTTTGCTCCATTTCGCTCTGACGGGTATAGTCCAGCATAGAGGTAATCATTTCCGTGAGGTGGTTGGTAGCGCCTAACACAATCGACATGTATTCTTTCAGGTCCGGCGCATTTTGAATACGCTCATCTTCGTTGATCAATGCCAACAAGCCGATAGCCCCTGACAATGGGGATTTCAGGTCGTGGGCTACCACATACATAAAGCGCTCCAGCTGTTTGTTGACTTTCTCTTTCTCCACCATGGCTTCCTTCAGCTCCTGCTGATAGAAGTACAGTTTTTCAAATACGCTGACCTTGGCACGCGTAACGTTGATGTCCAGTGGTTTTGAGAGGTAATCTACGGCGCCTTCTTCAAAGCCCCGCATCACATATTGTTCTTCTTTGTTAATAGCAGTAACGAAAATAATAGAGATATCCCTGGTTTTGGGATTGGCTTGTAACAGCCGGGCTACTTCGTAGCCGTCCATATCGGGCATTTGTACATCGAGCAGAATCAGCCCGATATCGTTATGACGTAAAACGGTTTTTAGTGCTTCATTCCCGGAGGTTGCCTGTAATATTTCGCGGTTATCCTCTTCCAGCATATGTTCCAGGGATACCAGGTTTTCCGGTTTATCATCTACAAGCAGGATGGTGAATGTTTTTGGTTTTTGCTGCTTCATTTGTCAACGTTTATTTGCTATGCTTATATTTTTCAAATATGCTATTATCTGTTCTATGGTCATGGCCTGTACGCCCATGCACCCATCCAGGGCCGCCTGTGGCATGACGGCGAACAGGGCTGTGGCCGGGTCCTGCACAATTCCTGTACCACCTGTGCTAACAATCTGACAAAGTCCTGCTGCACCGTCGTTGTTGGCGCCACTGAGCAGAACACCCAATACGTCTGTACCGAAGGCAGTGGCAGCCGTACTAAAGCTCATATCGATAGCCGGACGGCTGTAATTTAATGGCTCGGAATAATCCAGGGAAAAGGTGCTGTCTTCTTCTATCAGCAGGTGATAATTCTGAGGAGCGAGGTAAATATTCCCCGGTAGCAGCGGTGCTTTATCTTCTGGTTCTACAATTTCCTGGTGTACCGATAACAGTTTATCCAACTCACTCTCTACATTTTTCGGGCGATGAATCACAATCACGATGGGGATATTAAAGGGAGATGGCAACTGGTTCATCAGCTCTACCAGCACGGGCATACTACCTGCGGAACCTCCGATTATCACAAGACGGTATTTATGGGGACGTGTCAATAACTATACTTTACGTCTGAAAATTTTATTGGACATACTGACGGCTTCAAATTTATGTCGTTGCTCATTATACAGGAGCGATTCCTTTATACCCAGTGCCAGATATCCTAACGAAGTTAAGCTATCATAGAACAATTTAACCACCCGATCCTGCAGTGTTCTGTTAAAATATATAAAAACATTACGGCAGCAAATCAGCTGAAATTCATTGAATACCTGATCTGTGACCAGGTTGTGCTGAAAGAAAATAATGTTCCGCCGCAGGGCTGGCTGTATAATGGCATTATCATACCTGACTGTATAATAATTGGAAAAATCGTGGATACCGCCCGATTGCATATAATTATAGGTATATTCTTTCATACTTTTCAACGCAATGACGCCGGCTTCTGCTTTCCGCAGGTTAGCGGCGTTCATATCGGTAGCGTATATACGACAACGGTCGAGTAAACCGGCTTCTTCCAGCAAGATGGCCATAGAATATACTTCTTCTCCCGTAGCGCAGCCAGCATGCCATATTTTTATAATAGGGTAAGATGCCAGCCGTGGTAATACCTGTTCACGAAGGGTTTTATAGAAAGATGGGTCACGGAACATTTCTGTCACATTCACAGTAATATACTGGACCATTTCCTGGAAAAAGTCGTTTTCGTTTAGCAGGCGATGTTTTAATTCAAAGAGGTGATTGATTTTAGCGTACCCGGTAAAGCGGATAAATCGCCGCTTCAGTGAAGCGGGCGCATAGTCGGTGAAATCGTACCCATATCGCTGTTGAATAATTTTGACCAGCTCTGTAAAGTCGTTGTTACTGATGTCCTCTACCATAGGCCTTTATGATAACCATACCCTTAACAAAGATAGTAGCTTAATGTTGTCTATTGGTTTCGCTATATAGTCTGACGCGCCTGCCTCCATGCATTTCTGGCGATCACCGGCCATGGCTTTGGCCGTGAGTGCAATCACCGGCAGCTGTTGAAAGCGGGCGTCTGCGCGGATATGTTTCATCGCTTCGAAACCATCCATTTCCGGCATCATGATATCCATGAGTACCAGGTCCACGTGAGGATTACTATCCAACATCTGCAATGCTTCGCGGCCATCGGCGGCGGTGAGGACGGCTATTCCCTGCTCTTCCATGAGGACGCTGATAGAAAAAACATTGCGCATGTCATCATCCGCGAGCAACACTTTTTTGCCTGAGAGGCCGCCTTCCAGCAATGCCTCAGGCAAGATTTCCATGGTTGTTTTCTTCTGCAATTTATAGAGGAATAGTTCCAGTTCATCCATCAGGCGATCCGTAGAATGGGAGGAGTTGCGGACAATAGCGGAGGCATATTTTTTCAGCTGTTGTTCTTCCTGGCTGGTAATATCCTGGTCGAGGTATACGATCAGTGGTGTATCACCGGCAGCTGGAATAGCGGACAGCGCTTCCAGTTGCGCGATACCGGCGTTTAAGTCGGTTCCTATTTCCACGATGACGGCATCATATTTTTTAGCTGCCAGGAGTGATGATGCCGGCTGGGTATTGTCGGCCACGTCATACTGGGTTTCCAGGTTTCTTTCATCGCTTTTGGTTTTCAGCTGTGTGTCGGCGCCGAGGGGGCCGGCAGATACCAGCAATACTTTCTTTAAGCGGGCCTGTATCTGTGAGCTGATGTTGACGAATACAGCTTCCAGATCACTCAGTTCCAGTGGCTTTCTCGTATAGCCATGTATGTTATCTCCAGCGATAGCTTGTATATCGGCGCCRGTGACAACGTGCACCAGTATTTTGCTGAGTTCTTCGCTGCTTTTCAGGATTTTCAGGATGCTGCCGCCATCGATAACCGGCAGGTTCATATCCAGGATAATGGCTGCTGGCAGGTATTTGCGGGCGTAGGCCAATCCATCCTGTCCGTTGTGTGCTACAATGGTTTTAAAGCCTTTGTTGCGGGCGAAGTCGCGGAGGATGTCGGCAAAATAGATATCATCTTCAATAATCAATATCAGCTTGTCCTGTTTGCTGAGGTTGTGCCGGTCATCGTCTACTTCCACACGGGCGGGAGCGGGTGTAATGATCACCGGAGCCATCACCGGTGCCGTCTCCTGGCTTTCCGCTGGTTCCATAGGTTGACCATTTGTTGGGATCACTACCGAGAAAGTGCTCCCGTTAGCTGTGCTACTATCCAAGCGAATTTCCCCATGCAGGAGCAGCATGAGTTCCCGGCTGATACTCAATCCCAGACCGGTACCGCCAAATTTGCGGTTGGTGGAGCCGTCGCCCTGGTGGAAAGCCTGGAATATCAGGTCCTGTTTATCTTCCGGGATACCCGGACCGGTATCGGTAACGCTGATACCCAGGGTATTGGCATTGTTCATATACCAGGAAATACTGATCACACCACCATTTGGCGTAAATTTAAAGGCATTGGAGAGCAGGTTGCGGACAACCTGTTGCAGCCGGAGTTTATCCGTAACAATGGTAGCAGGAATATCCGGCGCGATGTTCTTTACAAACTGGATTTTCTTTTCATTCGCCACGATATCGAAAAGATCAGACAAATCTTCCATGATGCCGGCCACAGTTACTTTCTCAAAATTCATTTCCACTTTACCGGCTTCAATTTTAGAGAGATCGAGTACATCATTGATCAGGTGCAGGAGGTCTGAGCCTGATTTATAAATGATACCGGCGTATTCTATTTGTTTTCCGGTGAGATTTTTACTTTTATTTTCCTGTAGCATTTTGGCAAGAATCAAGACGCTGTTGAGTGGCGTGCGTAGTTCATGCGACATATTAGCCAGGAATTCTGATTTGTAGCGGCTGCTGGATTCCAGTTCGGTGGCTTTAAGTGCCAGGGCGCCACGGGCGGCTTCCAGGGCTTTATTTTTCTCTACCATCTCCACATTTACCTGCCTCATTTCCTCTTCCTGTACGCGTAGTTCTTCTTCGGAGGCCTGTAATACTTCCGACTGGCGGCTTAGCTCTTCGTTGGATTGCCGCAGTTCTTCCTGTTGGCTGATCAGGATTTCCCGTTGTTCCTGTACCTGTTGTAGTAAGCTTAATACTTTTGCGCGGGAATTGGCAGCATTAACGGCAACGGATATATCTTTTTCCAGCAGTTCCAGCAGGCGGAGCTGCTGGGGGTTGATGGCAGAAAAGGAAGCCAGCTCTATTACGCCGAGCAGTTCATCTTTAACGCGGAGGGGAATCATCACAACAGCGCCAGGTACGGCGTGGCCGCTGGCGGAGCCGAGTTGCCAGTAAGTAGCGGGCAGGTCACTGATGATCCGGATTTCTTTGCTGCCGGCGGCGGCGCCAATAAAGCCATCGTTGACGGCCACCCTGTTGGGGAGGGAAGCCGGCATACTAACGGCAGCGGTCAAACGAAGATCTCTATCGGTTTCATCGTAGCAGTAGAAGGCGCCAGCGGCAAATCCGACAAAAGACGTGAGTGTATGGAGACAATTACGCACCAGTTCATCGCGCTGATCCACGCCCTGGAGACTGTCGTTCATACTATTTACACCGGTGAGCAACCAGTTTTTCCCGTTGGCCGCTTCATTGAGATCTACTACTTCTGCGAGCTTATTATTCAGCGCTTCCTGGGCTTTTAGTCGTCGTCTGAATTCCACGTAGGTAATGCGCATCAGGATGAATCCTACCAGCAAAATAAATGCATTATTTAGTAGCAGCATTTTCACTGCCCTGGTAAAAGACTCGCTCTTCATGCCTTCCCGAAGGGCAAGCAGGCGGCGTTCTTCTCCATTTACAGCGCCAATCCTGGCCCTTACTTTATCGACCAGCAGCGTTTCTTTCTCTGTAATAGCACCGTTATCTGTAACCCGTTGCTGATCTGCCAGGTGATCCAAACCATTCCAGAAACTGAGTAAATGATTGATTTCATCTTCCAGCGAATCTACATTTTTCACCTGTACAGGGTTGTCATCTACCATGCCGTGAAGATCATTTAAGGCCGGCGCTACTTTAGGTAAAGCCAGTTCGTAGGGTTGCAGGTATTTCCGCTCAAACGTGCTACGGAAGCCACGTCTGGCGGCTTCCATATCAAATATCAGCCGCTGTACCCTTTCTGAATTGTTCAATACGCGATAGGTATGTTGCACCCATCCCGCTTCTTCTGTTTGGGTATCAAACGTTCGCCAGGTTAGGAAACCTCCCAGTAATACCAACAATACTACTGTTGCAAATCCAAGGTACAGCCTGTTTATCAGTGAAATTTTCATTGTTGAATGCGGCAAAAAGGTAATTGTTGTATTTTACAAAAATGGTATCTTAGATATAAAAGTACCGAAATGCCTTCATATTCAATACCTTTGCGGACCGTTAAAATATTCATATTCCTATTAAATTAAAAATTTGTGCCGGCTCTGAAAAACCTAACCATACGCTTTCCAGTATATATTTAAGCGAACTGCAGGTGTTGCGTGATCATAACAACGAAGAAACCATTTTCCTGATTTTCATGGACTGTATCAAAAACAATTTTTATAATATATCCGTATCTGTTAAACAATGTCGTACTTGTATTGTTTACGGGATTAAATTCAGCTACTATGACTAAAATACTGCTAATTGAAGATGACGAAATCATGCCGAAAGTAGTTGCCAGAATTCTTCCTCTTCCTGATTATCAGCTGGATCATGTTTCCAATGGTAAAGAAGCATTTGAAAAGCTGGAAGCTACGGATTATGACTATGATCTGATTATCACGGACATCATGATGCCTTATGCTAACGGTTTTGAAATTCTCAGTAAAGTTAAAAGTCATGAAAGAGAAAAAAGCATTCCTGTGATCATTGTTTCCAATGCGGGAAATGAAGACATGATTATGGAAGCCTTTAAGCTGGGCGCGGATGATTTTCTGAAAAAACCTATTATTCCTGCCGAATTAATAATCCGGGTGAAAAGATTATTAATGAATAAATAACTGCATATTGTATATACAAATACCTGATTTTCTGGAACCAGCCTGGAACCTATTCCAGGGAGCGCCATTGGCCATACAGCTGGCGATGATATTTATCGTCCTCGCAACGCTTATTACCCTCCTGGCTTATTTTTCTATCCTGAGAAACCGTTTCAGGGGCTACCAGCGTGCTAAGCGATTGTCCAAATTACTGCCGCCTTTAGACAACCTGATTGTGGAAGAAGTACTGGCCAATCCTGATCCGTTGGCACACAGCCAGCCGGATAACGTGCAACTGAACCTGGAGCGATTTTACCAGCTCCCATTGCATAAAAAATGGGCCCGGCAGGCAACTACTGACCGGATCATTCACTTTCGCCGTAATGTCAGGGGCAACCCCGGGCGTTTGTTGCGGACACTTTACCTGCAACTGGACCTGGACAAAGACAACGTAAAGCAAATGAAATCGTCCAAATGGGAGCGGAAAGTCCGGGCGCTGACAGAGTTCATCGAGATGGACATTCCCATTGCCGACGTAACCATACTACCATTAACAAATAGCCATAACCGTGAGTTAAGGGCCGCCGCCAGGCATGCCTATATCAAACTCAGTAAAAATGAGCCTTTCAAATTTTTTGACGTAGTAACAGATCCCCTGCTGATGTGGGATCAGGTAGAATTGTTCCGGATTATTACCACTACGGAAGATATTGCCATTCCTAACTTTGCACGTTGGATCACCTACTCTACCAACCGAAGCGTGGTATCTTTCTGCTTAAAACTGATTGTTCACTATAACCAGCTCCCGGCAGTACCTGCAGTGAAACAATTGCTGGAGACGAAAGACCACTACCTCCGCGCAGAGGCGATCAACTGCCTCGGCAAGCTTCGGGTACCGGACATTGAAGACAAGCTGGTAAGCATGTACAGCAGCCAGCCACTCCAATGCCAGCTCGAGATCCTGAAGGCTATTGGTCGTATTGGCGGCGCGCAGCATATCGATTTTCTCAAACAGGAATTCCTGCATTCTACCAACTTCGATCTGCGTAAGAGTGCTGCTAAATCCATTGTGAAAAATGAATCGATTGCCAACAAAATACTCCAGGAACTGCTGGATACGTCCGATCCGGCACGCCTGCTGATTCTCAAACATTGTATGAACCCACTAATCAAATACTGATGAATGGATTTTTAGAAACGGCAGGCAAGATTTATGAAAACACACTTTTCGTATACGGATTGGTGTTATTATTTACCTATGCCCTGCTGGCCATCTTATCCATGCTGGCCATCAGAAAATACGTAAAACGGGACAATGAACATCAGCTGGACCTATTATCCAGCTCTCCTATGGCGCCAGGTATCACCATTCTGGCTCCTGCCTATAATGAAGGCCTGACCATCGTGTCCAACGTACGCTCCCTGCTTACCCTGAATTACCCGCGTTATGAAATCATCATCATTAATGATGGGAGTGCAGACGATACCATGGAGCAACTGATTAAGGAATTTAAAATTGTACCGGTAGATTTTGCGTATAATGTAAGGATTCAGACCAAACCGGTCCGGAATATTTATAAATCTACTGATCCGGCCTACTCTTCCCTGGTGGTAATAGATAAAGTAAATGGGAAAAGTAAGGCAGATGCCGTAAATTCCGGCATCAACATCGCGGCATTCGACTATTTCGTGTGTACTGATGTGGATTGTATTCTTCATAAAGATACCTTGCTGGAACTGATCCGGCCGGTGATGCAGGAAGAGAAAAAGCGCGTCATCGCCGTAGGCGCTACGCTGCGTATTGCCAACTCCTCTGAATTTGATGAGGGCGTGATGGTCCGCATGCGCGCACCGAAGCAATTGCTGCCCCGTTTCCAGGAAGTGGAATATATCCGCTCTTTTGTGCTGGGAAAAATGGGATGGAGTTATATCAACTGTGTCCCTAACGTATCCGGTGGGCTGGGGCTGTTCGACCGGGAGGTAGCCACCCGTTGCGGTGGATACGATCACAGTTCCTTCGGGGAAGATATGGAGCTGCTCACCAGGATGAGCCGGTATGCGCACGATAATAACATTAACTACGCTGTACGCTATATTCCTAAAACACTTTGCTGGACAGAAGCACCGGCCAGCATTAAAATATTCAGCCGGCAGCGCGTGCGCTGGTCGCGCGGACTGGCGCAGCTCATGGCCGCTCACTTCAGTATGTTCCTCAATCCCCGCTATGGCAAGATGGGGCTTATTGTATTTCCGTTCAACTTCTTTTTTGAACTACTGGCGCCACTGGTGGAATTCAGCGGCATTATCGTATATATCATACTGGCAGCACTACATCTGATCAACTGGCCATATGCGCTGTTGCTGTTGCTGTTTGTATATACCTATGCCATCATGATTACCACCATCTCCATTTTATGGGACCAGCTTTCCTTCCGCTATTATAAGTCGTGGCGGGAAGTGGCATCGCTTTGCCTGATGCCGTTCCTGGAGTTTTTATTGTATCATCCGCTTATTGTGATCAATTCCCTCCGGGGTTATTATAATTTCCTGACGGGCAAAAGAAGTACCTGGGGCAATATGCAACGGCAAGGTTTTGGAAAGAAGAAATAAAGAAAAGAGCAACGTATGCTGAGAACTATTTTTGAACAAGGCGTATTTATATATGGTTGTACATTACTGCTCATGTATGCCTTGCTGGCGTATATGTCGTACCGTGGTATTATACGCTTTCGCAAAAAAAGCAGCTTTACCAACTACGACCACCTGCTGGATTCCCCGCTTACACCGGGCATTTCCGTGATTGCGCCCGCTTTCAACGAAGGCGTCACCATTATTATGAACGTTCGCTCCCTCCTAACGTTGAACTATACACGCTTTGAGGTCATCATCGTGAACGATGGCAGCACAGACGATACCCTGGATAAACTCATTCACGAATTTGAGTTGGTGCCGGTAGACTTTGCCTATAACGAGCGAATTGTAACGAAACCGGTAAGGCAGCTATTTAAGTCCACCAATACCGCCTATGACAAGCTATTGGTGATTGATAAAATAAATGGGAAAAGTAAGGCAGATGCATCCAACGCTGGTATCAATGCGGCCGCCTTTGATTATTTCCTTTGTACAGATGTGGATTGTATTATAGAGAAAGATACCCTTCTGCGTATGGTGAAGCCCTTCATGGATGAAGAGCATAAGAAAACCAGGGAAGTAGGCGAGCCATGCCCCCAATGCGGATATATACATGTTGTGGAAGATAGCCGCCAGGTAATCGCTACCGGCGCTACGCTCCGCCTGGCCAACTCACTGGATGTGGACGAGGGTGTTATCCTACGGGTACGCCCCCCCGAAAAACTACTCCCCCGCTTCCAGGAAATGGAATATATACGGGCGTACGTATTGGGCAAAATGGGATGGAGCGGGCTAAACAGTGTACCTAATGTATCCGGCGGACTGGGACTATTTGATAAAGAAGTGGCCATCAAAGCCGGCGGATACGACCATGCTTCCTTTGCAGAAGATATGGACATCGTTACCCGCATGTGCGCTTATATGCTGGACAACAAAATGAAATATGCCATCCGTTATATTCCTACCACACAATGCTGGACGGAAGGCCCGCCTAATATGAAAGTATTCAGCCGGCAGCGTACCCGCTGGGGGCGCGGACTGGCAGAGATCATCACCATACACCGGAAACTATTTTTTAATCCCCGGTATAAGAAGCTGGGACTGGTGGTATTACCTTACAACCTGTTCTTCGAATTCCTGGCGCCCATCATTGAATTCCTCGGTATCCTTTATTATATCTATCTCGGCGTTACCGGTCAGGTTAACTGGCAGTATGCACTCATTTTGTTATTGTTTGTGTACCTGTATTCCGTGATGATTACCACCCTGGCCATTTGCTGGGACCAGATCACGTACGGTTATTACAAAACCTGGCGGGAAGTGATAGGATTGGCGCTCATGGCCTTTTTTGAGCCGTTGATCTATCACCCATTGATCGTATTTTTTGCATTGCGCGGATATTGGTATTTTCTTATTGGCAAGAAATCTGCCTGGGGAAATATGCAGCGACAAGGATTTGGCAAACGAAAGTAAACTTATAAACAGGAAAAGCAATGGCTGTATTAAAACATCTGTTCACGAGTATAGTAGTGTGTTTGGCGTTACAAACGCAGGCGCAGGTTTTTAAACAGAAAAGTAATGCAGAAGCCCTGTATAATCAGGCAGTAGCAGAAACGAAGCAACAACATTATGATAAGGCCATCGCATTATCGCAGCAGGCTTTGCAGCAACAACCGGATTTTATTGATCAGGAGTTATTGCTGGCGAGGTTATATCTGCTCACCAAGCAGTACGGCCTTTCCCGCAAATATGTGAAAGAAGTACTGACTAAAAATCCCCGCTACCGGGATGCCTATTATTATGCTATCAACGTAGAACTGACCACCGGCAGATATACCGAAGCGGAATGTTATGCAGATGAAGCACTAGCTTATTTCCCCGGCAGCCTCGAATTTATGCGCAAGAAACTGGGCATCCTGGATCTGCAACACAAAGTATATCGTGGCAATGAGCTGGCGGAAACCCTGATGAGCAAATACCCGGAAGACACGACCGTACGCAATTCCTATATAGAACACTATCTGCTGACCGGCCGCTACTATCAGCAACTGAATAATGCCGGTATGGCGAGGCAGAGCTACGATAGGGTATTATTGGTAGATCCACGCAACCAGCAGGCCCGGGAGGCCGTTCTGGCCGTGGCCCTCAAAGGAGGCAGTTACCAGTCGGCCCTGGACCAGGTGAATGAAGGCTTAAGCACCTCTCCTGGCTCTTATGATTTACTGATGCGTAAACTGGGTATTCAGCAAGACATGCACGCCTACGTGGATGCCATGAGTACCCTGAAAGAAATACAACGGCGGTATCCCAATGATGCCAAAGCCCGCACGCTGGAAACACCGCTCAAGATGGAAGCCGCTGCCTGGTATGCTAACACTGACCCCTATACGCTGTACGAAGGCGTTGCGGAGAAAAATCCCGGTAACCGCGAAGCGCTCGACAAGCTCATTGGCTACAGCATGGCGCGGGGCGCCTACAAAGAAGCGCTGGCATGGATCAACAAAGGGCTGAAGAACAATCCTACAGATGCCCGCCTGCTGGCATTGAAGATGGATGTACTGGAAGGAGATCATAAATACAGCGCCGCAGCGGCATTGGCCAGCACGCTGTATCAACGCTCGCCTAACCCGGAACTGAAAGAACGATTGGTGACATTGCAAACCGCCAGCGGCCGCGATTACCTCGCACAGCAGCAATATGACCTCGCGTTAGCATCTTTCGAAAGCGCATTGACTGCGAGCCCTAACGATACGACCGTACTCAATCTTTTAGTCAATACCTACATCTCTCAAAAAAATACACCAGCCGCCTTAAAAGCGCTGGATCAGGCACTCAACTATTACCCGGACAACACTTACTTCTTACTAAAAAAATCCAGTGTGCTTTCAGACGCGGGCAGATATGAAGAAGCCGCCGCCATTGCCTCACAGCTGGCGCAGCGCTTCCCATCAGATGAACGCATGAACAACAACCTCGCGGAAATGCGCCTGACAGCCGGCAGGGTGTTGATGAAGGCCGAGGAATATGACCTCGCGAAACAACAGTTTGAACAGGTATTGGCAGTAGCCCCCTCGAACCAGGATGCGCTGGATTATATGATCAACCTGCAAAGCGCCACCGGCAAGCCAGACAGCGCCCTGTACTATGCAGATAAAGCGTTGGGATACTATCCCGGCAACCGCGACTTTCTGCTAAAGAAAGCCTCCGTACTACAGGACAATCATGATTATGCCGCCGCAGCAGCCATCACGTCTGATCTGATGACCCGGTATCCCTATACACTCAAGTACAAAAGTGCATATATCAATAGTCTCACTTACGCGGGAACGGAGTATCAGCGGCGTCAACAACCAGATAGCGCGCTGGCCATGTTTAACCAGGTGCTGGCATTGAATCCGAAGGACTCCATGGTATTGCTGTATAGCATCAACGCCCTCAACGGACAGCAACGTTATGACAGCGCGCTGGCCTATACCGCGCAAGGGCTGAAATACTATCCCAATAATGATGCGTTTTTAATGAAGCGTGTAGTGACGCTGGAGAATAAGAAAGATTTTGCCGCCGCTGCGCTGGCAGCAGATTCGCTGGTGAAGCTGCAGCCTACCGCCGTGAACACAGACTACCGCGATTACCTGCAAAGCAAAACATTGAAGAACCAGTTTGGATTGTATTATCTCAATTCCAGCTACGACTACTCCGACAACAAGTATAATATTGCCACCATAGAATACCGGCGGTTTATCAAACGGGGATCTTATGCGTTTCAGCTCAACTATGCCGGCCGGCAAACCGGCAACGGCTTACAGGGACTGGCCGAAATGTATTATACCCACAATCCTAAATTATATTCTTACGGGATGGTGGCGTATTCCAATAAAACGGTGTTCCCACAACTGCGCGCCGCTTACTCTATTTTCAAAACATTCGGAAAAGATTTCGAAGTGGAGCTGGGTGGACGTTACCTGAACCTCGATAGTGTGAGCAGTATTTCCGGCGTAGTATCTGTGGCGAAACCGTTCGGCGATTTCTGGGTCAACCTCCGTGGTTTTGTGATCAGTGAATCGTCAAAAAATTATACCGCGTTTAACCTGACCACCCGTTACTATATGAACAGGCGGCAGGATTATCTGCAGGTGGTAGCAGGCCTGGGTACTTCTCCCGACGACCGGAGCCGGCTGGTTAACTTTCCTAACCTTTCCGGATTGCTGACCCATAGCATTGGCGCCGGCTATCAGAAAGTATTACATTACCGCACTTCGCTGGGATTATATGGCACCTGGATTAACCAGAAAATCACGGACACCGGGTTCCAGAACCAATATGATATTTATGTATCGCTTCAGCGGAAATTTTAACTGACTTACAATGTACAGGACTATGAGTTACCTATTGTTGACCATGACGACGTTGTTGCACAGTGCCTGTGCACCGGGTAAAGCAGACGACTTATACCTGGTAAAGCAGGGCCAGAGCGCTTATGTGATTGTGGTACCGGAATCGGCCACCAAAGCGGAAACCAAAGCCGCTGGCATTTTCCAGGATTACGTACAACGTATTTCGGGGGTAAAACTAACGGTGATACCCGAACGTCAATATAAAGACCAGCCAGCCGTTTTTATTGGCAATACTGCGCATACCGCTGGGCCGGAAAAAATAAAAGGCGAAGGTTATTTTACCGGAAGTAAAGATAAACAGCTGTATATCCGCGGTGGCAGCGGCCAGGGCGTAGTATATGGCGTATACCATACGTTAGAAACGTATATGGGTTGCCGTAAGGATACCAAAGGACCGGCAGTAGTGCCTACGTCGAAGGATATACGAATTACCGGCGCACTGGCCGACTTACAGGAGCCGGCATTTCAATACCGGGAAAGCTACTACCCCGCTTCTACAGACGCGGAATACCTCTCGTGGCATGGATTACAGCGCTTCGAGGACCTGTGGGGCCTCTGGGGACATTCGTTTTTCAAGATGGTACCGCCGGCTACTTATTTTAAAGATCATCCGGAATATTATTCGTTGGTAAATGGAAAGAGACAGGCACAGCAACTTTGCCTGAGCAATGAAAACGTATATGCCTTAACGGTAGCCTGGTTTAAAAAAGCAATTGCGAATAATCCGGATGCCATGTACTGGTCTATTGCCCCGGAAGATGGTGGTGGCGCCTGTACCTGCGACCTGTGCAAAAAAGCAGATGCAGAAGAAGGTGGCCCACAGGGGTCGTTGATTCGTTTTGTAAACCGGGTAGCGGGTCAGTTTCCGGCGCAGCGTTTTACTACACTGGCCTATGGCTACACGGCCAAAGCGCCGCTGAAAACAAAGCCAGCGGGCAACGTATATATTATGCTGAGTACCATTGATGCGTTCCGGCAGGACCCATTGTCGCAAACCCCTTCCGCGGCCGGTTTCCGGAAAAACCTGGAAGGCTGGGGTGCTACTACCGGCAATCTGTTTATCTGGGATTATACCACACAGTTTACCAACTACCTGGCGCCGTTTCCCGATTACAACAACCTGCAACCCAATTTGCAATATTTTGCAGCGCACCAGGTAAAAGGTGTTTTTTCGCAGGGCAGCGGGGAAACCTATGGCGATATGGCCGAATATAACAGCTACGTGCAGGCGGCACTGTTATGGCAGCCGAATGCAGATCTTAAAACCGTAAAAGAAGCGTTTTTAAAGGGCTATTACGGCCCTGCCGCTCCTTTTATGGGGCAATATATCGATGCACTGAGTAACGCCGTTAAAAGCACGCATAGCACCCTGGATATTTATGGCAATCCCATCTTCAATACCCGGGATTACCTGTCTCCTACGCTGATCGATCAATACTCTACCCTGCTGGATAAAGCCGAAGCGGCAGCAGGCGACCACACGCCTTACCTGCAGCATGTATATCAGAGCCGGTTATTTCTGGAATACGTGGTATTGCAGCAGTCGCGTTTTTACGGCAATGAAAAGTACGGCTATCTACAGGCAGATGGCAGCGTGCTACCGAAATGGCCGGCGCGGGTAACGCATTTCGTGGAGCAGTGTAAAGCTGCCGGTGTAACGGAGTTGTCGGAAGGTGGTTTATCACCCGATGCCTATGCACAGGAATGGCAGGCCCTATTCTCCCGCAAGTGGATCAACAGTCTTGCGCTGCATGCACCGGTAACGCTCGTGAACGCCTATACGCCGGAGTATACGCCCAAAAAAGAAGCCACACTAACTGATGGCTTATTCGGGGGCAACGACTTCAGCTATAACTGGTTGTTCACCTACGGAAAAGATATGATTGCTACGATTGACATGGGTAGTAATAAAACTATCCACACGGTGCAGATGAATTTTTTACAGGACGCCCGGCATTATATCTTTAATCCTACACAGCTGCTGATTGCTACTTCTACCGATGGTATTCATTTCACAGAAGCAGGTGTAAAGGATATTCCTGTTCCCGGAGAAGATTTCGGGGTACATATCCTGCATTATTCTTTTACTTTACCGGCTACATCAGCAAGGTACCTGCGGGTAACTGCGAAATGCCCTGTGGCATTGCCTGACTGGAGATTGGTGGAAGGAAAAAAGCCGGCGCTGTGTTGCGATGAGGTGAGTGTGGAGTAACACACCCTGTTGCTATCATGCAAAAACATTCAGCTCCGGCTTCTTTGTATTTGATTACATAAAGAACTGCTCTGAAATAATTTTACCATCTTTTACATGATATACGCAAAGCTCACTGAAGGCCATACGTTCTTTCCCTTTCATTTTTACGTCCATCGTCAATACAAAAGCGATGACATTGCCTGCAATCAGGGGGGCTGATGCAGTAGTACCATAACTGGTTTCTACCATAGAACGGAACTTTTTGTCTTTCTCCACCAAAGCCTGCCGGCCTTTGGTTTCCTTTTCAAATTCAGGTGTGGCATAAGGTTCTATGCTTACTGCATCATCTGCGTACAGCTCTTTTTGTGCCACATCAAATTTTTCCTCCCGGCAAAGGCTGGCCAGGCGTGAGGCGATTTGTTCTACAGTCATAATTATGCGTTTTTTGTGGATAAAACATTTTATTACTGGTTCTTTTCCATTTGTTTGATGGCTGTCCATCCCTCCGGCGTAATCCCCATAATTTCGGTGACAACACCTAGTGGTTGGTAAGTATCAAAGAAAGCCATTCGGGCGATGGGATGGTCTACCTCACTGATCACCGCATACCCCTGCTCCCGCAAATCACTGGTCACCTGCTCAAAACCGCTGATGGGCAAACGGAAGGCAAGATGTTGTGTACCTCCTGCCGGATACCTGGCAAGATAGTCATGAAACATACTTTGCCCGGAAAGCGGCTGAATGAGTTCAATAAAAGTCCCGCCGTTATAAGCCTGAGTGGTTAGCCAATCGCTGGCCACGACCCTGCCATAATAGGTCATATCAAGATCCTCTGCACGGACATGCTCCGGTTCGGGGAAGCCAATACCCAGGGCATTGGAGAGGAACTTTACCGTTGAATGAATATCAGGGACTACCCAGCCTATCTGCGCCAGTTCCAGTCCTGCAATAGTATTATTAATACTGCTCATATTCGTTTCTTATTTGTATAAAACAAAGTTAATACGGAGAATACTGTCGCAGCAGGGGTATTTACGCCAAAAAGAGGTAACTTATGACGAGCTGACACCATCGGTTGCATTATCCAAAATAAAATTTGGAAAATAAACACTGTTCAGTATATTTGCACTGTAAACAATCCAACGTGGGCATTATAGAAAGAAAAGAGCGGGAAAAAGCAGAAATGCGCAGGCGTATTGTAGACGTAGCTGCTAAAATGATTGTGGAAGAAGGATATGAAAAAGTATCTATCCGCAACATCGCAGATAAAATAGAGTACAGTCCTGCCACGATTTATCTTTATTATAAAGATAAAGACCAACTGCTGTATGATGTGCAGACAGATGCTTTTGCGACCCTGTCGAGAGAGTTTCAGTCAAAAATTACAGAAGAGGCCCCCTTTAAAAGATTGGAGCAACTAGCCAAAGCTTATGTAGATTTCTCCAGGGAGCATCCGGAACTATACGACCTGATGTTTATCATTAAGGCGCCTATGAATGCCCTGGTAGAAGAAGAGAAATGGAAAAACGGAGATCCGGCGTATGATGCCTTGTTTTACCTGATGAAAGAGTGTGTCGACAAAAAGGTGGTGAAGTTTAAAGATCCTACTATTGCCACGCTCTCTGTATGGGGATTTGCCCATGGCCTGATCAGTCTGCACCTGCGGGGCAGATGCTCCAAAGTATCGAGGGTATCGGAGGAAGATATGCCGAAAGTAGTAGATGAAGCGATCCGGGAATACCTGCGCATGATTAAACTTTAAGTTTTTTTTCGAAAACATAAAATATATCCCGGAGTTAATCGTCTTAACAGATAGAAGCCCGTCAACAGGCGTTCTCGTGAAGGTTTATATATCCGTGAGAAAGTAGTGTGTCGTTGAAAATAAGTCCAAAAGCCGTGTCGGCTTTTTTTTACATGCAGCATTAAACACTGTTCAGTATATCAACAATGATAATAAAAGCCTTACCAGCTTTATTTTTTTCGGTATAAATAAACACCGTTCACTATGTACACATTAATCACAAAAGGAGCATTGTTAACAAGCCTGCTCATAGCGGGTTTCAGCTCCTTCGCACAAAACACCGTGCTGGATCAATACATACAATCCGCCTTCAGCAACAATAAAGGGCTGAAAGACCAAAGCTTTCAGCTGACCAAATCGCTACTGGCATTGCAGGAGGCCAAAAGCCTGTTTGGTCCCAACGTATCCTTACTTGGCAGCTACACCAAATCACAAGGAGGACGTACCATCGACATTCCACTCGGCGACATCATGAACCCGGTGTACAACAGTCTCAATCAGCTGACAAACAGCCATAACTTCAAATCACTGGAGAATGCAAGCGTTCAGCTGAACCCTGACAATTTTTATGATGCTAAAATCAGAACCAGTTTACCACTGATCAATGCAGAAATTTATTACAACCAAAAAATTAAGAAAGAACAAATCACGCAGCAACAAGCAGCCATGAACGTATACAAACGGGAACTGGTGCGTGATATTAAAACCGCGTACTATCAATACTATCAAGCCGCACAGGCCGTAGCTATTTACAACAACGCGCTTTCTCTGATCAATGAAAATATCCGTATCAATGAAAGCATGGTACGCAACGGCGTGAGAAATAACACCGCCCTGTACCGCTCCCAAACAGAGAAAGAAAAAACAGCCGCTGATATCAACAAAGCCGTCAACAACCGGCAGAATGCCAAAGCGTATTTTAATTTCCTGCTGAACAGAGGCCTGGAAGAAAATATTACGCTGGACAGTACGCTGCTGACTACGCCAGAACAACTGCCTGGCAAGGATATCAACGAACGCGAAGAACTGGCGCAATATAAAAGCGCCACTACCGTGTACCGCCTAAACGAACAATTACAACGCTCCTACCTGGTGCCCAAACTCAGCACCTTCATTGACCTGGGCTCACAGGGAACTGTCGCCAACTTCGATGCCAACACCCGCTACTATCTTTTTGGGGTAAACCTGGAATGGAACCTGTTTGCTTCTCATAAAAACAAATACAAAATCAAACAGGCTGCCAACGATGTAGCCTCCATTACCAATGCGGCATCGCAAACCACCGATCAGCTACAGTTACAGCTATACCAGGCCCTCAACAACTACCAAACCGCCCTGCGGAATTTTAAAACCGCCCAAAGCCAGCTGGCCTTTGCAGAAAGGTATTACCGTGATCAGATGAAAGTATATAAGGAAGGACAACTGCTGTATATAGAATTGCTGGACGCACAAAATCAACTCACCCAGGCACAACTGCAAACCACCGTATCGCAAGCCGCTGTGCAAACAGCGTATGCCGGAGTAGAACGTGCACAGGCATCTTACAATATCGACAATCACAACAACTAATAATTGTACTCACATGAAAAATACATTGCTTCTCCTCCCGATTTCCATGGTCCTGTTTTCCTGCGGCACTAAGCCAACGGCTACTGTCACCGTTTCAGATACCATCCCGGTAAAAATAATGCCACTGGCCAAACAAGGTACTGCTACCACCATCAACGCTTCCGGTCAGTTTACCACCGACGATGAAGTATATCTTTCTTTCAAAACCAATGGCATCATCAGCAGTATCCTTGTGAAAGAAGGTGATCCGGTACGCAAAGGTCAACTGCTGGCTACCCTGAACCTCACCGAAATAGATGCGCAGGTACAAAAAGACCAGCTGGCTTTTGAAAAAGCACAACGGGACTACCAGCGCATTGTACGCCTGCACAGTGACAGTGTGGCCACACAGGAACAGCTGGAAAACAGCAAGACCGCGATGGATCAGGCCAAACAACAACTGAGTACTTCGCAGTTTAACCGCAGCTACTCCGCTATTCACGCCACCCAGGATGGCTACGTACTGCATAAGCTGGTCAGCAGCGGCCAAATGGTCAATGCCGGTACCCCGGTACTACAAACCAACGGCGCCAGCAGCGCACATTGGTTATTACGTGTAGGCGTTAGCGATAGAGAATGGGCACAGGTGAAAAACGGCGACAAAGCTACCCTGGAAATTTCCGGTATCCCTGGTGATACACTCACTGGAACGGTTACACGCAAGTCAGAAGGAGTGGATGCACAAAGCGGCACCTTCCTCATCGATGTACAACTCTCCGGCAACAAGCCCGCCGCCATCGCGGCCGGCATGTTTGGCCGTTGCCATATCAACACTGGCGCTGCTACTGGCAACAATACCGCCTGGAGCATTCCTTATGCCGCCCTCCTGGATGGCAACGGTAGCAGCGGTTTTGTATTTGTGACCAACGACAACAAAACCGCCCAGAAAATACCTGTCACCATTGCCGGCATGGAAAAAGAAAATGTGCTCATCAGCAATGGCATGGAACAGGCAAAAGCGCTCATTATTTCCGGTAGCGCCTACCTCAAGGATCAATCTCCCATCCGTATCATCCAATAACAACTACTATCATGAAAATATCCAGATACGCCGTCAAAAACTACCAGTTCACCCTGGTGATATTTATTATGATCATTGTGCTGGGCATCACTACCATCCTCAATATGCCCCGCTCGGAAGATCCGGAAATGAGAGCCCCGCAATATACCCTCGTAGTGGTATATCCCGGTACCAGCCCTAAAGACATGGAAGACCTGGTGGTAGACCCTTTGGAAAAAGAGATCTATGCACTGGATGATATCAAACGCATACGCACTTCCATCAGCGATGGCGTAGCTGTGATGCGGGTAGAATATAAGTACAGCTCCAACGTAGATCAGAAATACCAGGAGCTGGTAAGAGAAGTGAATAACAAGCGGAAAGACCTGCCCGCCGACATCTACAGCATAGAAGTACACAAACAGGAACCTTCCGATGTAAACGTACTTCAGGTAGCATTGATCTCGGAGAATGCCTCCCGCGATAAGCTCCGCTACTATGCCGATAAACTGCAGGATGAACTGGAGAAAGTATCTTCCCTGAAAAATGTAAAGCTGCATGGCTTACCGGATCAACAGGTGCGCGTGGAATTGCAGCTGGACAAAATGGCGCAGCTGCACCTTCCGGTGAACGCTGTGATGGCCGCCGTACAAAGTGAAATGGCCAATATACCCGGTGGTAGTATTGATGCCGGTGAAAAAAGCTTCAATATCAAAACCAGTGGCAACTATCAAAACATAGAAGAAATCAGCAACACCATTGTATCTAACGCTAACGGCAAAAATGTTTTCCTGAAAGATATTGCCCGCGTTTATTATGGTTTTGAAGATGAAAAATATTTTGTGCGATTAAATGGGCACCGGTGCGTAGTCGTTTCTGCTGCACAAAAGTCCGGCGAAAATATTACTAAAACACAGCAGCAATACAAACCTGTTATTGAGCAATTCAAAAAAACGTTGCCAGCGAATATTGACATGGTGCAGTACTTTGACCAGGCCACTGCTGTAAACAATCGCTTAAGCGGTCTGGGCAAGGATTTCATTATTGCTATCCTGTTGGTGGCCTTTACCTTACTGCCTTTAGGACAGCGGCCGGCCCTGATTGTGATGATCTCTATTCCGTTGTCATTGTCTATTGGCATTGTGTTGCTCCAGCTGTTTGGATTTAACCTCAACCAGCTGAGTATCGTAGGACTGGTAGTGGCATTGGGGCTGCTGGTGGATGATAGTATTGTAGTAGTGGAGAATATAGAGCGCTGGATGCTGGAAGGGCACAGCCGCATGGAAGCTACCCTGAAAGCCACTTCGCAGATTGGCTTAGCTGTAGTAGGCTGCACAGCTGCCCTCATCATTGCTTTCATGCCGTTAGTATTTATGCCGGAAGGCAGTGGTGATTTTATCCGCAGTCTCCCACTGGCGGTGATATTCAGTGTACTGGCATCTATGGCGGTATCGCTGACAATTATACCTTTCCTTTCCAGTCGTTTGCTGAAAGAACATACCGGCAATCCGGAAGGCAACTTCTTTATGCGCTTGCTGAAAAGAATGATCCACGGCAGCTATGCGAAGCTATTGGACAAAGCGTTGCATCGTCCGGTGATTACCATGGTGGTATCGTTGGTGATCTTTGGGGCGGCCATCGGATTGTTTAAAGTGATTGGCTTCAGCCTGTTCCCATCTTCCGAAAAACCACAATTTTTAATCAACATATTTACGCCGCCACAATCCAATCTGACTTATACCAACGAAGTAGTACAGCAGATAGAAAAGGAACTGAAGCAGGAAAAGGCGATCAAATCGTACGCCAGCAACATCGGTAAAGGCAACCCACGCATTTACTATAATGAAACGCAGGAAAACGAGAGAAGCGATTATGCGCAGATCTTTGTACAGCTTGATGAACATGCCAATCCGGCTGAAAAAAATAAGCTGATTGAAGCCCTGCGTAAAAAGTGGACCCCTTATCCGGGAGCGAAAGTAGAAGTGAAGAACTTTGAACAAGGTCCGCCGATGGTGGCGCCGGTGGAAGTGCGTTTATTTGGCGACAATCTGGATACCCTACGTTCCATGGCAGCCAACGTTGAAAAGCTGTTGGAAAAAACACCGGGCACTATTTACATCAACAACCCAGTGAGTACCCTTAAGTCGGATATCCGGGTAAAGATAGATCGTGAAAAGGCGCAACAGCTGGGTATTCCCACCGCAAACATCGACCGCGTGGTTCGTTTAGCCATTGCCGGTATTAACCTCGGCCAGTACAATGATCAGAACGACAATGACTACGACATCCTGCTCACGAAGCAAAAAACAGGTAAGCCTACCATGGATGTGTTCAAAGATTTGTATGTCAATAACAGCCAGGGGACCGCGATTCCGCTTTCACAGGTAGCACAGCTGCAGCTGGAAACATCTCCCCTGACGATCCGTCACCAGGAAAAGAACCGGGTAGTAGCCGTGAGCGCCTTTATCCGGAAGGGTTTCCTGACCGACCAGGTCATTGCAGACGTAATAAAACAAATGGATGCACAGCACCTTCCTTCCGGTTATTCGTATGAAATGGGGGGTGAGGTAGAGAGCCGGAAAAACTCCTTTGGTGGATTCATGAGTATCATTATTGTCACCGTATTCCTCTTTGTGGCCGTGCTGATCCTGCAATTCAAAACCTTCAAAAGCATGCTGATTGTATTGTCTGTGATACCGCTGGGTATTGTAGGAGCCGCCATCGCGCTGTGGCTGACCGGTAACTCGCTGTCGTTTGTAGCGATCATCGGCCTGATTGCCCTGGCGGGTATTGAAGTAAAGAATACCATTTTGCTGGTTGATTTCACGAACCAGCTGCGGATGGAAGGACATTCATTGGAAGAGGCGATCCGTGAAGCCGGAGAAGTACGTTTTCTGCCAATTGTGCTCACCTCCCTCACTGCCATTGGAGGTTTGATACCGGTGGCGATTTCTACTAATCCGTTAATTGCCCCGCTGGCGATTGTATTGATTGGAGGACTGATCAGTTCTACGTTGTTGTCGCGCATCGTAACGCCGGTAGTGTATAAGCTGATTCCGCCTAAGATAGAAGCGAATCCGAAAAGTAACCATACTACCAAGGCCGTGAAGGAGCATTTGGAGATGACAGTGTAGTAGCTGCTTTTCAGCCATTGGCATCAGGGGAATGTAGCGAAAATGCTTCGCTGCATTCCCCTGTTTGTTAGTACCCGTTTTCTTCCATGATGTTTTTCAGGAGTGCCTTTTCTGCTACACATTTATCTCCCATTCCCAGCTGATCAATGAGGCTATAGCTGTTAACAACAGCCTCCTTACACCAGGGCATATCTTTCGCCAGTGTATATAGCTTCACAAATCCTTTCAGGTGTTCCTTCTTTTCTATGAGATAATAGGCGTGTTGACAGCGGAATTGCGGGCTATAATAAAACTCCTGTCCTGCCCAGTCCCAGGTTTCTTCCGTCACATTTGCATCTGCTTTCAGCCATGCAGCAGCGTAGACAGGTGAAGGCAGAATATCGCCATCAAAACCCAGCAGTTCATGAATCGACAACTCCATCGGTGTGTCCTTTGGCAATTTGGTGGCTAATATTTCATCATAAATTTCGTGCGCTTTTTCCTGTTGATCGGTAAAATGGTAAGTATCTGCCAATACGATTCCTGCCCTTTTGTGGCCGGGTGTCAATTCCAGCGCCTTCAGTGCATTGGCGGCAGCTTCGGTATAATTGGTAAGTACAAAGTTAGTTTTTGCTACAGCAGCCCAGTAGTCGGCTGTTTGCAGATCCTCCGGTGTATGCTCCTGTTGCGCCATATTAAGGGCTTTCTCCGGGTACCGGTCATCTGTAAAGCGCTCTATGAGCTGCCATAGTTCCAGCTTGCTGCCTATCAACTCATCTAATGCCGAATAGATCACGCTTCTGCGATCAGCAACAGATTGGATACTTTCCCACGTAGCGGCCTTTTGTGGGTAGAGATCTGAAAATAGCATCGGCTCACCGGTATCGGGATTAGTCAATTTCAGGTTAACAGGTACTGCCGGCTTACAAAGATATCTTGGAACAGTGGCGAGTAGTTCCTCGTGGAAACGCAGTGCACTTGCGGGTTTAGCAGGTGCTGGTACAGGTGTTGTTTTCCCAAATAATTTCCTGAACAAATTCATGTCGCGGATTGAATTTTTAGCGGGTGATTGGTGATAAATAGTGATTATGGCGGGTAAAGCGGTGCTTTACTCCTATAACAATTAAATATAATCAGTAAAATCAACAACCCTAAAAATATAATCGATGACTCATTTAAAATTAGTTCCTTATTTTTACAGCTAATTTGTAGTCAACCATTCCTTTGAAAATTAGTTTCTTATGAAAAAAATCTTCCTGTCATTTGCAACCATGCTATTGGTGATCTGTATCAGCACGCAATCATCGCAGGCACAATTGAAGCGTTTCAGTATCGGTCCTTTTGTAGAAGCGGGCTTCCCTACAGGCGACTTTAGTAATACCCATAACACTGGCTATGGTATTGGTTTGGGAGCTGACGTAAAACTGGTAGCAGGCTTAACTGCTGTAGGTTCCGTGAGCTACTTCCATTTTGGTGGTAAAAGCGGTACGACTAACGGTGTAGGCTATGACTACAAAGATTTAAATACCGTACCTATTCGTTTAGGCTTGCGTTATAAGCTGATTTCGCTGTTGTATGTAAAAGTAGAAGGTGGTACTGTACAGTATACCGGAAAGAACTACAATGGTGTAGGCGGACTGGTAGCACCAGGTTTGGGTATCCGTTTACTCGGTCTGGATGTAGAAGCCAAGTATGAAGCATGGTTCAAAGATGGCACTCGTGGCTTCTTTGGGCTGAAAGCCGGATATAACTTCTAAAAAATTACGAATTACGAATTACGAATTACGGATTTGTGGGTAGATGATAAACGCGAAGATCAACATTCGCTGATATCTACCCACAAATCCGTAATTCGTAATTCGTAATTTTCTTAAAATATCGTCGCTGTCCAGGTTCTTTCAAAGCTGCTGCCGGGCGCCAGCTGATTAATCCCTTCCTTCTCTTCCAGCGCTCCTGTAGCCGCTACATTATCTGCAATCCCACACCAGGGTTCAATACATACAAAATCGCCATCTTTTGCCGCCCAGATGCCCATATACGGGAATCCTTCGAATTCCATGGTAAGGCCATGCGGGGTCGCTTTGCTTTTAATGCTGATAGCTGTAGAGGCCAGATTTTTGAATACCAGTGCATCCTGGTAAAACAATGATTTTTGCAGGGCTAGTTCATGGGTATGTTCCAGCATGGGCACGGGCGCCATTTCTATTTGTCCGCCAGGAGACAAAGGCCATCTACCAGCGGTTTCTTCTTTATTGAAGTAGAGGTAGTAGTCGTTGTATGCGGTACCTGCCACCAGAGGTATTTTAAAAGCCGGGTGAGCGCCTACGGAGAAGAGCAATGTTTTATCGTCTTTGTTGACAACCCGGTAAGTTACCTGTAGTTGATCATCCTGCAGGAGGTATTCGACGATAAAATCGAAATGAAAAGGATATACCGCGAGGGTAGTTGGATTATCTGTGAGATGGAGACTGACGTGGTCCGTTTCCTGCGTCAGAGTGCGGAACAGTTGTTCTCTGGCAAAGCCATGGCGACCGAGGGTATACGACTGACCATTGTAATGGTAGGTATTGTCTTTCAGTCCGCCTACTATCGGGAAGAGAACGGGGCTTTTCTTGCCCCACACCGCGGGGTCTCCGCTCCATAAATATTCGAGTCCGTTATCGTTGCGGATGACGCTTTGCAATTCTGCGCCCTGTGGATTTATTACCACAGTAAGTTTTTCATTAGATATTTTGATCATTGTCGGGTACTGTTATATAGTGGATATAATGCGAAGATAATCTGTAAATGTAACAAAGGGTTGTACCTTTGCCAGGTATTTTTTGTCATTAAGAAACGAAGGCATTATGGAATCTTTAAAAGGAAAGAAGGCCCTGATCACCGGTGGTGGTAAAGGCATTGGTCGTGCGCTGGCATTGGCGCTGGCACAGGAAGGTGTAGATATTGCCCTGATGGGACGTAGTGCAGGTTCACTGGAAGAAGTGGCCGGGGAGCTCAAAGGCATGGGCGTAAAAGTGGCATATGCCACCGCAGACGTGAGTGACATGAACGCGGTGAATACAGCGGTTGCCCATCTCACCAAAGAAATAGGAGCAATAGATATCCTGATCAACAATGCAGGTATCGCCGCTTTTGGCGGATTTATGGACCTGGAGCCGGCCCAATGGGAACAAATCATTCAGGTAAACCTGATGGGTGTTTACTATGTAACACGTGCGATATTACCGGATATGATCGCCAGACAAACCGGTGATATCATCAATATTTCTTCTACTGCCGGACAACGGGGCGCTCCGTTAACCAGCGCTTATAGCGCTTCCAAATTCGGACTGCTGGGCTTAACAGAATCGCTGATGCTGGAAGTAAGAAAACATAATATCCGGGTAAGCGCCTTAACACCAAGTACCATTGCCACTGATATGGCGAAGGACCTGAAATTAACGGATGGCAATCCGGATAAGGTGTTACAACCGGAAGATCTCGCAGAATTTGTGGTAGCGCAACTGAAGTTGAACAGAAGAGTGCTGGTGAAGTCAGCCGGCTTGTGGTCGACAAACCCGTAGAGCATAAAGCAGAAAGCATAAAGCAGAAAGCATAAAGCTATTGTAGCGAATGATCAAAGCATAGAATTGAATATCTATCCGCTTTGATCATTCGCTACAATAGCTTTATGCTTTCTGCTTTATGCTTTCAGCTTACTTTTTAATGCGATAAGCATATCCAATAGATGCAGTAGCTGCACCGGTATTGTTTTTACCATTCGCGMTTCCTTTCTGGATATTGAGGAAGCCATAGTTTCCACCGCCTTCAACAAATACCTGGTTACGTCCGAAGAGGTATGCCAGTCCTACGTTTCCGCTTACACCGAAGTTGAAAGTGTTCAACTGATCTTTGATATCAACGGTATTGTCGAAATTCTGGGAAACAGGCAACTTTATCGTGCCTTTATCATCCATGTAAAGGGGTTGAGTACCACCGGTCACCACTTGTTTACCGCTCAACAGGAATCCGAAGAACGGACCTGCATCTACGTATAAGCGTAAAGGCGACTTAGGCCCCAGATTCCAGCCGAATTTAGCCAGGATAGGCACCATCAGGTAGTTCAGCTTTGCCTGACTTTCGAAATTAGCATAAAGGTATTTTGTTCCCGCAGGCACCCCTGCTGCTTGTAATTGTGCTGCCTGGTCAGGCGTAAGAGGAAACGCCTGTAAGCCATCTTTTTTACCTCCCTGGGAAGAATAGTTGATCATTGCTTCCACAGAAAAGAGTTTGCTGAAATGGTATTCACCAAAGATACCGAAATCTGGTCCCTGACGTGATTTGTAACCTTTGTTGAGTGGATTTTCTTCACTGCCGCCGGCGGTGAGGTTTGGAATACTGATGCCGCCTCTGGCACCGAGATCAATTTGCTGCGCACTTGCTTTTGTTGCACAAAACATGACAATAGCAGGCAAGAGCCACTTCATAGAACTTTGGATTTTCATAATTAATAGAATTGTAACATCGAAATTACTAATTTCTAACATTACTCAACCAACCTGCTACAAACAATAAAACATCCCGGCTATCCGGTTCATTATGCATTTCATGATACATGCCCTCCCATTCGCGGTAGGTAAGCAATGTGGCGGGTGCTCTGCCGGCAAACAAACGGGAGCCTTCCACAGCCGTAAATTCATCGGCGTTGCCATGAATTAATAAGGTGGGCACTTTCAGTTCATCGGCATGTAACAGGCACCAGGCGCCGTTTTGAATCATATCATTCGCCAAACGTAAGCTCAGTTTTTCGTGTCGCAGCGGATCTGCCCTGAACTTTTCCACAGCCGCCTTATCATGTGAAATTTTGTTGATATCCAGTCCCTGCTTTATCCGAAGATTAGGCGCCAATGTACTGGTTACCTTTAGGATACCTCTGAGGAATGCACCGGGGCGCATGCCGATAATCAGGGCAGGCGCGGAAATTACGGCGGCCTGAATATCCGGATGCCGTTTCAGTAAGAAGCCGGTTAATACGCCACCTCCCATACTATGACCATACATAACAATCGGTTGTTGCCAGGTATCTTTTACATATTGCAAAAACGCCTGCAGGTAGTCGAACATAAATGCAAAGCCTTTGGAACCACCTTTGGGGCCATCACTTTTGCCATGACCGTAATGATCAATTCCTATTACCGCAAAGCCTTCTTTCATAAAAAATTCCGCCACATGGTCATAACGTCCGATGTGTTCCCCAATTCCGTGCACAATGATCATCACACGGCGGTGCTGTTGAGGAACCCAGTGGATACCATGAAACTTTGTCTGCTGGTAATTCCAGTAAAATTCATTCATAGCCGGAGTTTTGCTGGTACAAAACGAAGATAAAGAATATCTTTATCCCCTATTTCAACCAGATAAAATTAACCGAACTACACACATGAGCAAACAAGCCACCACATCACCGGTATACAGTATTCCTTTGAGTTATCGTAAAATGGAAAACCTGCATATTGTTTTCTGGTTATTGAAAGATATCAGCTGGTGTATGATCTGGAAGCCATTGGGCATTGCCATGATTTTTCCTACACTCATTATAGCCATCGTGATTGCATGGCGTACGCGTCGGTTTATGTCGGAGTTATGCCACAACGTAGCCATTACCGTCTGGATATCCGCCAACTCCTATTGGATGATCAGTGAGTTCTTCCACTTTGATGCCCAGGTAATCATCGGAGAAGTCACGTATAAACACCTGGCGCTGATTCCTTTTGTAACGGGCATTTTAATACTGGCTTATTTCTATCTGTATTATCAGCCGCGGCATAAAGAAGAATCGGAAATTACTGAATAAGCTGCGCTGCCAATAATTCACTGATTTTTTGTTCCAGTAAAACGGGGTTTTCCACTGTAACATTCACCAGGTAGTAATGGCTTCCGCTGCGGAGTGCGTCCCATCGCCATTCCAGCTGGCTACTACTGCGATGGGTACTGCTTTCATACCACCAGGCAGTATACAGGCGATCATTATCTTTTTGCAGGGTGGCGGTATACATTTGCACACCCTGAATGGTACGTTCCCGGACATTGGAGAATTCGAAGCCACTCCCCTTCCAGCAAATCATCGGCTGATGGTCCGTAAAATAAAAACCACGGATAGGTTTTACATATAGCAAGGCATTGGCAGTCGTTTGCTTTATAACGAGATCACTTTCGTTGGTGCGTACATAGCCAGGCAGCGTTTTCACCGCCGAATCGATGCCATTGCCGGCAACTGCGGGATGCCACCCCCATACCTGGGCAGCAATAATTCCTATCAGTACTACGCCCTGTAATGCTGGTGCATAGCGGCGTGGCAGCTGCGGCCGGGAAACAATCGTTGCTTTTCCATAACGTTGCAGCAACCATTTGATGCCCGGTATCATGGGCAATACTACATATACGAGCAGCGACAAAATACCTATGCCATCATGCGCCAGTGTGCCCGGTGGCAATGCAAATTGCACCAGCAAAATAATGCGGAACAGGTTGGCGACGATATTCAATCCTGCAATCGTTAGCAGCACCCCTATCCCCCACATCATTGGTAATACTTTCTGATAGCGGCGCTGATAAAAGGCAATCAGTATCACCCCGCAAAGCAGCGACGTTAACATCATTTGCAGCCCCATACAGGCCACATCTACCGAAAATGCCTGCTGCCCCAGCTGAATCATATTGCCGCTGGTAGTCACCGCCGGATTCACCGTTGCCAGGATATTGCCCGCAATGCCCGTCAGCCAGAGGCGCAACGGAAAACTAAATACATTCACCACGTAGTCGATGACGGGTGTAATCAGCAGGGCCGTGATAAACGTGAGCCACTGCAAACGACCATAAAAATATTCCACCACAAAAAATGTAGCGGACATCAATACCAGGTAACGTAATGTTAGTACCGGCATGATAACCGAGAGCAACAAAAATAGCAACGCTGCCCAGCCACAACGGGTACTTCCTTTCAATGCCTCATTCACCCGGAACACCATGCCCATGGCCAACAGCGACAATCCAAAAAAAGCGCTGCGCCACGCGAAATAGTGTTGTAATTCGTAGAAGGCCACACAACAATAAACTGCCAGCAACCAGGTTGCCGGCAGTTTTGCCCCTCTATTTGTACACCGTGTATACAATAACGTTAGCATACTTTTTCTTTTTTGCGGAACAGCAGTTTCTCAAATCTCACGTAGGCGAGCAAGGCTACGGCGACTATAAACAAGGCCCATTCATGCGGTTCTGGTACGGCGCCATGTCCTTTCATGGAGGCGTTCTTCAGGGCATTGTTATCTTCTTTAATACCAAACTGATCATAGTCGGCCTGTGTTTCCAGCACAATCAAACTGGATAGTGGTGATACCACATAGGCTTCTTGGGCCACCTTCACCAGCAGGCTATCCCTGCTGCCATCAGCGGTGGCTACCCTGGGGCCCAATTCCTGTAATATGTAGTTGTAGGCAAACAACCGAGCCAGGTGATCCGGCCCTTGCGCCGCGGTACTGTCTGTGCTGTGAGCAATACGGATGCCGGATTGCGCCATGATGAGCTGACTGCTGTCCTCTTCTGGTTTCAGGAAACTGTTTTTACTGATTTGAGACAGCAACTGCTTCATCGTTCCCTTTTCGTAGATCAGTGACCGCGACTCTTTTAATGTAGCGAGATAAGGTGATAAAGTGGCGCCAATATCGTATAGTCGTATGCGTTGTTTATTAAAGCAACTGCGCAGGCTGTCCTGGAAATAAGTTTCCCCTAAATCGCTCAGCTGTGGCGAGGTCTGGCCAGAAGCCGTAATCACTATTGCCGTGGCGGGTTGTGGAATGTGATGAAATGGAAACACAGAAAAGTTCAATGCCTGCAGCTCTTCGAAAAGCGCTTTCTTATTTTGCGCGTCTACCGCTACCATGCCTTTTTGAGGATGAAATATCCATACCGGTTTATTTTCCAGTTGCGCTATTATTTGCTGATAGTCGCTGTACTGCCAGCTTTGATTAATATCGAGATAATAATTGGCAGGTGTAAAGAATTCATAGGCCGGTGTATACGGCAACAGCGTATATCGTTGACCGTTAAAATTAAAGGCGGCGTTATCTATGGTTTCGTTGGGGATTTTCAGGGCCCAGTTGTGGTAGTTGCCGAGGTACGATAGCTGGTTGTCTTTGTTGTGAAAGAATCCGGCAGGTGTAGTCATTTCGGTGGGCCAGTGTTGCATGTTCAGGGTTACATCGTAGGTAGCCTGTTCTGCAGGCGGACCTTCAAACCAGGAGGGTTCGTACACCAGCTGTCCACTCTCTGCTTTCAGCGGTGCTGTAATGCCGATTTTGAATTGTCTGCTTCCGTCCGGTGGCACCGGGAATACGCGCACCACTACCCGGTTTCCTTCCTTCCAGTGAACCACAGAAGGATCGCGGTATTGGTGGCCAACAATTTCCTTATAGGCGCTATCTGCTTTTTGTTTGGTGGTTAATATTCCTTTTTCTTCTTTGTTATTGATCCAAAGAGACAGGGAGGTCACTACACCTCCTTCCGGCAGGTGGAATGTATAGATGGCTTCCTCGTTCCCGGGCCGCCAGCTTTCGTTACCGTCATTGTTAACAACAATTGTATGCTCGGTGTAGGCCAGGTGGTACCGGGGCCAGAGGTCCACGCGGGATTTTACGGCGGTAGTGGCTAAATGCCTGCCGGTCCAAAGCCGATCTTCTGCAAAGTGGCGTTTATCATATGCTACACTCAAAATCTTTACCCGATCTTCTTCCGGAATTGTAGTACGGCCAAAGATAAAGGCCGACAGGACGAACAGCGGATCATGTTTTACTTCACTGTCGTATTCCCGTTTCGGCATATCGAAAAACCCAAACTGGGACATATCCGGCGCTGTGTAAGTGATGTTGGTTTTTAAGATCATCTCGGTCACTGGTCCAAACAGCGGTTCCTGCGCTACTCTTATCCAGCTGGGTAGATCAGTGGTACCGGAGGGGTTTTCACTATAAATACGGTCCAGCGCATTTACCTTCGTTCCATATAAAAAAGCATGGGTAACAATCACCATGGCAGCCAGTCCCATGGAGATCAAATAAATAAAGCGGTAACGATAAATTGGCCATACCAGGATACGTACCATTCTGGTATGGAACCAGATAACAAATATGGGAGAAAAGGTGACCAGGGAAATGCCTATTGCAATCAGTGCAATGAAGCTGATAAGATACATTTTCAACAGGTAACAAGCGAGGTATACCGGCGCCAGGAAAGTAAAGCCCAGCACGGCGCATTGCAAACACTTCGCCCATTCCGGAAATTCCTCAAACCAGGAAAATGCCAGCAGATTGATGCACATCATCCCCAAAACAATTACAAACCAAGGTGTAGTAGCATCAAATACTGATATCTCTGTGTTAACGGTGTAGGCATCTATCAACAGGAGTACCACAAATAGGCTGACTACCTTTCGTCGATCCGGGTTAGGTTTCAGGTCCCCATTCATCCAAATGCCAAAAAAATAAATCAATAATATGAAGTGATTGACCAAAAAACTAAAATTATTACCGGCATCAGTTTTCCTGTAAACGGCGATTGTTAGTGTTGTTAGCGCCAGACATAGGCATACCAGGCCGAACACAAAAATGCCCGGCAGGCGTCTGGAAATTCCAGTTTCCATATATAGGTTTTGAATACGGGGTAAAATTATAAAATAAAAAGCACTTTGCAATACAAAGTGACATTTTATATTCTTCACTTGTAAAGTTTGTCGCAAATAGTAAGGCGCAAGGGAGGCTCATTTCCCTTGCGCCTTACCTGTCTGATACCTGCTTAACGATTGGTGGCTGGTGCGGGTGCAGGCTGTACAGCTGCTGTTTCAAAAGGTATCCAAACGGTCATGGCGGAAGCGCCGCGATTTGCCCAGGCATAATATGGTATAGCCGTTACCGTTTGGTGCGCCATGCTATCCTGCATTTGCAGGGTCATTACGCCATTGAGTAGTTGAGGCTGGAAGATGGCATTCACCACAGCTTTTTTATCTACTACAATATTTTGCACAGTGGCAGTTTTGTTGTCCGGGCTTTCCAGGCAATACATGATGGGACCACGTTCCAGCGCAAAGCGGGATTGATCGTCCTTTACCGGGGCAGCGGCTAATACTTTTTTTACGGGCATGGGAAAGTCCACTACTACCCTATCCTTCTTTTTCCAGGTGCGGTTAATGACGGCATATCCTTTCTCCATGGTATAGGCAACGGGCTTTCCATTTACCAAAATTGGGATATTAACGGCAGTGCTGTTGTCTTCAAAATACAGGTTACCGGGAACGGGGCGGTTCTCCGCCCAACCGGGGATACGTATTTTCAGGCGGAATGCGGTGGTTTTGGCGGGATGAATGGTGATCTCATCTTTACCATTCCAGGGATATTGCGTTTGCTGTATGATATCCACTTTGCCGGCGGAGAGTTGTATGCTGGCGGAATCGCCCACGAACAGGTTAACGTATAGGTCATTGTCTTTCTGTGCGTATACATATCCCGGCATGGATGGCAGGAAGCGGGTCATGTTGGAGATGCAGCATGCGCAGCCAAACCAGGCGCTTCGCTGATATTGGCCGTTGGCGGCCAGCGGATTGGGATAAAAGAACCGGTCGCCGCTTAAAGAAACGCCTGAGAGTAATCCGTTGTACAGAGTGCGTTCCAGTATATCAATGTATTTAGCATCGCCGTGCAGCAGGAACATGCGGTTGTTCCAATATACATTGGCGATAGCCGCGCAGGTTTCCGCGTAGGCGGTGGCGTTGGGTAAATCATACGCGGGGCCGAAAGCTTCTCCGTCGCCCATGGCGCCAATACCGCCGGTGATGTACAATTTACGGTTGACTACATCTTCCCAGATATCATCAATGGCTGACAGGTATTGATGATCGCCTGTCAATGCCGCTACGTCTGCCATGCCGGTATACATGTAGGTGGCGCGCACCGCATGTCCTACCGCTTCATGCTGTGCTGTTACTTTCTTGTGTGCCTGATTATAAACCGTGCTGTATTTCGATCCCGGGCCGCGCACATCCAGGAAGAACTTAGCCAGATCGAGATAGGCTTTGTTGCCGGTTATGCGGTACAGGCGGGTGAGGCCTGTTTCCACGATCTGATGACCCGGATATTTTTCTTCTTTGCCCCAGCCGAATACGCTTACCAGCAGATCAGCGTTTCTGGTAGCGATGTTGAGCAGTGTTTTCTTGCCCGTAGCCTGATAATGTGCTACCGCGGCCTCAAAGAGGTGACCAGAATTATATAATTCGTGACTTAGTTCCTCTTCTTTTTCCCAACGCTTGCTCCCCATCCAGTGATGCGGTTTGGCAGGCTTCATGGTGCGGAAAGTATAGAGATATCCATCGGGCTCCTGGGCGTTGCCAATGATGGTGATGAGGGTATCCAGGTATTGTTCCAATGCAGGATTGGGCTGTGTTTGCAAGCCATAGGAGGCGCCTTCTATAATCTTATAGAGGTCGGTATCATCAAAAGTATATTCGGTGAATTTATCACCGGGGAGTTTACCTGCGGCGCGTAAAAAGTTATCTATTCTGCCTGTTTGTTTGCATTGTTCCAGTGTATACGGTATCGTTACACGGGCATTGGTGGTTATTTTGGGCGCCCAAAACTGATCGTTGACTTTCACCTGGGTAAACGCTACGGGTTTTATTGGATAGTCCTGCTGCAGTTGCGCTTGTACCGCGCTGCCGGTGAATAATATACTAACACCGGTTATTGCCATCTTTCCCAAAAATGATTTCATACGTGTGAATTTATAAAATCCAATATAACAATTTTATAATTGTCTTTTTAACAATTATTTTCAGTCGTCTACAAATAGCCATAACAAAGGATTAAATCCTATTTTTACAGCTGTAGATATTATACTACTTATATTCAGGCAGCTAAAAAGCCCCGCGAGGAATCGCGGGGCGTATCTCCGTTATAGCTTGTGAAAAAACAGCCGTTGCTGTATAAATTTTAGGTATAGGGTTATTTAGTTTCGTTGATATTTCTGTCTGGCGGTGTTACCTGTAGCAGGTGCTGCACAAAAAAGTCGCGGCGTTTCAGTCGTCCATACGGGCCACCATCGCTATGTCCCATACCGGGTATGGGCAGGAAATCGAAGGTTTTGCCTTTTTTAATGAGGGCATCCACCACACGATAAGTAGATTCCGGAGGCACATTGGTATCGGCTTCTCCCACGATGAGGAGCAGATCTCCCTGCAGCTTACCGGCATTGGTTACGTTTGACTGCTCTTCGTAATGCTTGCCAATAGGGTATCCCATCCATTGCTCATTCCACCATTGCTTGTCTACCCGGTTATCATGGCAGCCGCAGGAGGCCACCGCAGCCTTGTAAAACTCCGGATGAAAGAGCAGACCGCCGAGGGCATTTTGTCCGCCGGCGGAAGTGCCGTACAGTCCTACCCTGCTGGTATCCGCGAAAGGATACTGCCGGGCCAGTGCTTTGATCCACAACATACGATCCGGGAAACCAGCGTCCACAAGGTTTTTCCAGCATACATCATGGAAAGCTTTGGAGCGGTTGGCGGTGCCCATACCGTCTATCTGCACCACAATAAAGCCCAGGTCGGCCAGTGCCTGCATATCGGAATAGTAGCTCATGAAACTTTTGGGAACATAAGCATCCTGCGGACCGGCATAAATGTTTTCCACGATGGGATAACGTTTGGTGGAATCGAAGTTGGAAGGGCGGCACATGATACCCCAGATATCTGTTTTACCATCGCGGCCTTTTGCGGTAAATGGTGTAGGGAAAGGTACGCCCAGGGCCTGCCAGGCGCTAACATCCGCTCTTTCTAATACGGTAATAAGTTTACCATCGGCGGTACGGCGTAATTCATTTACCGGCGGTACATTTACCTGTGAGTATTTATCTATATAAAATTTTTTATCGGGAGAAAAGAAAGCGACGTGGTTACCGGTACCTGGTGTTAAATCCAGTAGCTTACTACCGTCGAAGCCTATACGATAGTAGTGAATAAAGTAGGGATCTTCACCGGCGTTTCTGCCACTGCCACGGAACCATATTTCTCTTTTCTTAGCATCTACGCTATCTATTTCGCGAACGATCCAATCGCCTTTGGTGACTTCATTTTTTACTTCACCGGTAAGGGTGTTTACCAGATAAAGATGCTGCCAGCCGTCTTTTTCGGAAGTCCACAGCAGTTCGTTTGTTTCCGGCAGATAGTGGGTATATATTCTTGATTCATAAATAAAGGTAGCGGTGTTTTCCTCCAGTATCGTACGGGTGTTGCCGTTAGTTACGTCTACTTCTATGATGCGGAAGCGCTGGTGACCGCGGTCTGCTTTTTCGTATAGAAAATGGCGGTTATCTGGTTCGCGCCAGTGTAATACGGGCGCGTCAAAGAAATCCAGGAGGGGGGTATTTACTTTGGTGGTGGTTTTAGCTGCCGGATCAAACACATACATTTCATAGGTAGTGAAAGGATCTCCGGGTTGCTTATAGGGCTGAGAGCGCAGCTGGCCGCGGGTGGTGCCGGGCTGGCTGGTGAGCACGTAATACACGGCGGAATCTTCCACGGGATGAATGCGGTAGCCGACCAGGTGCTTACTATCGGGCGCCCAGGCCAGGGAGCCATAATAATCTTTTGTGGTATCGCCATCGTGGGTAAAGCGGCTGACAGTGCCATCCAGCAGGGAACGAATATAGACGTTTCCGTTAGTGCTGGTGGCTACCCATTGTTTGTTGGGGGAAATACTATCGGTAGCGAAACTTTCCCAGCGATGGGGTTCCGGATGTTGAAACGGCTGGTTACCTGCAGGTGTAGCGTTAAATTTTGCAATTTTTGCAGTATCCGTAAATACGGCTTTTTTGCCGGTAAGGGCGTTCACAAGGTAATAAGTGGTACTGCTGTCTTTGTCCGCTTCCTTATACCAGAACTCGGTTCCACCGGGTAGCCAGTTGGCTTCAACATTATGTCTGAAAACTGTCTTCCGGGTGGCGGTATCCAATCGCATCATGTTACGATAGCGCTGCAATATTTCCGCATGTCCGGGCAGGTAGGGCGTTAGCTGGCTTTGCTGTGCCTTTAATCCGGTGGATATCAGGGCTGGCAATACCAGGAAAAGAAGGCATTTCAGGTACTTCATAAATAATGTGAATCGATAGTATATACATGGAAAAACAGGCCACTTATCCCTATAAAGTCGCTTGTAATTTATTTGTTAAAAGTACTACCGGTTGCGCGTAGTTTTTGAACGATTTTTAATAACTTGTTCTCATATCTTCACCTAAATTTGTCTGTAAAGTAGTTTAAGGTGTTAAAAAAAGAATAATACAAGTAAATGAAAGTATTACAGTTTACTATTCCTGTAGCGCACGACAAGACCATTATCACGCAAAAAGATTCGCTGCCGGCCTTCTATCCACATCTCCATCGTCATGAAGAAATTCAGCTCACCTGGATTCAGCATGGCCATGGTACGCTGATTGTGGAGAACAACATGCATGCTTTCTGGTCGAATGAAATTTACTGGATAGGGAGCAATCAACCTCATGTGCTAAAAAGTGAGGAATTGCCCTTTGGCAGTAAGAACAAAAAGAACGTACAGGCGCTGACGGTATTTTTTAACCCTGAAGGTAAACTAGCGCCGTTGTTTGATTTGCCGGAGTTTAAGAAGATCCGGACGTTTGTGGAACAATCGCGCAATGGGTTCAAGATCCCGGAGGCCCATGTACTGGATATTTCCAGCCGTATGCTGAAAATTCACCAATCGCAGGGCATTGCGCAGTTCCTGGCCTTTGTGGAGCTAATGAATTTCTTCCTGACCATTAAAAACCTGGAGCCGTTAATTACCGGTTCGCGCCTATCAGCGGTAAATGAGCAGGAAGGTATCCGTATCGGGTATATCTATAACTACATTATGCAGCATTATGATACGGAGATAAAGCTGGAAGATATAGCCCGGGAGGCGCATATGACGCCACAGGCATTTTGCCGGTACTTCAAGAAACATACGCGGCTAACGTTTGTATCCTTTTTAAATGAAGTACGTATCAATGAGGCCTGCAAAAAGCTGGCGGGTGGCTCATTCGATAGCATTGCTACCGTAGCTTATAATTGCGGGTTTAACAGTATTGCCAATTTCAACCGGGTATTTAAGAGTATTACCGGCAAATCGCCCCGTAGTTATTTGCGTGAATATGAGCAACTAGATAACACGGGCGATGGTGCGCCCATAAAATCTGCCTAGTAACGTTATTGCCTGTTTAGCTTCATGTACCGGCACTTTCACCGCGTGAGTGATGGCTTTGGAAACAGGCGCTTTCTATCTCCCGGAGGGAAAAAACAACCGCTACTCACCTTGCTGTAAACGTTTTTAAAGGACTGAAATATCAGTCCTTTTTTTTATTTATCTCCTTGTAAGTGTCTGCCATACCCTTTCTTAACTGTTAATACATATTTAATCCACTATCAGTACCAGTTAAAAAACTATACTGTTACATTTGTAAAATTCATTACCTTTCTGGCCGAGTCTCGTGTATGTAGTCGTGTGTGTAGTGCCAACCATTTTTTCATCATCATTTTTGCAGCCCAGTGAAAAACTAAAAAACAAACCTACAACAGGCAATAGTGAAAAAACGATTTAGCAACAATTATTCATTCACAACCAAAACCAGTAATTCCGTTAAAACAGACAGGCCGTAATCTGTACGAATCACGTTTATCAAAAATTCACTTCTTTATTCATCAAATTATGAGGTATTCATTCACTGGAAAATTATGCTTTCTAATGATCTTCCTATTGGCGGCCACCAGCGCTGCAATAGCACAGAAGACCATTACCGGAAAAGTTACCGGAGCGGCAGACGGCGCAGGTCTGCCTGGTGTAAATGTATTAGTGCCGGGCACCAGCAATGGCACCAGTACAGATACAAAAGGGAACTATAGCCTTTCTTTACCTTCGGGTGCTAAATCGGTTTTGTTCTCGTTTATCGGCTATGAACCGCAAACAATCACGGTCGGCGACAAGAACGTTATTAACGTATCACTGAACGCTACCACCAAAGGATTGGGAGAAGTAGTAGTGGTAGGTTATGGTACACAAACCCGCCGCGACGTTACCGGTACCATCGCCTCCGTAAAAGGTTCCGATATCAAAAACCTGCCGGTACCAGACGCCGCTTCTGCCATACAGGGCCGCGTAACCGGTGTGGACATCGTTCGCTCTGATGGCGCACCCGGCAGCACCCCGTCTATTCGTATACGCGGTACCGGTACCATCAACAACGCCGATCCACTCATCATTATCGATGGTATCCCTGCTGTCAACCTGAGTGATGTAAATCCTAACGACATTGCCTCCATGGAAATCCTGAAAGATGCGTCCTCCTCGGCTATATATGGCACCCGTGCCGCCAATGGTGTGGTCATCATCACCACTAAAAAAGGTAGCTACGGTGAGAAACTGAAAGCATCTGTGAACGTATACCGCGGTATTTCCAACACCATCCGCTATATTCCACTGCTCACCGCTCCTGACCTGGCCATGCTGAAACAGGAACGTGCTACCAACGACGGCGGCGCCGTAGATCCCATCTGGAAAGATCCTTACTACGCCACACAACGCACCGACTGGCAACGCGCCCTGCTGCGCTCCGGTAACGTCACCAATGCAGACGTTAACTTACGCGGCGGTAATGCCAGCTCCAACTACATGCTGAGTGCAGGCTACTATGATGAAAACGGTCTCATTGTCAACTCTTACTTCAAACGCTATTCCGTTCGCATCAACTCAGAACACAAGCTGGGCAAACGTTTCAAAGTAGGTGAAAACATGCAGCTGACGTATAAACAAAACTCTGGTCCGGATACTTACTCCTCCCAGACAGGTCTTATCTTCAGCGCACTCCGCTTCAACCCTGCTATTCCTGTGCACAATCCTGATGGCAGCTGGGGTAGCTCCAAAGCCAGCAATGAGCTGGGCGATATCAACAACCCGGTGTATACCGCTGAAACTACCGACCAATGGGGTAAAACCTACCGCATGCTGGCCAGCGTATACGGCGAACTGGAAATTACGGATGGTCTTACCCTCCGCGCCAACTACGGCTTCGATGGTAACATCTACAACGAATATAACTTCGCTCCTAAAGTACTGGATCAAACCCGTGCCCGCGATCATGCGGAATTATTCAACCGCAGCACCACGGAAAACAACCAGCTGAGCGAAATTTTCATGACGTATAACAAGTTCTTTAACCAGGTACATCACGTGACTGTTACCGGCGGTTATTCTCAGCAAACCTACAACGGTTCTTTCTTCCGTGCTGACCGCTGGGGTTTCAACGACGAGTCGCCTGATCAACGTGTACTGAGCAATGGTAACGATATCCATGATGCACAGGGTAACTTCAAACCTGCCAACGCCATTGCTTCCGGCTTTGTAAGAGGCTTCTATGGCTATAAAGAAAAATACCTGCTGACCGTTACCTTCCGTGCAGATGGCTCCTCTAAATTCGCACCTGATCAGCGCTGGGGTTACTTCCCTGCCTTCTCTGCAGGATGGCGCGTTTCAGACGAAGCGTTCTTTAAAGAAAACGTGAAAGTTGTCAGCAACCTGAAAATCACCGGTGGCTGGGGACAGCTGGGTAACCAGAACGTTACCGACTTCCAATACCTCGCACCTGTTCTCAAAGACAGACGCTATAACTTCGGCGATATGCCATACACCGGTATCTGGAATGCCAGTCTCGCTAACCCTAACATCACCTGGGAAAAAGCGGCGATGACCAATATCAGCGTGGAGGCTGGTTTCTTCGACAACAAACTGAATACCACCATTACCTGGTTTAACAAGAATACCCGCGACATGCTGGTACCTGCACCGGAAATGGATCTCCACGGTACCGCTACTATCCCCGATCGTAACATCGGCCAGCTGAACAATAAAGGCTGGGAAGTAGAAGTTGGCTACCAGGGCGGCAACCACGGTTTCCGTTACAATGTGAGCGCCAACGCTTCCTTCATCAAAAATGAAGTCACCAAATTATACGACCCATCTTCTTACATCGGCTCTACACCGTATGGCAGACAAGGAGTGGAAATTTCCCGTACTTATGTAGGTCAGCCGCTGGCATCTTACTATGGCTGGAAAACCAACGGTATCTATCAAACTGTCGACGACATCAAGAACGATGCGAACGTAGCACATGATCCTAACAGGGATAAAATCAAACCAGGCGATGTTCGCTTCCTCGACATCAATGGCGATGGTATTGTAGATGACAAAGACCGTGTAAACCTGGGCAGTCCGAATCCTAAAATGGTATACGGTATCCAGGCCAGCGGCAGCTACAAAGGCTTTGACCTCAGCCTCTCCTTTGCCGGTGTAAGCGGTGTTAAACTGTACAATGCCGACAAAATGCAAGGCATGGACCCTACCTATTCCTACAACATGTATGCAGAAGCGTTAAACCGCTGGCATGGTGCAGGTACCAGCAACAGCGTACCACGTATGTCTAAAAACGACGACAACGGCAACGCCCGCGTATCTGACCGCTTTGTAGAAAATGGTAGTTACTTCTCGCTGAAAAACGTTTCCCTGGGATATACTATTCCTTCTAAATTATGGGGCCGCAGCGGTATCTCTGATATCCATGTATATGTAGCCGCGCAGAACCTGTTTATCCTGACGCCATATACCGGTCTGACTCCGCAGCTGGGATACAATGGTACACAAGATGGTAACAGACAACGTGGTGTAGACGTAGCCGCATATCCACAGGCACGGACTTATACTTTCGGTGCTACCCTTAACTTTTAATTCACGGGAACTTTAAATCAAATGACTATGCAACGGATGAAACATATATTTTTAGCGAGTGCCTTGCTGCTGGCAAGTTGTAAGAGTGTGCTGGATGTACAGCCCAAAGGTAACTACACCACCGGTAACTACTGGCGTAACCAGAGTGATGCCTTAGATGGCGTTACCGGTATGTATAATGTACTGTTGGAAGAAGATTATACCGGCTTTAACGAGTTTGTATTCGATAACTGCTCCGACGACCAGGTACGCGGTGGTGACCACGGTTATGATGGTGCTATTGAAGATTTCTCTTACGATGCTACTACTTATAGCGTAAGGGTAGGCTGGAGATGGAAATATGAAACCATTAACCGCGCTAACAACGTGCTGATCTATGTTCCTAAAATCACGGGCATGGACCCGGCTATCCAGGCCCGTTGTCTTGGTGAAGCACATTTCTTCCGTGCCTTTGCCTACTGGCGTTTGCTGCTCATCTACGGAGATGCGCCTATGGTAACAGAAGATGATGTACTGAAATCCAACTACAAAAAACCTAAAGTAGGTGCTGACGAACTGCGTGCACAGATTGAAACAGATCTGCTGGCAGCGGCGGATCAACTTCCTGAATCTTATGGTGACGCCGACAAAGGCCGTGTAAGCAAAGGTACCGCCTGGGGTCTGTTGTGCAAACTGTATATGGACTGGGGTAAGCTGGATAAAGCAATTCAAGTGGGCAGCAAAGTAGTTAGCAACTCAAACTATGCGTTGGCACCTAACTATGCAGATAACTTCAGCGTAGCTACCGGCAACAACTCTGAAATGTTAATGGCGGTTCAAACCGTGGATGGTAACGGCTACTCCGACTTCATCACTTACCATGCCCCCCGTAACTGGAATGGATGGAGCTTCTTCTACCCTACCAAAGGACTGGTAGATGAATTTGAAGCAGGTGATCCACGCAAAAACATCTGCATCATGCAACCAGGCGATAAAGTAAATATCGGTACCGGTATTGCTACCTACAATGCAGATGCCTCCTGGAGTGGTTATCACTATAAAAAATTCTGCGCCTGGAAACCTTCCGGCGGATTGGATTACTCGCTGAAAACGCCATTAATGCGCGCTTCAGATATCTACCTCCTGGTGGCAGAAGCCAAGATCCGCCTGAATGGCGCGGGCGCCGGTGATGCCGAAATCAATGCGGTACGTAAACGTGCGTCTGCTGCCTTAAAACCAGTTACTAACGGTGGTATGAAAGAGCTGATGCATGAGCGCCGGGTAGAATTATGTGGTGAAAACGAACGCCATCAGGACTTAATCCGTTGGGACAAAGCGAAACTGGTGGATATTGTGTCCATATACAAACAACCTAAACTGGCGTATGATAATACACAAATTATCAATGGTGGTGCTCCAAGAACGTTTGCACGTCCGAAGAACTACTACTTCCCAATGCCTCAGCAGGAAATAGACAGAAGCCAGGGCTTACTGATACAGAATCCGAATTTTAAGTAAGCTTAAAGCAGAAAGCTTAAAGCAAAAAGCTATTAAGGCGATTGATCATTGCGAATATTATATACGCTTTGATCAATCGCCTTAATAGCTTTTTGCTTTAAGCTTTCTGCTTTCTGCTATTTAGTGGAGAATTTATACACCGTAGTCTGCGCAAACGTTTCACCTGGTTTCAGGATTACATTAGGGAAAGATGGCTGATTAGGTGAATCAGGGAAATGCTGTGTTTCGAGGCAGAGCGCCGCATGTTGCACATATTTCTGACCATTACGTGTATTCGTGAGCTTACCATCCAGGAAGTTACCGGTATAAAACTGCATCCCGGGTTGGGTGGTAGCCACTTCCATAAAGCGTCCGCTGGTAGGATCATACAGGGTAGCCACCGTTTCCAGGGCGCCGTCTTTCTTATCCAATACCCAGTTGTGGTCATACCCACCTTTTACCTTGTCGATATCTGCACCAATTTTCTTGGGTGAAGTAAAATCCATTGGCGTTCCTTTCACGGCTTCCAGTTTACCGGTAGGAATCAGCTTATCACTTACGGGCGTATACTGATTAGCTTTCAGCGATAACTCATGCCCCAGGATGGTGCTGTCTTTACCCGCAGAAAGATTAAAATAAGCGTGATTGGTGAGGTTTACCGGAGTAGCCTTATCGGTAGTAGCTTTGTAGGTAATCTGCAGCGCATTGTCTGGAGTAAGCGTATACACGATGGTTGCCTGTAAGTTACCGGGATATCCTTCTTCCCCATCTTTACTGTTATATACCAGCTGCAGACTGCTGTCGCCGGCAGGTGTGGCAGCCCATACTACTTTATCAAAGCCCTTCAAACCACCATGGAGACTATTTCCATTGTTATTGGGCGCCAGGGTATATTCTTTGCCATCCACTTTAAATTTCGCATTGGCAATTCTGTTGGCGTAGCGACCAATCAGTGCACCAAAGTAAGGTTGTCCTTTTTGCTGGTAGCCGGACAGGGAGTCGTAGGATAACACCACGTTTCCTTTTTGTCCTTGTTTATCAGCGGTGATGATATCTGTAATGGTACCACCATAATTCAGGATCTTCACTTCCATGCCATTGGCATTTTTCAGGGTATATTGCAACACTTCCTGGCCATCTGCCTGACCGAAGTTAACGGCACCAGTTGCGGGTGTAGTAGACACTGCTGTGGAGTCCTTACCTTCTTCATTCTTAGCAGCATTGTTATTACAGGAAGCCAGCAGGGTACCACCGGAAATCAATAGAGCAGTCATAGCCTTTAAATTCATGTCCATAACGTATTTTGATAGTTAAGTGAAAAGAGTTTCTAAATATCGGGATTATCCGGTGAAAGTCAAACAATTTTGTTTCTTTTTTAGTGTCGTGGGAACAACTAAAAAGCGCTTCGCCCAAAACCTCTTTTTACTATACGCCCATTCCCCTGAAAAGGTACTATGCCGTCACTGAAAATTAATCTCCTGTTAAAATAAAAAACCGCTGACAGCGCGCTGCGCGTCAACGGTTTACACTATACGAAATGGCTTTCGCCAGGTGATTACTTTGTCTTTACCCGGATCACATAAAAAGACAAGGGAGCCATTTGGGTGGGTATGGTCGTTCCTTTTATGTTAATACTTTGTTCCACCGGCGAAATATGTGTGGGCTCCTCCAATGAGTTGAGGCCCTGCAGGTTGTTGTGTTGCAGCGTGGTTAAACGGCCGGTAGCCGCCAATTTCGCGCCCTCCACGGTTAACCTGACAGGCGCAGCAGTAGCGGCAGCATTCACCAGTTTTATTACCAGCTCGCCCGTAGCCTGATCAAGTACCGCAGACGCATATACGCTGTCCTGCCCGCTGATGATGCGATGATCTTTCAGGATGGGTACCACGGCGCTGCCTTTGTTATTGGCATATAGCTTTTGTACATAGTAGTTAGGGGTGCCATAGGCACGGAGATTGTCGAACCAGATCAGGTCCGGCGTCCATTGCCAACCGTCAACATGCGCCAGCAGCGGCGCATACGATGCCATGGCGACTACATCCGCATTGCGTTCCAGCCCGGTCATGAATGCCGCTTCCGCCAGGGCGCATTGCCAGGTATTTTTATTATCGCCACTCCCCACCCCTTTGGCATGGGCGGCATATTCGCCGGCGAATATTTTAGGACCGTGGCGATCGTAGGTATCATAGCGGGCTGCATTTTGCAGGAACCAATCCGGCGCACTGTAATAGTGTTCATCCAGGATATCCGCGTGCAGTTTCCGCAGCGTGTCGTTAAGGAAAGTGAACTTATCTCCATCCGGTCCGGGGCCCAGGCTGTTGACCAGCTGCATGGCCGGATACCGCGCCTTGATAGCTTTGGCAAAAATGGTGTATCGTTCTACATACTGCGGGCCCCATTGTTCATTGCCTACGCCCAGCATCTGCAGGTTAAAAGGCGCCGGATGCCCCATTTTGGCGCGCAGGGCGCCCCAGGTAGTGTGAACATCTCCATTGGCAAATTCTATGAGGTCCAACGCATCCTGGATATAAGGGTCCAGTTCATTCACGGCCACCACTTCGCCGCTATTATACTGACAAGCCATGCCGCAATTGAGAATCGGTAGCGGTGTGGCGCCGATATCTTCTGCCAGCTGGAAGTATTCAAAGAAGCCGAGTCCGAACGACTGGAAGTAATCCGGTGTAGCACGATGGGCAAACTCGTTGTTCCAGCGGTTCATGATCAGGGTCCGTTCATTGACATCACCGACCGTTTTCTTCCACTGGTAACGATTGCTCAGCTCCTTCCCTTCTACAATGCAGCCACCGGGAAAACGGAGGAATCCCGGATGAAGATCCGCCAGCAGTTGCACCAGGTCGGCGCGCAGGCCGTTGGGGCGCTCTTTCCAGGTGTGTTGTGGAAACAGGGAAATCATGTCTGCATCCATGGTGCCCGGGCCGCTGAATAGCACCTGCAACTTTGCTTTAGGAACGGTAGCAGTGGCCGTGAAACTGCCTTTATACTGCTGCCAGTTATTTCCCTCCGGCGTAAGCGTGGTGCTGCCAATAGCGTTCCCGTTTTCATCCAACAATGTGGCGGTTAGTTTCACGGCAGTGCTTCCCTGCTGCCGGGCATACAGGGAGAAATTATACTGCTCTCCTGCTTTAATGCCCATGCCCCGAAAGCCCTCATTGACCAATGCAAAGCTGCGTGTATCCGGCACCGTTATCCTGGCGAAACGCGGATTGGCCGGATGATCGGCCTGGCGATTGATGATCAGTACCTGCCCATTGCCGGCCACTTCTTTCGGAATACTCCAACCCATCAGCGGGGAGCTAAATTCAAAAGAACGATTCTTTACCAATTCAGCGTAAATACCACCATCTGCACTGAGGTTGATATCTTCAAAGAAGATGCCCCACATATGAGGCGATACCTTCGCCTTTATTTCATTGGCCTTGACGGTAAAATTCAGTGGTTGTTGTGCGGCTAACGGGGTCGTATAAACGCCCAATAGCATACCCCAAACCGCAACGATACCTCGTACTCTCATATATCGTTATTCATTTTATGCCGTGTTTTGTCCGGGTGCAGGATTATGCTGATTTTTATTTTTTGATTTCGAAAGATAATAACAGATCTGCTTCATGCTATAAAATAAAAATCAGTCTAATCAGTTTAATCCCGCCCCGGATAAAAACACTATATTAAAAGCTCACGTCATTCCAGCGCAATTCATTTTTAAATTCACGCAAATCTGTATTCCTGCCTATCAGTGCCAGTTCTATGCCTGCCATGTCCGCGAAATCCTGCATATGGATGGAGGTAAGGTTTTGGCTGTAGCAGGTATGATGTGCGCCTCCCGCCAATATCCAGGCGGTACATGCCTTTTTCATATCCGGGTATGGTTTCCAAAGCACCCGGGCTACCGGCAGTTTAGGCAGATTTTGTGGTGGCTCCACAGCCTCTACTTCATTCACCAGCAGGCGGAAACGATTGCCCATATCTATGATGGAAGCATTGATAGCCGGACCAGCGGCGGTATTGAATACCAGTCGTACAGGGTCTGCTTTTCCGCCTATTCCCAGCGGATGCTTCTCGCAGGAAGGTTTCCCCGCAGCAATGGACGCGCAGATTTCCAACATATGCGAACCCAGTACCATCGGGTTGGCGGGGTCAAAATGATAGGTATAATCTTCCATGAAGGAATTGCCTCCGGGCAGGCCGCTACCCATTACTTTCATGGCCCTCACCAGGGCGGCTGTTTTCCAGTCGCCTTCCCCAGCGAAGCCATAACCTGCTTTCATGAGGCGTTGTACGGCAATACCGGGGAGTTGTATCATGCCATGCAGGTCTTCGAAGGTGTCGGAGAAGCCTTTATAGTTTCCTGCTTCCAGGAATGCCTTCAGGCCCAGTTCTATTCTGGCCGCGTCTTTCAGGGCAACATCGGACAACAGGGAAGCTGATATGGTGTAGTTGTCGGCGTATTCCTGCACCAGTGCAGCCACTTCTTTATCAGAGATGCCGTTGATCACACTAACGAGATCGCCTATACCGTGTGTGTTACAGGAGAATCCCAGTTTGCATTCTGCTTCTACTTTATCACCATCTGTTACGGCAACAAAGCGCATGTTATCACCGAAGCGTACAAAGCGGGCCCCTTGCCAGTCGTGCCAGCCAGCGGCTACTCTGGCCCAGTTGCCCAGTTCTTCCACTACTTCCGGATCTTGCCAGTGACCAGTAATCACTTTCCGGTTGATACGCATGCGGCTCATCATAAATCCGAATTCGCGGTCGCCATGAGCGCTCTGATTCAGGTTCATGAAGTCCATGTCGATTTCACTCCAGGGGATATCGCGGTTATATTGGGTATGCAGGTGACAGATAGGCTTGGCCAGCGCTTTCAGGCCGCGTATCCACATTTTTGCGGGGGAAAACGTGTGCATCCAGGTGACAACGCCGATGCAGTTGCTGGCAGCGTTGGCTTCCATACATACCGCATAAATCTCTTCCGGGGATTTGACGGTGGGTTTATATACTACGGTAACGGGTATACGTGAATTGCTGTTGAGAGCCGCCGCAATTTCCTGGCTATGCGCCGCTACCTGTTTCAATGTTTCTTCCCCGTACAGGTGCTGACTACCAGTGATCAACCAGATTTCGAATGTTTTCAGATGAAGCATATGATTGGATTTATTGGCCGTAGTAAGAATTGGGGCCGTGTTTGCGTTCAAAATGTTTTTTAATCAGGGCCTCTTTCAGGCGGGGCGCGTTGCCATTGATCGACTCGGTGAGGTAGGCCATTTGGGCCACTGCCTCCAGTACTGCGCTATTATAGACTGCCTTCTCCGCCGTTTTACCCCAGGTAAAGGGGGCATGATTACCGACAAGGACCATCTCAATTTCAGCGTAGGTGAGACCTCGGTCGATTAATGTCCGCATGATCTGAAAGCCGGTCTGGTATTCATAGTCGCCGGCAATCATGGCATCAGACATGGGTGGTGCGCAGGGAATGTCTACCGTGTTATGGTCTGCATGTGTAGTGCCGTAAATGGGAATGTCACGCTGACTCTGTGCCCATGCGGTGGCGTAGGTAGAGTGGGTATGCACAATCCCGCCGATATGTTCCCAATGCTGATAGAGTACGGCATGGGTAAGCGTATCGGAAGAAGGGCGTAAGTTGCCTTCTACGGTTTTTCCTTCGAAGTCCACAATCACCATGTTATCCGGTGTGAGTGCGGCATACGGCACGCCGCTGGGTTTTATGGCGAATACGCCTTTGCTGCGGTCGACGGCGCTCACATTTCCAAAGGTGAAGATCACCAATCCCAGTGCGGGCAGCTGCATATTGGCTTCGTAGGCAGCCTGACGGATGTCCTGGTAGCGTTGCATACAAATTTAATCTATGGTGAGGGCGCTGGTAAAGGCGCCTAATGCTTTATACTTTTGATACCGGCTGGCGTATATGCCTGCCCGTTGGGGTTCCGGTGTATATGTTTTTTCAAATCCCTGCCCCATGGCTTCCATGGCATCCTCCACGCGGGTGAAGAGTCCGGCGGCAGTGGCGGCAAACATGGCGGCACCCAATGCACAGGTTTGTTCCGAGCGGTGAATGCGGATAGGCATGTTCATCACATCAGCCATCATCTGCATGATAAAAGCAGATTTTTTAGCGACGCCGCCGATGCCTATCAATCCTTTCACGGGGACTCCTTCACGCTCGAAGCGGTCTACAATAGCTTTGGCGCCAAAGCAGGTGGATTCCGCCACACTGCGGAAAAGACGTGGGGCATCTGTAGCCAGGTGGAGACCGGTGAGCGTGCCTTTGAGCGACTGATCCGCATCGGGAGTACGGCGACCGTTCAGCCAGTCGATCCCCAGCTCACTGTGCTCGTCTGGCGCGATCTGTGCAGCCTGCCGCGATAACTCCGCAATCAATTTACTGCTGGTTTCCGCGGCCAGTTTCGCAGCGGTATCTGCATCAATCAGCGACGAAGCCGGCAACAGCTGTTGTAACGGCCACGCCAGTACGTTGCTGAACCAGGCGTATGCATCGCCGAAGGCGGACTGTCCCGCTTCCATGCCCATCATACCGGGGATCACGGACCCGGGCACCTGACCGCAGATGCCTTTCACCAGTTTGTGTTGCATATCTTCCATAGGTGCTACCAGCATATCACAGGTAGAAGTACCCATTACCTTGCTGAGATGGTAAGGCGCTATTTGTCCGCCTACGGCGCCCATGTGTGCATCAAAGGCGCCGATGCCAATCACCACACTGGTGGGTAGCCCCAGCCTTTCGGCCCACTCCGCACTGAGATGTCCTGCTGCTTCGCTGGCGGTATAGGTGCTGGTAAACAGTCGCTGTGTGAAGCCCTGCAACAACGGATCTATTGCGGTGAAAAATGCATCCGGTGGTAGTCCGCCAAATTCCGCGGCAAACAATGCTTTATGTCCGGCGCTACAAACTCCCCGCTTCAGTTGACTAACATGCGTGCCGCCCGACAGCAGGAAAGGAATCCAATCGCAATGCTCCACCCAGGAGTAAGTGGCATTTCTAACGGATTCGTCTACACGAAGTATATGCAGCAGTTTGGCCCAGAACCATTCTGAGGAATAAATACCGCCTACAAAGCGGAGATAATTTTCTTCAAAAGTGGCGGCAGTGGCGTTAATAGCAGCTGCTTCCCTGATAGCAGTATGATCTTTCCACAATACAAACATGGCATTGGGATTATCCCGGAAGGCGGGCGTTAATGCCAGTGGTGTACCGGTTTCATCTACTGCTACCGGGCTGGAGCCGGTGGTATCTACTGAAATGGCTTTGATGTGAGCAGCGATGTTACCGCCGGCTTGCTGCAGACATTGTTTGATAGTGGTTTCCAATCCCTCGATGTAGTCCAGTGGATGCTGACGAAAGCGGCTTTGTGCGGCGTTGCAGTACAGTCCATCTTTCCAGCGGGGATAGTAAAACACCGCGGCAGCTACTTCCTGACCATTTTGTACATCTACAATAATGGAGCGTACTGAGTCGGTGCCGAAATCCACGCCTATTACATATGCTGATTTCATATTTATTGTAAAATTGACACTTATAAAAAAGACAAAAAAACACGAATAATGGTGAGCGGCTGAAGTTGTTTACTATGCCAGGTGGTACGCCCGGCATTGCATCATCATGTAAACAAGATCCTCCACTACACCATTATTCGTATTGGCTATTTCAATTCCAGTACTACCACGGAGAAAGGTGGGAGCTTTACGCTGATGGTATTCTTTTTCAGCGAAGCGCCTTTAAAATCAACCGGTTTAATATTATCCGGTTTGGTAAAGCTGTTATAGTCCTGCAGTTTGGCAGCTGTAAGCAAACGGCCGCTGATAGACTTATAACTTTCAGTACGCGTATCCAGCGTAATTTCCTGGGTTTTATGCGCGTCTATGTTGACCAATGAAATATGTGTAATTCCATTTTTATCTTTTGAAGCGGACGCTGATACGGCGGAAAGCTTTTCATTTCCAAACGTATAGTCGTTGCTATGAATATCTATAGGAATCAGGGTGGCATCCTGGTGTACGTTATACATCTCCATCACATAATAAGTAGGTGTGAGCACCATGAGATCTCCCTTGGTGAGGATGACAGATTGCAGCACATTTACGGCTTGCGCCAGGTTGGCCATGCGTACACGGTCGGAGTGATTGTTAAAGATATTCAGGGTAGATCCGGCGATCATAGCATCCCGCATGGTATTTTGCTGGAAAAGAAATCCGGGATTCGTTCCCCCTTCCACGTTATACCATCCACCCCACTCATCTACCACCATAGCTGTCTTTTTACCTGGATCATATTTATCCATGATGGCGGAATGTTTGCGGATGAGGGTATCCATAAACAGGGCCTGTCTCATAGTGGTAAAATATTGCTCTTCCGTGAAGTCGACAGCGTCGCCTTTCTTATTCCAGTCTATCACAGAATAGTGGTGAAGGGCAATGCCATCCAGCATAGACGCGGGAATATTTTTCATCAGTACTTCCGTCCAGTTGTAGTCAGAGCTATTGGCGCCGGAAGCAATTCTGAAAATGTGTCCCTGCATGAAGGTGGCAAATTTACGATACAGGTCTACATAGTACTCCGGGCGCATATTGCCACCGCAGCCCCATGCTTCATTACCGATCCCCCAGAAGCGTACTTTCCAGGGTTCTTCCCGGCCATTTTGCCGGCGCAGGTCCGACATAGGGCTTTTACCGCTGAAGTTGGTGTATTGCACCCAATCGGCCAGTTCCTGTACAGTGCCGCTGCCTACGTTGCCGGAGAGGTACGGTTCTGCGCCAAGTTCTTCGCACATATTCAGAAAGTCGTGTGTACCGAAGCTGTTATTTTCGGTAACATTTCCCCACCAGGAGTTTACAATGGTAGGTCTTTTATCTTTCGGGCCGATGCCGTCTTTCCAGTGATAAGTATCTGCGAAACAGCCACCTGGCCAGCGTAAATTAGGAATCTTCATTTTGCGCAGGGCGGCAATAACATCTTTGCGTACCCCATTGGTATTGGGAATATGTGAGGTGTCACCTACATAAAATCCGCCATAGATACAATTTCCGAGGTGTTCGGCAAAATGTCCGTAGATATTGCGGTTAATGGTTTGTGTGGGTGCATCCGGCTTAAAAGTAACGGTATTTTGTGCCTGAATGGCCTGTGTGGAAAGCAGCAGCCCCAGGATACCCGTGCGGATGTATTGATACTTTTTCTTCATAACGAGGATTTTAAAATGTGGTCAAACAGCGTTGATTTGCTGTGACAATTCAAAAGAACAAAATAATTGTCAATTTTACAATTAAAAAGAAAAATAAATTACAAAACGCATTACCATGGCTAAATACAGAATACGGCATCAGATACAAAGCGATTTTCTGTTATCCATAAAGCCACGATATCGCCGTCGGTTCAGGTGATGTTGAAATATATTTTAGGGAGATGACCTACATTTGTCGGGTAATTTTTTGACCATGAAGCATTTTATACTGGCGAGTACCTCCACTTTATTTGGAGAAACCTACCTGGCTTATCTGCAGCCTTCTATGAAAGTATTGTTTGCGGGCGCAGATGAAATCATCTTTATTCCTTTTGCACGGCCGGGTGGTATTTCGCACGATGACTATACCAGCAGGGCGGCGGAAGCCTTTGGCGCCATTGGCATCCAGGTACGCGGACTGCATACTTTCGATGATCCGGCGGTGGCCATTAAAAACGCAAAAGGCTTTTTTACCGGAGGCGGGAATACCTTTTTACTGGTGAAAACCCTGCATGAGCTGGGCCTTATGAATACCTTACGGGATGCGGTTAACGGCGGAACGCCTTATATGGGATGCAGTGCCGGTAGCAATATAGGCGGCGTTACTATGCGCAATACGAACGACATGCCCATTGTATATCCTGCCAGTTTCGATACTATGGGACTTATTCCGTTTAACCTGAATCCACATTACCAGGACCCTATAGAAGGTTCGCAGCATATGGGAGAAACCCGGGAAACCCGTATTAAAGAATACCTCACACAGAATACGGTGCCGGTACTCGGACTGCGGGAAGGCAGCTGGGTATATGCACACAACGGCACTTTAACGCTGCAAGGAAAGTTGACTGCCCGCATTTTTGAAGCTGGGAAAGACCCTTATGAGCTCCCTGCCGGCAGTTCACTGGATGGCCTGAAATAAAAAGTCTCCCGGAACGCTTAAAAGAACAATCATTCTTTTATCTTTGCGCCATGCGCGCTAAAGATGAAAATAAAGCCATAGTGATCCGGGAGAAAGCCATGGAAATGATCGTTTCCCAGGGGTTTGATGGATTGAGTATGCATAAACTGGCCAAATCGGCCGGGATATCCGTATCTACCATCTATATTTATTTTAAGAACCGGGAAGATCTGCTGAATCAGCTCTATGCAGAAACGGCGTATAATTTCGTGCAAACCATGCTGACTGGCTTCAGCGCAGACATGACTTTTGAAGAAGGCCTCTGGCAGCAGTGGCGTAACCGCTTTCGCCATATCCTTCAGCATCCGCTACATCATCGCTTCTGGGAACAGTTCAGGAATTCCCCGCTGATTGAAAAACAAAACGACCCCTGCGAACAACGCTTCAAGCAAACCATGCGTGATTTTGTAGCCAACGCGGAAAAAAAGAAAGAAATTGTAAAGTTGCCGCAGGAAATTTTCTGGGCGATTGCCTATGGCACATTCTATACACTCGTCAAATTCCACCTCGATAACTCCACCATGGCAGGCCTGCCATTCACGCTCAACGACGAATTACTGAAGCTCACCTTTGACCGGGTAATGCAGTCGCTACGCCCATAACGGTAACGTATATACTTTTTTATTATCTTCGCAGCGACAGGAGTGTAGCTCAGTTGGAAGAGCATCTGCCATGCAAGCAGAGGGTCACTGGTTCGAGCCCGGTTGCTGCTGTCATTTATCTTCCGCCACAATTCCTGCCCTGCTAACGGAAACAAATATACTTTTCACTACCTTCATACCGGTAAAAGCGTAGTTCAGTTGGAAGAACGCTTACCCCAAAGTTTGAGGTCACCGGTTCGAATCCGGTCGTTTTTACCATTTTTTTTATMACTTGATAAGGGTATTTTTCTATTGAAGTGTGGTAGTTAAAAAAACCGCCTATGTCAATGGTAAATCGCCCAACAAGTTTGTTAGGTCTGCTGTTTATGACAGCCGTGATCACCCTCCAAATGCTGTCTTGTAAGAAAGATTCGGCCAACACACCTCATGAACCCGGCCCCGGTCCCGAACCCGGTAACGGCCCAGGCGCCCCCCATCTGCCAGCCACATTATATGATTATGTCAACACCATCAATAATATGCCTGCCTGGATGAAGGCGCACATGAAAGCACATCCGGAGATGGATAATACACCTGCAGACAATCCCATCACCAACGCCGGCGCCACTTTGGGCAGGGTACTTTTTTATGATAAATCGCTGTCGGTGAATAATACCATCGCCTGTGCTTCCTGTCATCATCAGGCCAATGCTTTTGCTGACATCACCGCTTCGTCGAAAGGCTTTGAGGGTGGGCATACCCGGCGCAATGCCATGCCGGTGGTGAATATCCGTTTCTTCGTGGATCGTAAAATGTTCTGGGACTTCCGGGCAGCCGATCTCGAAACACAAACACTGATGCCCATCCTGGATCATATAGAAATGGGAATGCCTGATTTGGTCACCTTAGAAAAGAAGTTAAGTAAGATAGGCTATTATCCGGCCCTGTTTAAATCTGCGTTCGGCACCACCGATGTTACTTCCGCTAAAATAGGTAAAGCATTGTCACAGTTCCTGCGCTCCATCGTTTCCTTTAATTCAAAATATGATCAGGGCGTAGAAAACAATTTCGCCAACTTCACGCCACAGGAATTAGATGGGCTGCATATCATGCAGAGCGACTTCTGCACGGAATGCCATAGTGATTTAGGCACCAGTAGCCGGGGACAGAAATCCTCCTTTCTACCGCTGGAAAATACCGGTATCAATACCGGCATCGGCTCTAACAATGGACTGGAAACAGATTACACCGACAAAGGCTACGGAGAAATTACACATCAACCCAAAGATCAGGGTACCTTTAAAATTCCCAATCTCCGCAACGTAGCGCTAACAGCACCTTATATGCATGACGGCCGCTTTGCCACGCTGGATCAGGTGCTGGAACACTACGCCAGTGGTATTAAAGCCAATCCCAACCTGGGCATGCAACTGAGGGTCGGCGGCATTCCGTTAACAGCCGATGAGAAAAAGAACCTGATCGCTTTCATGCATACCCTCACTGATGAATCGCTGTTGAAAGACGAGAAATATGCAGATCCGTTTGTGAAATAAAAACAAGACATCTTTAATAACTGTTTCGCATACACGCTTAAATCATTACTTTTGCCGCGGCAGTAGCATGGACCAAACCAGGAAGGTCGCCTTCTAGCTAAGAAGGAAATACCAGTTCGAGTCTGGTTGTTGCTGCCACCATTATATTTAAGCACCATCACTATGCAGGAGTTCTCAACAGACGAATGGGATAAGTTTTATACCATACTACAGTTTCTCAGCAAACATCCCTTTGACTCTCCTGATACCGAACGTTTAAAAGGACTGGTCACCAAAATATATAAAACCGCGCGTAAAGAAATCCGGCAAACGGAATTGTCGCGCCGTGGAGAATCCGACCAGCGCAAGATAGAGAACACCGTCGTGTTCCAGCAAGGGCTGCAATCCTCCGTCGACCAGGTGCTTACAGATACCATTTACTTACCTATCCAACAGGAACTGGAAAATGCCAGCATCTGTTACGCCTGCAGGGAACGCTATACCACTGTACACTTTCACTATCACCGGCTTTGCCCAGGCTGCGCGCAAATTCATATGGACAAGAAGGCGCAACGTGTAACCCTGACCGGTAGAACCGCGATTGTTACCGGCGCACGCATGAAAATTGGTTATGTCACTGCTTTGCGTTTGCTGCGCGATGGCGCCACCCTGATTGCTACCACCCGTTTTCCTGCAGATGCCTTGCTGCAATACACCAAAGAACCGGATTACGCCGAGTGGAAAGACCGGCTTACCATTTACGGTCTGGATCTGATCAGTATCCCGCAGGTGGAACAATTCCTGCAATATTGCTACCAAACCTTACCGGCCCTGGATATTCTCATCAACAACGCGGCGCAAACCATTCACTATCCACCGGAATATTACCAGCCTTTAGTGGACAAGGCGGCGCAATTGCCATTACTTCCTGTGGCTGATCAGGCACGGATTGCAGGCACTGCACCTGCCACCCCTACCCTGATTGGCACTTCCGATTTATTTCCACCCGGGCAGCTGGATTATTTTAATCAACCCCTGGACCTGAGAAGTAGTAACAGCTGGGTGATGCGCCTGGATGAAGTGGATACCACGGAAGTATTGTCGGCCAACCTGGTGAATAATATATCTCCCTTTATGCTGAACAGTCGCCTGAAAGCGCTGATGCAGCAATCATCGTTTCCCGATAAATTTATCATCAACGTTACTTCTTCAGAGGGGCAATTCAGCTATGCGCAAAAAACCATCTATCACCCGCATACCAATATGACCAAAGCCGCGCTGAATATGATGACACGCACCAGTGCATCTGATTATGCAGCAGCCAATATTTACATGAACAGTGTGGATGTGGGATGGGTATCTACGGGTAACCCGATAGAGAAGAAGTCCAGGCTGGAACAAAGTGGTTTCCTGCCACCGCTCATGCTGGACGATGCCGCCGCACGCATTTATGATCCTATTGTACAGGCCATCAATGGTACGCCGGCATTTGGAAAGTTGTATAAAAATTATGAAGAAGTAGCCTGGTAGGGTTACAGCGCTAAACCACCATCGCAACGTATTACCGTACCTGTTATATTGCCGTTTCTCATCAGAAACCGGATGGTATCCGCAATATCTTCTGGCTCTCCTACTCTACCTACCGGCGTTTGTGCCGCATAAGCTTCAAAGGTAGCAGCCTTATCTGCTGCTGGCAGGAAGTCCCACCAACCCGTGTTTACCACGCCCGGAGAAACAGCGTTGATCCGTAAGGGTTGTATTTCTTTCGCAATAGAAGGAATCATTAACTCCAGTGCACCATTGATAGCGGCCAGTCCGGATACGCCCGGCGCCTGTGTAATGGCAGAAATAGCGGTGATCAGTGTAATGCTGCCTCCTTTATTGATATAAGGCAGGGCTGCCTGCAAGGTATTCAGCTGAGGCCAGAACTTGCCTTCAAAACCTTCCCTCAGATCGTCCAGCGATAAATCCGCGAATTTCCCGGCTCCTTTTGCGCCGCTTAACGCAATCACCAGGTGATCAATGCCACCCTGTGTACTGAAAAACGCATCCAATTCGGAGCGGTTGTTACTATCCAATGTGGCGGTTTGTATGCCGGGATGTGCTGCGGCAGCACTTTCCAAACTGGCAGCCGTACGGCCGGTAACGGTTACTTTCGCATTTTCTTTGGCCAATGAAACAGCAGTTGCCAAACCAATACCAGTGGAACCGCCTGCAATAATTACTTTCTTACTTTCAAATGTGGTAGACATATCGTGATCTTTTATGTACACAAAGTTGGTCCATAAAAGGCGATGCATTGTTATCCGGATTATGCATTGTATTAACCCGATTATGCATTTTTACGATACGACAAAGGCGTTTGCCCGGTCTGCTCCCGGAAGAAACGGTTGAAACCCGCGGGGTCACTGAAGTTCAGCTGATAGGAGATCTCTGATATGGCGGTATCCGTGTACCTTAATACGGCTTTGGCTTCCTGCACCAGCATGTCGGCAATGGCGGCTGATGCCGTATGCCCGGTAATGTCCTTTACCGTACGATTCAGGTGATTAGGGGTAACACCCAGCAGTGCTGCATAATCTGCTACTTTTTTCTTTGTGAGAAAATGCTGGCTCACCAGTTTCTTAAACCGGGGCACCAGGTAAGTGTTTCGTGTATCAGTAGCCGTTAGATGCAGCTCCTGCGTGATATAGCTTCGCTTTACCTCCAACAACAGCAGGTAAAGGTACATCCGCACGGCCCTGTCACATCCGGGTTGGTGGCGCCTTAATTCCTCATTCATCTTACCCACAAAATCCGCTACAGCAGTAATAGCGGCTTTATCCAGCTGAATAAAGGGGATGCCGGAATAATCGAAGAAGGGAAACTCAATGGGTATTTTACCCGCTGGCAATAGGTCTTCCAGGAAGTCGGCGTTGAATAAAATGTAGTATCCAAAAGTATCCGCAGCGATATTGTCTTTACTAAAGACCTGTCCGGGAAAAGTAAAACTCAGCGTACCTGGTTGATGACGGAACTTTTCCAGCCCGAGCTGCACATCCACACCACCGCTTAAGGTAATACTGATCCGGTAAAAATCAGACTTCAACGGCCCTACCGCGGAGCGGAGGCCTTCACTGGAATAGACTTCAAATCCCGGAATACGTTTGGCTACTTCCAGGTTGTTGTATCCGAAGTCGGAGGTATCATTTTCCTGCCGGTGCAGGTGACGGAAGTCGCCCAATACGTATTGCGGGATGTCGGGTTGCTTATTTTTGGTACTCATTTGCCTATATTCGTCCTTAAAATTAGACAAAAAACCACAATGGAGTTAACCACCCTTTATCGCCCCGTAGGACCAGCAGAGCTGGTATTAATTGAACAATCCGGCTGGAAAAGATTTCCGCCCAGGCTTCCGGATCAGCCTATCTTCTATCCGGTAATGAATGAGGCATATGCCATACAAATTTCTGTGGAATGGAATGTACCGGCATATGGCGCCGGCTATGTGACCAAATTTGAGGTAGATAGTAATTTTCTGAAACGATACAACGTAGAAAATGTGGGCGGGGTTATACATAATGAATTATGGGTACCCGCGGAAGAACTGGCGGAATTTAATGATCATATTGTAGGGTTGATTACAATAACGCAGTCGTATCCGGCAACATTATAAAAGCAGCAAAGCCGCCAGGATATTCCCTTAGCGGCTTTGTTACTTTATTTTTGCTATAAGTTCCTATCTCGCGATATCAATCTTCACTTTCTTATTCTTAATCTTTTCGTTTTTAATTTGCTCCAGCACGTGTCCTACTTTGGATTTCACCACGGCCACAAAAGAGAAGAAGTCTTTTACTTCAATTAAGCCGATATCTTCTTGTTTCATATGGGCTTTTTTGGAGAGGAAGCCTACGATATCTACTTTATTCACTTTATCTTTTTTACCTGCGGCGATGAAAATGGTGGTCCATTTTGGTTTCTCAGGTATAACAGCAGTAGCGGGCAGTTCGATGTTTTCAACAACTTCATCTGCCAGGTAAGGCATGCGTTTTTCATCCGGCGCYAGTATTACAATGGCGGTACCGCTGGCTTCCATACGGGCAGTACGCCCGTTGCGGTGTGTCCAGCTATCTTCTGTATGCGGCAGGTGGAAATGTACGATGTAGCGGATATTCGGAATATCTAATCCACGTGCGGCCAGATCGGTAGTAACCAATACGTTTACAGAGCCGTTACGGAATTTGCAGAGGGCCGCATCGCGTTCCTGTTGCTCCATAGCGCCGTGATAGAAAGTATTGATGATACTTTTTTCTGACAGCAATTTGCTGGTACGTTCTACGGCATCGCGATGATTACAGAATACGATAGTAGAGCGGTTGCCGAGGTAGCAGATGAGGCGGAACAGGGTGTCTACCTTATCATTTTCTGGCGACAATACTTCTTTGATGGTGAGTCGTGCTACCGGGGTACCCTCTTCAGGCAGGAAGTTCAGCTTCTCTGGCTCATTGAGGGCCAGGAATTCCGGTATTTCCACTGCTTCGGTAGCAGAGGTCAGGATGCGTTTCTTTACATTGGGTAATGATTCCACAATGAAAGACACTTCTTCCTGGAAGCCCAGTTCCAGTGTTTTATCGAATTCGTCCAGTATCAGCGTTTCAATGGCTGCTACGGTAATGTTTTCGCGACGGATATGATCTCCCAGGCGGCCGGGTGTTCCTACAATGACTGCCGGCGGCTGAACCAGGTTGTTTTCTTCTGTTTCTCTCAGGTGGCCACCATAGCAGGCGGTGATTTTGTAGCCGGTTCCCATGAGTTTAAACACCTTCTCGATCTGAAGGGCCAGTTCGCGGGAAGGCACTACGATCAGGGCCTGTGTATTTTTATTGGCAGGGTCCAGTCGCTCCAGTATTGGCAGCAGAAATGCCAGCGTTTTACCGGAACCAGTGGCTGACAACAGGATTACATCAGCGTGCTGCATGTTTGCGTCCACCGATGCCTGTTGCATGTCATTGAGTGAATCGATCTTGAGATTGGTAAGGATATTACCTAATGAGTATTTTTCTTTTTGCATTTGCTGGCAAAAGTACGAAGAATCTACTACTTACAAAGATGCACCTGGTCATTGACCGGATAACTGAAGGTATTTGGTATTACCCATCTTGCTTTATAAATTTTCCAGCCTTTATGAGAGAAGACGCTATTCCCTTTGGCATCCAGCACTTCGTCCGTCCACCACGACTCTTTAGGCCTTACCAGCAGTACCGGCAGCCCGTTGCCGGCAGATGATACACTCTTGATATTAGCCTGCAATACAGGCACCTGGGTCAGTTGCTTACTGATCACATTAAACGTATATACGTTGGTGCTGTTGGTGAGCCATAGATTTTTTTCACCATATACCGGGAACAAGTCGTGCCCCTCCTTACCAGGGAGACTGATCACCGTATCGGGTATCAGGTCCGGGGCCGCACAGTTGAAATTGTACTTAAAGCTATGCATGGTAGCCATGGCAGCAGACCAAAGTCTTTGCTGCCCGGCATCCCAGACTACGTTGTGGCCAAAATCGATGGCCACCTTTTTCGTATATACGCCATCAGGAAACTGCAGCGTATCTGTTTTAAATAGCATCAGGTAGTTGCCTGTGCTGGAAGCGCTGACAATATTGCCATCCGGCAATAGTTCAGCGGAGTGGGTATTTCCACCGGCATAGGCATAGAACACCGTTTTTTTATCTGCAATCCTGATCAGGGCCACGCCTCCACCGGAAGCGTTTGTCAGGATATATTGATTATTGTATACGGGTTTAGCGTCGCTGGGGTTGCTAAACCATTTAACATGTTCCGGCTTTACGTTGGAATTTTCCGGTTTCCATTCCCAGATCAGGGCGCCGGTGGCCACATCTACAATCACAATCCGGTGTTGCGACTGCTCCGCCAGCACCATACATTTACTGCAATCCGCCACCGTGGCGGGTGTATCTGTTGCTACCTGCGCCACGGCGCTTTTACTAAAAAAGGCTACGGTTATACAAAGTATATATCCTATTTTTTTCATCTTCAATAGTTATCATTAAGTGCATTGCTACGTGCCTCAATAATACATCAGCAAACCGGATATGTATAACGTTTTGCCACTTTTTGTTTAATTTGAGGGTATGAAAATACCTTATATCGTACTGGCGCTGGGAACCGGCATCCTCGCTTCCTGCCATCAACAAGGACAGCAACAAACTACGGCTGTCAAGGATTCCTTACCCGTAGAAACGGAAAAAAAGATCAATTGCTATGAAAAGACGCTGGGCAGAGATACCATTCAGCTCACCCTCACCTACCAGGATAGCGTAGCTACCGGTAAACTGGTATATAACTTCTTTGAAAAAGATAAGAATACCGGCGACTTCAAGGGCATCCTTCACCAGGGCATTGTCCGGGGCAAATACACTTTTTATAGTGAAGGCGTGGAAAGCAGTAGGCCCGTGATTTTTAAGGTAACGAAAGAACAGGCTTTTGAAGCAGTACCTGAAAGCTTTGACCAACAAGGCATTCCGGTGTTTCCGGTGGATGACAGTCAGTTGAAATTTGATAGCGTTCCGTTGGAATCGGGCGCGTGTAAATAGCGCAGAAAGCGAAAGGCAGAAAGCATAAAGTTATTGCAGCGAATGACTAATGCGAATTTTTGTCTTAGGACAGGATTAAACTGATGATACTGATTTTCATTTATTGATACAGATAGAATAAAAAAGCAACAGCCGCGCTCAAATAAGCGCGGCTGTTGCCTTTTATTGATAACACGACAATTATTAGAATTTGTAAGATACCGTTCCGGTGAATTGGGTTGGCGGTATTGGATTTACGCTATAGTTTTCGTGTACGTAGTAATTGTAAGTATTGGTAACATTAGACACTTTCGCCATTACACCAAAGCGTTTGAAATTGTAACCAGCGCTGATATCCAGGGTAGAGAAACCAGGTACAGAGATCAGGCGGCTTGGAGGAGCTGGTTTATCTTTAACAACCGGAGGAACTGTGTTATTCCAACCAGCAAAACGCYGACCGATATAATAGTAGCCTACGCCGAGTTTCAGGCCTTTCAGTTTAGTTTCCTGTAAAGTATAAAATACGCTGGCATTGGCAGTGTGATTTGGGTTACCTACCAAACGCTCACCAGCCACAGAACTACCCACAACACCTGGCGTATTTTCGATGGTCATGCTGTTGTAGCTATATCCGGCAATTACGTCCAGACCAGGCAAAGGATGACCTGCGATATCCACTTCCACACCCTGGCTCAGTGTTTCACCGATCAGTGCTTTGAAATTGGTATTAGTATTCGCTTTTCCGAGAGAATCGAATGGCGCTGTTTGCGTGTAGTTATTATTCTTAATGCGGTAAACAGTTACGTTTACAGACAACAGCCCTTTCAGGAAGTCATTTTTCACACCTGCTTCATATTGAGAAATAATGGAAGGTGGCAGGTTCTTATTGTAAATATCTTTTCCACTGTTAGGTGTAAAGGAAGTAGAATAGCTGGCAAAGATGGCAGAAGTAGGAATTGGTTTATATACTACACCAAAGCGAGGAGAGAATGCCTGATCATATCTGGCATCACCAATKGTTTTACCACCGTTGAAGTTATATACTGCAGGACCTTCTGTTTGCAGGTAAGAGTAACGGATACCTGCCATCACTTTTACTTTTTCTGAAATGCTGATCAGGTCCTGAACATATATACCAATTCTATTTACAGGTGCATTAGACACAGATTTCAAAGTATCCACCGGCTTATCAGTACGACGGGCGTACATAGCAGGATCAAATACGCTGATGCTATCATAAACACCGCCGGTTTTGGGGAGAATAGACGTTACACCATAACCATAAGTACCGGTGAGGTATCTATCTGCATCCACACCCGCCAGGATCGTGTGTTCCAGCGCACCTGTTTTCAGGGTACCGGTAACATCTATCTGTCCGGAGAAATAGTCTTCATTGGTGGCATTCGCACCTAAAGCACGGTATAATTTACCATCTCCTTTTGCCTGAATTCTTTCCAGTGAATAGTAATCACGTTGGTATTTAGAATAAGACACGATACCATTCAGGGTCCAGTTGTTACTTAATTTATGGCGGATATTGGCAGAAGTAGTGGTTTGCTGTGTGTGTGCGTAGTTCCATGCCTCACCGTAGAAAGTATTACGGGATGCTTTGTAGTTCAGCGCTGTATCTCCGATAGATCCGATACCAAAATCAGGTGTAAAGTCGTGTTTCAGGTAATCTGCCTGTACCAGCAATTCTGTGCGGTCGCTGAGTTTAAACAGGAAGGAAGGATTGATATAATAACGTTTGGAGTGTACCTGATCGCGGTAGCTGTCAGCTGTTTCGAAGGTACCATTTACGCGGTAAGCGATTTTGGAAGACAAGGGACCGTATACATCAAAAGATGGTTTTAACAGACCATAGCTACCTGCGCGAAGGTTTACTTCTCCACCAAAATTGAACTTAGGTTGTTTGGTCACCATATTCAGGATAGCACCCGGAGCTACGTTACCATACAGGATAGCAGCGCTGCCTTTCAGTACTTCTACTCTTTCCAGAGAGCTCATTTCAGGCATTGCACCGGAGTTAACGCGGGCGCCATTTTTAAAGGTATTGGTGCTGGAGAAACCATAACCACGTGCGTTGAAGGTTTCCTGGGTACCGGCTCTGGTAGAAGCCATGTATACACCATTGATATTTTTCACCACATCGCTCATGCGTTGTGCCTGTTGATTTTCTATTACTTCATGGCCAATCAGGGATACCGCCTGTGGTAAATCCATGGCTGGTACCGGTAATTTACCGATGGTTACCGGCCTGCGGTTAATGGTACGGGTTTGTGTACCATCTACCACCACTTCGTTCAGTTGGCTGGAAGTAGCTTCCAGTGCAAAGTTTACAGCGGTGATCTGATCTGCTGCCACCGTTATCTGGTTATTGATGGTTTTGGTACCGGTGTAGGAAATCACTAAAGTATAATTACCCGGCTTCACATTTTTTAAAGCAAATTCTCCGTCTTCGTTGGTGAGGGTACCTTTTTTCGTGTCCTTCAGTCCAATGGTTACAAATGCTGCTGGCTGCCCGTCTGCTGAGCTAATCTTTCCCTTAATACCACCTGTTTGAGCGAGTACTGTGAGATTTACTAAAATGAGTCCGATGATAAAGTATAAATGTTTCAACTACAGTAAATTTTGCGCAAATGTCCACTAAAGCGAACCGAAACAAAGATCGAATCGGGAAATTGATTTACGCAATCCGGAAAAAATGAAACGGGAATCGGTTTTCCCGATTCGATGATTTTAGCGCCATCTTCCGTAATTATATAAAAAACAAACAGGTATATATTAAAAATATATACCTGTTTCATCATTTATCAAAAAGGGAAAAGATCCATTCGGGAAAAGCTCCCTTTTATTTCTTCATTTCATTAATCCATTGTTTAATCAGCGCCACCCCTTCCTTATGTATCACCGTACGCGCCAGCTCCGGCATAGCGGTACCCGGTTCCACACTATTCATGCGGTAAGCCAGGATAGAATGCTGTGCATCACCGGGGATCACGTCGTAGTCGAGGCCACCCGCACCGCCACCAGCGGAAACCGGCGACTTCCGGATGCCGAGGTTATCCTGACCCGTTTGCTCATATTCCAGGAAAAGGCCTGTATTATAGGCATCTCCTCCTTTAGTATGGCAATGGGCGCAATTCACATCCAGGTAGGCCCGGGCCCTTTGATTAACGGTAAAGTGCACACTGTCTTTCCAGTTGGGCAGCTGCGCTACCTTATCCATGGCCGGCAAGCCGCTGAGCAGCCCACCGGAAGCCCACTGCTGCAGCTGATTTTCTGCCTGGCCAACGCGGGTATAGTTCAGGTTGCGCGCCTTCGGCCCAATGGGCGTGAGTACGCTGTTATTGATATGACAACGCTTACAATCGTTGGTATTAGGCATCTGGTATACGGTGGACTGCTGCTGACCGCTGTCGTCCAGGAAGGTAATCGGGATCTTTTTACCCAGTATCCACTTCTCGGCATCCTGCTGTTCCTTGTTCCAGAGGTAGTTCATCACCTTCCACTGCTTATCTGCCGGATCTTTGAAGAGTATCCGGGTTTCAATCATGATTTTTTCATGCGCCGGATTGGTATAAGCAAAGTTTTTTACGATGAATGTCGAATCGGGAAAATCCAGCGGACCATGGTCGGTATACTGCATGGTTTTCCCATCCGGCAACACAATGAAACGATCTTTTACGGAATAGTCTGTGAACAACGGCGTGGCCAGTTCATAGTTGATGATTCCTTTGCGGGGCGTCAACGTTTTAAGCGCACCAGTAAAGAAACCGTAATCCGACAATTTCGCTTTAAACTGAAACGGGCCTGCCGCCGCAGCAGGCGCCGGTTTCTGCTGACAGCTCTGCGTAGCGGCTATCCAACATAAAAAACACACAATTATTAAGCAAGGCTTCCTCATCTCCCTATAAAAATTTAATAACACTATTTACAAACATAAGGCGTCACATCAGTGCTGGGATGCCATTTCTTAGACGTCATATTCAGCGCGTCTACATTGACGAATAAATTAGGACCGGTTTGTTTAATACACAGTGAATCCGGGTTTACAGCGGTGCCCTTAGTCAGGATATTAGTGGTAATACCATCATAGGTGATGAAAGGCAGGCGCGCATTTTTACGGGAAGGGTCCATTGCATTGAGCTGTTGCTCAATACCCACAAGGATTTTACCAGTATGATGCTCATATACTGCCGGCGGAAACGCGGGTCCTACTTCCATTACGTTATCATGGATGGACACATTTTTAGGAATCGGGAAATAGTGATCATTGATTTTAGCACCCGCGCTTTCATCGATAAAAAATCCGGATACCACAGAAATGGCGCTGGAGTTATTATTGATGATGCGGTTGTTGTACAGCTCAATGTCTGAAGCCGCCAAAATCACTACCCCACTGCCTGGCGCTGCATTGCCCACGCCCCAGGTAGAACCGAAGCTACCTGATTTGGCAAAGTTTCTTTCGTTGTTATCGTGGAAATAGTTGTTGTACGCCTTTACAAAACCACCCCGTTTAGATAAGTCAGGCAGGTCGAAAATGAGGAAGCCGGCGGTATTGCCCCAAAACTCATTATCGTATACCTGTGCATGTGACGTATTTTCAATTTCGCATCCTGCCACATTTTTAAACGCTTTACACTTACGTACAATAGCGCTGTCGGTTTGTCCTACGTAGATGCCCGCATCAGAAGCGCCCTGTGCATAGCAGTTTTCCACCAGCACATTTTTACACATCACCGGGTAAATAGCGTAGCCGCCGCTGGTAGAATCAGATACGGACCAGATGGCGTGCAGGTTGGTGATCACTACGTTTTCGCTTTTGTTGATCTTAATCAGATCGCCTTTGGAATCGCGGAGGGTCAGTCCATCGATGGTGAAACCTTTTACATCGGTTACACGGATACCTTCCCCACCCTGGCTTTGAGCCGAAAAGTCGAGGATCGTTTTATCCGGTCCGGCGCCTTGAATCAGGATATGTTTTAACTGTGCAATGCTCAGGTTGTCGAACTTATACAGTCCTTCCTTCAGCGTAATAGCGCTGCTATCGGTGAGCGACAATAGCGCTTCCGCGATTTTAGTTTCATCACCAGGGCCGAAATTCAGGCGGGTTTTATACCCCTGTGGGTCTTTGGCGGGTTCCGGGTTATTATGACAGGCCGCCAACAGGGCAATCAATAATAAGCAGATATGATATCGTTTCATATATGGGTTTGTTTTTAACCTTAGAAAACATTGTATGCGAAAGTGACATAGTACATACCACCAATAGCAGGGCTACCAAAACCGTTCCTGTAGTAGGTATTGGTTAAATTTACGCCGCCCAGCTTGATAGTAGAATGCGCTTGCAGCAGGCGATAACTCACCTGCGCATCTATTACAGCCGATGCAGGCACGGTACCACTGCCAAAGCCAATCTGGTAGAAGTAAGCCGGACGATAGCGGAAGGTGGTGTTGAAAGAGAAATGTTCTTTCTTACCAAATCCGGTATTTCCAAAATCTACGTTGAATTTATAATTCGGCGTATTAAAATTATTCACCTGGCTGTTGTTGCGGTTCTTCAGGAAGTCGGAAGAGAAGTTCACCTTTGCCAGGAAATGATGCGACAGGTCCACACTCACGCTGGCCGCATAGCCATAGGTATTTACTTTCTCCGCCCCGTTGTACGCAATATTGTATTGTACATATTTGCTGTGATCGAGGAAGTCGTTCGGATCTTTACTGCCTGGTGTATTGGCCACATTCACATACCCGATAAAGTTTTTCCAGGTAGAATAGTAGCCCAATACATCAATGAGTACGCAACCGCCGATCAGGGAAGAATAGCCTAACTCAAACGCATCTACGGATTGTGGCTTGATATCGTTGAGCTGAAAGGTTTTCAGGTCTGCCGGATTTTTGGTGCGTTTGAAAGAGTCTACGCTGGCCAGTGTATAAGCTGGGTATTGATCAAAATGATAAACGCCGTTGAGCAGGCGGTCGGAGCCACCGGATGCAAAGCTGTTATAGTCTACCGGCGTGCTTTGCAGCGATTGAATATTCGATGGGAAGCTGTACGCATTCTGGTAAGAGAAGCGGATAAAGCTTTCCTTGTTTACCTCCAGTACGGCCGATGCCCGGGTAGTGATGCGGGGTTTGGCGAACAGGGTATTTTTATCATACCGGAAAGCAGCCGCCAGGCTTAGTTTCTCGTGTATTACTTTTTTGGTAAGATGGGCATAAGCACTGTACTCTGCCACATCAATCGGTGCGTCATTGTCGGGGAAGAGCGTGCCTTTTGAATCGAGGCGATAGAGGCGATAGTTCAGCCCTGCAATCAATTCCGCAAATTTTATGAGGTGTGTAAAATTGTATTGGGTTTCCGCATTAAACAGACGGCTTTTGTCTGTGAACAAGGTACCTCCTTTAGAGGTAGGGATACCGGAGATACTGTCCTTCAGGTGCAGGAACTGTGTGCTGCCGGCATCGGGGCGACCTTTATCTGCAAACGTTCTGGCCAGGGCGCTGGCATCGAGGTAGCTTTTGCCTTGTGACATCGCCTCCAGTAATGCGCTGGTGTATTGCGGATACCAGCCATCGCCGGTGTTGCCATCGTAGCTGGGCTTCCAGGCTTCGTTGATCAACTGGGCGGTGGGCATGGCAATGATGGTATGACCAGAATTTTCCTGGCTGGTATAAGCGCGCACAAACCAGTGTTCTGCTTTCAGTTCTGCGCGGTATTGTCCGAGGTGAAAGCCTTTCAGTGCATAGCGGGTATCGTTGCTGTACACGGCGTCGCCTTGTCCGTAAGTGCCAGAAAGAATGGCTTCCAGCTTAGGTTTTATCTTATAGCGCAATTCCAGATTGGCTTTAAACATTTTAGCATCGCTGCTGAGGTATCCGTATTCAGGGTATCCGGTGCGGGCTACATAGTGGTTACCTTCTGCCAGCATGGGATTGATGATAGGCGCCAGTTCAGGCACCTGTTGCAGCGCGCCTTCCAGGAAAGGATTGATATCTACCGAAGTTTTGCTGCCGTACATGTTGACCCCGTTGTAATTAGGGTCCTGCAAGGGGCCACCGGGGCCGTTGGTATTGGTCGTATCATTGGCCATCCAATCTTTTGCCTGGGTGTATTGTACGTTTATTTTGAAGGCAAATCTGTCGCTTACCTTTTTGGCCCAGCGAACGGTCCAGTCGTAGTAAGGTGATGGTCCCAGCGGATCATTCGACTTACCTTTTTTCACGTGGTTAACGCCCTGGGTGATCTGTGCGCTGAGGCCCTGGTATTTAAACGGATCTTTCCCGGTCATTACCATGGTGCCGTTGAGGCCGCGGGAGCCGTAGAGGGCTGACGAAGCACCGGAGAGTACTTCGAGGTTGTCCACATCCAGCTCGGTGAGTCCGATGATAGCGCCGATGGGGAAGTTCAGGCCCGGGGCCTGGTTATCCATTCCATCTACAATCTGGGTGAAGTTGGTGTTACCGCTGGTATTAAATCCGCGGGTAGTGATGGTGGTGAACAGCAAACTGGAGGTGGTTACATCTACGCCTTTGAGGCCCTGAATCATGTTATAATAACTGGGCTGCGGGGAGTTGATGATGTCTTTGGTGCCGATCCTTTCAATGGTCACCGGTGATTCAATTTTCTTTTGGACAAAGCGGCTGGCCGAAACCACCACTTCCTTTCCGAGTACCGACGCCGGCGTAAGCTCAATGCGTTGGAATCCGGGGCCGGAAATGGTGATTTCTTTTGTTTCAAAGCCTACCGATGACAGTATAAGGGTAACAGGATAATTTTTCCTGGTAGAGAATTTAAAGTTTCCCTGGTCGTTGGTATAATCTCCATTAGGTGCTTCCTTCATGGTAACAGACACAACGGGGACTACTTCTTTGGTGGAACTGTTTCGAACATTTCCCGAAATGACAATTTGAGCCTTTGCGCTAAACTGTAACAGTAAGCAGCAAACCAATCCTATGAATATGGATCTTAACATCGGCAGGGAGATTTAGATGGTTTGGTTGTGGATTTTTACTCGTAATAATGGCCATGTGACATAGCGATATTACCAAAATCCCCTGATCGAAAGTGGCAGTGGTGTTGTATTTGGGGCGAAATAGGAGCTATTGGGGGTAAAATCAGGCCACCGGGGCAAAACGATCCTGTAGTGTGGGCAAACAGGTAGCAGATACAGGCACGGTGATATCGTCTAATCCTTCCAATTGCAGATAATGACCTTTTGCATTTTTCTTAAAAAGCACCACTTTGGTGAGGTTGATCATATAAGAACGGTGTGCGCGCACGAAGGTACCGGCAGGCAAACAGCTTTCCATTTTTTTCATGGAAGTTCTGATGAGTTCTTTGGCGATGGTATTGCCAGAGAGATAAAATACCTGTACATAATTATCTTCTGCCTTCATCAGCAGTAATTTATTTGGGTGCAGGGTGAGCACCGGCTTATCGTGTTCATCACGGAGTAACAGGCAGGTATCATCGGTTTTTACGATGGGCTCCGGCTGTTGCTGCCGCGCCAGTTCCAGGTTTTTCAGCTGGGCTATTTTTTCCCGGGTAAAAAACCACAGCAGCGCAATGCAGTAGGGCAAAGGCAGGATCAGCGCTGTATAACGGAGGGTATTGATAAACTCAGTCCAGGTAAAGAAGAAAGTATCGGTAATGGACACGTTGACGATGGTGACCATCAGCGCCACCAGGATGATTTCTCCCAGGAACCAGCAACCGTAGGTCGCATTGGTGAGCTTACGACGCCATTTTAAATTGGCCAGCAAAAACTGGGTAACGCTTAATACCACTACGCCACATAAAGTGAAAATGAGGAATAACGGCATCAGGGCCAGGTGCTGCCCTTCATACCAGATATTGATATTAAAGGGCAGGAAAATGTACATGAAAAGAAAGCTGAACACACTGCAAAAAGCGATCAGTGAAATTCTGTTAGCTACCGGGTCCAGTAAGGTAAAGCGGGGTTGCTCTGCGGCATATTTTGAGATAAGTGGCAAAGTGTGCATGCTTTTCATATCGTGGATGATTTTCTATATTCAAGATATGTAAAAAAAGCCGGAATAACCATACCTTACCATTCCCGCCACAGATCAGTGATCCCGTCGCCGTCGGCATAATCAGCCGGTTCCAGGCCAGCTGCCACGGTAATCATATCGAAGAGATCGCAAAGGTCCTCGCGTTCTCCCGTCTCTATAAAACCGGCTATTTCTTCATTCATTTCATTATATGCTTTCACGGCAGTTTCAAACAGGGCCAGTTTGGTGGCCTCTTCCGCGTTTTCACCTGCCGTTTGCAAACCGGCAATCAGCTCATTTACAATGTCAGTTGCGGCCTCACAATTTTCCGAACTGTATTGGTCCATACCGCCGATATCATTTTCATCGGGATAGAATTTTTCGCTCCACTCTTCAAATGGGTAATGTGCTTTTACCGCTGCTAATCTGTCCGCGTAGGTCATTGTTCCTTTTTTTGAGGGGGCAAATATAGGGGATATTTCTTACCTGTCGTTTTTATGATCGTAGAGCGTTTTAACGCCACCTATAATGCAGCCGGAGCAGCTAACCACGGGCGCATTTCTTTGATGGATATAGCGATAAAGTTTACTGTTGAGATTATCTATCGCGATTCCTTTATTAACGAGTATGTCAATAGCCGTTATACCGTAAGCTTGTATTTCACAGGATAAATTTTGCAGCATCCCGGTAATTTCCGGCAAGGGATCTTCTTTCAATACCAACGCGTGTATACGTTTCCCGCTTTCAGTGATGGGAGCGCCATCGCCGCAATACATGGCATACATATTATTGGCAGAGAGCTCTATGGCCACATCATTCCGGGTTTTACGCGAATGATAAAAGCGATTTCGTTCCTCCAGGAAAGCAGCAAAGACAGCTGATTTTTCATGAATATCTCTGACAGTACTGTCGGCCTCCATAAACCCCGGTCCTTCCGCGAAAGCACTTCCCGTAAAAAAAACGGTGCTGAACACAATACTATCATTCCTGGTTAACAGGTTGATAAAAAAATTATTGGGATAAAAACGAAGCGCAATGCGCTGATGGTAAATATTGCCCTGTAGCAAACGATTAAATGGCTCTCCGATTCCACTACGCGAAGGCATATAATCTTTCAGCAACGCATTCAACTGTTGCATTAAAGCAGTTTTCGTCACTGCCTTCTCTACCGCTGCATTCACCACATCGAAATCTTTTTTAGCGAAATGTTGACTGTGGGCTGAAATACACAGCACCAACATAAAGTGGACAAGGATAAGGGTACGGGATAACATATCGGTATTATTTAAAATCAGGTATTTCTCCCGGCTTCAACGCTCTTCCCCGCCGCTGTTCTGCTACTGCCAGCGCTTCCGGAGATAATGGTTTAAATCCTTTGGGCGCTTTATCTGCCGGGCCTTTATAAATGCCAATAAATGATTTTGAAACATTGCGCCGGGTAACGGGATCGGTAGTACGAAAATACTGAGGATACCAACCCTGCACCTGCCTTGTATCCCGTAACGGCTTTTTTGCTGCTTTTTCCCTGTTAGCTAATATTTTTTCCAGGGAGATGCGGCTAATATCAGCTGCTGAAAAAAAATAAACTTTTCGCCCACGGAGCGATTGGCCGGCACTGCTCTTAAATACACCAGCATGGTGCCATTCTGTTGCAAACACTTCCAACTCCTTCGCCGCTATTTTAACCTGGAACTGCTTCGACAGCAAAGTCGCTACCTCACCGGCTTTCAGCAAACCCTTATCTTCTGCGTCCTGGTAGTTTTCGGACTTTCCCTGCCGGAGGTAATCACTCATTTTCATGCCGGCAAGATACAATTTATTTACCCACTAGATCCCCTCCAGCTTCATGTTCAAAATTTCCTCCTCAATATCTCTCAGCTCGTGATACTTCCTGATCAGCTCATATTCAGTATGAGGATTTTTATTAAGCTCGTGTAATACTTTGCGCTAGTTTCCAACTAATCTTAGTTTCGAAATTTGATATTTTACTATCGTCGAGCTTTTGAGCTCTTTGGTAGAATTGTTTTCTCTAAGTAATTTTTATATCTTAATTTATGAGATATCCTTTGGCTTCTAAGCTGTAGAATTATCTACAGCTTAATTTCATACCTATAGTCATTGAGAACTAAAAAGAAATTTCCATTATATAGATAAAAATGTGGATAAATGTKAAGTAAAAAACTTTTCCAGAGCAGTTATTTTGACTCCGAAATTTTTGCCCCTTAACTCATAATCCTAAATCATGCTGAAGTCTATTCTATACCCATGGAACCCCTTCATGGTCATACTGTTTACTCTATCTATAGCGATGAGTAGCTGTAAAAAAAACTCAACTGAATTACCAGTCAGCTCCCCTTCGAGTATATCTGTTGATGAAGCTAAAAGTTGGCTCGGCAAAGGTCCTTCTGGCATCCAAGCGATCTCCAATATACGCGGTTATACTGGAGCGCCGAATTGGGAAAATGCCAGCATATTTAATTTCCCCGACAAAACCAGCATTTTGAAAGTTCCTTTAATTGATTATGAGCTTCCTATAGGCTATCGTGATCTCCTTTTCAGAAAGACTCAAATGGTATTATTCTTGGTGCTATTCAGGAGATTAGACCGGAAGCTGCCTATCTATTAGCTAAGGGGAGAACTATAGGCGAGAATTTAAGGTCATACGTGAATAACGAGGATTTTACAGGAGATATTGTTATTTTCGATCCATTTAACAACACTCCACTAAGAGGACGACGGTTTAGAGATGGTCAAGTAGTTGGCAATCTTCAATATCGCATACAATCTTTAGTGCTGTCTACATCCAATCCCAAGAAACCAAAACAACCTGGCGGCGATGATGGTGATGGTGATGATGGTGGATTCGATGGCCCAGTGATAGATCTTCCACCAGTTGTTGTAACAGCGCCAGCCCCAAGCACTCCCACTGGTCCAGGAACCAATATACCGTTTCCTTCGGAGCCAGTAACACTGCCGCATGGGGGGCCAGTAACGCCAAACAACCCTATTCCTATTGGAGGTGGGGGCGGAACGGGATCTAGTAATGGAAACGCAGTTACTGACATCAAGAATAAGATGAAAGATGGCTGTATGAAAAACACGGTTGATTCGCTTACAGGAAAAGGATGGACAAATAAAATAGCTCAGAAAGTTAACCAGATTTTTGGTACAAGTAATAAGTACAATATAACTTTTCTTGATCGAGATGCCTGGCCTGCTAATTATCCTAAATTTAATGAGACTGCTACCGGCTCCACCTATCCTCGATTTGTGGATGGAGTATTAAAAGTAGATGTATATCTCAATAATACACTGTTGCAAAACGCAAGCAAGGAGTATATTGCCGCGACACTACTTCATGAGATAGCTCACGGTATATTAACGTATGAGCATATTGATGGAGCCGATGCACAACATAATGAAATGTTTCAGAAATACATGACAGAGATCGCGGCTGGTCTTAAAGAGATGTATCCAGGTATTGGAACAGATGCTGATGCGCTGGCACATGAGGGTCTTGATAGAACGATATGGGGTTCAGCTTTTAAAACGGCTTTCCCACAAAGTTGGAATGCTATGGTTACCATCATGGAAGCATATAGAAATGGAAAGAAAGGAACTAAATGTAAATAAAAAAACATGAGACGATTCATCCAACTAAGCCTTTTGATAGCTTTGCAATTCTTATCAGGAAAGATGATGGGGCAAAGCAATTTCATAATTCCCGAAAAAATAAAATCTGACGTAAAATTAATTGCTAGTAGCGCAATGGATAGTGCTAGTTTTGGTGAGGTACATTTATTTAATATTGGAATAGTATTGAGCAATTCAGGAAGAATAAAAGACGTCTATTTTTCCGATAGTGTTGAATTCCGTATTGAAAAAACAATAAGAAAAACAATTAGAGAAAATAAAACGGATTGGAAGGCGATATTTAAAGCAAATAAACTTAATGGGGATATATGCCTTTTGATTCCTGTTTTCTATGCGGTGGAGTTGCCCGACAAATCATTGGTATTGGCTGCTGATGATATTTCAAAAAAGTTCTTGGCCTTATTTACTTTTTCCAATCGTCACCAACACCGCACTACGATAATTATGGAACCGAATATTTATACAGGAAATATCTATCATTAGGAAACGACAGCGGATATTTAATTATGTACCCTGGCAGTAAACTCAGGGCATTTTGGATGAAATGAACGCTAAACAAACACGTATGAAAACAAGCCTGGCCCTCCTTATTTCCTTTTTCATCACCGGATTGGCGTTTGCGCAGCCATCCGCGGATACCGGCATTCACTTCTTCAAAGGTAGCTATGCTGCTCTGTTACAGGAAGCGCAGCAACAGCACAAAATGATTTTTATTGATGTGTACACCGACTGGTGTGGCCCTTGTAAAGGAATGGACAAATTTATTTTTCCGTTAAAAGAAGTGGGTGAAAAATATAATCCGGCATTCCTGAATTATAAACTGAATGCAGAAAAAGGAGAAGGTATTTCCCTCGCTAAGAAATTTAATATCACCGCCTACCCTACCTTCCTGTATCTGAACAGCAACGGCTACCTTATACATAAAGTAATTGGAGAAAGAGAAGCGCCGGCATTTATCAGTCAGGTAGATAAAGTGACGGCGCTGGCCAATGATAAAAATCAACTGGGTACTCTGGAAGCCGCCTTTGCGGCGGGTAACCGGGACCCGGCGTTCCTGCGTACTTATATCCTGCAGCAATTCACGTTGAATATGGATAACAGTCAGGCATTTGATGCATGGATCAAAGCGACGCCTGCTGCGGAACTAAAAAAGGAGCCGCAGTTATTGTTCATCGGCCGGTATCTAAAGGGCACACAAACCAACGCACTGCCGCTCATCATGCAGCACTATGCACAACTAAGCGATACCGCCAAAGCGGTGGTGACACCTCGTCTCTTTTATGAAATTGCGGAAAGAGCGATCCCGGTAGCGCTCCGGGATAAAAACATGGCTGCGCTGCCATCATTGATCGGCTATGTACAGCAACTGGGCACCGCCAGCAAGCAACAGGAGTCGTATATGAACCGCGTTTACCTCATGTATGCCACACAGGCGAAAGATGCGGCATTGTTGAAAAAGAACGGCTATATCATGGTAGGCGATCTGATGCAGCTTAGCATCGACAGCATTCATGCAGAAGATGCCCGCCGGTATGCAGAAATAATGGCGCCATTTCTGTCGGGTGCACAGGACAGTACCAAACTGCCTAACTTCCAGGAAGATAAAGCAATGGTGGTAAATATTTATTCGAGAGAAGTATACCTCCGGCTGTTCACGGCTGCTTCGGCCTTCGGCAATACCCTCGACAGTGGAGATAAAGCGCTGGAAGATGCGCTGCAATGGGCTACCCGGGCGGAGCAACTGATACCCAACATCAAAGACAACACAACGCTGATTACGAAGTTAAAAAGTGTGGTGCAGCATAAGCCCGCTACTTCTTCATCAGGTGATCACTGATAAGTTTCATGAGCTCATCTTTATAATTTTTGCTGACGGGGATTTTATGGGTCCCTATCGTGATTTCATTATTAGCGATAGATTGAATTTTATCTATGGCCACAATAAATGATTTCTGTATCCGCAAAAAACGGGCAGGTGGCAGCTGGTCTTCTACTGACTTCATAGTAGCCAGTGTCAGAAATTTTTGCTGCTGCGTATAGATGGTGACATAGTTCTGACTACCTTCTATGTAAAGGATATCCTGATAAGCTATTTTCTCGTAGCTGTTATTACATTTAATAAAGAAGAAGGAAGCCGTGCCCAGATCAGCTGGTTGCTGGGATTGCAGGAAGTCCTGTGCCCGGTTCACGCTACGCAGAAAACGATCCGGCGTAATCGGTTTCACGAGGTAATCCAGCACGTTCAGTTCAAAGCCTTCCAATGCGAAGTTGGGATAGGCCGTAGTGATGACCACCAACGGTTTTACGGCAAGGCCTCTGAGGAAATCAGTGCCCCGTATTTTGGGCATTTCAATGTCCAGGAACATCAGGTCTATTTTTTCCTGTGATAGCACCTGGCTGGCTTCCATTACATTACTGCAGCTGGCGCTTAATTTCAGAAAGCCGGTATCCTGCACCAGCAGCTCCAGTCCTTCCCTTGCAAGTGGCTCGTCATCGACAATTATACAGGTGATATTCATACAATATTGATGGTCAATAACACCCGGTAACTTCCTGCCCCGGGGGTGATTTGTAAATGATAATTTCCTTTGTAAATCAATTCCAGTCTGCGCTTTACATTCTCCAGGCCTATACCTCCACTGCTGTCATCATTTGTTAACATAGTGGCATCTGTGGAGTTATCTATCTCCAGCGTAAACACCGGATGTTGATAATTTAAATGCAGTCGTATATAGTTGTCGTTATTCGTATAGGCGGATACGTATTTATATGCATTTTCCACGAAAGGCAGCAGCAGCAGAGGGGMAATAGAAAAATTTGCCACCGTGGGCGCTACCTGATAATCCAGCTGCAATGTTTTCCCTTTGCGCAATTGTTCCAGCTGCACATAGTTATTCAGGTAATAAATTTCCCGTTCTATGGGGATATAAGGTGTATTACATTCGTATAGCTGGTACCGTAGCATATCCGCAAAAGTGGCTAATGTGCCGGCAGCCATGTCCTGGTCTTTGCGGATCAATACATAAATACTGTTGATCGCATTGAACAAAAAGTGGGGATTCATCTGTGACTTGAGGAAGCGCAGTTCATTTTCCGTACGTTCCTTTTCTACCGCCTGCTGGTGGCGGTCGCTGAGGATTTTATTTTTAATCATCTTGGCCGCCATAAACATAAAGGCGGTATAGAAATTAGTCATGGCAATAAAGAGCGAAAAATAAAATACATCGCGGACGATGTTGTCTCGTTTTCCGCTGATCAGGTATATTTCTATCCAGGCTATCAGCAACGCCGACGCTATCAGCAGCAGAAAAGCGATCCCTCCAAACTGCCCGTATTTTTTCTGATAAAAATACCGGGGTAATAGCCAGTAAATGATGGCGTACACGAATGCCGCCTGAATCAGCAACCAGATAGCAATGGAAATAAATGCTTCCGGCAGGGAAGTATGATAAGACTTATATGAAAAGGCAGTCCAGAAGACCAGATCAGCTGTCCAGAACAGGATATGAAATCCTTTATATTTTGTGAAGAATTGACGCATAATGAGGGCAAGGTAGACTGCGTACTACAATGTAGCAATATTAATTGACGAAATCACCCATCCGGTTGATCAAATACCCAACAACAGCCTGGCGGGGCTTTAAAACCGCCTGCAGTTGGGTATATTATAACTTTATCCTTTTAAACAGCTATTTGGTCAAACTGATTTCTTTCTACAACCGGAAATATGTCCCTTTACAGCAACAACAAAAACATTCCTTTATGAAACAGTTTCTTTCACGTTTATCCGGCGGTATCCTGCTTATCGCATGCTGCATACTTGTAATGGCGCCTATGCAGGATTTCGCTGCCAACAAATATTCTTTTGCCGTTAAAAAAGAAGGGCATGGCAAACCGGTTATTTTTATACACGGCCTTTTTTGCTCCGGCGCCATCTGGGATGAAACCGTGGCACACTACAAAAAAGACTATACCTGTTATGAAATTACCTTGCCTGGCTTTGCCGGACAGGCACCTATTTCCGGCGATAGCGTGCTAAAAACCTTCACCAGTGAGCTGGCTGCTTTCATCCGGGAAAACCAGCTAAATAAGCCCTCTATTGTTGGGCATAGCATGGGAGGCTGGCTGGCCCTGCAACTGGCTGTCCTGTATCCTGACCTGCCTGGTAAACTGGTATGTGTGAGTACCGGTCCGTTTTTACCGGCCTTTATCACAGGGGCTGCTGCTACCCCAGAGAACAGCCGGTCAATGGCGGTTATGATTAAAAAAAATATGTCAGCACTTACACCGGATCGGATTCGTGATGCGCAGCAATATATTACACATGGAATGGTAACCGACAGCGCCAACACCCAGAAAATTATGGACATGGCCATTCGCTCAGATTCGCGTACACAGGGAGAAGTGATGTATGAATTATATACCACCGACTTAAGGGATCAGCTGGGTGCTATTAGGTGTCCGGTGCTGGCGTTAGGCGACTGGCTCGCCTATAAGGATTATGGCGCCTCCCGGGGTGGTGTATTGGATAATTACCAGCAACAATATAAAAAAGCACCGCAAACCATTTTTGCCATCAATGATGTATCCAGACATTTCATTATGCTGGATGACCCGGCGTGGTTCTATGAACAAGTAGATGCGTTTCTTTCCAAATAAAAAAAAGATCGTCTCACGCCCGTTGAGACGATCTTTTTTTTAACAACTATGCGTTCCACACACCAGCGCCCGCGGCAGTTGCTGCATAGGCGTTAAAATCTTTCGGAGCTCTTCCCAGCGCACGTTCTACACCATCCGCGAGGTAAGTGTTACGACCGTCCAACACTTCGGTGAATAAGTAGCTAATCAGCCAGATCATATCTTCCGGTACCTGATATTCCAGCATCATACCTTTATACTCCTCCATGGTCAGCTGTTGATAGATAAGTGGTCTGCCGGTAGCACGGGCTACATCCGCCACGGCTTCTGCAAAAGTCATTAAACGCGGGCCGGTGAGTTCATATAATTCTCCGGCATGTCCTTCTTCTGTGAACGCTGCGACTGCCACATCTGCAATATCATCGGCATCTACAAATGGCTCTACTACATTCCCTGCAGGCAGGGCCACATGACCCGCCAGGATAGGGTCCAGCAAATACCCTTCACTAAAGTTCTGGCTAAACCAGGCAGCACGCAAGATGGTCCAGTCGATACCTGATTGCATCACTACTTCTTCTGCGGCCTGTGCTTCTTTTTCTCCGCGGCCCGACAGTAATACAATATGACGAATACCTTTTTCTACTGCTACCTTTGTAAATGCCTGCACGGTTGCCAGCGCACCAGGCACCGCCAGATCAGGCTGATAGCTGAGGTATACTGCATCCATTCCCTGTAATGCCGGTCCCCAGGTAGCGGCATCTTCCCAGTCGAAAGCGGGTGAACCACTGCGGGAACCAATACGTACGGGCCATCCCGCTGCTTTCAGTTTTGCTGCTACCCTGCTACCTGTTTTACCGGTGCCACCTAATACTAATACGTTGGAAGGAATATTCTTTTTCGTTTTCATGCTTATTTTCTTTTTGACAAAACTAAGACGGCCGGCTTCCGGGAAATAGAACAAAACCGACACCCACTTATTTTTTTTAGTACCTGAAAATCTATCGCCAAACGATTTGTACCTTCCTTACATGAAAAGGAAAAAGATACCATTGGCATTTTACCGGCAACCGGATGTGGTCACCATTGCGAAGGAGCTGTTAGGGAAAACGCTGGTGACCATGATAGATGGCGTACGGACTTCCGGGGTTATTGTGGAAACAGAGGCTTATGCGGGCGTTACGGACCGTGCCTCTCATGCATGGAATGAGCGGCGCACGAACCGCACTGCGGTAATGTATCAGCCGGGCGGTGTGGCCTATGTATACCTTTGCTACGGCATTCATTATCTTTTTAATGTGATTACCCATGCGGCTGATCAGCCACACGCGGTGCTGATCCGGGCGCTGGAGCCGGCAGACGGCCAGGAGATGATGAAAGCCCGCTTTGGGAATCAGCCCACACAAAATATCACGGCCGGCCCGGGTAACCTGAGCAAAGCCCTTGGCATTAATAATACATTGACCGGTGAAAGTATGAACGGACCACTGGTTTGGATAGAAGACGCCCCGGCACTGCCGGATGATCAGGTAGTGGTATCCACACGTGTAGGCGTTGCCTATGCCGGAGAAGATGCTTATCGCCCCTATCGCTTTAGTGTAAAAGATAATAAGTGGGTGAGCAAAGGAAAAGGGCTCATAAAAAAATAATGGGTGAAGTGTGATTTTTCAGACGTTGGTGCGAATAATAAAGAAAGCAAACAATTTTCTCAACCTGGTTTCTGACAATTACCACTCATGAAGTCTCCTGATAAATCGGATAGTTTTCTGGCTGTTATTCAAGCGCATAAGGGCATTTTGTATAAAATAGCCCATGCTTACTGCAGGGATACGGAAGACAGAAAAGACCTGATACAGGAGATTATTATACAGCTGTGGAAATCGTTTGATAATTATTCCGTGGAGTACAAATATTCCACCTGGATATATCGTATTGCCTTAAACGTAGCTATTTCATTTTATCGCAGGGAAAACAAACGAAGAACAGTTGATAGTCCCCTTTCTGATGGTGTTCTGAATATCACCGATCATCCCTTTCCGAACGACACCACAGAAAATATCGTTTTTTTACAGCAGTGCATATCGGAATTAAAGGAGTTAGATAAAGCACTGATGCTACTCTATCTCGAAGAAAAAAGTTATCAGGAAATTGCGGATATCATTGGCATCTCGGTCAGCAATGTGGCCACAAAAGTCAGCAGAATTAAAGCCATTCTCAAACAAAAATTCACCCACCTCAAAACTTAATTGCAATGGAAGACGCAGAAATGATTCATCTCTGGAAGGCTTATGATAAGCGACTGGAAGAATCCCTGTCATTCAACAGGCAAAATGCAGCAGATATTACGCACATGAAAGTTCAGTCGGCCCTGGCTTCCATGACACCACTAAAAATATTCGCTATCATGGCTGGTATAATATGGGTAATTTTGGTAGATAGTATACTGATCCGGACTTTCCATAGCGCCAGTTTCTTTTTCCTGGCCTCAGCCGGTATACAGGTATTACTGACCAAACTGGCCATCGGCATCTATCTCTATCAGCTAATATTAATCCAACAGGTAAACATCAATGCGCCTATACTGGATACGCAGGCAAAACTATCCCGATTAAGATCCTCCACACTTTGGTGCGCCCGGTTATTGTTCCTGCAGTTACCACTGTGGACTACCTTCTACTGGAATCAAAGCATGTTGTACAATGGCAATGTGTGGTTATATCTTTTACAGATGGCAGTAACAGGAGCTTTCACTTGGGCAGCTATCTGGTTGTTCAAAAATATCCGGTATGAAAACCGGGATAAAAAGTGGTTTCGCTTTATTTTCAGCGGCAAAGAATGGGACCCGGTGATCAGGGCAATGGAATTAATGCAACAGGTAGCAGCATACCGATAGCGGGATGAGGATACAGTGCCGCTTAACAGATATACAAAGGCACTACTGTTATTATACGACAGTGAACCAACTACCAATAAGCAAAAACCCGCCTTGCGGCGGGTTTCGTTTGGGGGTAACACTTGCCAACGTAAAAATATTTATTGTTTTACCAGTGTATTAATATTGATGTGGGGCCACATAATTAGTCCTGGCTCTCCAAATCGGGGTAGAAAATTAAAATTGGTTTGCTGGGTATATTGTAACTGCAGGAAGCTGGTATTTGCCATGGTTACTTCCTCTACCCAGAAAATGGTACTAAAATTATTCGGGTCTACATGTTGTGTGGTAAAAGGAATGTTCAGTATGCTGGAGGTATCCAACACAAAAGTAGTCACCTTACCGACCTGCTGATTTTCCAACGCTTTCCGGAGCGTCGCATTGGGATTTTTCACATCAAAATCGGGAAATTTCGTTTGTGCCTGCAGGTATTGATCCAGATAGCCCAGTGGTATGTTGGGGCCGGCCAGTGGGGTGGAATCATTATCTGCAATGAGTGGTACGCCGGTGGACACAAAAGAGTTACCGAGTACCATCAGCGCATCACCATGAGGGATACTGGCCTGCCGGGCGATAGTTTGTTCAGGTGGAGGTAACGCCGCTGCCGCTGCCAGCTGCTGAGGCCCAATATTGGACAGGTTCAGCCACATCCCGTTTTCCACATGCAGTACTCCACCGGTGAGGTTATCTGTTACGGTGAGGTCATATATCACTGCACCTACCATCTGTTCTATTGTGCCTCCGCGATTAGGCACGGGTGCACTCACGGCCGTGAAGTTGATCGTTTCCGAATAGTTTTGTATCAACAGCAGAAAGCCTTCAGCACCATTAGGCACCGCTACCAGGTTCCAGCCACTGGAGCCCTTCCAGGTACCTAATAAGGCCGCCAGCGGGCCCAGTTCATCTTCTATTTCCGCATTGGTACCGGCCAGGCGGACGAAGTTCTTTAACGGAGGAAGACTTTGAAAGGATTGCATGGTACTATTGTTTTAGGAGTGGATAAAAACGTACAAGGAGCTATTTTACATACTCAAAGCTTGGACCCGCACATAATCCGTTGCCCATTGGTATCTGCATCAAGCCAATGGCCTGATATTTCAGGTCATACATCATCATTACCGCGTCTTTCATTTTTTCTTTATGTCCATTCATCGTGTCATGAAGCGCGGATAGCATATTGCAGTAACTTTTATTGAACCGGTACATCAATTTCCATTCTTCGCTATCCACTGGAAAATCCTTCATTTTAATATTCTCTTTGATGTTGTACACGGCGTTCCAGTCCACCGGCAGCTTTGCCCCTGTAGGACCTGTTTTAGGCGTGTCAACCACTTTGTAGTAACGTTCTTCATGGATTTCATTGAAGCGGAAATAATGGGCATATTCTACTTCTTCACCAAACAGCCGATGATCGCTGTCCTCGATGGTGCCGTCAATACCTTCTCCCTGGCCTATAATTTCGCCGATGGCTTCTAATGCAGAGGGCAGGTCATGCACCAGTATGAGGCCACCACCGCCGCCGTAAAACTGCTCAGGTGTTACCTGCAGCGACGATTTGCCGGTGAAGATGTTTCCTTTGGCCGACAGCGTTTTCAATCCATCGGCGATGGCTTCATAAAACTGACCGATAGTAGCATAATGTTCCGGTTGTGGTGGTRCATCTTTCACCGCCGGCTTTTCTATTTTCAGAAACGTTTCAATAGCGGACTTAGAGAATTTCTCCAGGTTTACTTTAAATGCATCATCGCTATGCGGCAGATAAGTGGGGTATTCAGGAATGAACTTTGGATGATTCAGGGAAGGAGTACCTCCAACTGCATTCAGCAGGTTACAGGCCAGCACCATGTGCAGCATTTCCTCCATGACCACCCCTTTTATAATGCGGGACGATATGCTGTTGGCATCCTCTTTTATAGAATATAATGCAAAGAGATAGGGAGGAATKGTGGCGTGTTCCAGCTCTATGGCCCATTGCAGGTGTTGACGTAAACTTTCGATCGTCGCTATTTTACCGTCGGTCAGCGCGGCATCCTGTTTGGATAACAGGCGGTGACGGATACCGGATATCAGGTTATTGGCTTCCATATTCAAATGATTAGGTGAGTAACTATTTCAATGCGTTCAGGATATTTTCAGCAGCAGCAAAAGACAAGGCAGCCAGCGTAAGCGTGGGATTAGAAGTACCCAGCGTACACATGTTCCCCGCTCCTACCAGGAAAAGATTTTCGTGATCCCAGGCTTGTTGCTGTTTGTTTACCACGGAATTTCCTTTATCGGTGCCCATACAATGAGTGCCTACTACATGGCCTGCTCCGCGGAATACGTATGGTTCTCCGTCGTAGGTAACATAGTCCGGTTCGGAAACAGGATAATTGGTATAATCGGCTACACCCATGCCAGCAAACAGCTGGTCTGACACACTTTTGGCGGCTTTGAATGCCTTCAGCGTGTAATCAGAAACGTTATACCGAATAATAGGGCGATAATTGCCAAGATTATCCACATAGTCTTTACTGATAGTCACGCAGTTCTTTTTATCGGGGAGCTGTTCACATTCGAAATGCAGCAGCAATTGCCGGGATAGTAAGTCGTCCAGGTAATCCCTTAATTCCTTCCCAAAGAGATTCAACTTATAAATAGCGTTATCCAGATCGGTGTCCGGCGATCCGGTGGGCCAGCCCCAGCCCCAGTTATCGACCGGAGATATCCAGGCGGCGAAGTGTTTTCTGAAGTCGCCATCGCGGAAAGTAGGGATGTTGGTAGTAGACCCGGGACCGCGGAAAGGAAATACCTTCTCTTTCATCAGCCCCCAGGTGAGCAATACGGTATGATCCATGAGATTACACCCTACCTGTTTGCTGGATTTACATGCCTCAGATGCCAGCAATATTTTAGCATTCTCAATAGCATTGGCTGCCAGCACATATATTTTACCACGGGCATATTTTTTCTCCGCTGTTTTGTCGTCAGGGTTTTTATACTGCTTGTATACCACGCTGCTGACCTTACCGGATTTATCGATTTCGATATTTGTCACCACCGCCTGGCTCACCAGCGTGATATTMTCCTGTTTAGAACTTTTGAGTGTTTTAAGCGCATTATATTTCGCCTGCACCGGGCAAATAGGCACGCAGCTGGCATTGCCTTCGCAGCGCTGGCCGGTATAAGGGTCCCAGATAGCGCCTACTGCAGTATATACATCGGTATCTTTTGCGAATTGCTGCATCTCCAGTATCTTTTTAGCAGGATTCCAAACGGTGCCTGCATATCGATAGGTAGCATTAGGGGTGGAGTTTCGGCCTTGTGGTGTGCTGGTACACCAGGGGGAATACGTTTCCCCATTCAGGGTTACTTTCGCCCCCTCCATATTTTTGATAAACTTTTTATCGATATAGCTCTGTGGAATTTTATACATCGGAAATACATATTCCTTTCCAAAGAAATTGTTGCCCATATTCGGATAACGTTGTTCTTCCACATCGCTGGAAACGCCTATTTCATGTTCTGCCATTTCATAGAATCGCTTCAGATATTCGTAGTCGATGGGCCAGTCTACTGCTATTCCGTATTTGCTGAATAATTTAAAATCATTGGGGAGCATACGCAAACAGGTACCCAACCAATGCAGTGTGGTGCCACCGGGAGAACGGTTATAGTCGCTCCCAAAAGGTAACGGACCTTTTTGTACAAAATACCCCTTTGTATCCGGGTGCTCTTCGGACGCCTTGGTAATATCAAGTACCGTGGGCGATTCCGCATCTTTCACATTAGGATAGGGTGCATTGGGTACTTTTGCCAGCGAGGTATAATAGGTGTCCATGTAACGCTGATAATTATCATAGGCGTTGTTGCCACTCAGGGCCATCCCTGCTTCCAGGCCGGCTTCGAGTACCAATACTTTTTTGCCGGCATGCGTCAGCATTTTGGCAACAATGGCGCCGGCAATGCCGCTGCCCACAATCACTACATCATATTCTGTATTTTCCATTTGTGCAGGATTTTTTTAGGATTCACATTTTCGTATATACCTATTAGTTAGTGTTTCACCTCGGCGGTAGCGGAAAGAGGAGCTACTTCCCAGGAGCCGAAACCGGGTTGTTTGGCGCCCTGTGGATGGCCACCCATCGCTTTCCATACCAATCCTTCTTTATAGGCGGCCGGAGAAATAAAGTAGTTGTCGTTATGCTTAATTCCTTTTCCATACGCTGCCACCCAATCTTTGGGCAGGGGGAGCCAGGAGCCCCAATACCATAGTTGGATTACATTGCGGGTAATGGGTCCATACTTCAGGCTGGCCAGCAGCTGTTGCCGGATAGCTTTATCCACCGCCGGCGCTTTACCACCCGTGTCTTTCAGCAGGGTGGTGGCCACAGACAACCACTCTTTCAACAGTGTGGCGCCCAGAATGTCGTTCAATGCTTTTAGATACTCGGCGCATAGGCCGGTGGTTTGTAATTCCACTTTTGAATAGCCGGTCAGTGGTACGGAGATCGCTATAAAATCGTCCAATTCATTCAACTTTGTTTCCATAAAACAGGTTTTAATATCAGTATTGAGGGGAAATACATAAGGGGTGTATCACAGATATGCGCTAGACAGACACACATCATCCATCCGACATGGCATAACTATCCTGCACGGCGCGGATGCACCATGTAGTAGTAATAAATCGATGCTCGTCAGTTGCCGCTAGGCATCTGTCACTTTACTACCGGGATACGAATGTGTTACTGAATAGCTGCTACCAATGTACGCAGTATGGTTCCGGAAGAAATTGCTCTCACAGGAATTGGATACTTCTTTTCTGATGTAATTAAACATGCTGTGGTCGTATATTTTGAGGGTATCACATGTATTTCAGGGTATATTATAAATAGGGGCACCGGCTTTTTTTGATGCATCAAATAGATGTATGTTTTATCATTTGATTGCGTTGATTTTTCAAAGCCCGTTTATTGGTGTATTTCGTAAATGTAAAAAAAAATTAGCAAAAAAAACGAAATTGATTTACAGTAAATTAGCGGCTGATTTTCCAACACATACTTTACCTTTAGGAGATATACACCCACAATCTATGCATGACCAACTTTATAAAGCCGACCCGCAAATTGTAGCCATTTGGGCAAAAGGATGGGCACACGCCCGCGAAGTAACTCCTCCGGTACCAGACAGTGGTGCTTATCGCATTGAAGTAGGACTACCCGATCACGTGAGACGCTATATTTTTGATGCACCTTCTCCTGCTGTTCGCCAACTGGCCGACAGGATTACGGAGCCTTATGTGTTCATCAAAGTATGTGCGCCGCCGGATGTAGTGCAGGCCTTGCTCCCACCGAACTGGGTGTTGCAATCGCCTGCCTATATGATGACAGCCCTCGACGGGATGATACCGGTTAACATTCCGCTGCCCGAAGAATATACGTTGCAAATCACGGAAAACCCAGGTGTATCGATTGTGAGAATTATGGCGGCCAACGGTGACGAAGCTGCCATTGGCCGCGTGGGCTTCGTAGAAGATTATGGCATATACGATCGTATTGCCACCCATGAAAATCACCGTCGCCGTAAACTGGGTACCATCATCATGAAAGAACTGGAAGCCATCGGAAATGCCCGCGGCATTAAAAAGGGTTTGCTGGTAGCCACCGATGATGGCAAAGCATTATACGAAACCCTTGGTTGGAAAATGCATTCGCTGTATTGCACCGCTGAAATACCGGCATCTTCCTGATCAGTTATTTAAAATCAAACTCCTATCCTATGTCTATACCATTACCTGTCAAAAACACTTTGACACTTGTTGTCATTACTATTGGTTTCGTGTTATTCTTTACTTATTCATGGACTGCCTTCGCCACCATAACCGCACAAAGCGGTTTGAACGGCAGTCTTTACCTTTACTACCAGGTGAGCCAGCTGTTCTTCTTCTKGTATAATGTTCTGGTGGCTATTATTACCGGTTGCATGACAACCCTTCTGCTGGTGGGACTTCTACGCAAACAACCACCGCTCATTAAAAAAGGCTACTGGATTTTTCTGCTGCTGGTAGTAATATTAACGGTGGGTGAAATATATTTACAGACCCGCTTCACAACAAAAGGCTAAAAACCGCGGCAGGTAGTGGCCGGAAAATACTTGTCCATTTTCCGGTTGCTGTCCGGTAGCAACATGCGTACTTTTGAAAAAAGAATATACATGCTGACACACGAGATTATGTACCAGGCACTTGTTGATAAAGATGTGTCTTACGAAGGGACTTTCATTGCCGGGGTAAAAACCACCGGCATATTTTGCCGCCCTACCTGCACTGCCCGCAAACCCAGGTCGGAGAATGTAGAATTTTTTCAAACCGTCAAAGAAGCTATCCTGAAAGGATACCGCCCTTGTAAAGTGTGCAATCCACTGGAGAAGCTGAATGAAACACCGCCACCCATAAAAGCAATACTGGATGCCTTAAATGCCGACCCATCCACGAAATTTAAAGACGCCGACCTGGCACAAAGAGGGATAGAACCTATTACCATCCGTAGATGGTTTTTAAAAAATCATGGGGTCACCTTTCAGGCCTACCAAAGGATGTTCCGCATCAATGCGGCCTTCAAAAAAATACAGCAGGGCGAAGCCGTTACCGCTGTGGCATTTGATGCCGGTTACGAATCGCTGAGCGGTTTCGCGGATTCCTTTAAATCGATATTTGGGGTGTCTCCCGTGAACAGTAAAAACAAGCAGGTAATTAACATCACGCGACTGGAAACGCCGCTGGGGACGATGTTTGCCTGTGCGGTGGAACAGGGCGTCTGTTTACTGGAATTCACAGACCGTAAGATGCTGGAAACAGAACTCAAGTCGCTGGCCAAACAATTAAATGCCAATATCATTCAGGGCGCCAATCCACATTTTGATACCCTGCAGCAACAACTGGAGGAGTACTTTGCCGGCAGCCGGAAAACGTTCACCGTACCTTTGTATTCACTGGGAACACCTTTCCAGCAAAGCATCTGGGAGATATTACAAACCGTTGCTTATGGTACTACCAGTTCCTATAAACAGCAGGCACTGGCCTTGAAGCGTCCGGAAGCGGTGCGTGCGGTGGCGAATGCCAATGGTATGAATCGCATTTCCATCCTGGTACCCTGTCACCGGGTGATTGCGGAAGACGGACAACTGGCAGGCTATGGCGGCGGTATCTGGAGGAAGAAGTGGTTGCTGGATCATGAAAAAGCACATGCCCGCTCCTGAGTTAGGGTACCCGGTCCCAGTAAATAGTTTTTCCAAACAGCGAGATACCTACATAACCCCTTATTTCCAACCGGCCATTTCTTATTTTCATGATAGCGCGGTAGGATTTACCGCTGGTAGCATCGTAAATTTCGCCCCCGTCCCATTGCCCGTTGCGGTATTGAAATCCGGTGAGCATCACCATATTCGGCCATTCACGGCTTCGTAAGGCAGGATTTGGGTTCTTTGTATCTTTACGGGGATGCCCTTTTTCATCTAACATGTAAATACCCCATAATAATTTCCCCAGGTAGATATTTCCCGACTGATAAATTTCAATTTTTCCGGTTTTCTCTTCATTCATCCAGATGCCGGATATACTGTTGGCCGGATTATTTTGAGCATTTATTTTTAGCGGGAGAAAAAAAAGACAACAAAAAAACAGGGTCACTTTTTTCGTCAGCGGATGATATTTTTTCATTAGTACCTGATTAAAAAGTATAGGCATTAGACTGTTAAGTTAAGCCATCAGCGGCTAATATGCTACGGGCCTGTTTTTTTTAATAAAAATTTTGCTGTATTATGGTTGTTCATACAGATGAACATGAAGAAAAACACCTTTTATTTAGCGCTTGCCTGCAGTATGGGAACGGCTATTGGCGCTGCTGCGCAACAGTCGTCCTATATACCCATAGCGCCCGGAGATAGTGGCCCGGCCATTATCCGTAAAGCGGCCAATGTACGGCCTACTGCACGGCAGCTTCGCTGGCAGGAGCTGGAGGTAACCGGCTTCCTTCATTTCGGCATGAATACATTTACAGGAAGGGAATGGGGAGATGGGAAAGAATCGCCCGCCAGCTTTAACCCTACGGCATTGGATGCCACCCAGTGGGTACGGGCTGCGCAAGCTGGTGGCATTAAACAATTAATTCTTACGGCCAAACATCACGATGGCTTTTGTTTATGGCCCAGCAAGTACACGGAACATTCTGTAAAAAACAGTCCATGGAAAAACGGCCATGGCGACGTGGTAAAAGAAGTAGCGGATGCCTGTCATAAAGCCGGCATGGGCTTCGGCGTGTATTTGTCGCCATGGGACAGAAATTCTCCGGTATACGGCACCGACGCCTATAACGATTACTTTGTTCATCAGCTAACGGAGCTGCTTACCAATTACGGCCGTGTAGACGAAGTATGGTTTGATGGCGCCAATGGCGAAGGACCTAACGGCAAAAAACAGGAATACGATTTTCAACGCTGGTATACCCTGATCCGCAAACTACAGCCCAACGCGGTGATTGCCGTAATGGGCCCTGATGTACGCTGGGTAGGTACCGAATCCGGCTACGGCAGAAGTACCGAATGGAGTGTAGTACCAGCCAATAATCTGAACCAGCAAGCGGTGGCCGCTTTATCCCAGAAAGACTTACTGATAAAGCCTTCCGGTTATGGTAACGGGGAAGACATGGGCGGCCGTGATGCGCTCTATAAAGCAGGTAGCCTGGTATGGTATCCGGCTGAAACAGATGTATCTATCCGGCCAGGATGGTTCTATCACAAAAAGGAAGACGATGAAGTAAAATCCCCGGAAAAGCTGCTGGACATCTACTTTAACTCTGTTGGTAAAAATGGGGTACTGCTCCTGAATATCCCACCGGATACAAGAGGGCTGATAGCAGATAGCGACGTAAAAAATCTGACTGCATGGAAAAAATCCATCGATCAGATCTTCTCTCAAAACCTGCTGCATGGCGCAAAGGGCACTTCTTCTACGGGTAAAAATCCAAATACCGTGGCGGATGGCAACAAAGATACCTATTGGACCACCTCGCCCAAGGATACTACCGGCACGGTCACTTTCGATCTCGGCAAGCCACAAACATTCAATGTATGCCGCCTGCAGGAATACATTAAAAAAGGACAACGGGTGGAAAGTTTTGTGCTGGAATACAAAGATGGCGATGATTGGAAAGAAGCCACCAATGGTACTACCATTGGTTATAAACGGATACTCACTTTCCCGGATGTGCAAGCGCAGTTGGTGCGGCTACGGATTACTTCCAGTCGTACAGCACCGATGATTTCGGAACTGGGAATTTTCAGACAACAACAATAAGCATTCTAAAAAGCGGCCTTCCCCGGGCCGCTTTTTCATTTAAGCAAGCGCCGTTATTTTCTGTTGTATAGTTCGTTTATCCGTTTCCGTTTTCGCAAGCGTCAGCGCATGTTGCAGATGCAGCAACGCCTTAGCGTTATCTATCTCCCTATATAATTCTCCCAGCAGTACATAGTAGTAATGGTTACCGGCTAACTCCAGCTTCTCCGCTTCTGCAATAGCCGCCGCTTTCCCTTGTACCTTCGACAAGGCATATGTTCTGTTCAGTGCCGCCATCGGTGAATATACGAGCCGCAACAGGCGATTGTATAATTGCAGAATATGTTCCYACTTTTCAAGCGTATCTGTTTTCTGTGTATTCCAATAAGCGATGGTAGCTTCAATATGGTACCTCGACATTTCCTTCCCCTGTGATGCGGCGTGTAAAAACCAGGCGCCTCTGGCGATTAGCTCTTCATTCCAGCGGGTTTCGTCCTGGTCCTGGTACAATACAATTTCACCGTTTTCATTTCTGCGTGCTTCAAATCGGGAAGCATGAAAACACATGAGCGACAGCAAAGCATTTACACGCGGCTGATTAGTTTGTTCATGTTCAATCAGCAGGTATGTGATGCGCATGGCTTCCAGGCAAAGATCTTCTCTTAGCACGGCGTCCTGGCTTTCTGAATAATAGCCTTCGTTGAATAATAAGTATAAGGTAGTTAATACCGTATCCAGGCGGTCTTGAATATCGGCGTTGCCGGGAAATACGATCGCGATGTTTTCTGTTCTCAATTTTTCTTTGGCGCGGAATAATCGTTTGTTGATGACGTCTTTGCTGGTCAAAAACGCGTTGGCAATTTCTTCGATGCCGAAGCCACAGAGGATACGGAGCGCCAGGCCGATTTGCGCCTCCATGGGGATAGCCGGGTGACAAATGGCGAACAGCATCTGTAACTGGCTGTCGGCGATATTTTCCTCAGAAAGATTGATGTCCATTTCAGTGGCTTCCGGGGATTCAGTCTTTATTTTTGCCGCTATTTTTTCAGCAAATAATTGGTTACGCTGATAATAATTTTTGGCTTTATTTTTTGCCACGAGGTAAAGCCAGGCGGTGGGGTTCTCCGGAATACCTTTGTAGGGCCACGTTTCCAGGGCAGACAAAAACGTTTCACTGGCAAGGTCTTCTGCAATTTCCATATGTTCCATACCAAACACTTTACAGAGCACTGCTGTAATTTTCCGGAACTCCGTCCGGAACAAGTGAGGTATCAGATCGGGTTGCATCATACGAACATTAATTCCGCCCCGTGACAGCTCCGATATAGCGGGGCACGCCGGGGCGGAACCATTTACTTTTTAATGAATACCATCTGCTTTGGCAATTTTACGCACTTCCACGGTGTTGCCTTCTCCCTGCAAAACAGGGCATCCTTTGGCAAATGCGACGGCTTCCTCCATAGAATTACCTTTCACCATGATATAACCTCCAATGGTTTCTTTTATTTCACCGAAAGGACCATTGGTTACCACACCTTTGGCATGTACTATTTTGGCGTCGTCAAAAAACAGTCCATTGCCACCGATAAATTTGTTTTGGGCGGCGATACCGCCAATCCAGTCCATGGTTTGTTTCATCCAGATCTGTATCTGTTCAGGAGAAGCTACTTTTTTGCCGTCTTCATGTCTGAAAATTAACATAAACTCGTCCATCTTGTAAGTTTTTAGTGTGCTTTAATAATTTGTACTACACCCTTATAACAAATGGAATTCCGGCAATGTGACATCAGCTGCTATCTTTTTTCAGATAGCGGGCTGATACTCTATGTGATACTTCAGATCTGCCAGCCGTTGTTTGACATTTTTTTCGAGATGGCGTTTAATAAATTTGTCCAGTAAGGTAAAGGGAAAGCGCACCGCAAAGGAATACAGGAATATCACTTCGGTGGTGTGGTGATCGATGGCTTTGAAGGTCCATGATCCGAGAAATGATTTAAACATATAAGGACCTTTGGTCATCCTGACGGCAGTCACATTGGGTGGGTTGAAGGTAACATATTCAGTCACCATCCCGATGCCATTTTGTGCCACACAATAGGCTTTCACTCCTTTGCCGACGGCACTGGCGCCGTTCATCAGGTCGGCCTTTTTGAGGAAGCTATCCCATTGGAGGCGCTTACCGTAGTCCTGCGTATATTCGAAAACATTCGCAGCAGCTGCGTTAATCCGGATAGCCGAAGTAAACTTGATTACTTGCATAACGGGCAATATATTTTTTCTTGCTCAGGGTGATTTTGTTGGATAGCCTGCGCTAAAAATGCGCCATACAGACGGCCCCGACTTTGGTTGATCATCTTTAAAAATACTAAAAAAAATCCAGCCGATCACTACCGGGCCCCAGGACGAGTGTTTTCCCTTCGTGGTATTGGATTATCTGTTCAAAATTCCGCAAAAAAGCTACATTCGCCCTCATCAACCAACTTATTGAAGCACATGAACAGGTGGCCTATTGCCTTATTTTTTGTTATCCAATTTTTCTTCTTCCATGCTGGTATTACGCAGGACCTACCCGGTAGCCTGGGCGTACCGGAAGTGATACATTATACCCGGCAGGAATTCAATGCATACAAACAGAACTGGTGTGTGGCGCAGGATGCGCAGGGACAAATATATGTAGCCAACTCAAGAGGGCTGCTCCGGTTCAATGGCAGCGAATGGCAACTATATCACCTGCCCTACCGGCAAATTGTAAGGAGTGTAGCAGTAGACAATCACAATAAAATATATACCGGCGGCTTTGCTGAATTTGGCTACTGGGAAAAAGATAGTAGCAACCGGCTGCAATATCATTCACTGAGTAGCGGCATCACGGATAGTGTTTTCCGGAGAGAAGAAATATGGAACATCCTGCCGGCAAACGATAATGCCGTCATCTTTCATTCTTTCTCCCGTATCTATCAATGGAAGAAAAATCGTATTACCACTACCGTTACTCCTTCACCCATCAGCTTCGTACATTATGTAGCAGGGCGCTACCTGATGGGATGTAAAGGCATCGGGATGTTTGAATATAAAAATAATGCCCTGACGTTTATCCGTGGCAGTGAGGCCATGAAAGAAATGAATATCGCCGGCATACTGCCTTATGCACTTGATAAAATGTTGGTATGCACCACCAGGAAAGGATTATTTCTTTATGATGGCAACACCTTCACTCCTTTTTCTTCTCCCGCCAACGACTTCCTTAAAATCAATGAAGCCAACCGTTGTTTGCGGATCAATGAAAACACTTTTGTGTTTGGGTCCATTTTGAATGGTATTATCATTACGGATGGGAAAGGACAAATCCGGCAACATCTGCATCAACGCAATGCCTTGCAGAATAATACCGTACTGGGACTATTTACGGATAAAGCCGGTAACCTGTGGGCGGCGCTGGATCAGGGTATAGACCAGGTGGTACTGCAATCGCCCTTTTTGCACTACAAAGATATAGAAGGCAAGCTGGGCACGGTTTACAGCGCAGCTTTATTTCAGGGCAGGTTTTATCTGGCTACTAATCATGGATTGTTTTATTGCCTGCCAGGCGACAAAGATTTCACGTTGGTTCCCGAACTCAAAGGGCAGGTATGGAACCTGGTGGAATATGATCACCAGCTGATTTGTGGTCATAATGCCGCTACCTATCGCATTGACCAGAACCGCGTGGAAAAAATATCGGATGCACCAGGTGGCTGGAGTTTCAAGCCGCTGACTAAATATCCGGGCTATTATGTACAGGGAAATTATCTCGGACTTGATATCTACAAACGTGATGAATCCGGAAAAATCGTTCACTTTCGTCACATGGCCGGTACCGAAGGTATTGCTGCCAAAGGGTTGATAGAAGATAAAAACGGCGATATCTGGGTGCGACACGCCTACATGGGATTGTATAAAATAACACTGGCGGCCGTGCCCGACAAGGTATCCCGCATTGTGCCCATGGAAGCCATGCAGGGGCTGCCGGTTCCCGGTAAGCTGAACCTGCTCAGTTACCACGGCACTATACGGGTAGTATCGCCGGATAAAGGACTTTATTATGAAGCATCACCGGGTATATTTAAACCCGACACCCTGCTCAACCGGCTACTGGCGCCACTGGGCAGCATCCGGAGAATTATGAAGGCAGATGAACAACATTGGTGGGTGATCAATAACGACAACAAGCTGGTCTTGCTCACGTGGCAGTTGAACGACAGTGTGGTGATCCAACCACTGCGGCACCGGAATATATTCCTGGTCAACGATTTTGAAAACCTTTACCAGTTTGGCGACTGGACCCTGTTCTGTACAGAAGACGGTTTTTCGTTGTACAATGTATCTGTGGCCGGCAATATCCGTCAGCCGGAAGTGGCGCCGGCCATACAGCAGGTGCAGATAATTACCGACACCCAACGCACCGTGCTGTCGGAAAGCACAGCTGCCAGTCTTTCCAGCAAACAAAATAACCTCCTCTTTAAATTTGCCACGCCTGCCTATGATGAGCAGCCCCGGTATGCTGTAAAAATGGATGGTTTCGAAGGGCATGAGCAGTGGAGTACCTGGAGTACATTGCCCTATAAGGAATTCAGTAATATGCCGCCCGGCGCCTATACCTTTCATGTGAAATCTGATCAGCAGGAAGAAGAAGCCGTTTTTCATTTCACCATTCAGGCGCCCTGGTATCAGCGCTGGTGGGCAAGGACTGTTTATGCATTATTAGCGGTGGCGGCTGGCATCTTCCTATATTATACCTACCGGCGTAAGCTGCGGCTGGCACATGAAAAGTTACACCAGCAGCTGGAAGAACGACTGCTGCGGGAGCAACAGGAAAACGAACGCAAACTGCTGCTGCTCCAACAGCAACAGCTGACCGCAGCAGTAGTCAGTAAAAGCGAAGCGCTGGCCAATTCCGGTGTTACCCTGCTGGAAAAGAATGAGTTTTTATTGAAGATGAAAAAGGAATTGTTGCAGCTAAAAGCACAAAGTAATCCCGAATTTTCCGTTACCCGGTATAACCGTCTGATGAAGATGATCGACAAAAATTTGTCGGCAGGCGATGAACAAAAAGTTTTTGACGATGGATTCAACAGCGCACATGAACGCTTTTTCCAACAACTGCATCTCCGGTATCCTGACCTCACACCCCAGGACTTAAAACTGGCTGCTTACCTTAAAATGAACCTCTCTTCCAAGGACATTGCCCACCGGTTTAACATCACGATCAGGGGGGTAGAAGTGAAACGCTACCGCCTCCGCAAGAAGCTGGGGCTGCCCGGAGATCAAAACCTCACCGAGTTCATGTTACAGATATAAACGCCTGTAAATTATCTTTTTACACATACAAATATTCACAAATGAAGTAGCGATGTTGTAGGTATCGCTCCTTCATTTGCCCTTCGTGAAGTAGTCATGTTGGGGGAGCGGATATGCGTATCCGTTACTTCCTGTCCTACATTTATCGCCGACAAAATTTCTTGTCAGGCCTCAACGGCGCTATTCCATTTTATCACCAAACGTTCGTTATGAAAAGCTACTATCTGTTATTCATGTTGCTACTTCCCTTGTGGGCGACAGCACAACAAAATGTACGCGGCAAAATCAAAGACGTGGCTACCGGATCACCATTACCGGGAGTCACCATTTTTGAAAAAGAGCATCCTACCCGGGGAACCGTCAGCGCCGCAGATGGTTCATTTACCATCAGCACCCATACCGGCGCCGTGTTGCGCTTTCAACTGATAGGGTATGAAACGCAGGACATTCCCAACACCAATAACGCCTTCCTGACGGTGGGGCTTAAAACCACTGCGAAAGATGTAGACCAGGTAGTGGTAATTGGTTATGGTACCTCCCGCAAGCGGGACCTCACCGGCACCATCGTTTCCGTGAAAGGAGAAGAAATTGTAAACCATGCCGGCTCCAATCCACTGAGCGCCCTGCAGGGTAAAGTAACCGGCGTCACGATCACCAATTCCGGCCGCGCCGGCGCCGCACCCACCGTACGTATCCGCGGTGTAGGCTCCATTACCAACACCAACCCCTTGTACGTGGTAGACGGTGTATTTCATGATAACATCGACTTCCTCAATAGCGGCGATATTTCCTCCATGGAAATACTGAAAGATCCTTCTTCCCTGGCCATGTTTGGCGTACAGGGGGCCAACGGGGTCATCATTATCAGTACTAAACGGGCACGCACCGGGGAGATGAATGTTAACTTCAACGCCTATACGGGCATTCAACAGCTGACCAATAAAATAAAAGTAACCGACGCTACAGGATTTAAAACCCTGTACAATGAGCAACTGAAAAATGTGAATGGTGCAGCATTCGACTATGGTCCTTATACCGCCAACACCGACTGGCAGGACCAGATTTTCCGCGATGCCATGTTACAAAGCTATAACCTGAGCATTTCTACCGGCACGCAAAAGAATCGCGCCTATCTCAGCGCGGGATATTATACCCAGGATGGTATCCTCAAATACGACGCGTTTAAGAAGTTTATGCTGCACGTCAACGACGAATACCAGGTAAACAAAAATATTCGTGTAGGCGTAGACGTATCCGGCTCCCGGTGGGACCGCAGCGGTGCAGAAAACAGCCTGATTGGCAATGCCCTCATGGCCGCACCTATCTATGCTCCATATAATGCCGCGGGTGGTTACAACGCCTCTCCCTCTTTTCAACGTGCACAGGTAGGCAACCCGGTAGCCAACAGGGATATTCCCAAAGGACACGCCCGTAACTACGGCTATCGCTTTGTAGGTAGCGCTTTTGCCGAAATAAAATTCCTGCAGCACCTCACCTGGAAATCCGTGGTATACACCGATCTGGGATTCAATGCCAGTCGTAATTACACCCCTAAATACATGGTAGGCGATTCTGCACAATACAACAACATCACGGCGGTAAGCATGGCCAAGTCAGATTATCAAACTTTCCAGGCAGATCACACCCTGAACTATGATAACACCTTTGGCAAGCACCACCTCACTTTGTTAGCCGGCTTCACCGCACAATACAAAGGGACCGATAACCTCAGTGGTTCCCGTCAGAGTACTTCCGTCGCCATTCCCGATAACCCGGATTTGTGGTACCTGAATACCAGCCCAGACAGGGAAAATCAAGCCAATGGTGGTGGTGGCGAGGAACAGGCATTTAAATCGTACCTGTTCCGCGCCGGCTACGGCTTCCACAACCGCTACCTGCTGAATGTATCTGTACGCCGCGATGGTACTTCCAAATTTGGTCCGAATAAACGTTGGGGCAATTTCCCTGCTGCCGGCGCCGCCTGGGTAGTGAGTGAAGAACCCTTCTTTCGTTCAACCGTTCCCGTTATCGACTTCCTCAAAATGAAAGTTTCCTGGGGACGCTTAGGAAATGATAAAATCGGGAACTACCTCTTTTATCCTATCCTGAACAACGCCAACAGCGCCGTATTTGGCGATAAGCTGTATCCCGCGGTGGTACCACAGTACATCGCCAACCCCAATATTCACTGGGAAGTGATGGAAGGCACCGATGCCGGCTTTGAGCTATCGATGCTGAAAGACCGCCTCTCTATAGAAGCCGATTACTACCACCGTAAAACCAACGATATCCTGGTTACACTCGATATCCCCGGCGCTGTTGGTACTACACAATCGCAAACCAATGCAGGAACTATCCTGAACAGTGGCTTTGAAGTAGCTGCCGGCTGGAAAGATGTGATCGGTAAAAATATACGCTACGCCATCAGCGCCAATGCCACCACCATCAAAAATAAAGTGCTGTCCATCGGTGACAACATCGGCTACAATATTACCAATACACCTTCCCGCACCATCGTTGGTTATCCTATTGGCGGCTTCTTTGGCTATATACAGGATGGTATTTTTCAGTCGGTGGAAGAAATTGAAAAATCCGCCCAGGCTGGAGATGTACGCCTGAAGCCGGGAGACATCCGCTTCCGCGATGTAGACGGCGATGGTAAAATAACCGACAAAGACCGCACCTACATCGGCTCTCCTACTCCCAACTTCGTGTATGGCATGTCTTTCAGCTTCGCCTATAAAGGCTGGGGACTGGAAGTAGAAGGACAAGGCGTAAGTGGCAACAAAATATTTGTGAACCGCTCCCGCAATAAATTTGCCACCCTCAACTATGAAACCAACCGCTTAAACCGGTGGACAGGTCCAGGTACTTCCAACAAAGAACCTATTATGGATGATACCCGTGGCTGGAACCTGGAACCGTCCACTTATTTCATTGAGCCCGGCGATTACTTCCGTATCCGCTATGTACAGCTCTCTTACAGCTTTAATGCGGCCTATATGAAAGAGATGAAAATTAAAAGCTGCCGGTTATTCGTGAATGCACAGAACCTGAAAACATTTACTAAAGCCAGCGGCTATACGCCGGAAGTAGGTGGTGATTCTCCGATCAGGTTTGGGGTAGATGAAACCACTTATCCGCTGCCAGCCACGTTCATGGCGGGTATTAATCTCAATTTCTAATTTCAAAAACAGTATCCGATGCAACGCTATATAAAAAGTTCACTGGTGATGATGCTGGCCGCTGCCATGACAGGCTGCGGCAAAGATTTCCTGGAACGGCAGCCACAAGGTCGCTTTACCACGGAAACCTATCCCGGTGGTCAATTTGAACAATATATCTATGGCATGTACGCACAACTGCGTGATTACAATGTACACGTCATGCCCTTCATTGCCACCGCCGGCATCCGCTCTGATGACGCCGACAAAGGCAGCACCCCTGCTGATGGTGCAGACCAGAAGTCGATGGATGAATTCACCATTGCGCCCAGCAGCGGCCTGGTAAAGGCCTACTATACCGGCTTATATGCCGGTGTGAACAAATGCAACCTGGTGCTGCAACAAGTAGCACTGGCCACCGGCAACGTATCTGAATCAGATAAAAAAGTGAGTATCGCCGAAGCCAAAATGCTCCGCGGATATTTCTACTTTAACCTGGTGCGTGCTTTTGGGGGTGTTCCCAAAGTAGATTCCCTCATTACAGATGAAGCGAAATTTAATATTCCGAGAGCCACTAAAGATGCCATCTATGCAATGATAGAAGCCGATTTGTCTGTGGCGGTAGCGGATCTGCCACTGAAATGGGACCCAAAATATATTGGCCGCGTCACCAAAGGCGCAGCACAATCACTGCTGGCCAAAGTATATCTTTATGAGAAAAAATATGCACCCGCATTGAGCATGACCACTGCAGTGATTAATTCCGGCGTGTACAGCCTACAGCCTTCTTATAGTTATCTTTTTACGGAAGATGGAGAGAACTGCAGTGAGTCTGTCTTTGAAGTACAGGCATTATATACGGCGGCTTATACCACTTATGGTTGTCAATATGCCCAGGTACAGGGCATTCGCGGCGCCGGTCAATTCAATCAGGGCTGGGGATTCAATGTTCCCTCGGCAGCACTCGCGGCCGCCTACGAAACCGGTGATCCCCGCAGAGATGCCACCATCCTGTATGCTGGAGAAACTACGCCATATGGGGAAACGTTACCTTTGAGTCTTCCTAATCCCATGTATAACCAGAAAGTATATTCTAACCCTAAAGTACGTACGCAAAATAACAGCGCCTTCGGACAGTGGATGAATGTACGCCTGCTGCACTACTCCGACGTATTGCTGATGCATGCAGAAGCAGCGGAAGAACTGGGACAAACCGATGAAGCGCTGGCGAAACTGGAAATAGTTCGCGCACGCGCGCGGGGCAACAATGCCGGCATCCTGCCTAAAATCACGGAACGCGATCCCGTGAAGCTCACAGACCTGATCCGCAACGAGCGCCGCATTGAGCTGGCCATGGAACAGGAACGCTTCTATGACATCGTACGCTGGGGCATCGCGAAGAAAACACTCGCCGCCGCCGGAAAAAATAATTATGTGGATGGCAAACATGAACTGTTACCTATTCCACAAGATGAAATGGACAAAGCACAGGGCGTTTTAGTACAGAACCCCGGCTATTAATATCTCACTAAAAACATACGATGAAAAAACTATTAATTAGTATAGCCGTACTCGTTATGATCATGCCGGGTGGCGCCTGTACAAAATCCAATGCAGTAGCTACCGTTACTACAGACAGCGCCGCCGCCAACCGGGCATTACTGGACAAAGCACAGCAAGGCTGCTTCCAATACTTCTGGCAGTTGGGCAAAAACTTCTCCGGCATGGCGCCAGAGCGGGCCACTGCTACTTCCGGTAACACCGTTACCACCGGTGGCAGCGGCTTCGGCGTAATGGCCACTATCTGCGGTATGGAACGCGGCTGGATCACCAAACCCGAAGGTATACAACGTATCCTCAGCATCGTGCGCTTCCTCGATAAAGCAGATCGTTTCCATGGTGCGTGGTCGCACTGGATGAACGGAGAAACCGGTAAAGCCAATCCCTTCAGCGGTAAAGGCAACGCAGGCGATCTCGTAGAAACGTCGTTCATGATGGCAGGCCTGCTCAGCGCCAAAGCCTACCTGACCGGCAACACTGCCGAAGAAACAGAAATTCGTCAGCTAACAGATAAGTTCTATCAAACGATTGAATGGGACTGGTATACCAATAACACCCAAAGTCTTTACTGGGGCTGGTATCCACAGGGCAATATTTTTGAGCTGCCTATCAGCGGCTGGAATGAAAGCCTGATCACATATATCCTGGCATTAGGCGCTCCCACCCATGCCATTACACCCAACATCTATAAAACCGGCTGGACCCGTAACGGTAACTTCCGTAACGGCAAAACCTTTTATGGCTACAAACAATACCTCGGCAGAGATAAAGGAGGTCCCCTGTTCCTGTCGCATTACTCTTTCCTGGGCTTAAACCCACACCTGATGCAGGATCAATACTGCAGCTACATTCAACAAAACATTAACCACACCCTCATCAACCGCGCCTACTGCTTAACAGACGCACCTAAAGCGAATCAGTATGCACCTAATCAATGGGGCCTCACCGCCGCAGATGGCGTAAACGGCTACCGCGCACATGCCCCGGACCTGGACGAAGGCACGCTGGCGCCCACCGCCGCATTATCTGCGATGCCGTATACGCCGTACTATTCCATGCAGGCATTACAACATTACGGCAACGACCTCGGCTACCAGCTTTGGGGAGTATACGGTTTTCATGATGCCTTTAATATCAGCAAAAACTGGTACGACAATCAATACCTCGCCATTGATCAGGGCCCTATTGTAGTGATGATAGAAAACTATCGCTCCGGAAAAATATGGGACCTGCTAATGAGTGCGCCGGAAGTGAAACAGGGATTACAACTGGCCGGCATCGGTGCTCCAGCCTATGAAACGGGTTTCCCCGAAGCCGTACCGGAAACCGTTTCCGGCAGCTATGATCTATTGCTGCACCCGGATAGACAGGTGTATGAAATGGCGTACTATATCAAAGAAGCCGGTACTACCACCACGTTTACACTGCTCGACGACAACGGTGCTACCGTTCGTACATTGCAACCAGCTACCGCCACTAACCCTGGCGCACATACGCTGAGCTTTAGTCCGAATCAAATTACCAGCGGCCGCACCTACACTTTACAATTACTGGCCAACGAAAACCGTATACCCATTAAAGTTACCTTTCACTAACCATCAGCGGGTGTATCCGTAATGGATACACCCCTCTCTTTAAATTTTATTTATGAAAAAACTGTTTACCAGCCTGGTAATAGGGATGCTATTGTGTAAAAGTGTCACCATACAGGCGCAGGGAAAAGCGGTTAACCCGGACAGTATCCAAACAAAAATGAGGTGGTTCAATGATGCTAAACTGGGCATCTTCATTACCTGGGGCATCTACGCGGTAAAAGGCATTCCTGAATCATGGGCATTCTATCTCAACCAGATTTCACTACCGGATTACATGCTGCAACTGAAAGACTTCACGGCCAGCAAATACGATCCTGCCGGCATGGCCGGACTGATCAAAGAAAGCGGCGCCCGCTATGCCGTATTTGTAACGCAACACCATGATGGCGTTGCGCTGTGGCCGGCCACCGATTACCCAATGACAGTAGTAAAAAAAACGCCCGCCAAACGGGATTTGGTACAACCACTGTTTGATGAGCTTCGTAAACGCGATATTAAATGCGGCGCGTATTTTTCTTTACTCAACTGGGCGCATGAAGACTTTCCCCGCTTCCGGAAAGATAGTCTCCGGTATGATGCCAAGCAGGATACAGTACGGCTGAAACGCTTCACTGACCTGGCTGCAAGAGAAATAAAAGATTTATCCGTTCGCTATAATCCAGACCTGTTCTGGTTTGACGGCGACTGGGATCTTACCGCTGCGCAATGGAAAGCAGCAGATATCCGTCAACAGATTCTTTCTCATAATCCGAATGCCATCATTAATGCCCGGCTTCCGGACTATGGCGACTACGCCACTCCCGAGCAGGATTGGGCCGTTGGCGCTTCCAAAAATCGCTGGTGGGAACTGTGTATGACCATCAACAATTCCTGGGGCTTTAAACAGCGCGACACCGCCTGGAAATCACCTTATGAAGTGATACATATTTTTGCAGAAGTCATTGGCAATGGCGGCAATCTCCTGCTGGATATTGGTCCCCGCGCAGATGGCAGTATCCCTGAACCGGAAATGCATCTGCTGAAGGAACTGGGCAAGTGGACCCACAAACATTCGGATGCCATTTTTAATACCGTCGCCGGCTTAAAACCCGGACATTTCTATGGCCCATCTACTTTCTCGAAAGACAGCAGCACCTTGTATTTGTTCCTGCCCGCCAAGTCTAATGGTGAGGTGTATTTCCGTGGCCTGAAAAACAAGGTGAAATCCATACATATAGTGGGTAATGATACGCCACTGACATGGCATACCGTAGGGCAGCATATGCAGTTCATCAATGTACCGCCGGCTATGCAGGACGAATACATGACTGTACTGGCGGTGAAGCTGGATGGTCCGGCTATTATCAAATAAAAAACATTCCGATGCGATACTATCTATTCTTTCTCACCCTGTTCGGCTGGTGTATCAACGGATACGCACAAACGAAGCCCAACATCATTGTGATCATGACGGACGATCACGCCCTGCAGGCTATCAGTGCCTATAACCCGGCATTGTTGCACACGCCCAACATTGATCGCATTGCAAAGGAAGGCGCTATTTTTACCAATAGCTTTTGCACCAACTCTATTTGTGCCCCCAGCAGAGCAGTAATATTAACCGGTAAGCATTCTAATGTAAACGGGCAAATACACAATGGTATTACGTTCGACAGCTCGCAGGTGACCTTTCCGAAACTATTGCAGCAGGCCGGCTATCAGACAGCATTGATTGGTAAATGGCACCTGAAAAGTATGCCCACCGGTTTCAATTACTGGATTACCATGCCCGATCAGGGACACTACTACAATCCGGATTTCATTATGATGGATGGAAGTGTGAAGCAGGTGAACGGATACGCCACCACCCTGATTACGGATTACGCCCTGCAATACCTGGACCACCGTGATACCACGAAGCCATTTTGCATGTTGTTGTATCACAAAGCGCCACATCGCAACTGGATGCCGGATACCAGCGAATTCAATGCCCTGCGCGGACGCCACTTTCCGGCGCCAGCTACGCTGTATGATTCTTATGATCACCGGTTAGCTGCCGCGCAGCAGGAAATGAGTATTGAAAAAGATATGTACCTGGTATATGATCTGAAGCTGTATGATACCTCCGGTATTATACAGGATGGCAAATGGTCGTGGACTAATTTCATTAACGACTACTATCGCCTCAATCCCGCGCAGAAAGCAGCCTGGGACAAGGAATACGCACCAGTGATTGCCGACTATAAACGACGCCAACCTACCGGCAAAGCGTTGGTAGCCTGGAAATTTCAGCGTTATATGGAAGACTATCTGCGTTGCGTGATCTCTGTAGATAAAAGTATCGGACGGGTATTGGATTATCTCGACGCCCATCATCTCACGGAAAATACCATCGTGATTTATACTTCTGATCAGGGGATGTATTTAGGAGAACACGGCTGGTTTGATAAACGCTTCATGTATGAAGAATCGTTGCATATGCCGCTGGTGATGCGCTATCCCGGACATATTACGCCGGGCACTGTAGAAAAAAAGCTGGTGCAAAATCTCGACTATGCCCCTACCCTGCTGGATTATGCTGGTGTACGCATACCGGTAGATATGCAGGGACAATCCTTTGCGCCATTACTGGCCGGGAAAACAATTCCGTGGCGGGATGCCATTTATTATCACTATTACGAATACCCTGCTTTTCATAGTGTGAAACGTCATTATGGTATTCGTACAGACCGGTTCAAGCTGATCCACTTTTATAACAATATCGATACGTGGGAATTGTATGATTTAAAACTTGACCCACATGAAATGAAAAACAGGTATGATGATCCGAAGTACAGCGCTATCCGCAAAAACTTAACCACACGACTGGAAGCGATGCGGGTGCAGTATAAAGACACAGTGCCTGATAATTTCGTTCGTCCATTCTAGTTAGCCCTCCTTCCGCCATTTTATTACGCTACAACAACCCATTCCACGCGGGCTCAGTCCAAAAGCAGCCTCCATTCCGGAGGCTGCTTTACTTTTTATGAGATGGAGTTAATTATCCCAGCAATGCGCCGAAAGTTTGTATCTCTTGTGCATACAGTTCAGGCACTTCTAATGCTGCAAAGCGTCCACCTTTTGACAATTTATTGAAGCTTTTCAGGTTTACGCGACGGGCTGCCCATTCTTCTGGTGTATTGCTATCCGCAGGGAACACAGATACGGCGGTAGGTACTTCCGTTTTAGGTACTGGTTTGGGACCTTGCGGGCCGAAGTTAGCGCGGGCGTCTTCTGCGTACCTTCTGATGGAGGTATTAATGGTATTGGTTACCCAATAGATCATGATGTTGGTGAGTATTTCATCTTTTGTAAAGCTGTTGGCGATATCTCCTTTGGTATCGCTCCAGGCATAAAATTTTTCCAGAATCCAGGAGGCGAGCCCTACTGGGGAATCGTTGAGTCCATAACCTAATGTTTGCGGTTTGGTGGACTGGATCATGTTAAATGCGCCTTCCATAAACCACCAGCCCTGGATGAACTGACCGAACTGTTGTTCTGCGGGCGACATGGTGGACCAGTCTTCCGTTCCATTCGGATAGCCGGTATCCGTTAGATGGATCGCTTTCACCTGTGCGGGATAATTTTGTGCGAGTGCAGTGGTGACTGCAAAATCACCGGCTGCCAGGAAAGTAGAATAGTTCAGGACTTCCGTCATCAGTTTAGCCCAGAGGTGCGCTGTTTTCTCGGAAGTAACGGCTACGCGGCCGGAAAAACCGTGGCCTGGCATAGAAGGGATGATGAGATCAAATGCGGGACCGCCGTCGGCAGGCGCTGTGAGCATAGGAATCACTTTATAAAAGCGGAAAAAGGAATCGGGCCATTCGTGGGTGAGCAGTAAAGGTTTGTTGTTGCTTCCTTTTCCTTTTATATAAACGAAGTGGATATCGATGCCATCAATAGTAGTGGTGAACTGCGGGAAGCTGTTGAGCAGGGCTTCCTGTTTGCGCCAGTCGAACTGATGCTGCCAGTACTGGGCAAGTTCCCGTAGGTATTGTGGGTTAGTACCATAGCTCCAGCCGGCGTTTTCGGGTTCATCGGTCCAGCGGGTTTGCTGGAGTCTTGCTGATAAGTCGTTTAAGGTTTCCTGGGTTACATTGATGGTAAATGGTGTCATATTGATTTGTTTTAAGTATTTGTTTTTTGATGATGATACAAAGCTAGTTGGGCAATGTGACAACTGTTTGTCAGTTGAAAACGGCCCGGTGAAAATATTTTTTCCGGGGCAGGAGGAGGTCGGTGCAGGGGCCGGCGACCGGGATTTACCTGAAAGCGTTGAAACCCTGACCAGGTATACATCTCCCGAAAACTTAAAAAAAATTCCGGTAAAAACTTGCTTCCTTAAACGTTTAAGCATATTTTTAAATCATGAAGAAGGTTTCACTGAAAGATATTGCCACCGCAGCAGGTGTGTCTACCGCGTTGGTATCTTATGTGCTGACCAATAAAGAAAAAGAGGCCCGCATTGGAGAAGAGATTGCGAAGAAGATTCGTGAAATAGCGCGGAAGCTGAACTATCAGCCTAATCATATTGCGCGCAGTTTGAAAAGTGGGCGGTCGTTTACCATTGGGTTGATTGTGGCGGATATTTCCAACCCTTTCTTTGCCAATGTAGCGCGTACCATAGAAGATGAAGCCAAGCGGAGTAATTATACCGTAATTTTCGGCAGTTCTGACGAAAACGTAGAGAAGTCCGGCGACCTGATTAATGTACTCATCAACCGGCAGGTAGATGGATTAATTATTACGCCTACAGAAGGATCGGAAGAACAGATCCGGCAGCTGCAGGCGCAGAAAGTACCTTTTGTGCTGATTGACCGCTTCTTTCCGGATATTGAAGCCAGTCATATTGCCGTGAATAATTTTGAATCAGCTTACCAGGCGGTATCGCATCTGATTAAAACAGGGCGGAAACGTATTGGTATGGTGGGATATAAAACTACGCTGCATCATATCAGCGAGCGGAAACGCGGCTATAAAGAAGCGCTGCAGGACCATCAGATGTCCGGCGCTACTACCCTCCTGAAATCGGCCCGCTATTCCCATTTAAAAGAAGATATTAAAGTGTCCATCGATCAGCTGCTGAGTGGACGGCAACCGGCAGATGCCGTGTTTTTTGCCACCAACAGCATTGCCATGGAGGGATTGAAATATATTAACTCGTTAGGTATACGCATTCCGGATCAACTGGCCGTGATCACCTTCGATGAAGGCGAAGCACTGGACCTGTTTTACTCGCCCGTTACTTTTGTTCGTCAACCTATTCTGGAAATAGGCAGGGAAGCCGTGCGCGTGCTGCTGGAAGAAATCAAAGACAGTAAAAAAGAGATAGAACATATTTGCATCGATACCACGCTGGTAGTAAGAAAGTCCTGCGGACAACGCTAACTTTTTCGCACACCATGCATGCCGGTGCTCCGTTTTTTACCACTATGCTTAAACGTTAAAGCAAGTCAATGAATTGCAAAATCCACTGATCATGAAAAAACTGCTGCTACTATCATTATCCGCCTGTTTGACCTGGGCTGCCAACGCACAACAATCCTTCAACGGATTAGACATGAACATGGGGAATTTATTCCGCCTCTCCAACGCTAAAACCCGCTCTATCAGCCCGGAAAACCTCACCGGCGAACCCGGCAAAGGTGGCATGGCCACGCTGGAACAGGGCAATGCCCGCGGCGCCGCCAGGGAACTGGGACAGGGCTGGAAAGTAAATCCTTACATTTTTATTGAACCTGGCAAAACCGTTACCCTGGCCGAAATGAGCGGCCCCGGCGCCATTCAGCATATCTGGATGACACCTACCGGCAACTGGCGCTATTCCATACTCCGCTTCTACTGGGATGATGAAACGACTCCTTCTGTAGAAGTACCCGTAGGCGATTTCTTCGGCATGGGATGGGGCGAATATGCACCGCTGAATTCCCTCGCGGTATGCGTGAATCCCGGCAGCGCTTTCAACTGCTACTGGGCCATGCCGTTTCGCAAGAAGTGTAAAATCACCATGGAAAATATCAATACCGAACGCATGACGCTGTACTACCAGGTCGACTATACGTTGACCACCGTACCTGAAGATGCCGGTTATTTCCATGCACAGTTTCGTCGGAATAACCCCGTGAAAGACGGGTCCTTCACCATGCTGGATGGCGTGAAAGGACAGGGCCAGTACGTTGGTACCTATCTCGCCTGGGGCGTGAATAATAACGGCTGGTGGGGCGAAGGGGAAATTAAATTCTTTATGGATGGCGACAACAAATTTCCTACCATTTGCGGCACCGGTACAGAAGATTATTTCTGCGGCTCTTATAACTTCGACTTCAAAGGCAAATACAATGAATTCTGCACGCCTTATACGGGCTTACACCAGGTGATCCGCCCGGATGGTTTATATAAATCACAACAACGTTTTGGCCTGTATCGCTGGCATATCATGGACCCGGTTCGCTTTGAAAAAGAGTTGAAAGTAACCATACAGGACCTGGGTTGGCGCAGTGGTGGCCGCTATCTGCCACAACAATCAGATATCAGCAGTACGGTATTCTGGTACCAGCGCGAACCACATGCCCCCTTCCCTAAACTGCCCGCCATGAATGATCTCGAAGTAAACTAACTATTCAAATAAAAAATTCAGGAAGATGACTCGAGCATTGTCAACAGGATTACAACTGATCGGAAATAATTTTTCAGGAGAAGGCGATCAGCTGTTCCGGGCATTTGACCCGGTGCAGCAGCAGTGGCTGTCGCCCGAATTCCGCGAAGCCACCACCGGCGAAATAGATGCGGCCCTTACATTAGCCGCCAAAGCATTTACCACCTACAAAAAAACAACGGCGGCGCAGCGGGCTGATTTTCTGCATGCCATCGCTGATGATATTGTTTCTTTGGGAGATGAATTAATCCAGGTAGCTTCCGCAGAAAGCGGGCTGCCCGTGCCGAGGCTACAGGGCGAAAGAGATCGTACTACGGGGCAATTGCGGCTGTTTGCCAACACCATCGCCGAAGGCTCCTGGGTAAATGCCCGCATCAACACCGGCACACCGGATGTACGGCAAATGCAAATCCCTCTTGGCGTCATCGGCGTCTTCGGCGCCAGCAACTTCCCCCTGGCCTTTTCTGTGGCTGGTGGCGACACCGCAGCAGCACTGGCTGCCGGTTGCCCGGTAGTATTCAAAGCGCATCCCGCGCATCCGCATACCTCCTATCTGGTAGCTACTGCCATCCGCAAAGCTGTGCTACGCATGCAAATGCCGGAAGGTGTGTTCTCCATGGTACACGGCACTTCCCACGAAACAGGTCAGTACCTGGCCGCGCATCCACTGGTATCCGCCATCGCTTTCACCGGTTCTTTCAAAGGCGGCAAAGCACTATACGACACGGCTACACGACGTGCAGTACCTATCCCGGTATTTGCGGAAATGGGCAGCGTAAACCCGGTGTTTTTTCTGCCGGGCATATTACGGGAGAAGGGACCCGGGCTGGCCATGCAGCTGCTGCAATCTGTGACCCTGGGCACCGGACAGTTTTGTACCAACCCCGGATTGTTTATCACGCCCGGCGATGATGCCACCACTACCTTTGTGCAGGCGCTGCAACAAGGCATTGGCAGCTTACCGGCCGGACACATGCTAACGCCGGGTATCTTACAGGCCTATCAGCAACGCATACACGCTTTGCAGCAACAAGGCGTAGTGGTATTAGGCGCCGCAAATGCAGCACCACAACAGGCCACTCCTCACCTGCTGCAAATTACCGCCGAAAAAGCGCTGGAAACGCCACATCTGCTGGAAGAAGTATTTGGCCCGTCATCTTTACATATTCATGCCGGCAATATCACCCAGCTATATACCCTGGCGCGGCAGCTGGAAGGGCAGCTGACAGCCACCATCCATGGCACCCCCGAAGATCTGCAGGAACATGCCGCATTGATTGATATTCTCCGCGAAAAAGCCGGCAGAATTGTCATCAATGGTTTTCCTACAGGCGTAGCCGTTAATCATGCCATGGTGCATGGCGGCCCCTGGCCAGCCACCACCCCTGCCGCCGGTACTTCTGTAGGCACCGCTGCCATCTATCGCTTCTGCCGACCGGTATGCTATCAGGATTTCCCTGCCTACCTGCTGCCACCGGAACTACAGGACCATAATCCCATGCACATCTGGCGATTAGTAAATGGTGATTTTTCAAACAATCAAATGTAAACTATGGATCTCGGCCTAAAAGATAAAGTCATCATCGTCACCGGTGGCGCCAAAGGAATTGGCGCTGCCATCACTTCCATACTCGCACAGGAAGGTGCTTTCCCTGTTATTATTGGCAGAAGTAAAGAAGATAACCTGCAACACCTTACCCACATTGGCGGAAACGGTGCACAGGTAGTAGCTGAACTCACTGACCCCGCTGCCTGCAAACAGGCGATAGACACCGTAGTGGCACAGTACGGCCGCATCGACGGACTCATTAACAACGCCGGCATCAACGATGGCATCGGGCTGGAACATGGCTCCTACGAAGGGTTTATGCAATCGCTGCACCGCAACCTGATACACTACTACCTCATGGCACATCACGCATTGCCCTTTCTGAAAACCAGCAAAGGCGCTATCGTGAACATCACCTCCAAAACGGCGGAAACCGGTCAGGGTAACACCTCCGCCTATGCCGCCGCCAACGGTGGCCGCAATGCACTTACCCGTGAATGGGCAGTAGAACTACTGCCATATAGTATCCGCGTTAACGCCATTGTGGTGGCCGAATCCTGGACACCCCTCTACGAAAACTGGATCAATACCTTTGAAGATAAAGCCGCCAAACTGGCCAGCATCGTGGAACGCATTCCACTGGAAAAACGCATGACCACACCCGAAGAAATTGCACAGATGGCGGTATTCCTGCTGTCTGAAAAATCCAGTCATACTACGGGTCAGCTGATTCATGTAGATGGCGGTTACGTACACCTCGACAGATCGTTGCTATAAATCATTATCATCATGAAACAAATCACGCTAAAAATACATCCGGCCGACAATGTATGGGTAGCCTTGCAAGACATTCCCGGCGGCACCGCGGTGACCTGCGGACAGGAAACAGTAACGGCTATACGCAATATAGCTGCCAAACATAAAATCGCAGCCCGGCACATCGCCAAAGACGCTGCCATCAACATGTACGGCGTACTGGTAGGCATTGCCAACGAAGACATTCCCGCCGGAGAACTCATCACCACCCAAAACATCCGCCATGCCTCCGGGAACTTTTCCGTCAGCGGAGAGCGGCAGCAACACTGGTCCGCACCCGATGTTACAAAGTGGCAACACCGCACCTTCAACGGCTACCACCGCAGCGATGGCCGCGTAGGTACCGGCAACTACTGGATTATCATCCCGCTGGTATTCTGTGAAAACAGGAATGTACAACTGCTCCATGAAGTATTGGTGAAAGAACTGGGGTATCGTAAACAGCCTACCTACGAAGCCATGCTGCAACAGCTGCTGCAGGACTTCCGTGAGGGCAAACCCACGGCGCCCGTGACTGCCACTGATTACACCGCGGACACCATTGCGCCACTGCGTACCTTTCCTAACATAGACGGCATCAAACTACTCACGCACACCATGGGTTGCGGCGGTACTAAACAGGACGCACGTACGCTTTGCGGCATTCTCGCCGGCTACGTAACGCACCCTAACGTGGCTGGTGCAACGGTACTCAGTCTCGGTTGCCAGAACGCGCAAATCGATATGCTGAAAGAAGAAATCGAAAAGCGGGTACCGGGATTTGATCGCACCGTGATCTATCTGGAACAACAACAAACCGGTTCCGAAAAAGCGCTGATGACACAAGCTATCCAACAAACCTTTGAAGGACTGGCAAAAGCCAACAGCTACCAACGTCAGCCTGCGCCACTCAGCCAATTATGCATCGGCATGGAATGCGGTGGCTCCGACGGATTCTCCGGCATTTCCGCCAACCCGGCCGTAGGGCGTGTAGCCGACACCGTTGTAGCCTTAGGCGGCTCCGTGATCCTCTCTGAATTTCCGGAGCTATGCGGCGTAGAACAGGAACTGAGCGATCGTTGCGTGAATGCTGAACTGGCCACCCGCTACGTACAACTGATGCGCGACTACGCCAGCAGCGCGGAAGCCGTAGGATCAGGCTTCGACTCCAATCCTTCTGCCGGCAATATCAAAGATGGACTCATCACCGACGCCATCAAATCCGCCGGCGCCGCGAAGAAAGGCGGCTCCTCTCCTGTTACGGACGTCATCGACTATCCCGGATGGGTACAACGCCCCGGGCTGGCGCTGCTATGCACACCCGGCAGCGATGTGGAATCTACCACCGCAGAAGTAGGCGCCGGGGCCAACGTAGTACTGTTCACCACCGGCCTTGGCACACCCACCGGCAACCCGGTGAGTCCTGTACTGAAGCTATCTACCAACAGTAAACTCGCCGCCAAAATGCCGGACATCATCGACCTGGATACCGGCGCTATCATCAACGGCGATACTTCGCTGGATGACGTAGCTGCGGATATACTGGAACTTGTGATCGCCACTGCCAGCGGAGAATACCAAACAAAGGCACAACAGCTTGGACAAGATGATTTTATTCCCTGGAAGCGGGGCATATCACTCTAGCAGTTAGCTTTTAGCTATTAGCAGTTAGCTAATGCAGAGGATTGTAGCGAATAAATGGCAGTAAGAGAGATGATGGGGTTATGCTTTTTGCTTTCGGCTTTATGCTTATTATTATTTATCACTTAATTCCATTGATATGAAATCCATTTTTATCTCCGGTTGTCTGGCAGCTGCGCTGGCAGCATGTAACGGGCCGGGCGCCACGCATGAACAAAATAATATGAAACCGGTMAACTTTGGTGAAGACGTTAGCTTCCTGCAAAAGCATCTGAAAAATGTAGTGGTCCTCAAACATGCCGGCGATAGCGGCAGTGTGGTAGTTACCGGCGATTATCAGGCAAGGGTAATGACCAGCACCACCGGCGGCAGCGCTGGCAGAAGCTTTGGCTGGATCAATTACAACCTGGTAGCTGCGCAAAAATTTGCGCCACATATCAACGCCTTCGGTGGAGAAGAACGTTTCTGGCTAGGGCCGGAAGGTGGTCAGTATGCACTGTTCTTTCCTCCGGGGAAATCATTTGAGTTCCCCAACTGGCAAACGCCAGGCCTGATCGATACTGCACATTATGCACTCACGGCACAATCTGATACCGCCGTCACCTACCAGCAGGATGGCATCTTACAAAATTATTCCGGCAGTACTTTCAACGTACATATCAACAGAAGTATACGCCTGTTAGGCAACCCGGATATACGCAACAAGCTGGGATTTGAGCCACCCGTGGGCATTAAAAGCGTGGCCTATGAAACGGATAATACTGTTACCAACAGCGGCGACAGCGCCTGGCAGGAGCAAAAAGGACTGCTGAGTATCTGGCTGCTCGGCATGTTCAAACCTTCTGATCAAACAGCAATTGTAGCACCGTTCCAGCATATTCCCAACGCCGCCTCGCACATCACCGACGACTACTTTGGAAAAATTCCGCCGCAAAATCTGTTGGTAAAAGACAGCCTGCTGCTGTTCCGCGCCGATGGTAAAGCCCGCGGCAAACTGGGCTTGTCGCCACTGATCGCGAAAAGAGGCGCCGGCAGCATCGACCTGGAAAATAACACACTGACCGTTTTATTCTACGAAGTAGTACCACAAGGCCGCTACGTGAATTCAAAATGGGAGCAGCAAAAAGAACCGTTTAAAGGCGATGCGGTGAACTGCTACAATGACGGCCCATTAGCCGATGGATCGCAAATGGGACCTTTTTATGAAGTAGAATCCTCTTCAGATGCACGTGCCCTGAAACCAGGTGAATCCCTGCGTTATCAACAGGTGACCATGCACTTTGAAGGCGATCACAAAGCGCTGGAAGCTATGGTAGCACAGCTCTGGCAACTACCATTACAAGACGTGCAAAATTTCCTGCATCACAAATAATATTATCCACCGCAAATACTTCCACATGGACATCATCCGCATCTATAAAACCTCCGCTGCCTTACTCGTCTCCCACCAGGATCAGTATTATACGGTAGCCGCCAACTGGAATACGTATGTCAACAGAACCGGCCTGTTTGATTATGTGCTGGCCGACATAAAAGATAAAACGCCTATCCCTGCCGCCATCGCTGAGCAACTGTTGGCCGCAGACCTGCTGCCCCCCATTGGTGCACAGGAAGTATGGGCCGCCGGTGTTACCTATTACCGGAGCCGCACCGCGCGCATGGAAGAATCCGAAATATCCGGCGGCGCCACTTTCTACGATAAAGTGTATGTAGCAGAAAGACCGGAACTATTCTTTAAAGCCACGCCACACCGCGTTTCCGGTCATGGCCAAATTGTATATATCCGCGAAGATTCTTCCTGGGATGTACCAGAACCGGAACTAACGCTGTTCATCAGCAGTCAGGGTACCATTGAAGGCTATACGATTGGCAACGATATGAGTTCGCGCAGTATTGAAGGAGAAAATCCGCTGTATCTGCCACAGGCAAAAGTATATGAAAAGTGCGCGGGGCTTGGTCCCTGCCTGATGGTGCCCAGTACGCCTATTCCGGCGGACACTATGATCAACATGTCTATTTACCGCAACAACGAAGTACAATACGCGGACAGTGTGCCCATTAGTCAGATGAAACGTGGCCACCAGGAGTTAGTGAATTTCCTCTACAAAGGATGTGCTTTTCCCGAAGGTTGCTACCTGATGACAGGCACCTGCCTGGTACCGGATAACAGCTTCACCTTACAGGATAACGATCGCGTAGAAATCAGCATAGATCATATTGGCCGGTTGGTCAACGAAGTACAGACCTGCCGCCTATAACCCATCATCAAACCCGCTTTTATGGATTCCACAATAATCGACGTAAAAACAGGGGCCACTGCGGCCCCTTCGGGTAACCATTCCCTGAAAGTTGCTTCTGTACTCATTATCAGCCTATTCTTTCTGTGGGCACTTACCGGCAATCTCATTCCTGTACTCATTCCCCACCTCCGAAAAGCCTGCCAGCTAAATGATTTCCAGTCGGCCTTCATTGATGCCGCCTATTGGATCAGTTACTTCTTCTTTGCACTTCCTGCTGCATGGCTGATGCGTAAATGGAGTTACAAAACAGGGATCATTACCGGCCTGTTAATTGCCGCTGCCGGCGCTGTATTATTTTTTCCGGCGGCAGAATGGCGTTCTTTCGGTATGTTCCTCTTTGCTTTGTTTCTGGTAGCTGCCGGCATGACATTCCTCGAAACTGCCGCCAACCCGTATATCACCATGATGGGATCGCCGGAGACTGCCGTGCAGCGACTTAATTTCGCACAGGCATTTAATGGGCTGGGCGCCTTTGTGGCAGCATTTTTTCTCAGCAAAGTGATTCTCTCCGGTAAAGAGTTGACGCATGAACAGCTGAACAATATGTCACCCGACGTGCTCAATGCATACCTGTTGTCCGAAGCCCGTTCTGTACAAGCGCCTTACCTGGTGATTGCGGGGGTATTGGTGCTCACCGCCATACTGTTTATGGTAGTGCGCTTTCCGCCTATATCTGAAGAACACAGTGATGGGCTGCAAATCAATTTTCGTGTATTCCGGCACGCACATTTTCGTTGGGGCGTGTTGGCGCAATTTGCGTACGTAGGCGCACAGGTGTGTATTTCCAGCTTCTTTATCCGTTATGCTGGTTATAGCGGACATATGCCGGAAAAAGAAGCCACTACGCTCCTCGGTATCCTATTGTTATGTTTTATGTTGGGAAGATATGCGGGTACTTTCCTCATGCGGAAAATTGCACCCCGCCGTTTACTGCTGTGGTATAGTATCGCCTGTGTATTACTACTGTGTTATAGTGTAGGCGTTGGCGGTAGAACAGGTGTATATCTGTTACCAGCGGTAGAGTTTTTTATGTCGATTATGTTCCCTACTATTTTTTCCTTAGCGATTCATGAGCTGGGCAATGAAACCAAATCTGCGTCTGCATTTCTCGTGATGTCTATTGTTGGCGGTGCTTTGATACCGCTGGGTTTGGGCGCAGTGAGTTACTACAGCAATGTACAACTGGGGTATATGGTGCCGTTGATTTGTTTTGCGGTAGTGGGCTATTATGCATGGCAAAAAGCTGAAAGCTGAAAGCAGAAAGCAAAAAGCTATTGAGGCGATTGACCATTGCGGATATTAATTCGCTTTGATCAATCGCCTCAATAGCTTTTTGCTTTCTGCTTTCAGCTTTCAGCTTCTTTAAATGATGCTGTTATTCTGATAACAATTGGGCAATTGTTTTACGCGTAAGGCCAAAATAAAATTGCTGGCCGCTGCGATATGATTGTCGTAATTCAAAGTTTTCGAAAGAAGGGCCACCGGGAATATTGATATATGCGGATGGATCTCCATTGCCTCCGCCCCAGTATTTGGCGCGACCATTCACTCTTGCCTGTAGCGAATGATCTGCATGTGTAGCTGCTACCCGCCAATATTGTATCAGCTTATAAAAAGGACGATAACGCCACCCCCACTTTGTAGCATAGGCCGATGTTTCCGGCCAGGCAGATAATTCATTTAATGTTTCATCCGGTGTTGCCATCACGATCACATCGCCACTATGATTGTGTAATAATTGTGGTAACGGATAGGCAGCCTTCTCTATAAAATTAATATCCTGATAGCCCGCATATAATTTCCGTGCATTTACGATGGTATCTTTCAGGTATAAATTTCTTAAACGGGAATAGTTCCCCATGGTGGCGCTAACGCCGCAACGATCCATGGTAGCGCTACCTGGCTGATGGAACACTTCAATACACAACTCTTCCGGCCGGTTGCTATGGATGCTGAGTCGCAGATATGGATGCGCCCCATTGATAAATTGCTCCATAAAAACATAGAGATACAAAACGGTATTTTCCGGATGTTGCACATCGGTCACAATCTGGCTTAGCGTATCTGTAACAACAATTCCCCGCGTACCTGCACCTGCTAAAAACCTTGCCGGATCATCCGTTTCACCGGCCCACATCAGTTTGCCCCATTTACCATCTACCTGTGAAGGCGATATTTCGCTGAACTCCATATTCCCATTTACCACCGGCTCAATAGCGATGTAGTTGATATGGTAAATGATGCGTTGCCATTCGTAGCCTATCCGTAGCAATCCCCTGGGACCGCCGTCATTGCCGGGTCGGGGATTTTCAATCGCCGCAGGCCAGAGTGCTACTACAATGCCGTTGCGAATCCCCCATACCGGTGGACTCCCGGCATGTTCGGGTCGTATCCATTCGGTAGCGCTCTGTTGCGCGAAGAGCGTTGCCGGTAGTAATAACATACTAACGGCAACGAGCCTGCTAAAAATTCGTCTGCATAACCCACTGATACGGTGGGGGTGAGTGGCGTTTATCATCTTACAAAAAACTGATTTACCAACCCGGATTCTGCACCAGGTTGGGATTTTTATTGATCTCCGCTTGTTGCATCGGCCACAGATAATGTTTGGGCGATACAAACACGCGTTTTTCTATTACGGTTCTTTTATAAAAATTATCGTCGTTGAGAGCAGCACCGGCGCCAATGTTCATGCCGTGAATTTCTTTGTTGTCTATGTCGCCAGCGGTTTTCCAGCGATGGGTATCGAAGTAGCGGTGCGTTTCAAACGCCAGTTCAATGCGGCGTTCATGGTGAATACGTTCCCGCATCTCGGTTTGCGACAAACCAGCTGGCAGTCCTGGTAAACCGGACCGGTCGCGGATAGCGTTTACATATTGATATACGTCTGCTACCGGGCCATCTGCTTCGTTGAGCGCTTCTGCATAGTTTAAATATACTTCGCCTAAGCGATAATAAATCCAGGTATTTAGTGAAAACCTGTTTTGGAAGATGTCGGAGGTCGGGTTGACCATTTTCTTCATCAGGTAACCGGAGATGCAGTAATCGGAACCGGCTCTCTTTCTGCCGTCCAGGCCTTCATTCCAGAATTGTATGCCCCGGTTTTTCCAGATGGCGCCGTTAAAATTAATGCTGGCATAGAAGCGTGGTTCCCGTTTCACGTACATGTTCCGCACACCTGCCGGATAATAATCTTTCGGATGCTTATCCGTTACATAACCTGTTTCTACGTATCCTGACGCCGCATTGATAATAGGCGAACCATCAGCATTGTGGCCGGTAATGGGGCGCAGGCCGTTGTCCATTTCATAGTCGTCTACCAGTTCCTGGGTAGGACAAAAAATGGAGTAGCCGCCGTAGCTGATGGGATTGCTGCAACGTTCAAAATGCGAGTGTTCACCGGCATTGCGGGCAAACAGTACTTCTGCATTGTTCCGTTCAATAAATATTTCCTGGTAATTGCGCACCGGATCATTGGAGGCGGAGCGATACAGTTTATAGCCATTGGATGCTGCGCCGTCAATACAAGCCTTGGCGGCTACGGCGGCGGCTCTCCATCTTTCTTTATCAAAAGCAGGAAAAAGCGCGGTGCCTTCTTTGTCTTTGATACCGGTGTAATCGGGGTTGCCATTCCACAAAGGACTGGCCATGTATAACAACGCCTGTGCTTTTAAAGCCATGGCAGCAGCTTTCGTAATACGGCCGTATTTATCAGGTGTTACGGTCCAGTCGAGCAGCCCGGCAGATTTATCGCATTCCGAGGTGATAAATCCAATCACTTTATCGATAGGTGCGCGGCGTATTTTCGTATAGTCTTCGTTGAGCGCATAGGCATGATCCGCAATAGGTACGGGGCCATAAATACGGGCCAGCATAAAATGAAAGAAGGCCCTTAAAAAGGTAGCTTCTCCGATCCATTTTTTCCGGTCTTCTTCCGGCATAGGCACCTGTGCTACATTTTCCAAAAAGATATTGGTTTTGCGGATGCCTTCGTACATATATCCCCAGATATCGGGGAAGTAATCGTTGGCACTCCAGGCGCCGGAGTTGAGCATATGTGAATAGGCGCCAAGAAAAGTGATCTCCATTTCATCGCAGCCGCCGGTAAAGGGATTGCGCTGGTCCCAGTCGGCCGCCCCCAGCATCACCGGAATATTGCTATAGGCAGACGTGAGAAAGGATTCTGCATACTTCCTTTCTGAAAAAACCTTTTTTATATCCAGGTCTTCGTCCGGTGCTTTTTTCAGGTAGTTTTTTGTGCAGGAGGGCAACAGGAGCAAGCCCAGTAAAAGTACACAAAGCTGTTTTGATATGATGGCAATTATATTTTTCATCATGAATGAATTAAAAGGTGAGCTGAGTACCAAAATTCACACTGCGCTGCAATGGATATCCGCCGGTACCATATTCTGATTCAGGATCTATGGCTTTTATTTTATCCCAGGTCATGAGATTAAATCCATTTACAAAAATTCTGATTCCTTCGAGTCCCGCTTTGCGGCCTTGTTTCAGGTGAATGTTGTAGGCCACTTCTGCGCTTTTCAATCGCAGGTAAGCTGCATTTTGCAGGAACAAGGTAGAAGTGCGGTTGTTGTTCGGATTTTGTAACGGGGATACCCGTGGATATTTGGCGTTCGGATTGTCTGGTGTCCAGCGGTTGTCGTAGTATTCATGCAGGATGTTAAACGTGCCGAGTCCCATCGCGAAAGCGTACATGGATGGCCCATCTACAAAGAGGCTGGCCTTTGCGGCGCCAGTAAAGAAGAAGCTCAGTTCAAATCCTTTGTAGCCAAAGCTGGCGCCGGCGCCGTATACAATTTGCGGTGTTCGCGGATAACCGATGGGTACGCGGTCGTAGTCATCGATGATGTTATCGCCGTTTTTGTCTTCGTATTTGATATCGCCGGGGCGTACCTGCTCCATAAAAGTTTGCTTAGGGCTTTTGTCGATGTCTGCCTGATCCTTGAAAAAGCCCAGTGCTACCAGTCCCATGGGCTGATCGATGGGTTGTCCTACAAACGACTGATAGGCATATTTCGGGATGGGATCATCATTCTGCGTACAGATACTACGGGCATAGGTAAACGTTCCTMTGATGTTGTAGAAGAAGCCGCTGCGGGTGGTACGTTTAACTTCCAGCAAGGCATCAATGCCACTGTTTTTTGCCTTACCGAGATTAGCATAAGGGAGGATACCGGGAAAGTAGCCGGTTACGCGCGGAATAACACCGCGCTGAATTAAAATACCGGTTCTGTTTTCTTTAAATCCATCTACCTGTAGCGTGATGGCGCCGTTGAATAATTCAAGATCCAGTCCCAGGTTTGTTTTGTTGGCCACTTCCCAGGTGACGTCGTTGTTCCCCAACTGTGCTTCATCGAATCCGTCGTACACACGTTGGTTGTCGCCAAAGAGATAGTCTTGTCCGTTGCGGTTAATGGTGGTAAGGAACAGAAAGCGCCGGGTATCTGTACCGATGCTGATTTGGTCGTTACCCACCTGACCATAGGAACCTCTGATTTTAAGATTGGAAATGGCTTTGATATGCCAGAAACTTTCGTTGCTGATCACCCAACCGGCGGATACTGAGGGGAAGAAACCATATTGTTTTCCTTCGGGAAAGTTTTCAGATCCGTTGTAGCCTGCATTCACTTCTGCGAGGTAACGGTTATTAAAATTGTACGTCAACCTACCCGCGAGGCCCTGGCGGCGATAAGGCAGGTTATTGATGGTGCTGTTAGCGGTGAGGTCAATGTATTCGCGGCGGTTGCCGAGGATCATGCCCGTTACGTTGTGCGCCCCGAAGTTGCGGTTGTAGTTAATGGCCAACTCCGTATATACGGCGCGGTTAGCCCGGTTGATGACCCTGTATCCCATGGGTTGTTCTTCCCGGATAATGGCGTATTGATCGTTGCCGTTATTGTCTTTGCCGCGGTATTGCTGAATGGCGTACTGCTTGTTTCTTTCTGTGGAAGCAAAGTAGGTATGATCATAAGAAAACATGCCCCGCACGGATAGTCCTTCTGTTACGAGCGACGACAAATCCCATTTACCACTGAAAGTACCTTGCAGGGTATTCATATCCTGCCGGGTGTAACCGGCGCGGGTAACGAGTCCCCAGGGATTATTCTGCAGGTAGGAAGTAGAGGCGCCGGCAATAGAGTTATCCGGATTTACTTTTGGATAGTTAATGGGAGATGTGATTTTCAGTGCGTCAAAAATATCAGGCGCGCGGGTGCCCGGGTAGTTGCCTTGCTGAATAACCCCACCAACGCCCAGTTCCAGGCTAATGGTTTTGGATACGTTGATGTCTACATTGGAGCGGAAGTTGTAGCGCTTCATCTGCGCATTGGTTTTATAGTCGTTGGCCGGATCTTGTTTATAGATACCATTCAAAATCGTATAGCCGACATTGGTATAGTACTTTATGATTTCGTTACCGCCAGTTACGCTGAGGTTGTTGATACTTTGAAATGTATTTTTCTTCAACACGGCGTCGGTCCAGTTCACATCGGGGTAGAGATAGGGATCGGAATGATCTTTAAATTTCTGTAGTTCTTCCGGCGTGTATTTTAGGGGGAGGTTATCGTTGTTGAGTGCTTCGTTTACCAGACCTGCATATTCACCGCCGTTGATATAGTTGGGCAGTCGTAATGCGGTGAGGGTGGCATTTTCCGTACGAAATACCACCGCAGGTTTCCCGACCTTTCCTCTTTTGGTGGTGATGAGGATCACGCCGTTAGCGCCTCTTACGCCGTATACCGCTGTAGCGGAGGCATCTTTGAGGATAGAGAAGCTTTCAATTTCCTGGGTGTTGAGGTTATTGATATCTCGCTCTACGCCATCCACGAGGATGAGCGGACTTCTGTTGGCCCAGGTGCCGAAGCCGCGGATAAATACGGCGGCGCCGTCGTAGCCGGGTTCACCGGAGCTTTGGCGGGTAATGATGCCGGGCATGCTGCCGGCCAGGGCATTCGACAACGACGGTGTAGCGATGCGCTGCAGGTTGTTCACCGGCACGCTGGAGATAGCGCCGGTGACAGAGATTTTCTTCTGCTTGCCAAATCCTACCACTACTACATCTCCTAAGGTGCTGGATTGTTGTTTCAGGGCAACATTAATTTCTGTTTGGCTGCCCACGGGTATCAGTTGGGTTTCATAGCCTACGTAGGTAAATACCAGCGTTACGTTTTGTTCTACTTTAATGGCATAGGTACCATCGGGATAGGTAGTAGTGCCTACCGGCGTACCTTTCACCACTACATTCACTTCTGCCAAAGGTTTGCCGGTGGCAAACGCAGTGACTTTTCCCGTGATCACTTTTTGTGCAGATAAGGTATAGATACTACTGAAAAAAAAGAACAGGAAGCCCAGGCCGCTTTGAATGATCCGCGGTGGCATGGGTGGTCTTCCTTGCAGGGAAGCTTTCATAAACGTGTGATTTTGGTGATTTCGTGTACTTAATCGTTTAAGCAACTATTGATTAAAACCGGTTTACTATAAAAAGCCTGTCTGATGATTCTGTGAAAAGGGTGCGTATTATGCGGATAACGGTATTTTCTTTCCATTCACGATGGCATGAGTCGCGGGAATAGTGCCATACACCACGTGTAGCGATGGAATTCCTTTTTTCCAGCTCACTGTACCAAAGCCTTTTTCGGTGGCCAGGAAGCTGCTAAAATCGCCGATGCGGGAGTCTATATGAAGAACATTGTCCACCGCATCGTAGCGCAGGCCGGTGAGTCCTTGTAACAGGCCGTAGCTGGAGAGGGCCCGGGCGTACCAGTGACCGCATTCGTATTCATTGAACGGATTGCGCACGGCGCCATCATAGCGTTGGCGGCAGGCCCGCACTATTTCCAGTCCTTTGGCTACTTCTCCATGAAACATCAGGTGGGAAGCAACCTGGTATTCGATGCCGGTCCATACTTCATTGCTGTATACAAATGGCAGCGACAACATACCACCTTTCGGCCAGGAGCAGAGCAGCAGTCCGCCTTCATGGCCGAGGGCATAGGTAGAGCGTTGCGGGTTCACATGCTGACTTAAATCTTTCTTCAGGTTGTAGCGATGTACGGCCAGCAAATGGTTTTTCGTTTTTGCGGGATCAGCAGGTTCATTCATGCCGCATACGCGCGCCATCCAGCCTCCGAGGATACCGTCCGACAGGCAGCCTTCGCCGTACTGGTATTTGGGGCCTTCTTTTTTCAGCAGTGCAATGGCTTCATCGGCGTATTGTGTGCTGAAGGATTGTGCTTTTACCGGGTCTGGTGCATTGAGTCCGGTCCATTGAATTTTTTGTGTAAAGTATTCTCCGTTGTAAAGGGTGGTTTCCAATTGTTGTTTGCCTTTCTGATACAGTGCCTGGTAGGTAGCCACGTCTTTGCCTAATGCGGCGCCCATCAATGCAAATGCCTGCAAGGCGCCCAGATAAAAGCTGGTACACATGCCGGTGGCGCCCCAGAATTCAATATCATACGTGTTGTGATGCGGTTCTTCTACCAGTCCTTTGCCCCGGGGGTCCCAGGTGCGGATGCAATAGTCCATGCTCACTTTCACTAAGGGATACATTTCCTGTAACCAGGCAGTATCGCCACTGATACGCCATTCGCGGTATACTTTCATGATGCCGCCGAGTTGACCATCGGCAGCGGAATGAAAATTATGTACCAGCGGGGAAATGGGTATGTTCGCCCTGAATCCCTGGTGTCCTTCTGTGTTTTGATTTTCGTTGAATTCGGTGTGGCGTAAACTGCGTTCCAGTCGCGGGAACAAATGCGGTACTGCCTGTGCATAATTCCATACATGCGTACATGTACCATGACAACTACCCCAGTTATCGCCGGAACCTTCCCAGCACCAGAAGCGGCCATCGTATTGGCGCATGACGGTAGCTGATTTCAGGATCGTGAGATTAGCCGCTACCGCTTCCACTACTTCCGGAGGTAAGCTGCTTTTATAGAAAGTATCGGTAAACAATGCGGTTTTTTTATACAGGTCGGCGTAGTTCATCTTCCAGTAATCTGTTACTTCCCCTATATTTTTAAACCGGTTGCTATACCAGGGTTTGTAGTAGTCGCCGAATGCGCTGGTAGCGTTATCGCCTATACGTAGTTTGGAGTCGGGTACGTACCAGGCCATCATCAGGCGGATCACTTTTTGCTCACCGGGCTTCAGTTGAAATGGCACAAAGAGAGACGCACCTGGCGCGTCTTTGTCGACCGGCGGCGTACTGCGCGTGTTCCCATCTTTCAAAGTATTCCATACCATGGTCAATGGATCAAACCAGCCACCACGGAACCAGCAGTGATCTACCACTGTTTCCGGCTCCGTTGTAAAAATGGCGAAGTGGCCTTGTTTCTCCGCCGCATGCTCCGTTGCTTCCTGTGACAAAATAAACCCGTTGGGCATGGCTTTCACGGTGTGCAGGGTATCGGCCTGCCGCATAAAATTGCGGGCATTATAAGAGAAGATGCAGCTTTCTGTTTTGCTGCCGGTATTGGTGAAATGATATTCGAGCGCGCCTACCGGCATGCTGGCGTGGTCTTCATCGCCGGGAATGAAAGGACTCCAACCTTTGATCGCCACTTGCACCGGCATAGTGGGATCGTGTAGCACGATATCCGCAAATGGGAAGCGGGCATTCATGGTAGCTTCCTTAAAGCGTGGCAGTCCCCAGGTAGCGCCACCAGTGCCGCCGAGGCCTGCATCGCGTTGTCCAAACTTTTTCCAGTCGGGCACCGCGCCTTCCAATACACGTGTGGCGCCGCCTTTGATGCTGATGGCAGCAAACATGGCGGGCTCGAAAAACATCTCCGGGTTGTGCCGGATAGACATATGCGAGATGGCGCCCGTGCCTTCCAGGCAAAACATACCGGCGCCAATACCCCCGATGGGAAAGGCGATGCGGTTGTTGTATTTTCCTTTATAGGTATCGTTAAAGCGGCGGCCATTCTCCGGTGTGGGCTGGTCTGCTGTGTCTTCTTCTATGGATGATTTACCCAATGCTATTGCTGGCAGTGCAGAAATACCGAGGCAGGCTACGCCTATATTTCTCAGAAAAAAACGTCGGTTGTTATTTTTTTTCATGGATGCATTATTTTATAAAAGCTACCGGCAGATGTGTGATGCCCGGTTGTTGTACTCAATACATAGGTGGCCCCAGAGCTGGCGTGCGCTACTTCGTTCCTGTTTTTCATATCCGTGGCAGTCATTTGCTTAATCGTTTAAGCAAATGAGCAATAAAAAAAATTACTTTAAGCAATGAAACTAAAATAATTTATCTGAGCATCCAAATTTTTTTTCTGATCAGGGGCGTTGCTTGAGCATTACTTCGGTATCGATACCATCTTCATTGATTTCAATAATCCGGTAGCCGAAAAATTTATGGTCCATTTCTAACGTAGCGGCATCTTTTACAAACTGCACGGAAACAGCGGGCGTAACATACTGCTGAATATGGCCGTGGGTTTGTTCATCGTCGAGGTGCAGATGTCCGCAAAAGATATATACGTTGTGCGGGTGTTGCTGCAATACAGCGGCAATATCATCGCGGCCTTTGAGCGGGTAGGCACGGTCTACCTCTGCATTCACACCGAGTATAGGATGATGCACAAACAGGATTACTTTTTTATTGGTTTGCATTTCCTGCCGGAACCATTCCAGTTGTGCTGTGCTGATTTCTTCGGCGGAAGAGTCCAGGAAAATATGTTTGTAGCCATCCTGTTCTTCGGAGTAGTACATCTCTTCCCGGCCCGATGGCAACGGGTTGTAGTAGGTAATGACTTCCTTGAATTTGTCGTGATTACCCAGGGTGATCTTTACATTACCGGCGTATTGGCGCAGCAGATCGAAGGTAAAGGTATGTGAGGCCTTATCGCCCATGTCGCCGCCAATCACTACGTTTTTGATACCTGCAGCATGCACTTCCTGCAACATATTTTTGATGTCTTCCCTTACGTTCACGGGGAAACTGGCGAGCCCGGCTTCATCGAGATGAGGGTCTGTAATGTAGGCGATCACATTTTTCATATGAGTGGATTATGATTAAATATAAGGATTCCTTCGCTAAAAAAACAGACAGCCGACCCACAATAATGCGGGTCGGCTGCCTGTTTAAATTTTGCCGTTTTTACCTGAACCAACCGGCATAGTCCTGCACAAAAGCTTCCGCAGTGCGCGCCGGTTTCTGAAGAATATCCGACACGACAGTACTTACCGATGCGGCGGCTCCATTGCGCTGTACTTCTGTGTACGCCATAAACGTTTGCACCGCCCAGGGGGGTAATCCTTTCTGCTCCAGGCGTTGCCGGCCTTCTTCCAGCGTGAGTGGAATATACGTCACCGGTTCCGCTGCCAACGTACTCAGCATCGTTGCCAGTTGGGCATAATTGATGGCCTCCCCACCTGTAAGCATATACGTATTACCTGCGTGATCCACCGGCGCTTTCAAAATTGTACCCGCCACTTCTGCAATGTCTCTCACATCAATATATGCCCGCTTCCCATCGCCGGTAGCTTCTTCGATAGTACGTTGCGATTTCACCCGCTGAGAAAATTCCCCCAACCAATTTTGCATAAATCCCGTGGGTCGCAATATTGTCCACCGCATACCGGCCGCTTTCAGATGGTCTTCTACGGCGCCATGTGACGCTGCAATAGCAGAACGGTCGATGCTGCTACCCACTGCTGCAGAAGAGAGCTTCACGATGTGCGCGACTCCCGTTTCCGCTGCCACCTGGATGACCTGTTGCTGCTCTGTCACGAAATTAGCTCCCATACCCGATGACAGGAACACCGCGTTGCTATGATCCATCGTTTTGTATAAACTGGCTTTATCAAACATATCTGCGACTACCCACTCCACAAAAGGTAGCGTTACTGCCTTACTTTTATTACGTGTCACGGCAATAGCCGGGATGCCTTCCGCCGACAGAAAATTGAGCAATGCACTACCTATCTTTCCGGTAGCACCAAATACGGTGACATACTGATTGTTTTCCATTTTATTGATTTAATTTAGTAGGCCAAAGTTAGCCGCCTGCTGCCCCCACCGGTTAACGCAAAAGGAAGTTTCATCAACGCAAAAAGAAGTTTTATGCTCAACAGTTGCCAGACAGGTAGTACCGATTCCGCACCCGTACAGGAAAAGCAGGTCCGCCTTCACGACGGCACCGGATTTCAGATCCAACTGGAAGAATTATCCCTTCGGGAAATTGACTTCCGCTGGGGGAACTACCATAACCCTACCCCCAAAGTGATGACCTTCCAGCCCGCTAAAAAGGCCATTGTATCCCATTTCCGTATACAGGATGACACGCCGGCTGCTGCTGCCATACCTGAAAAACAGTTTGTGATATACCGGGAATCACCGGCGTCTTATGAATTGACCGTAGCAGCTACCCCTCACAAAAACCGTTTGTTTTTTGAGCTGATGCTGTCAGAAAATTTCTATCAGCAACTCTTCACGGAAGAAAGCCCTTTTATGCGGGGCTTCCTGCAAGATGCTACCTTTAATCAGCCCTCCCCTGCCTTCACCGCACMTATGTTGCCTGCTATGCAAAGCATCATTAACAACCTGCAACAGGCACCTTACCAGGGCCATCTGAAAGCGGTATACCTGGAAGCCAAAGCCATCGAGCTTTTTCTGCTGCAAGTGAAACAACTGGATGATATACATCTCCCGAAAAAAACCACCTTACCCAAAAAAGATATAGCCGGTTTGCACGACATCAAAGACTACATCACCCAACATTTTGATCAGCCGTTATCCCTGATGGAACTGGCGCGCAAAGCCGGTATTAACCAAATGAAACTTAAAACCGGTTTTAAGGAATTATTCAACACCACCGTATTTGGATACCTCAGCGATATCCGGATGCAGGAAGCCAAACGATTGCTACAAGAGGAGAAACTATATGTGAGCGAGGTGGCAGACAGGATTGGATATAAACATCCACATCATTTTACAGCCGCATTCAGAAAGAAGTTTGGACAGTTGCCGCGGGATATACGGAAATAAAAATAGTGGCTCGCCAATGGCAAACCACTATGCTCCTTACTGATAAATTATTTTGTAATCACTCCTTTCTTCAGCATATCGGCAATCACCGTTTTGCTGAAACTGGTGGCCAGCGCCGATGCATTGGAAGGATCAAATGTTTTGGCCTGCGCGGAATAGTCGAGGGTTTCGCCCTTTGCTGAATATAAGTTAGCCTCCAGCGTATAATCAACCGAAGTATTGTAATAGCCTGGCGTATACGTGCGGTTATAAATCACCCGGTAATAAGGATACCAATGACTACGCACCATCGCAAACGGGGTATAAGACATCCGTCCCGGTGAATAGTACCTTTCCTTGTTCTTATCCAATAAAGAAAGAATCATCACGCCATCGAAACCTTTATCACTGATCTGACTCACCGCCTCCGCTTCAGATAAATTCTCAAACGTTTTGGGGCCAAAGATACTGGTCGCTGTTGCTGCCGACATACCATTGGCGGTCAATTGCTGCGCCATTGCATTTTCAAGGTTCTCTCGGATATCGCGGTCCTTTGAACCCGCCATTCCTATGACCAATATCTTACTGAACTTTTGCGGCTGTAGACCAGGATCTTTCCAGGAGGAGATCAAATTGGTGGAAGTACATCCTGCAAACAAAATGGCGATCAGAAACAATAGTTGCATGCTTTTCATAAGAGATGCTTTTGATGAAATGGTTAATGGAAAACGTGGTGCAAGGTCTTCCAGCACGTTCGAGGGACGCATATTTATTTTGGTGTCCAGGAGGACAACAAGCACAGGAGGGATTTTGTTTATTTCAACTAAACAAAGAGGATTATTCTGCTCTTAAACTCTTAATAGGATTAACAATGGCTGCCTTTATCGATTCATAGCTAACCGTCATCCAGGCAATGCTCAAAGCGGCCGCAGATGCGCCCAAAAATACTAACCAACTAACGTGTATATGATAAGCAAAACCGGCGAGCCAATGGTTCACCGCCAACCAGGAAAGCGGCACAGCCATCACGATAGCAATGATAATGAGCCAGGTAATATTAATAGATAATAAATAAACCAGATTAAGCACAGATGCACCCAATACTTTGCGTACACCCACTTCTTTAGTCCGTTGTTCCGCCATGAAAGCGGATAAACCATATAAGCCAAGGCAAGATATAAAGATGCCCAGCATAGCAAAAAGATTAAAGATGCTGCCCATCTGTTGCTCTCCTTTATAGAGGTTCGCCATGTCCTGGTCCAGGAATTCAAATTTGAAGGGATAGGCCGGGTTGAGTGTTTTATTGATGGCCGCCAGCGTTTGTACGGTTTCATTGGTTTTGCCGGGCAAGGTTCTTATCACTGCAAAACCACCTATTTTATTATACAATAATACCAATGGTTCTATCGCCTGATGAATCGTTTTAAAGTTAAAGTCTTTCACAACACCTATAATCGTTCCCTTGTTACCCCACAGCGTTAATGGTTTACCTATGGCAGTATTGGTATTTAAGCCCATTAAACTTACCATTTTTTCATTCACCACATAATTGCCCGAATCTGTTTTAAATGCACTGGAAAAACTCCGGCCTGTTACCAGTTGCATCCTGAAGGTATGGATAAAGTCCTCATTGACGGCCATTACAGGGATCGCCATTTGCGCGCGAGGATCTTTGCCCTCCCATTCTACATCTAGCGTCCAGCCACCCGGGTTAGTAGGCAGGTCAGAGGTAATGGCAAAATCGCTGGTAAGTGAATGTTGTTTCAATTCATTTCTAAAAGCCTGCTGTTTGTCCCATATATCCCCCGTCATCTGCACATATAAGAGATTTGCTTTCTCAAAACCAGGGTTCCGGTTTTTGATAAATTGAAGTTGATTGTAAATAACAATGGTACCTACCAATAAAACAATAGAAACAGTAAATTGAATTACGACCAAGGCATTGCGAAATAATAAATTTCCCCCCATAGACTTTACATTTCCCTTCAGCACTTTAATAGGATTAAATCCAGAGAGAAATAAAGCAGGATAGCCGCCAGAGATTAAGCCGGTCAACACAGCAATCCCCACCAGGCCAAACCAAAATCCCGGACTTACTGCAGCAATGGCCAATTTCCGATCGGTGATTTCGTTAAACAGTGGCAGGCATAAAAGGGCTATTCCCAGCGCCAGCAACAGCGCAATAAAGGAAATCAACAAAGATTCGCTTAAAAACTGCAAGATTAGTTGTCCCCGTACGGCGCCTGCCACTTTACGCACGCCAATCTCCTTCGCTCTCCGGGCTGAACGTGCAGTTGCCAGATTCATAAAATTGATACAGGCAACCGCCAATATCAGCATCGCGATAATAAAAAAGGTATTTACATATTGTGCGTTACCATGTCCGGGTAAATCTCCTTGTCTTTCCGGCGCCAAATGAATACTGGGTAATGGCTGCAGCTGAAACGAAGCCTTTGTTCCGGGGCTATGCTGCGCAGCAATTTTGTCTATTTGCTTTTCCAGCTTCCATAAATTGGCAGTAGCAGGATCAAAGCTTTTATCCAGTAACACGTATCCGTAAAAAGCGTAGTTGCCCCAATTATCAGTTTTCAGGTCATCGTTCGTTCTGGCTAAGGCAGCCATTGGGAAAATAACGTCAAACTGTAAATCGGAATTAGCCGGAACATCAGCCAGCACACCCGTTACCACCACATTCTCTTTGTTATCTTTCCGGATTACCTTACCAACAGGATCTTCTTTTCCGAAATACTTAGCAGCCATTTCCTGGGTGATTAAAACGGCATCTACCTGGTTTAATGCGGTAGCATGATCTCCCCGCACCAGCGGGTAAGAAAACACATCAAGGAAAGCCGGGTCAGCATAAAACACACGTTTTTCTTCAAATTTTTTGTTGCCCGTTTCCAGCAAGGTAGTATTAAAGGTGGGGGCTAAACGCACTACATTCTTTATGGCCGATATTTCTGCTTTCAGTCCGCCGGGCATACCTGCCGCAGTTCCTGCACTCTTTGAATCACCAAAGTCGCTGGTGATACGATATATCTGCCCAGCATTTTCATGAAATTTATCATAGCTTAATTCATGCTGTACCCAGAGTAAAATAAGGATAGCCGACGCCAGCCCTATTGTTAGCCCTAATATATTTATAATGGAATAAGCTTTATCCTTGATGATATTCCTGTAAGCGAGTTTGAAATAAATTTTAAACATGCGCACCTGACATTTTGAGATGGACGATACTGATAATCAATCGGCTAAAATACGTGCCAGTAATATAATATACTGACAGTGGGCGTTTTACGAATTTTCGTGTTGGTGGATTGTTCAAAAACGTACAGCAGGTGTGCGGTTTTGTTGAAATTGTTGCCTCAGGTGATTTTGTAGGATTACATCTTAAGAAACACGACTAACAACCTTTCTTCAAAAAAAATAATCTACTGGGTCTGATTCACTTGTTGTTACTTCACCCTTTACAAGTTCTTTCAAATATTCTAAAACTTTTATAGTCCTACCAGCTCCAATATTAATTCCATCAAGCACAAAGGAGTTTTTTACGGCATCATAAAGTTTAGTCTTGTCCAGGTCTGTCTCAACTTCACTTAATATTTCTATAGTTTGATCCAGCAAGTTTATAAACAACAACGTTCTTTCATCATTCGTTAAAAACAAATCCAGTTCTAAATCCGCAAAGCCATAAAACTCTCCGGTTGCATTTTCTTTTATTAAATCTCTAAACTCAATTGCCCATGAAGGTAGTTCACATTCTGACATTTTAGCATACAGAAAAATAAGGGCTAAGTTTAAAATATTATCCTTTATCCAAAATCCGTTACCCTTAAAATTGATAAAACTACTCGCCATGTTTAATTATCTTTTATTGTTATCAATCTATTTGTAAGAAATCTTATAAACCTCAATTATCAATCTTAAGCCCTTCATACGTTACAACTTTTCCAATTATCTACGATAGCCAAGATAGCCATAGCTATCACCGTTACAACCACCCCAACTGCAACATTTCCCCCATCATCATCAAGGAGTACTTGCTTATATGAGCGTTTTCTTCGCATAAAGATCCACCTGATAAATGCACCGGGGATGGAGAAAAGAATGAGAACAATAGCTTCAAGTATTATTTCCAGGATGAACTGCATTGAAAAAATATTGGATTAATTCAAAATTCTTCATTAAAACTCCGTTGGCTTTCGATATATCGTTACTAAAATATGCATTAATAAATCTTCCATCTCCTGGTACAACATTTCAATACTTTCCAAATCMACTTCTTCTTCCTGTTCAAATTCAATTATTCTCTCATGAAGTATTTCACCGTATGATCTCATAATGGAAAAATCCAGCGCCCATTCCTGATCCGGCCGGTTAAGCGAAACCGTCAGCACCAGCCCATAATCCTCAGCAGCCCCATATCTCACCGCATCATCCTTGTACATTAAATCTATTACTTCTACGGTATACTGTACTCCCTCCTTACAATAATGATGCTCCTGTTTGATGTTAATACCGTCAATGCGTTTCTCTTGAAGCCTCCATTTAAGTCTAGTCGCCAGTTCATTAGCTCCAGACGCCAATTTATTATCTAACTCCGGCATATCAAATGTCTCTATTACAACTCCGATGTTTTGATAAAAGCCAGCCAACATGTCGACTAAATCTCCATCTTCGTGAGCATAATATTCATCGTCCAGTACATCCAAAATAAACATAGCAGGTGAATCCTTGCGAAAAAAGTGTAATTCTCCTACTATTAATTTTTGCATAAAAACATCCTGCGAATCATTGTCCACATTCACAATTGCTACAGCACGTTCCAGAAGTGCCGCCTTCTTCACGGCCCCTATGAGGTTCAATGATTCAATAGTCATATTGGCAAATATTCCATAACGATTTGCAAAATACTGATCAAATCCACCGTTCAACACCTGTGCTTCGAGTATGATTACCAGATAAGTCACCTTCTCGTGAACCGGTAAATTCATTACGTACTGATACCAATTATCATCTGCAAAATTGAACCATTCTTCTCTTAGGCCTTTTACGGCAGCAGCAAATATTTCATCAACTTTTCCTTTAGCATCCATATCATTACTATTATCTAATTCCAAATGCCCGGGTCTATTCTTTTTACAATACTATCAAGTAACGTCAACTGCGACGAAGTAAGGCTTTCCTTCTTTGTTTTCGCAACAAATCGATCAATTCTCTTTTTTGCGGTCTTTTTATCCACTGAAACCTCCATACTTAAAGCTAATATTAAATTGGTCTCCAACTTGCTGTTCTTATTCATATCACAAAACCACAATAAAAGGGGAGTCTTTCTATAAAAAATGTTTGCTGCAATACCATCCATCGCCTCTGCCACATACCCATCGCTTTGTCCAGAGATCGTATTCAGGATACCCAATGCAGCAGTATCATTATTGGTGATGACATAAGATTTTAATGAATCCAATACTTTTAGGACACAGGTATCTTGTCCATTTTTAAATAGATGACCAGACTTATCCTTTTCCAAAAGGCTGTAATAGCGTTTAGGCGACTTCGCTATTTCACAAATAGATTGCCCACACAGCAATACAGGTAGGCATATACAAATTAAAAAGAGAGAAAGTTTCATCGCAGATTTAGTTAGTATCCGACCAGCTATTGAAAATATTATCCAATATATCTTTCAAATCATCAAGACTAAGTCCCTATTTTCCTATAGGAAATTGGCGTCCCGGAAAAAAAATTTTGAATTCATTTATTCGCTTAAGTAATTGAATTTTATCAGATTCTTTCTTTTCAGGCGAAGGCTCATTCATAATAAAATTCTCTTCTTCAATATATTTCATAAAACTAAAAAACGTTGTCTGATTCTCACAAACATCATATTCAACGGGATCTTTGTATAGCCAAATAGTTTGATTAACTATGCATTTTTCCAGAAAGAATATTCTTCCTTTACCTTCTAATTTTCCACTTTTATCCAGCTTAGAATAGCTTAATACAAAAGGTTCGTTATTTTTAAATCCTAATCTTACAAACATTGTATCTTTAGTGAGAACAGGAGAATAAAAAGTATCAATCCAATCTGACTCTTTGAGGCCATCTATTGTAGATGAGCTATCTATGAATTTCATCAGACTTTCTACACTACTTAGAGAATGATTTAAAGAGCTTGTTGCAGCAGGTTTAGTATCGGATTGCAATGTATCCATGGGAGCTGCCACCGTCTTAACGGAATTGTTATTAGCGCAGCTTTGAATAATGAATGCAAGTAATAAAAATTGTATGTGCTTTATCATAAAAAAGGTTAGGGAGTATTCCGAAATATAAATTACCAAATCCGCACCTCGCCAATGATCTCCTCATTGTACCGTAATTGTATTTCCTTATTCGCCACTTTATACTTATCAAGATAATTAATATAGGCCATCAGAGAGTCTTTCGGTATTTGGGGTAATCTACCTTTCAACGCCACGTATCCCGAAACAAAATGTATATCGCCTTCACTCCACTTATCCAAAATGGCATAATCTACCTTATACCTCCTGGACACTAATGCCTCTAAATCAGGATCTCGGGAATAATACCCCTCCTGTACTGGTGTGTTTGTCAGGTCATACGATATCCACTTACCCTCCTCAATACCGTTCTTATAAAAAGAAGAATAGGAGATTCTTCCATTAGAATGAAAAACCTCCACCTTTCCGGTGAGTAAATGCCCTAAAGAATCGTAGCATCTGTTGTCTTTAATAGTGGTTTGGGGATTTTTTAAAACCCGTGTACAAGCACAAGAAAAGGTAAGCAATAAGGATAAAAAATAATACTTCATCGGTATCTTGATAATTAATAACTATATGCTTGAATATAGGAAATTTCACATTTTGATTCATCGCTTTCCCTAACTATGAACTCATAAAATGAATCAGGGAAACCTGGCATCCTGGGATTTTCCGGGCATAAGTCTTTTGGGCCCAATTATGCTCAATATTCGTATAAAAGCATTTAATTTCAGCTTTTTTTTCCGGGGAGTATCATTATCAATAGATGATAGCAAGGAAGAAGGAATACCAGTAACATTGGAAACGGGTTCGATTCCCACCATCTCCATACGCACCGGATTCATATAAAAACTCCCGAACGCTTTTACGCACTCCGGGAGCTTTCAGGGAGATCAGCACCTGAGAATAATCATCAACAATATTTTTATCTAATCAGGAAATACAGCTTCCAATATCTGTTCAAGTACCTAATACAACGGATTCTGCACCATCTTCGGGTCCGTCTGCGTTTCTATATACGGAATCGGCCACAAATAATCTCTTCCCGGATTAAACGTCCGCACTTCCACTATCCGCATATCCGCTCTATTCGCCACCTGGCTGTAATCCGCTATCCCATTGGCATCTATCGTCGGTGCACCGGCCAGCAGTCCTTTCGGCACCCGGCCGTACAATGGGCCTTTCATCACTTTCTCGGCAATCTTCCAACGACGGATATCAAACAAACGGAAACCTTCGTAAGCCAGTTCATACATGCGCTCCTTACGTACAGCAGAACGTAGCTCTGCCTGTGTAGCGGTGACAGGTATAGGCGGCATGTTTACACCAGGGCGTTGCCTTACGGCGTTGATCGCCTGAAATGCGGAAGCATCTAGCTCGCCGGCTTCCAGCTTTGCTTCGGTATAGGTGAGTAGTACTTCTGCATAGCGGATCAACGTGATGCTCATGGTCGACTGCCGCATGTTGTCTTTATCTTTTAAATCTATGTACTTACGCCAGCAGTAGCCGGTGAAAGATGCATAGGCATTCACGGCATCCTGGTTCACGATCCGCGTAGCCGGCGTGGTGTTATAATTCCAGCATTGGAGGCTGTCTTTATGCGTTTCAAACTGGTAGTTGAAAAATATAGAGCCGGGTAAGGCAATGGTGTAGCCAAGCCTGGGGTCGCGGTTATTGAAAGGATGCGCCGGATCATAGCGGGGCGATTTATCGATGGTGAGCCCATCTGTGCATTCGTAGCTATCGACGAGGGATTGCGAAGGCACTTTGTTGGAAGCGCCGCCGGCATTGCGGCAKAGGATAGGATAAGGCCCACCCCAGTTGATCACAGGTAACTGATATTGCAGGGCAAGAATTACTTCGGCAGAATTTTTATTATCATAGGAAAACAAGCGTGGGAAATTATCTTCCAGTTTATACACACTCAAATCCATCACTGCTTTGGCAGCATCAGCCGCTACTTTCCATTTTTCATTATACAAAGCTACTCTGGCTTTAATAGCCAGTGCAGCGCCTTTCGTAGCGCGACCAGCGTCTACAGCAGTATAAGTAGCCGGGAGAGCAGCAGCGGCGCTGTCTAATTCCTGGAAGATAAAATCGAGCACTACCTGCTTGTCACTACGTGGAATCTGCGCTGTTTCCAGTGTAAGCGTATGCGTTACTAACGGTACGCCACCGAATAAGGAAATAAGTTGCTGATACATGTAGGCGCGAACAAATTTTGCTTCGCCTATGCTGCGCCTGAACAAAGTAGCATCTGTGACAGATTTCACTTTATCCGCATTGTCGAGGATATAGTTACAGCGACCAATCACTTTATAAAAATCCGTCCACAACCCTTGTGTGTAGGTGTTGTTAGCGTCATGATTGCCGGTACCAATTTTTTGGAGATCGCTGGCATTGCGTTCGTAGCCGATGTCAGTAGCGGCATCCAGCATCAGGCTGATATTGGGCCCTTCCAGCTGTCCGGGATCGTAGTCGTCCATCGGCTTGTTCATGGCGCGATACAAGCCGTTGACCGCCAGCAACAGTTCATCCTGGTTCTTAAAATAAGCCGCATCAGAAGGACCGTTCAACGGGCTTTTATCGAGATAATCTTTATTGCAGGCTTGTGCTGCCAGCAGTGTGATCAGGAGTATATAAAGCAAATGATTTTTCATAACGATGGTTTTAGAAATTTACGTTAACACCAAAACTGTAGACTTTCATCACAGGATAGTTATCCGCCACGCCAACAGCGGTTTCCACATCATATCCCTTCCAGAATTTATCGGCGGTAAACAGGTTGGAGCCGTTTACAAAAACACGAAGACTATTCAGCTTCATCGATCTGGCCAGGTGACCGGGGAGCGTATATCCAATTTGCAGATTCTTCAAACGCAGGTAGGCAGCGCTTTTCATCCAGAAGCTGGAAATTTGTTGGTTGTTGGTACCCCCAAATACCAATCGCGGAAAAGCGGCATTTGTATGTTCCGGGGTCCAGTAATCTTTGAATCGTTCTTGTGCGGTGCCACCTACTGAACTCACATAAAACGGCATGATGCCGGCGCCATAAATCAGCCCATCTACTTTACCTACGCCTTGCAGAAACAAGCCGAGATCAAAGCCTTTCCAGGCGGCATTCAGGCTCACCCCGTAGGTATAACGGGGAACGGTGTTACCGAGGATCACTTTATCACTTTCATTGATGATGCCATCGCCATTCTGATCTTTGTATTTGATATCTCCTGGTGCAATGGTGCCAAATTGCGTGGCGTGTTTCGCTACTTCATCCGCATCCTGGAAGAAGCCTTCTGCCTGCAGGCCGAAGATGGCATTCACGGGATAGCCTTCTCTGCTCACGGTTACGGCCGATTGATTGATACCATGCATGTCTACCACTTTATTCTTAACATCTGATAGATTCACGCCGATGTTGTATTTAAAATCTTTGATGGCGCCATCGTAGTTGAGTCCCAGCTCCCAGCCTTTATTGCTCACTTTACCGGCGTTCTGATAAGGCGCCTTTAAACCCGTGATCAGCGGGATGTTCAGCAATAAGAGAATATCTTTTGTTTTGCTGCTATAATAATCTGCTGTTATAGAGAGATGGGAAAACAAGGTGATGTCCAATCCTACGTCCGTCATCCCGGTGGTTTCCCAGGTGATATTTTTATTCGCCAAAGCGTCCATAGCGGCGGCGTTAACGATTTGTCCGCCGATAGTATAAGAGCTGAGGTTCACTACCGTAGCCGATGGATACGTACCGATGTTTTGATTCCCCAATTTTCCCCAGGAGCCGCGGAGTTTCAGTTCATTCACTGTAGGCTTCAATGCCGCCATGAAGTCTTCCTCAGAAATACGCCAGCCGGCAGAGGCGGAGGGGAATACGCCCCACTTCCGTCCTTCGGCAAAACGGGAAGATCCGTCGTTACGCATATTCATTTCCAGCAGATACTTTTCTTTATAGTTATAATTTATCCTGCCGAAAAACGAACGCAGCGACCATTCAGATCCACCGCCTCCGTTCTTCATATTGCCTGCGCCACCGGCGTCCAGCACGGGGTAATCGGGTAATACGTAGTTATCGCGGGAAGCAGATAATACATCCTGGCGGTAGTTGTTCTGCTCCGCGCCTGCCAACACTTTTACATCATGCTTGCCCCAGGCTTTGTGAAAGGTGAGCGTACCGCGCATGTTGTTATAAAACTCCCGCTGACTGGTGACCTCCAATGAGCTGATCTGTGGATTTCTGTTCGCCAGTGTACCATCGGGGTGATAGGTCTGCAGCGCTTTTGAGAATCTGTTCGTGTAGGTTTGTATGTATTTAGGGGCGATATTAAACGAAGCAGTCAGCCATTCTACGGGCTGATAGTTAATGGTGGTATTAAGACTTCCCCAGGGAGCGCTTAATTTCTTTATTCCCCCTTCTTTGGCGGAAGCAGCGGGGTTGTTGCCCACCCATCCGTCGCCGCGGGTACCATTGGCGTTCACGGCCAGCTGATTGGGAGAAATGTTATTCATATAGGCGAAGATGGCATCTACGCCGGCGGAGGGCTCTGTGGTAACAGGACTGATATATTGCAGGTCAAACTGCATATTCAGTTTTTTAGAAAAGATGATATCGTTGTTGGCGCGAACGGTGAGGCGCTTAAACTCCGATTGTTTAATCAACCCCTTTTGATCGAAGTAACCTACCGACAGTAACATTTTCACTTTATCGGTACCGCCATTCACGGTTAAGAAATGACTTTGCTGAAAACCGGAACCGGTGAGCACAGCCTTTTGCCAGTCGGTGTTGGGCAGAGAATCGGAGCTGCCGTTGCCTTGCCGGCGGTATTTCTCCAACAGGGACTCTGCGTAGAGGGGAGTACGACCAGAATTTTTATAGGCTTCATTCGCCAATAACATATAGTCGAGCGCGTTAGTCAGGTCCGGCAGATTGGTAGCCCGTTGCCAGCCTACATAGTCGTTGTAGTTGATGGAAAGTTTGCTACTCTTCCCTCTCTTGGTGGTGACCAATATAACGCCATTGGCTGCACGCGAACCGTAGATAGAAGCAGAGGCAGCGTCTTTCAGTACCGTAACAGATGCAATCACATTAGGGTCAATGTTGTTGATAGATCCTTCTACCCCGTCTATCAGTATCAACGGATCGGGGTTCTTCAAGGTGCCCCAGCCGCGGATGCGGATGGAGCCGCCATCGCCGCCGGGTTTGCCATTCCCTTGCGTGATGGTCACGCCGGGCATGGTGCCTTGCAGGCCGGCGGAGGTTTGTCCTACCGGCCTGGCTGCCAGCATTTCGCCGGATACAGTAGCGACGGCGCCGGTGAGGTCTACTTTCTTCTGCGTGCTATAGCCCACTACCACTACTTCTACAAGCGATTTAGGTGTAGGGGATAAACGGATATGAAAAGTGGATTGCTCTTTTACCGGTTCCTGTATGGTCTGATAGCCGATGCTGCTGATCGTAAGTACGTCCTCATTGGTAATGTTGTTGATGGTAAAATGTCCGTTGACATCGGTTTGTACGCCTTTCGACGTAGATTTCACGCCAACGGATACACCGGGTAAGCCAGTGCCCGTGCTATCGGTGATAGTGCCCGTGATGGTTTTACCAGGTATATCTTTTCCGTTGCCGGGCGCGACTTTGGCGCCAACCGAGCTTTTTTTTATGACAACGGTATTGTATTTAATCACGTAGGTGAGTGGCAGATCTTTCAGGCAGATCTTCAATGCCTCGTCCAGTGATTTATTTTTAATCTCTACACTCAGCGGTGGCGCATTTTCCAACAGTTTTTCATCACAGATAAACTGATAGCCGGTTTGTTTGCTGAGCAGGTCGAATACTTTGTCCAACGGCATTTTACTGACCGATAACTTTACTGTTTGCGTTTGTGCGTTGACGTTAAACACGCCTGCCAGCAGCAAACAGCCCAGCAGCCATGTTTTGAGTAGTGCCGACATGCGACTCCTCCTTCCCTGAGAGCGGGAAATGGTAAGCAGTTCCATCATGATCTTTTGGTTGAGTTTTATAGATATTCAGGCAGGTGTTGAACGTGGAAACACCGCTGACAAATTATTATTTTATTTCGGCTGGCATTACTGTGATACGATTTCCGCTGGTGCTGAAATGCACCATGCCGGTTTGTTCCAGCAATTCCAGCAGCTGTGCAACATTTTCTTTGCGGGTCATGCTGCCGTACAATTTAATATCGGACAAGTTCCCTTTGTAAGTAATCTCTACATCATACCAGCGGGCAATTTGCCGCATGATCATCGGCACATCTGTTTTACGGAATCTGAATTCGCCGTTTTTCCAGGCCATTACATCGGATATATCAGGGCGACTGATACTAAACGCCGTACCTGCATCATCGAGGTGGGCCTGTTGTCCGGGCTGCATCCGGGTGGTAGCGTTGCCTTGCGATACACTTACCGCACCTTCCAGCAGGGTGGTTTTCACGCGGCCTTCATCAGGATAAGCCATCACGTTGAAGTGGGTGCCCAGTACTTTGATGGCCATGCCGTTGGTGTGCACCATAAAAGGCTGACCGGCATTTTGCGCTACTTCGAAATAAGCTTCACCAGTAAGACTCACCGTCCTGCTGTTGCCGGTAAATGCTACCGGGAATCGCAGCGAGGAAGCGGCATTCAGCCATACCTGGCTACCATCCGGCAATACTACCTGGTATTGTCCTCCTTTAGGTGTGCTGATGGTATTATATGATGGTGCCGCCGTGGCGGTACTGCTGCCGGCCGCATAGGCCAAACGGCCGTTGTTCAATTTTATGATACGGGTACTCCCCTGTTGCCCTAAAGCGCCATTTTGTGCGCTATCCAGCTCAATGATGCTGCCATCGGCCAGGGTGAGTATGGCTTTATCGCCTGCCGGAAGTATAGCCGGCAACTGATGATCTGCGATGACTGTTTTAACGGTAGTACTCCGGTACCACCAGAAACCCACACCCACTATCAACAGGAACATAGCTGCCGCAGCCAGTTTATACAGTATAGGTATTACGGGAGATGTGGAAGCAGCGGTGGCTAATTCCGCACCCGATTCTTTCCCCATGGCCTCACGTATAGCCGATACCGTTATTACTTCGTTGAAAGCCTGTTGCAGATCCTTCCGGGGAGTAGCGGTATAGCGATCTTCCGCCAGGATAGCTGCAATCATATCACTCAGCGCGGATTCATGGTCAACGTTCTGCACCTGTGCCTGTAAACATTGTAACTCTTCCGGGGTGATGTGATCGCCCAGATATTTTTCCAACAATGTTTTTAATTCCTCATTTGACATAAAACCGGATGACAGATCAGCACACTCTCATGAAGGGCTGCTATAATAAAGACGAAAAAAAGAGGCGACCGAATCCTTGCCCCGACAAACTTTTCACTTTCCTAACCACAGTAGTAAGAGCAACCCGGTAAGATGACCGGCTTTCGCCGACAGGTGTTTCCGGATCGCTGCAATAGAGCGGGCAATATAGTTCTTGGAAGTAACGCGTGAGATATTCATCTCCCGCGCAATTTCATCATGCGACATGCCCTGGAAGCGGCTCAACCGGAACGCCAGCTGCATTTGCGTTGGCAACCGGTCGATCGCTGCATTCAACTGTATTTCTACATCCTTGAATTCCAGTTTATCCTGCGCGGAAGGAAGATCTGACGGCAGATACACATCCTGGCCGTTTTCCGGTACGGTAAGTAATACCCGCTTCCGGAATTCATCCAGGATCATATTTTTGGACATGGTATATAAAAAAGCATCAAAGCGGTTGACGGCAGTCAGGCGTTCCCGGCTCATCCACACCTTGATAAATATTTCCTGAGTAAGATCTTCCGCTTTGGCCGCCGACTTTACAAACTGCAGGGTGTTGGCGTACATCTTCTCCCAATAACGGTCAAATAATAGCCGGAAGGCCTGTTGGTCTCCCGCAGCCACGCGCTGCAACAGCTCTCTTTCATTATGTAAGCTATCTTTCAGCAAGGAAGGTCATGGAATTTATTACAAAATAATCATTTTGTGGAATTACATCAGTTTATACCCGCTATTGTTAAAGACGGAAAAAAATTGCGCCCGAATCCTTCAGACGCATTATTTTTTTTAACGGGGGATAAATAGCACGGCATCGGCCACCAGCACGCCCCCGGTTTGATGGTTCGCTATTTCCACATAGGCACTGCTACCAGCCGGCAAATCATAACTGCCCAAATTCACCCATTCTCCGGAAGTTTGTCCCAATACCTTCACGGTAGCCGCAGTCACCTTTTTCTCCGTCACCTGCTTACCGTCGTTTACTTTTACCTGCATATTGCCATCCATTCCCGGCAACCGCGGTACGTACGTATACACGTCATATTTACCTGCTTTCTTCACTTCTGGTGTAAAGCGCACCGATTTGGCTACCGCTCCCTTGCTCTCGTCTGTCAGGAAAGTGGCGCCATATCCCCCATGGATCAGCGTTTTCCAGTCGCCCGTAATGGTCACATGGGCGGCATCATTATCATCTACCAAAATCTCCGGGGTACTATTATTCGCTAACGGATCTTCCGTCAACAACTGCTGTACTTTCTTTACATCGGCTTCCTGCACAGCGCGATTCTCATCAATCGCTACTGCCGCCGCGGTGGCTGCCGATTGCCCCAGTACCATAAATACCGGTTCCATCCGGATAGAGCCATAGGCAATGTGCGAGGCCGATAAACACACGGGCACCAATACATTTTTTGCATCGCCGGATTTAGGGATGATAGCACGATAGGCAATAGGATAAGGACTCAGGTTACCAATTTCCACGTCGCCTTCATTTTTCACCATACCGTTTACGACTATACGCTGACAGTTATGGGAATCCATTCCATAAGCCGCCATACCTACGCCATCAGTTACTTTCTCGCGGCCTTCGCAGTTGGCTTGCGTCATTACATAGTCGCCAATCATACGCCTTACTTCCCGTACATACATTTGGGGCGACCAATGTCCATTGTCTTTGTATTCGTCTTTCGGATAGCCCCAGGTGAGCATTTCTTCCCGCAGGTGCGCAGGCACGCGCTGATCATGACCAATAAAATACAACAGCCCTTTCGTATATACTTCGTGGTCGTGGATAATTTTCCGCCGCGTGGCGTAGTCCGCCTCAGGGTAGTTGTAATTCATCCCGATCATATCAGTGGAGAAAGCACCTTTGTTGTTGATATCCGTTTTGCCGTTGGGCATCAGGTCCAGCTTCAGCATGGGCGCCAGGCTTTTAGGGCGGGTATTTTCCAGCAGGCGGATTAATAATTCATATTTAGCCGGATCATATCCTTCCGGAGCGGTAATCGGGATGCGGTTGCTGGCTTGATTACTCAGGCAGATCCTGAAGTTATAGGCCTGCACAAATTTATCGCCGGAGCCATGATCTGCGAGGGTACCACTGCTGATACCCCAGAGCAGGCCGCTTTCCGGCTTACCGGGAATTTTGTAGGGATCAATACCATCGGGAAACTGGTGCATATCCCGGACCTGTACACCGTTATAGGTTTCATTATACTGGCTGTTGGCTTCCCTGCCAACGGTATAGGGAATACCGGCTTTGGCCATCAGATCGCCTTCGTAGGAGCAGTCGATGAACATTTTGGCTTTCACCACACGGGTATCAGCGCCTTTAATTTCGATTTGCCGGATATATCCATTTTCTTTTTGTGCACTGCTGATGTTATACTCATACAGCACGGGGACTTTGGCGCTAGTGATGTATTGCTGGAGAATATTTTCGGCCACGCCGGGCTCAAAAATCCATTGCTCCAATTGGCCGTAGTGCTGGCCGATGCGGCGATAGAAGTCGCGCGATAGCCCTGTGATGGCATACTTATTACCGATGTCCGTATATCCCAGTCCCCCGGAAGTGAGTCCACCTAAATGCTTATCGGGCGATACCAGTATCACAGATTTATGTAATTGTTTGGCCGTATAGGCGGCAATCACTCCTGCGGAGGTACCTCCATATACGCAGATATCCACTTCTACCGGAGCGGCGGCATATACCATGGAACCAGTGGTTAACAGGCCACAAATGCCCAGCAGCCTCCATTTCAGGGAGGAAAAGATCTTGGTGCTTGTTTTCATACGCAGAACGACCATTTGGAAGGCCTTATGTAGTAAAGACGAAAAAAATAGCGGGTGGAATTCGTGCGTGTAAAAATAAATTTTGTCGGGGGAGATATCAGGCGCTGCAAATTATGCGGTGTTAAGTATCTTTGTGCCCTTCAATGATTCGCAGATACCGCAACAAATAACTAAAAGATTTTAATATGACAGCAACATCTGTATTGCTAGACGGGAAAGGTTTATCCAAAGAAATGGAAGCTGCTTTAAGCGTAAGGGTAGCGAAAGTGATTGCCCAAACAGGCGTAGTACCGGTACTGGCAACGATCCTGGTAGGTAATGATCCTTCCTCCGAAGTATATGTAAAAATGAAAGGCAATGCCTGTGAGCGTGTAGGTATGAAATCCCTGCGGGTACATTTACCGGAAGAAACCACTACCGAACAGCTGCTGGCTGAAATTGAGAAATTAAATAACGACGATCAGATTTGCGGTATCCTGTTGCAGCACCCGGTTCCTCACCAGATCGATGAAAGGGCTTGTTTCGATAAAATTGCCATCCATAAGGATGTTGACGGCGTTACCTGCTTAGGATTTGGCCGTATGTCGATGAATGAACCTGCTTATGGCAGCGCTACTCCGGCTGGTATCATGGAGCTGTTGAAACATTACAAACTGCCTATCGCCGGCAAACATGCGGTGGTAGTAGGTCGTAGCCCTATTCTCGGTAAGCCCGTAGCCATGATGCTGCTGAATGAAAATGCGACCGTTACCATCTGCCACTCCAAAACCAACAATTTACCGGAGCTGATTAAACAGGCGGATATCGTTGTGGGTGCGGTAGGCAGACCAGAATTCATCAAAGCAGAATGGATTAAAGATGGCGCTATTGTAGTAGATGCCGGTTATCATAAAGGTGGACTCGGCGATATTGAAATCAATAAAGTGAAAGATCGTGCCGCTGCTTACACCCCGGTACCTGGTGGCGTTGGCCCAATGACCATTGCTACCTTGATCGCGCAGACAGTAGCATCTGCTGAAAAGAAAATTATTGCTTAAAATAATGGAAGCGGAAAGCATAAAGCGGAAAGCATAAAGCTATTGTAGCGAATGATTATTGCGGACATCTATTCGCTTCATCACTCGCTACAATAGCTTTATGCTTTCCGCTTTATGCTTTCTGCTTTTCTCCTTTGTCGCTTTCTGCCCGCTATATTGGCGTATTAACCCCCGGTCTAAATCAGGATATCCGTTTAAGTTTGCAACAGATAAAACATTCTGCTATGAGAACAGCCCTTATCAACGATATCGACCACACTGGCAACACGTTACTCCGTTTGTTGTCCTCTTTAAGTACGGAACAATTAAATACGCGCCCTTTTGAAGGCAGCTGGACAGCCGGACAGGTAGCAGAGCATATCTGGAAAGCGGGCGACTGTAGCCTGCTCTATGGTCCCACTCAACCGGCTGACCGCATGCCGGATGAAAAAGTAGATGCTATCAAAGCCATGTTTCTGAACTTCAGCATTAAGATGCAATCGCCTGAAATGATACAGCCGGGAAATGGCCCTCATACACAAGAAGAAGTACTTCAGCAGATCCACCAGATATGGGAAAAGCTGACCAGTGCTGCGAATACACTCGATTTAAATGACGAGTGCACTGCCTTTGAAGTGCCTGGATTTGGCCCGTTTACACGGTATGAGTGGATTCAGTTTGTTAATATTCATACACAACGACATATACATCAGCTGCAAAATATACAGTCGCATTTGTTGAAGGCAGAAAGCGGAAAGCTGAAAGCATAAAGCTATTGTAGCGGGTGGATCAGAGCGAATATTAAATCCGCTATAATCATCCTCCACGATAGCTTTATGCTTTCTGCTTTCTGCCTTCCGCTATTTAAAATTAATTCCCAGTCCTACCTGCGCCTGCTGCGTTTTCCATGTATAACGATCATCTACGTTATTTACATTGGACAATCCATATACATACCGCGCATACACGTGTAAAATATCAAACGTAAAAGTGGCGCCGGCAGCTATTCCCAGGTCGCTGCGCTTAAAAGCCGACTGGTTATAGGTGAGCAGGTTTTCATTTGCATAAAACAGGTAGCTGTATTCGGGACCTGCATTAATGGTGATCTTTTTATTGATGTTATAGCGCAACAGCACCGGCAGCGTGAGGTAGCTCAGTTTAATATTTTTATTGGCCTGGTCGTTACTGTTGTGAATATAACGTTCGCTGAAATCATCATCACGTTTGGGGCTTGCCTGTGAAAACAACAGCTCCGGCTGTATTCCCCATTTCGTGGTAAAATCATAGGTAGCAAAAAAGCCGATTCTGCCACCGGGTGTATAATTCGATTTAATACCTTGCCCATCCAGCTTAAACATGTTAAAATCAGCTTTAAGGCCATAATGCAATTGCTGTGCGTTGACAACCGCAACCATCGCGCATAGAATAGTGACAGCGAATAATCGTTTTTTCATAGTGATCAATTTGCCGGTAAAGAAACGAATTGATCACATGGGTATTGCAGCGCCAAAGCCACTAATAGATGATCCTCCTGTTTTTCACTATCATGTACGGAAATTCCTCGGCCAATCAAACGGGATTAAAGCTGCAGATTTACTTTTTGCCCGGTTTTTACCGCCTTGTAAATGCCGTCGATGATCTTTAAATCCTTCAGCGCCTCTTCTCCATTGACAGGAACGATGGGTTGTTTGCCTTCCAGCAGGATGCCTGCCATTTCTTCCATCTGTACTGTTTGATGGGTTACATGCGGTTGTGTTAACTCCCCTTTACTGGTACGCCCTTTAATAGGCCCGTAACCGGTAGATGGCCATAACTCGGCGAAACCTTTCTCTCCGTTCAGGAAGAAGCGGTCCAGGTTATTCATGTTATAGGTGGACAGGCAAGAAGCCACCGCTCCACTGGGAAAGCCCAACTGGAACTGGATAGTTTCATCTACGCCGGGTTTGAACTTCACGGGGTCCGTTTTGGTTTCCTGCGCGGTTACCCATACCGGCTCTTCCCCTACCATATAACGGGCGCCGTTAATGGCATAAATGCCGATGTCCATCATAGAACCACCACCGGCCAGTTGTTTGTTCAGCCGCCACTGGGTAGGGTCGCCGATGCGGAAACCACATTGTCCCTGGAAAAATAGCATCTTCCCCAATTCGCCGTTATTTCTCATGCGGATAATTTCCAGCGTTTTAGGTTCAAAGTGCATCCGATATCCGACCAGCAGTTGTACCCCGGCCTTTTTGCAGGCGTCGATCATTTCCTGTGCCTCCTTTGCATTCACTGCCATGGGCTTCTCACAAATTACCTGCTTACCGGCAGCGGCTACACGTATTACCTGGTCGTGGTGCAGTGCATTGGGCGTGGTAATATATACCACGTCAATGTCGGGGTTGTTTTTGATCTGGTCGAAGTTGTCGTAGTTATAACAGTTTTTTTCAGGGATACCGAAACGGCTCTGCCAGTCTTTTATCTTAGATGGCGTGCCACTGATCACTCCGGTGAGCTTTGCTTTTACACAAGCTTTCATGGCTTCCGCCACCCGGTTGCCATAGCTCCCCAATCCCATAATGGCCACTTTTAACACGGGGCCATCATAACGGTTTACGCGGGCAGCCCAGCCGGCCAGCGGCATCAACGGCATAACAATAGCGGAGGCGGCAATTTTTTGCAGGAAATCGCGACGTGAATTCATAACGGGAATTTTTTTGGCTTTCAGATAGAGAATAATAATACAAAAAAAAATTGTCTGGAGGGGCAGGATTAAAGGGATGATATTGATTTCTTTTGGTGATGATAAAAGATGAGGGGAGATAGCAGCTGTTCGCTGCTATCTCCCCTCATCAAAAAATGAAAATCAGTTTAATCTTGCCTACAGGCAAAATCCGCTACTGTTTTACATCATACAGGACCACAAATTCCACTCTCCTGTTCTTTGCCTTACCTGCTTCGGTATCATTGGTAGCAATAGGATCGCGATCAGACAAGCCCCAGGTAAACATGCGGTCGTTGCTCACATTAAAACTGCTCAGCAATTGCTTAGCGCCGGCCGCGCGTCTTTCTGATAAATCACGGTTATAACTGGCGGCGCCGGTATTATCCGTATGGCCGGTGATCAGGATCTTTGTTTTATTATACTTGTTCAGTATTTCCGCGAAATGACCAAAAGTAGGCTTCACACTTTCATTCACCTGGTCAGAGGCGGTAGCAAAAAGCACATTATTGGGGAAAATCACTTTAACGCTGTCTTTGATAATGCTTACTTCCGCTTCATTCAACACATTCTTCAGTTCTATATATTGCTTATTCATATATACCTGCGGGCTGCTGCTTTTCTTTGAAGCGGCGCAGGAAGCCATTAATACAACGGCCATCAGAGCCAGCAAACAATAGCGTGAGGTCAATAACATACTTTTCATGATCAGACGTATTAGGGCACAAAGGTATGTAAAATAGCCATTATCAAGCTGTTGCGGGGAGAATCTATTGTATTATCAAAATAAAATATGTATTAAAAATCGGAGAAATATCATTTCTTTGATTTTTATCTTTATCAAACTGTAACAGCAACAGCAGGTAACCTACCTTTATCACTGCTGATTTTAATGGTGAACAATACATGAAAAAACTACTGCTATTTGTTTTTTTAGCTTTTTCGGGTGCAATCACTTTTGCACAAACAACGTCAGAGACCTCCAAAGTTTTCTGGCACGAAAGCTTTACTTCCAGCACACTCCCCGGAGGATGGAAAAATGTGGATTCCAGCAAAAAAGACCTCAACTGGATTGTTACGGACCAGCCGTATCCCGGCTCCTATCAATACCAGCAACAGGCGCCGCCCATCGCTTCCCGCAGCCGTGGCTATCACCTGCAGTTTCAGGCCGGCTACTTTGTTGATGAAGACCAGCCATCCTGGGTGAAAAAGAAAGAATATCCGGATACCTGGGTACAAACCAGCGCTATCAACTGCGCCAATAAATCTTCTGTGATATTGCGCTTCCAGCATACCTTCAGATACAACAGCGAATTTGCTGCACCTGGAGCCGCGCTGCTGGTAGGAATTAGCACCGATGGTATCAAATGGACCGACTACAACGTTATGAACAATATGCCCGCGTCCAATGATATGTTTATTCCGATCAACCAGGAACTGAATATCACGGCAGTAGCGGCGCACCAGCCACAGGTATATATCCGTTTTTACTGGAAAGGGTTTTACAGCTGGTATTGGATGATAGATGATATTGAACTGGCAGAAGCTTATAAAAAAGACCTGGCTATTACCCGGCTGACTTCCCACCAGGAACAAAAAAACACCTTCACCAATGCCGATGTGCTGGCGGTTACCGTTAAAAATACCGGCATCGAAGCCTTGAAAGCCGGCTTTAAGGTAAGTTGTAAAATAGATCAGCATAGGGAGATCACTACCGCCGTACCTGCTACTAAAAAAGGACTGGCGCCAGGAGAAGAACTCACCGTGAAATTTCCTGCTACTGATTTAACGGATCGCACCATGCATGCCCTCAGCTTTGTGCTGCAATACCCAGGCGATGAAAACACTGCGAATGATAGTCTGCGTGCACGCGTAAATGCCAAAGAATCGCATATCGGCAACCTCACAGAGTTCAAAGGCGCCGGTCATGAATTTGATATCAAAGCCGGTCTGTCTGCTTTTAAACTGATTTTCTACAGTGATGATATCTTCCGTCTCTGGATGGCGCCGGATGGCGAATTCAGCAACCCTGCCGGCAATGATATTGTGGTAGACGACACGCCGGGCAAATCAACGGTAACGGCAACGGATAAAGGAAATTACTATCAGGTAAAAAGTAAATCCTGCGTAGTACGGGTATACAAACAACCGCTGCGCTTTGCCATGTACGACGAGAGCGATACACAGGTGATCTGGGAAGAAGCAGCACCATTGTCGTTTGGCGCCAGCACTACCCAAACCATGCATCGCCAGCCCAACGAATACTTCTATGGCGGCGGTATGCAGAATGGCTATTTCTCTCACCGTGGTCAGGAAATATTAATCGAAAAAGGCAATGGCTGGGATAATGGCGGCCGCCCCAACCCAGCGCCGTTTTATATGTCTACCGCCGGTTATGGCGCCTTCAGAAATACCTTTGATGTAGGCCGCTATTCTTTCAAAGAAGAACTGGCGTTTGCACATAATGAAAATCGTTTCGACTGCTTCTATTTCTACGGTCCTTCTTTAAAGCAAATCCTCAACGGCTATACGCAGATCACCGGACGTCCTTTCTTAATGCCGCGCTGGGCCATGAGTTTAGGCGACGCCAACTGCTACAATCGCGGTGGCGCCGGCACGGATTCCAAAGCGTATAAAGGCACCGGCACCACTGGTACTACACCGGATGTGATTCAACTGGTAGCCGACAAATACATTGAAAACGATATGCCCCGTGGCTGGATATTACCTAATGATGGCTACGGTTGTGGCTACACGAAACTGGATTCTACCATCATGGAATTACACAAACGTGGCTTCTACACTGGTTTGTGGACAGAAAACGGCGTCGATAAAATGGCGAAAGAAGTAGGCACTTATGGCTCCCGTCTGGCTAAACTGGACGTAGCCTGGGTAGGCCCGGGATATAAGTTTGCACTGGATGGTTGTAAAGCCGCCTATGAAGGCATTGAAAACAACAGCAACGCCCGGGGCTATATCTGGAGCGTAATGGGCTGGGCCGGTACGCAACGGTACTCCACCGTATGGTCTGGTGATCAGTCCGGCAACTGGGAATATATCCGCTTCCACATCCCGACGATTATCGGTGCGGGCCTTTCTGCGCAAAATGCCGCCACCGGCGACGTGGACGGCATCTTCCGCGGAAGTGATTCTACCTATGTGCGCGACCTGCAATGGAAATGCTTTACACCAGTATTTATGGTGATGAGTGGCTGGGCAAAGAAAAACAAACAGCCTTATTTACAGGGACCGGAAAATACTGCTACCAACCGCAAATACCTCCAACTGAAAATGCGGATGACGCCTTACATGTATACCCTTTGCGCAGAAGCACATGCCACCGGCGTACCCGCTTCCAGGGCGATGGTATTAGAGTTTCCGGAAGATGCAGTATGCAAGGGTACCCAAACAGAATATCAGTTTATGAACGGACCTTCGTTACTGGTGGCGCCCGTCTATAAAAGCGAAGGAAAAAGAGACAGCATCTATTTGCCTGCCGGCACCTGGTACGACTACTGGGATGGCACCGCCTACAGCGGTCCTACAGTGATCAATAACTACAACGCCCCGCTGGATAAGCTGCCCCTGCTGGTAAAACAAGGCGCTATCATCCCCATGTATCCACTCATGAACTTCGACGGTGAAAAGAAAACGGATACACTGACACTGGATATTTATCCTGCCGGCAAGTCTTCTTTTGACTTATATGAAGATGATGGACTGACACGGGCTTACAAAACCGGCGCTTTTGCCCAAACCCTGCTGGAAGTAGATGCGACCAAAGGTATACAGGTAAAAATCAATGCAGCCAGAGGCACTTTTGATGGCATGCACGCGAAGAGAATCTATTTACTGGATATACATCAACCGGTGAAACCTAAAAAAGTAACCGTGAATGGACAATCCGTAAAAATATTTACGGATCAGCAATCGTTCGACAAAGCCGCCACCGGCTGCTATTTCAACGCTACTGAGAAAAAAGGCATCCTGCATATCAAAACCAACTGGCTCAGCACCGCTGCTACGCAGGAAGTGAATGTGTTATAATTTTTCTCCGGAAAAATAATGGATAAAGGGAAAGCGGTTGCCAACAATTGCTTTCCCTTTATCTTTTCTAAAATCCTATATTTATTCCCGTCAAACTACCGCTTTCATGAAAGGTCTTATTTTATCGTTAGGCGCTCCTAATGATACTGCCGGCAACCTCAGTACCATTGCACAAAACAGGCTCGATGCCGTGCTGCAGATTCATCGCTACAATCCACAATTTCAGATTGCCTGCACCGGTGGGAAAGGTGCGCATTTCAATGAAGCCCCACATCCACATTACTACTACTCTCATCGCTACCTGCTGGCACATGGTATTTCCCAGGCGGCGCTTACTACTTCCGTGGATTCAGTGAATACCGTGGATGACTTTGTACAGGCCAAATCGCTCATCTATAGCCTGGCGCCGGATATCCTGTGGGTGGTGACCTCTGATTTTCATGTTGCGCGGGCCACACTCATCCAGGCACAGCAGGTAAACTATCCGCATACTATTTTCTGGGGAGCGCCCACAACGCTTCCTGCTGCTGAATTGCAAGCATTGCACGCACATGAACAAAAGGCGATCGCCCGTTTACAGGCGGGGTAACCCGAAGGAATAATTGATTATCTTGTAAACCTATGAATACCATTCCACTGACACAAAGCATACTGGGCTCACTGGCAGGCATTGGCCTCATTGTGTTGCTCACGGCCCGGTTCAGGATACATGCCTTCTTTGCGTTGCTATTGGCCAGTATACTCACCGGGTGCATATTAGGGTTGCCCGTAACAGACATCATTGATAGCATCAAAGCAGGCATTGGTAAAATCATTGGCTCATTAGGATTACTGATTGTACTCGGCACTACGCTGGGATTGATATTGGAACATAGTGACAGTACTACGGTGCTGGCCAATTCAGTATTACGTATCACCGGTACCCGCCGCTCGGCCATGGCCATGAATATCATCGGCTACCTGGTAGGCATGCCCATCTTTTGTGATTCCGGATTTATCGTATTAAGTGGATTAAATAAAGCGCTGGCAAAGCGTTCCGGTATTCCCATGGTAGTGATGGCCTCCTCCTTAGCTACCGGGCTCTATGCGGTACATTGCCTCATGCCGCCGCATCCGGGCATTACCGCCGCCACCGGTACCCTGCAGGCAGAAACGGGGAAAGTGATGCTATATGGATTACTGATCGCCATTCCCGCGTCTATCAGCGGCTACCTCTGGTCAGGATTTGCCGGGCGCCGGATAGCCGTCAGCGTTAGTTCGGAAGATACGGTGGTAGCCGATGCCGAAAAAGGACCATCTATTTTGATGTCTGTGCTGCCGGTGGCATTACCTATTTTACTTATTGCCGTTCGTTCACTCAGCGGCCTGGAAGTGAGTCACCCTTCGCCCTTCCTGCAACTCATCGCTATTCTTGGTATCCCAGAAGTAGCACTGAGCACCGGCATCCTGCTGGCGCTCACCCAACTGAAAAGTAATATGGGAAAAATATTGGCGGAGGGAGCAGAAAAAGCCGCCGGCATATTGATTATTATCGGTGGTGGTGGGGCATTTGGAGCGATCCTGGCCAAAGCAGATATTGGCAGTCATATTGCACAGAACCAGTCCATTGCCGCCCTGGGGTTGTTGCTGCCTTTCCTCGTCACGGCTTTATTGAAAACGGCCCAGGGTTCTTCTACCGTAGCAGTGATAGCTGCGGCGGCGATTATGCAGCCACTGCTCCCCCTCATGGGACTGGATACCGCCAATGGACGCATCCTTTGTGTATTAGCAATGGGCGCTGGCTCCATGATGATATCACATACGAACGATGCTTACTTCTGGGTGATATCGAAATTTTCCGGGCTGGATATCAGGGAAATGCTGCGGGTATATAGTACCGGGACTATTGTAATGGCACTCGTAGCTATTGGAGGAGTGTATATACTGTCGTGGTTACTGTAATTTATTTTCCGCTGGCAATTGCTGTCGKGGTAGCTGTTAATTCACCCATAATTTTATCAGCAGCAACACGTTTTTTTCTTCCTTTTTTTGCCATCAGCAATGATCTTAAGCAAGGCGCTTCCACCCTCCAGTGGCCTGTTTACAATAATTTACAAAGTTTACATTTTAATTTACAATCCTAATCCTTCCAGCTGAAAGTATTAGGGTAGTTTAGATCTATGAGATGCCTTAAGCGGATCTGATTTATCAGGAGATAGATCTATGTTAATTAAAACTACAAACCATGAAAAAAGTTATTTATGCGCTGATCTTACCACTGGTTGCGGTAGGTGGATTAGTATTTGCTAATCGCGAAATCAAAAATGACCATGCTAAAAAGTCAACCCAAAAGCCACCCTCTGCTGCAGAAATAAAAGCCGAAAGGGAAAGATGGGAGGCTACCCCGGCTGGTATCATGTTCAAAAAATGGGAAGTGTCTCCCGAAGGTGAAAAAGTGCTTGCCAATGCAGCTAAAATAAGCAGGTCTGTAAATACGCTTGCCAATATGGAAGCTGTTGTAACGTCTCTTTCTCTTCCGCCAGGCTCACGATTAGGCTTCGGAGTGATGGCCAGGATTAATGGTGAGGATTATATTCTTAGTTTTGGGTTGGAAAAGTCTAATGAATTTCAGCCATTGCGTAGCCTGAAAGTCAACGACAAAATCATTATAAGAAGCCATAGTGTATCGTATGCCCCCAAGTATTCATATCCGATAGTAGCGGGCGACTATGTAGAACGAGATAGTAAAATACTTTATAAACGTCCCCCTCACAAAGGTGGTTGCTGAGTAAATGTGATATTTTGATGGCCGTTTGGGGCATCTGCCAATGCCCCAAACAGCTTATTTCAATGCCTGTTCCAGGTCATTCAATATATCCGTAACATTCTCCAGTCCTACACTCATCCGGATCAATCCATCAGAAATCCCGGCTTTTTCCCGGTCTTCTTTCTTCATGCCGGAATGCGTCATTGATGCCGGATGCGAAATCAGCGTATCCACAGTACCAAGAGACACGGCGCGCAAGCACATTTGCAGGCGATCGATAAATCGTACGGCTGCATCGAAGCCATTTTTCAGTTCAAAGCTCATCACCGCACCAGGATAGCGCATCTGCCGGGCAGATAATTCATAATCCGGATGGGACGCAAGGCCGTTGAAATTCACGACGGCAACAGCGGCATGCGCCTCCAGAAACTCCGCTACCGCCATGGCATTGCTGCAGTGCTGTTTCATGCGCAGTTCCAGCGTTTTAATACCCTGAATCAGCAGGAAGGTATCGAACGGATTGGCGGTGCCACCGAGCAGCTTGGCTGTTTTATTGATTTTCTGCATGGCGGTCAGGTCTTTGCCCAGCAATACGCCGCCGATAGCCGTGCCATGACCGTTCAGGAATTTGGTGGTGGAGTGGAAAACGAAATCGGCGCCGTAACGGAAGGGTTGTTGCAGGTAAGGTGTAGCAAACGTATTATCTACACTTACTTTCACGCCATGCGCGTGGGCAATGTCGCAAATGCCGGCAATATCCACACAACGCATCGAAGGATTGGCGGGTGATTCAATATGAATCATCCGGATATCCGGGCGGGTTTGCAATAATTGTTCTACCTGTGCCAGGTCGTGCAAATCGGCGATCAGCGCTTTCACTCCGAATTTGGGGAGGAAGTCGAATAAGAATTCATGTGTGCCGCCGTAGAGCGCGTAATGCGTGAGCACCGTATCTCCGGATGCAATATTGGCGAGGAACAGGGTAGCCATGGCCGCCTGACCGCTGGCATGGAGGATGGCTCTTAACGCCAAAGGACTTCCATCTTCCTGTACAATACCAAAAGATTCCAGGGCCGCTATCAACTGCTCTGCTACCGTTACGGTAGGATTACCAAACCGGGAATAAATATATCCCGGCGCGTTACCGGAAAAACGGTCCATGCCCTGTTGGGCATTATCGAATGTAAAAGTAGAGGTAGCGTATACGGGTACCAGGTGGGCATTCTCGCCCATACCAGCTTGCGCAGCATGAATAGCTGCAGATGCCATTGCGCTAAATGGTGCATGATTTTCCATGTTGTAAATTAATTGCTTCCCACCCTCATATCCAATAAAAAATGATCAATGGAAAGAAAGCGCTTGCTGGGAAAGCGGAAATGATATAATATTGATGAGATAAAACACAGCACAGACATTGAGTTTAACAGGCGACAGGCTTCTTTTTTTTCAAATTGCAGATGGAGATGAAACAGCCTTCCGTTCCTTGTATCATCGCTACAATGCTGTATTGCTGGGGTCTGTCAAAAAACTCTTGAAATCAGATACTGCCGTGGAAGAAGTACTCCAGGAAGTATTCCTGAAGGTTTGGCTGGTGCGGCACACCCTGCGGGATATTGAAAATCCCGGCGGCTGGCTCTATACACTGGCTGCTAACTATTCCCTCTCCGCCCTCCGGAAACATGCCAGAGAAAGAAACCGGCAGAATGATATCGAAGACGTGGCGGATAACGAAGATGCTTCCGCCGGCATCTATGCCAGAGAACTACAGGCACTTATCAAAGATGCGGTAGAAAAATTACCCGCTTCCCGCCGGGAAGTTTTTATGATGAATACCCAGGAAGGCAAATCCCGCAAGGAAATAGCCGATGCCCTGGCCATATCTGAAAATACGGTGAAAAACCAGCTGGTCACCGCCCGCAAATTTATCCGCGAATACCTGGAAAAACAAACAGGAACGCGACTTCCTATCCTGCTGATTATACTCCTATCCAGATTTTTTTAATTTTTTTTTCAGACGCATAGTACACTTACCATTTCGGGACGTCTATGAGCAAAAGAAGGGATTGTATCGTGGAAGCAAAAGAGTATTACCGGTTTTTATTGCATCGTTATTATAACGGTACCGCCACCGCCGCGGAAGAAGAAGAATTGTTCGCCGCACTGCGTACAGACGGTGATGAAGACGAATGGACCACCCTCATCAGTGAACTCCATGCGGCTGCATTACCTGATCCTGCCTATAATCCGGCGCAGTATGAAGATGCCATCCAATCCATTCTTCAACCTGCTGCACCGGTGCGGAAAATCAGGTCATTCCGTTGGTATTACGCCGCTGCCGCCGCTATACTTCTGCTCATTGCCGCAGGCGGTTATCTGCTGCAACGCCCGGCTATCAAGGCGCCAGCAACCGTACTGGCCACCAATGCCCATGATGTAAAACCCGGTAAAAATGGCGCCATACTCACCCTCGGCGATGGCAGCCAGGTAGTACTGGACAGCTTAAATAATGGCGTGATCAGTACCCAGCAAGGCACCAAACTAGTACTGCAAAACGGGCAACTGAGCTACAATGCGGCTGGAACCGGCACCGTGACCTATAATACAATGACTACCCCACGCGGCCGCAAATTTCAACTGCTGCTGCCTGATGGTACGCACGTATGGATGAATGCCGCCAGCTCTCTCACCTTCCCTACTGCCTTCACCGGCAATACCAGAAGCGTTACGCTTTCCGGAGAAGCCTACTTCGAAGTAGCCGCGCATCCAAACGCGCCCTTCTTCGTAAAAATGAATAACGAAACGACTGTAGAAGTACTCGGTACACATTTTAATATCAGCGCTTACCCCGATGATGCCTATAGCAGCACCACCCTGCTGGAAGGCGCCGTACAGGTAAAAGCGCAACAACAAATCAGGCGGCTGCAACCCGGTCAGCAACTGGACATCAACCAAACTACCGGCGTAGCTACCCTCAACAAACAGGTTGATACCCTCGCCGTAATTGCCTGGAAAAATGGTATCCTGAATTTCGAGGATAAAAAACTGACTACTGTCATCAGCATGATCGCAAGATGGTATGATATTGAAGTGGTATATGAAACAACACCACCGGACATCACTTTTGTAGGAGAAATCAACAGCGACGTAACACTCGCCACCGTGCTCAACTTCCTGCGGGAATCAGGTATGCACTTCCGGCTGGAAGGAAGAAAATTAATTATTAATGCTTAAAATAAATCGACGCTACATCTAACAACCAAACGACAACATGTTATAGAAAAACAGTGAACTAATGTTCCACCACCAACGCCAGTATACCTGTAATAAAAAAGCCGAAGGTGTTTCGACCACCTCCGACCAAAAGATTACAGCTATGCAAAGCAGTTGAATATTCCGGACAACTATCTATTTACAAGCCAAATCAATGCAAAGCTATGCAAAAAATTGCTCTTTGTAACCAGGCCCGCTATGTACCTACACGAACAAAAGTACTGGCCAGACACTGGTTTTCAACCAAAACGCTGTTAGTCATGAAACTGACGTTTCTATTGCTTACTGCCGCACTATTACAAGTACATGCCGCCGGGTACGCACAACTGATTACCTGGTCCGGCAAAAATGTGCGGGTAGAAAAAATCTTCCCCGTAATCCGGGTACAATCCGGCTACACTGTAGTAGCCAGCAGAGAAGTATTGGAGAAAGCCAATCCTGTTACCATGAAAGTGGAAAACGCACCGATACAGGCTTTCCTCGACCTCATGCTGAAAGGTCAACCACTGAAATATGAAATCGTGAACAAGTCGATTTTCATTTCTCCTAAAGCAACCAGCAACACCAGCGATAACAACATCACTGCCGCACCACCGGCAGATGTGAAAGGAAAAGTGACGGACGAAACCGGCGCCCCGCTGCCAGGCGTATCCGTAAGAGTAAAAGGTACCTCCCTCGGCACCAGCACCGGCGCAGATGGTGGCTACTCCCTGCACATCACCGGCGAAGGTCCGCATGTACTCGTGTTCTCGTACCTCGGCATGACACCGCAGGAGGTAACGGTTACCGGCAACACTACTTTCAACGTCGTAATGAAGATCTCCGTAGAACAACAAACAGAAGTAGTGGTAGTGGGTTATGGTACCCAGAAAAGAAGCGACGTCACCGGCGCTATCGCCTCCGTGCCGAAAGAACGCCTCCAGAATCTTCCTGTTACCAACGTTTTGCAATCGATTCAAGGAACTACTCCGGGCGTGAATATCGTGAGCAACAGTAGCAAGCCAGGCAGCTCCCCGGCCTTCTATTTACGCGGTCTTAAATCCATCAATGCCAGCAATGCTCCTTTGATTGTACTGGATGGTATCCCCTTCGCAGGCTCGTACAATGATATCAATCCAAATGACATCGCTGCGATCGACCTGCTGAAAGATGTATCTGCTTCCGCTATCTATGGCGCCAGAGGCGCCAATGGCGTCATCATGATCACCACTAAAAAAGGAAAAACCGGTAAACCCGTTATCTCCTACAACGGCTACGCCGGACCGGAATACCAGGCCAATACCGTGAAGCAGATGAATGGAGAACAGTACCGCACCAAAAATCACTGGTACAATATCCAGGCTGGCCGTCCCGATGCACCCGACTTACCTTACCTATCTGAACAACAAAATTTTGCTGCCGGTAAACCGGAAGTAGACTGGCTCAAAGAAATTGCGCAACAAGGATATATCCATAGCCATGAACTCAGCATCTCCGGTGGCACCGACAATGTGAAATATTATGTTTCCGGTACTTATCTGAAAGAAGAAGGTACTATCAAAGGGTTTCAGTATAACCGCGCCAGCATCCGTGCTAACATTGATGCCAACGTGACACCATGGATGAAAACAGGCGTGAACCTGTTCTTCGTGAACAACAACCAGGACGGCGGTAAAGCCACCCTGTTTGATGCCAACTCACTGAGTCCTTATGGTACCCTCTACAATGCGGCGGGCGACTATGAAGTATATCCCATTGCACCACAAACGCTGTATCAAAGTCCGCTTATTAACCTGTATAACCCCGGACTGGATCGCGGTAAAAATATGACCAGCAGCGGTTACGCAGAAATAGCACCTCCTTTCCTGAAAGGACTGAAGTATCGGGTGAATGCCTCCTACTCTTTCCGTCCTAACCGCACCGGCGATTACTACGGTCGTAAAACGGGCGATATGCTGGGAACAGCCAAGGTGTATAACGAAGAAAATAAACAGTGGATTGTAGAAAATCTCCTGACCTATAACCTGCGCGTAAAAAAACACCAGGTAGATTTAACAGCATTGTACAGTGCACAACAGGACGAGCAATTCACCTCACAACTGGATGCGAATAGCTTTGTGAATGATAACCTCGACTTCAACAACCTGAAAGCGGCACAGGTACAAAAAACCACCACCTCTTATACCGGTAGCTCCCTGGTATCACAGATGTTCCGCGCCAACTATAACTACGACAGCCGTTACCTGTTCACCGCTACTATCCGTCGCGATGGCTACTCCGGGTTCGGCGCTAATAACAAATATGGTGTGTTCCCATCTGTTGCTGCCGGCTGGAATATCCAACAGGAAAAATTCATGGCCGCCATCCCTACTATCTCTCAACTGAAGCTGAGAGCATCTTACGGTAAGTCCGGCAACCAGGCAGTAGGCTCGTATCGTACGTTAACAAGGCTCGCCACCGCTAACTACGTGTATGATGGCGTTACTTCCATTGGCCTTGTTCCCAACTCGTTGGGCAATCCTAACCTGAAATGGGAAACCACCGCCGGGTTAAACGTGGGTATCGACTTCGCCATTCTTCATGATCGCCTCAGCGGTAGCATCGAAGGATATAGTACCCACACGAGCGACCTGCTCCTCAACAGAAAAATTCCTGCTGCCAATGGTTACACTTCCGTGTATGATAACATCGGAGAAACTGCTAACAAAGGCTTAGAGATACTGTTGAACAGTCGCAATATCGAATCTGAGAACTTCACCTGGCAAACGTCATTCAACATCTCCTTTAATAAAAATAAAGTAGTGGCCCTGTATGGTGATAATAAAGATGACATCGGCAACAACCTGTTTATTGGTAAACCTATGCTCGGCATCTACGATTACACCATGACAGGCATCTGGCAGGTAGGCGAAGACTCAAAGGTAGATCCAGGCGCAAAACCAGGCTACATCAAGTTTAAAGACCTGGACAACAGYGGAAAAATAGATGCAGCCGACCGCTCTTATCTCGGTACACAATTACCAAAATATGTAGCTGGCTTAACCAATACGTTCCGCTACAAGAACTTTACGTTGAACATCTTCATACAGGATGTACATGGTGCTTTACGTCCTAATCCCATCCTCGACAACAGGGATCAGGCCGGCGTAGTGAACCTGCCAGCGGATATTCCTTACTGGACTACGGATAATAAAATCAACTCCAACCCGGCGTTGTTTTACACGAATCCTAAAGGATACAAATATGCACAGGATGCGTCTTTCGCGCGCCTGAAAGATGTAACACTCAGTTATAATTTTGATAAGCACACCTTACAGCGGTATAAAATTTCGAACCTGCAAGTGTATATCAGCGGCCGTAACCTCGCCACCTTTACCAAATGGCAGGGCTATGATCCGGAAACCGCTCCTACTACACTGGCTACTTCAGGAGCTACCAAAGACCTCCGTTTAGCCAACGGACAGGGTCCTGATCTGCAGAGTTCCAATTTTTATCCGCTTAACACCACCATCATACTGGGGGTAAATATCAGTTTATAACCTAAAAAGATATGACGATGAAAAAGAGTCTATATATATGCGGAATGCTGGCAGCTGGTGTGTTCATCACTTCGCTGTCATCCTGCAGCAAAAGCTTTCTCAACGAACAACTGAAATCGGATTATGCACCAGACAATACCCTGGTAGATCCGCTCGGCTTTGAAGCCGCCAGCACCGGCATGTTGAGCAACGTGCGTAACGATTACGGGGATGTACAGGGATTATTGGCCACCTTTTTCGTAGGCACCGATATGGCCATCACCGGACAACCCAATACCGTACAGGCGCCGTACGAAAATTATCAGAACCTGAATTCACAAACGGGTTCCCTGGTGAGCATCTGGAACTATGGATATAAGGTGATTAATACCGCCAACGTCATCATCGATGCGGCGAAAAATCCTAAGGCTACTCTCACACAAGCGCAACGTGACTTTTACACGGCAGAAGCCTGCTTCTTCCGCGCCTATGCGTATAACCACCTCTCCATCCTGTTTGGTGGCGTGCCGCTGATTACCGCATCAGTATCAGTACCACGCACGGATTATACACGGGCCACAGAAGATGCGGTGATTCAGCAGATCATTACTGACCTGACCTTCGCAGAAGCACATCTTCCAGATCCTGCCAATGTAATCAAACAGGGACGTATCAATAAATTTGCAGCCACACAACTGCTGGCAGAAGCTTATCTCCGCGCCAACAAACCAGCGGATGCAGAAGCTGCTGCCAAACGCGTCATCGACAGCAAATTCTTTACCCTGATCACCAGCCGCTATGGCGTAAAGGCTTCGCAGCCCGGCGATCCGTTTGCCGATATGTTCACCTACGGCAACATGCGCCGCAGTCAGGGAAATACAGAAGCCATCTGGGTATTGGAACAAACCTATAATGTAACCGGTGGCGGCTCCACCTTCGATCAGCGCCGCCGCGAATGGGGACCATTCTATGTCAACGTGGCTGGCATGAAAGTGTGCGACTCCCTCGGTGGCCGTGGCATCGGCAGAATTCGTCCTACTAACTGGTGGACGTATGAACTGTACGAACAAAAAGATATGCGTAACTCTCCGTACAATATCCGGCGCAGTTACTACTACAATGATCCGGCTTCTCCTAAATACGGACAACCAGTAGTAGTAAGCGGCTTCGATACCATTCAGAATATTTATGCACATACCACCAAATGGTACGAGTTCCAGCCACAGGATATTCAAGGCGCACAATCGTACAAAGACCGTATACAAATGCGCCTCGGTGAAACCTACCTGCTGATGGCGGAAGCACAGCTCCTGCAAGGGCGTCCCGGCGATGCGGCCACCAGTATCAATGTAATCCGCAACCGCGCCAAAGCAACACCTGTAGTGGCTGCTGACGTGACGATGGATTATATCCTCGACGAAAGAGCACGTGAACTTACTGCAGAAGAATTACGCCGTCTAACGCTGACACGTACACGAAAACTGGTAGACCGTGTGAAGAAATACAATCCGAAAGTAGCACCTACCATTAGCGACTTCAACATACATTTGCCTATTCCACAATCGGAAATAGATGTAAACAAAGACGCCGTACTGCAACAGAATGACGGATACGGTAAATAATCAGCGCTGAACAATGAATAAACATACCTTTATCACATTCCTTTCTGTACTCCTGTTTTTACAGGGGTACGGACAGGAAGGAAGACAAGTCATTTCCTTCAACGATGGATGGGCGTTCAGAAAAGGAACACTCACCGCGCCTGCGAATGCTACAGATACGGCCTGGACCAATGTCACCGTGCCGCATACCTGGAATAACAGAGACATGCAGGAAGGAAAAAATTTCTATGCCGGCGATGGCTGTTATAAAAAAGTGTTTACCGTAGACCCGGCGCTGAAAGGCAAACGATTATTCCTTCGTTTCGATGGTGTGGGCTCCGTGGCAACGCTCTACGTCAACAATCGCCTGATCGGCGAGCACAAAGGCTCTTATGCTGCCTTCTGTTTTGAAATTACGCATTCCGTGAAGTATGGAGAAGCAAACACGATTGTACTCAAAGCCAACAACCAGGCAAGAGAAGATGTGTTGCCTATCAACAATTTTCTCTTCGGCATCTTCGGCGGAATTTATCGTCCGGTAAACCTGCTGATCACGAATGATATTAATATCACTACTACCGACTACGCCTCCTCCGGACTGGCCATCACCCAGGATCATATCAGCGATAAAAGCGCCGATATTCATGTAGTAGCCAAAATTGAAAATAAGCAAGCACATCATACTAACGTACAGGTACAAACGGAGATTAAAGACCGGCAAGGGAAGCGTGTAGCTATCACCGTTAGAGAAGTAACACTCAGTCCGCAAGGAATCAACATCATCCGCCAGGACTTGCCGGTAGCCCGTCCACACCGATGGAACGGCGTAAAAGATCCTTACTTGTATTCCCTCACTACCTCCGTGCTGCTGAAAGGGCAAACACTGGACGCGGTGACGCAGCCACTGGGTATCCGTCGTTTTGAAGTAATCCCTGGCAAGGGCTTCTTCCTCAACGGTCAACCTTACGCCATGCATGGTGTTACCCGCCACCAGGAATGGCAGGACTGCGGCAACGCGCTCTCGAACGCACAACACAAAACAGATCTGGACCTGATCCGCGAAATAGGCGCCACCACCATTCGCTTTGCGCACTATCAACAATCAGAATATCTCTACTCCCAATGTGATACCATGGGTTTTGTGATCTGGGCAGAGATACCTTTTGTGAACAACTTCTCCGGAAAAGAAAGTGAAAATGCCCGGCAACAACTCACAGAATTAATCCGGCAAAACCGCAACCACCCCGCGATTTATGTATGGGGGATGCACAATGAAGTCTATTCCAAAACACCGGATGAACATGTAGCCGTACTAACCAGACAACTCAATGACCTGGCTAAAACAGAAGATCCCGATCGTTATACCGTAGCCGTTAGTGGCTATGGTGAAATGAATCGTCCGGCCAACCTGGCGGCAGACATACAAGGCATGAACCGCTACTTCGGCTGGTATGAGGGCAAAATAGATGATATAGAACCCTGGGTGAGCGGATTGGAAAAAAACTATCCCGACTATAAACTGATGCTGACCGAATACGGCGCCGACGGCAATATCAATCAACATACCGATAGCCTTAGCACCGACTTTGATCCTGTAAGCGGACAGTTTTTTCCTGAAACCTATCAAACGGCCACTCACGTAAAACAATGGTCGGTGATAGAAAAACACCCTTATATTGCCGCGTCCTATTTGTGGAATATGTTTGAATTTGCCGTGCCCATGTGGAACCGGGGTGGCGTCAATGCCCGGAACCTGAAAGGATTGATTACGTACGATCGCCAACAGAAAAAGGATGCGTTTTACTGGTACAAAGCCAACTGGAATCCGGCGCCCATGATTTATATCGCGGAACGTCGTAATAACACGAACCGGCCGGCAACGGTAAAGGTGGAAGTATTCAGTAACCTGGAAAATATCACGCTGACCGTCAACGGCAACAAGCCCGTAACCGGCCATCCCGGCGCTAATAAACGGGATTTTATTTTCGACAACATCACCCTGCAAACAGGCGTAAATACCCTGCAGGCATCGGGCATTCATAACGGTAAAGTATACACTGACACCATTACCTGGACGCATTAACTGATCAACATGAAGAAACTTTGTATAGCTGCAGCCAGCGCATTACTGTTGTTACAACTACCCGGGCAGGCACAAACCACTGCTCCCGCCAAAGATACCATCCCACTGGAGCATGGCGCTCATCGCATTGGTAACAGAACAGATGCCGATATGGCGCGGTGGCGATCGCTCCGCCTCGGACAGTTTATCCACTGGGGCCTTTATGCTATTCCCGGCGGTGAATGGAATGGGAAAACCTATAACGGCGCAGCAGAATGGATACGCTCCTGGAAAGAAATGCCGCAAGCGGATTACGACAACCTGTATAAACAGTTTAATCCGGTGAACTACCGCCCGGAACAATGGGCGCAGCAAGCGAAAGACATGGGCGCCGGCTACATGATCATCACCACCAAACATCACGATGGCTTCTGTTTATGGCCCAGTAAGTATAGCCGCTACACCGTAGCCTCTTCGCCCTGGAAAAAAGATATCATCGGCCCCATGGTAGATGCATATAATAAACAGGGCATCGATGTATATCTCTACTTTTCTATCATCGACTGGAATCATCCGGACTGGCGCACTTCGCTGAAAACGCCGGCAGATAGCGCGGCTTATAGTCGCTTTAAGGTGTTTGTAAAAAACCAGTTACAGGAGTTATTAGTAAGATATCCCACCATTAAAGGTTTCTGGTTCGACGGTACCTGGGACAACTCCTGGAAAAACGACGGCGCTTTCTCCGATGAGCTGGAACAATACCTGCAAAAAATTCATCCCGGACTGATTATAGGCAGCCGCTTACGCGCAGATGAAAAAGGCGCCAGACACTTTGATAGCAACGGTCGCCTTATGGGTGATTACGAACAAGGCTGGGAACGCAAGCTACCTACGCAATTCACAGATATACATGGCAACGACTGGGAAGGCGTCATGACCATCCCCGAAAATCAGTGGGGATACAATGCCAAATGGGCCGGACATATCAAAAACTCGAACGAATTAATCGAGATGCTGGTGAAATCCACCTCTCTGGGCGGCAACTTCGTGATCAACTTCGGTCCTAAAAGCGATGGTACTTTCCGCACAGAAGAAGTACAACGTATGCAGGAAATTGGTCAGTGGATGAAGGTAAATGGAACGGCTATACGCGGCGGCGGCTACGCCGGATTCGAGAAACAGGATTGGGGATACTATATCCGTAAAACCGGTACCGACAGCATTTTCATGGTAGTATGCAATGTACCGGTATCCGGTAGCCTACGGATAAAACTGCCTGCCAACACCACGCTGACGCAGGCCAGTTACCTGGAAAATCCCGGCATAACACTCATACCGGAAGTGATTGGTACCCACGAATACTTCCTGCATCTAGATACGAAAAAACAATATCAGACACCGGTAGTCATCTTACTAAATACCAGCAATACTACCGCAGTGGATAACGGGCATTTCGAAAAAGCGAAAACCTAGCGCGATTTTTTGTCTTGTTCAGGATTATACTGATTAAACTGATTTTATTTTTTGATTTTGGGAGATAGATGAACACACTGTTTATTTATCTCCCAAAATTCTTTTAATCAAAAAATAAAATCAGTTTAATCAGTATAATCCTGAACAAGACAAAATCCCCGTAGGAAAAACCTTGCAGAATACAGGCAGCCCGGTGTTGTTTTCGTCCAATTTCGTTGGGTAACTTTTCGCTACCTTCGAAAAAAAAATCAAGGTTATGATAGCATTCTTAGGCATGGGCCTTCTGGGATCAAATTTCGTGAGGGCGCTTATCAGCAATGGAGAAACGGTACAGGTATGGAACCGCACCACCTCAAAAGCCACTGCGCTGGAACAATACGGCGCCAAAGCATTTGCCGATGTAACGGCCGCTGTAAAAGGCGCCGATCGCATACATATTACACTTAAAGATGACCACACGGTAGATGAAGTACTGGCCGCCGCTGCAGCCGGACTCACCCCCGGAGCTGTCATCATCGACCATACCACGACCTCTGTTGATGGCGCCATTCAAAGAACGAAAGACTGGGGCGCCCGCGGATTTACGTATGTACACGCCCCGGTATTCATGGGCCCGCCCGAAGCGCTGAAAAGCGCCGGCTACATGCTGGTTTCCGGCGATCAGGCAGTGATCAGCAGCATTTCCCCTGCTCTCGGGAAAATGACCGGCAGACTGATTAACCTCGGCGATGTAACAGGCAAAGCCGCTGGTATCAAGCTGGTAGGTAACAGCTTCCTGGTGGGATTAACGGCCAGCTTGTCGGATACCCTCTCACTCGCCAAAGCATTGAATATCCACAACAATGAAATAGCTGGTTTGCTGGAGCTCTGGAATCCAGGCGCAGGCATCAACAACAGGCTGAAGCGCATGACCAGCGGCGATTACAGCAATCCTTCCTGGGAACTGAGCATGGCCAGAAAAGATACCCAGCTGTTTATAGACGCTGTAGAAAAAGGAAACGGTCATCTGGCTGTATTACCTGCTATTGCGGAAGAAATGGATCGCTGGATCGCAAAAGGTCATGGTAATGAAGACTGGGTAGTGATTGGGAAAGATGGCATTTCCTGAGAGCTGAAAGCAGAAAGCTGAAAGCAAAAAGCTATTGTAGCGATTGATAAAAGCGGATAACAATTAAAATACTCGCTTTTATCAATCGCTACAATAGCTTTTTGCTTTCAGCTTATTCCGCTTTAAGAGTCACTTTATAGTCGCTCCCAACAAACGTTTCCGCTTTAGGCTCAGTAATCACTTGTATATTCATACTACCCGGAGCCGGCGCGGTGAGTTTATAATGAATAATCGCCTGGTGATCTGCGGTGAAATCAATGCGGGTTACCTGCAATACGTAACCGCCGGTAGACTTGTTACCTGCAGAAAGTACCACACTGTTTACATGATCGTTCACCGGTGTAGTGGTGAAGCTAACCGTACCATCGGTAGCTTGTACATCACCCATATGCGCTTTTATTGATTGGATAAAGGCGGCTGCTTTTTTTACCATGGCTGTGGCTTCTGATTTTGTGATATATGCTTTAGGGCGGAAATTACCGTTTTCCAGCACTACAACTTTAGATTTAATCAGAGATTGAACCGCATTGAGGCTATTCCCTGAAAAAGACTTTTCATCTTTTACATTGATCCACATCATGTTTTCCGGGTACGGGCCAGTATGCTGAATAGCTTCCTGCAGCGCCAGGGCAAATTGTTCCCTGGTAGCCGGTGCTTCCGGATTCAGATCACGGCCGGATTCAATCCCGTTATTACCGGCAATGATAAGTGACTCCGCATAAGCAGCTTTGTCGTTGGCCTTCTTAAAATAATCACTGGCCTTAGGCGCCTTGATAAAGCGGATATTATCGATGTTCAGGCCCAGGCCTTTTACAATCAGGTCAATACCGCTACCAAAAGAGATACGTGTTTGAGGTTTGGGGGCAACAACTTCCGTTACAGGCTTATCTTTGCTGTAAAGGTCCTGAGATGACAGGGTCAGGAGAAATACCGGTAATGCTACGGCCGTGTATAGTTTCATATAAGCAGGTTTTAATCAATGCACCGAAATTAGGCATTTATGAGAGGTTTTTAAAACCCTCTGGATTAATAAGACAACGTTCGTGCCACCACATCCCTCCATTGTTATTAAAAAAACTTATATTTAATAACATCCCGTTACCATCAACCTGTAGCAGCCATGAAGAAAATAGCACTACCTATACGCACCTTTTTATGCGGAGCTGCCATCGGCGGAGCCGCATGGTTACTGAGTTTCACCCCGGCGCATGCCCGTTTGGCAATGCCGGCCATACAACCGGATACCTTTCTGGTGAAAGGCACTGTTCAGGCAGTAAACGACTATACGAAAACGGTAGAAGGACTCCCTGCCACCACTATCATGATAAAAGGAACGAACATTGGTGTGATATCTGGCGGCAACGGGGATTTTCAGCTCCGTTATGTTCCGGGTAGAGATACCATCACACTGGTATTTTCAGCTATGACTTTTTATAATAAGGAAATTACGATCACCAACCTGCACGCTGAAAACGGGATGGACCTGGGGAACGTTATGATGAATCCGCGCCCAGCGGGATCAGATGTACCCTGCCCTCCTGTAAAAGGAATAAAGCGGCATAAAAACAAACACTAACCCTTACTTCTTCGGCGCATTCAACACCTGTAATGCTTTATACGCGGCATTATGCAAAATAGTGAGATGATTTTCCTCCGGCATAGGTGCAAACGTTACCGACGCCTTTGCCGCCTGTAGCTTTGTAGCCAGTGCTTTTGCATCGTCCTCCATTTGTTTGCCTTCCTTACCCACGACAATAAAAATCTGCGCGTTCGCAAAAGGAGGTTTTACTTTGGCCAGTAGCGATTCATTGTCCCACCATAAACTCGGACTGATAATCACATAGCGGCTGAATAACTGCGGGCGTTCAGCCAGCACCGTAGTGGCCAGCAAACCGCCTAACGATTGCCCGATCAGCGTAGTGGTGTCATTGGTCCGGAAATGTTGTTTTACATAAGGTTGTAGCTCCTTTTCCAGAAAACGGATAAACCGCGCAGAATACCCGGTGGTAGGATATGCTTTCTTATCTTCTTCAATAGTTGTAGGAAAGGTAAAGTCGCGCTTACGGTCTACATTAGCGATACCCACCACTATGGTAGGCGGCATTTTTTCAATCATCGTTAAAAACTGTACCAGTCCTACCATATGCAGGAAATCTTCATTAGCCGATCCATCCAGCAGGTAGATCACCGGGTACTGTTGTTGGGTATTTTTTTGATATCCCTCCGGGAGATAGATATTCAGTGTGCGTTCTTCGTTCAATTCATTGGACCGGAGCTGCTGTACCTCGCCAATGGTGAAGGGAGTGGTTTGTGCGTGAGCTGTGCTAACGAGTAAGATGCCAAACAATAAGAATAACAGACGCATTTTTTTTCTTTCAAACTTACACATAAAAAAGATAGTCACCATGGCTGACTTAACAATGGCATAACATGCCCCGGTTATATTTGTATGTCCTGATACCATGATGTACAAGTGGCCTTCTGATTCCAACAACACTTTATTATGCAACAGATGAAGCGAAGAAAATTCCTCGGCAACTTTCTCAAAGCCGGCAGCCTGCTCCCATTTGCGGGTGGTGCGGCATTATTACAATCGGCCGCCATTCCCGGTGAACCGGCGCCCCTGGCCTATCCCGCCAGCAATATCCCGGACCGCATTATACTAACGGTAACGGATAAACCGGCTACGTCGGTGACCCTGAATTGGCGTACAGCCAGTGCTACCGGCGCGCATTATGCAGAATACGCCATTGCAGATGCACATCCTTCTTTTGCCGCCAAAGCCATCCGGGTAAATGCGGATGCCCGCAGCTTCCGGTTTGAACAGGTGACTGCCGCACATCACCGCGTTACCCTGCAGGAGCTGCAGCCAGCCACTACTTATACCTACCGGGTGGGCAACGATAACAGCTGGAGCGAGTGGATGACTTTTCGTACAGCCGCCGCCGATAGCAGCCGTTTGTCTTTTATTTACCTCGGCGATGCCCAGGTTGGCATCCGCCCCTTCTGGAGCCGCGTAATCCGGAAAGCCTATGCACAGCTACCCGATGCCCAGCTGGTGATTCACGCCGGCGACCTCGTTAACCGCGCCAACAGCGACGAAGAATGGGGCCAGTGGTTTGAAGCCGGTGGTTATATACATGGCAGCGTACCCGCCATTGTTACGCCAGGCAACCATGAATACACCCACGAAAATGACCAGCCACATCTATCGGTGTACTGGAAAGAACAGTTTGGCCTGCCGGCCAATGGTACAGGAGATGATTACCTCGATGGCAGCGTCTATTATACGGACATCCAAAACGTACGTTTCATTTCGCTCAATACCATGATGATAGAAGATGCTATCAACGAAACACAGATACGCCGTCAAACTGCGTGGCTGGAAAATGTGCTGAAAAACAATCCCTGCAAATGGACCTGTGTCACCATGCACCACCCCGTATTCTCCACTAAAAAAGGACGGGATAACAAAGCCGTGAAAACCTGGTTCAAACCGCTCTTCGATCAATATAAAGTGGACATCGTACTGCAGGGACACGATCATGCCTATGGTCGCGGCATGCAAAAGGTAGCGCCGGGAGGCACTATGTACCTCGTTACCGTAAGCGGTTCCAAAATGTATGAATACGACAGCAACATCGAATGGACCGATGTAGTCACCGGCGATATCCAATTGTACAGCCTGATCACGATCGATAAAGATACGTTGTCTTTCCGCTCCTGCCTGGCCACCGGCGAAGTATTCGATGCCTTCGATCTGGTGAAACGGCCCGGACGTACCAACCGGCTGGTAGAGCGCAAGTCCTGACGCCCACACCTATACGCATTTTATCATGAAGCTGCCTGATGGCTCATTTTGATACGTTTTATGGAAAGAATGAGCCATTTGCGATAACAGCGGGTCCCTATTCCGGCTACCTTAGTCAGGTAAATTGCGTTAACCGTTCATGAAATTCGTTGCTATTATTTCCACGCTATGGCTGGGTCTTTCCTTAGCCACCCTGGCACAGGGGAAAAAGAGTATCACCCCTGTGCCTTCTTATCATCCTAACCGGGCACCACTTGCACCCAAACCTTACCTCGCCCTTCCACTGGGCGCTATCACGCCCAAAGGCTGGCTGCTTCATCTGTTAGTACAACAAAAAAATGGCGCTACCGGGCAACTGGATCAGCTGTATCCACTGGTCATGGGACCACGCAATGGCTGGCTGGGCGGCGACGGCGATCAATGGGAACGTGGCCCCTACTGGATCGACGGCCTGCTCCCACTCGCCTATATCCTGAAAGACACCGCGCTCATCGCGAAAGTAAAACCCTGGGTGGAATGGTCTATTAAAAGTCAGCAACCCGATGGCTATTTTGGACCCGCCAAAGACTACCCCGCGGAATCTGGTGTCCAACGGGATAATAGCCGCGACTGGTGGCCCAAAATGGTGATGCTGAAAGTATTGAAACAATACTACGAAGCCACCGCCGATCCCCGCATTATTCGCCTGATGACGAACTACTTCCGCTATCAGTTAAAAGAACTACCGCAACATCCATTGGATCACTGGACCTTCTGGGCACGCTACCGGGCCGGCGATAACCTGATGGTGGTTTACTGGTTATATAATATCACCGGGGATGCCTTTCTGCTGGATCTTGCCAAACTATTACATCATCAAACGTTTGACTACACGGATGCATTCCTGCATACAGCTCTCTTATCTACCACCGGTAGTATTCACGGCGTAAACCTTGCCCAGGGCATGAAAGAGCCTATGATCTACTATCAGCAGCAGCCGGACGCCAAATATAGAGCGGCTACGCTCAAAGGCTTTGAAGACCTGCGCCGCTTCAATGGCACGCCACAGGGACTCTTTGGCGGCGATGAAGCCTTGCATGGTAACAACCCAACGCAGGGGGCTGAACTCTGCACCGCGGTAGAAATGATGTTTACCCTGGAAAGCATCCTGGAAATAAGCGGCGAAGTAAGCTATGCGGATCAACTGGAAAAAATTGCATTCAATGCACTTCCCACGCAGATGTCGGCCGACTTCATGACGCATCAGTATTTCCAGCAGGCCAACCAGGTAATGGCTACCCGGCATATTCGCAACTTCGACGTGAATCATAGCGGCACAGACCTCTGTTATGGCCTGTTGACCGGCTACCCCTGCTGTACTTCCAACATGCACCAGGGCTGGCCTAAATTCACCCAAAACTTATGGTATGCTACTACCGACAGTGGTGTGGCCGCGCTCCTCTATGCACCCAGTGAAGTGAAAGTATATGTAGGCGCGCAAATACCGGCTACCATCAAAGAAGAAACCAACTACCCTTTTGAAGAAAGCATCCGGTTTACGCTGAACAGTCCTAAGAGAATACAATTCCCCTTTCACCTGCGCATACCTGCCTGGTGCAAAAAAGGTATCATCAAAATAAATGGGAATGTATGGCAGGAAGCTACCGGCAACCAGGTAGTGAAGGTAGCCCGTGAATGGGCTCCCGGCGATGTGCTCACGCTGGAACTCCCCATGCACCTCTATCAGCAAACGTGGAATGAAAATTCCCTGTCGGTAGAACGCGGTCCGCTTACCTATGCCTTGCAAATCGGGGAAACGGAACAACTCATCCACAATACAAAAGATCCGGGCGACTACGGTCAAACGTATACGGAAATACGACCAGCCACACCCTGGAACTACGGCCTGATAAACAGTCCTGATCGTCAAAATGAGGGGCAATACAAAGTAGTAAAGGCACCTGTGATTCCCCTTGATCCATGGCACACCAAACAGGTACCCATCTCCATAAAAACAACGGCCAGAAGAATCCCTTCCTGGCAATTGTATAATGAAATGAGTGGGCCCATTCCTAATATCAGTTATGGTATGGAAAGCGATGATAAAGAAGAAGAAATAACACTCATCCCCTATGGCTGCACGCGGTTGCGGATTTCAGAATTTCCGGTGTTGGGAAACCGGTAGATTATCAATAATAGTCAGCGGTATTGTCTGATCACAACCATCATGATGGTTTGTAACTCCTTGTTATTATAAATCTCATTTTGGGAGATAAAAAATTACATTTTTTGTAATTTTTATTTACTTCTTTCGTAACTTTAATAGTTACCAATTCCGCATTCTGAAAGTCAAAATTACACAGGAGGTTTACTATGGTTCACAACAAAAAGTCACGAAAGTTTTCTGCTGAAGAAATTGCAGATGCTCATATCATATCAGAAGATCCCGGCAAAGAGGAAAGAAAAGCCATACTAAAGGAGTTTGGAAAGTTAAACAAAGCATTAGTCTCCAATTTATCAAATGAAAAAAGAATACTTGCTGCCATCCTTCAGTTGCGATTTCAAATGGAAGACTACTTAAAAAAGAAGCCCTATAATAAAGAAATGTCTTTTGGCTTTTTTCTGAAAGAATATATTTCCAGGCTTCAGCTAAAGAATAAAGATTTTGCAGAACAAATAGGAATGGAGCCGTCAGAATTAAGTCAGATACTCAACGGTCATAGAAAACCCGGCGACAAAATTCTGATCCGGCTGGAACTTCATTCAAATAAGAATATTGATGCGGTCCTATGGCATAGAATGCTGGAGAGAGAGAAAGAATACGAACTACAAACCAATATCAAGCTGAGGAAAGAGGAGAAACGACATGTTACGCAATACTTCTCGTTTCCCTCCCAATTATAAATACTTTTAAAAAGTAAGGGACGCCTGACCCGCCTCCCCTACTTTTTAAATTTATTTATTTTTTATGCTGCAATTTCGTTTGCATACCCGTTGTTAAATTCAGGTCCACTTCAAACTTAGACTCTGCTAAAACAAACAGGCTGCGGATCTTATAGATATTGTCCAGCTTGGATAATTTACTGAGGTTAAACTGTTCATAGGCTTCCATATCTGCTACCAGCACTTTTAACAGGTAGTCAAATTGTCCGTTCATCTTATAACATTCCATCACTTCGGGGAAAGAATTGATCTTATGCTCAAAGGCCAGCAGCCGGTCGTGGCCATGCTCCTTCAGCGTTACGCTGGTATAAGCCACCAGGTTTTTGCCCAGCTTATTCCTGTTGAGTACCGCGATATAACGTAAAATATACCCTTCTGCTTCCAGTCGTTTTACTCTTTCAAAGATAGAAGTAACTGACTTACCTAACCTGGAAGCAATCTCTTTATTTGTTGTTCTGGCGTCTTCCTGCAATATGTCCATTATACACATATCAATCTGGTCAGGTATGAAACTCATGCTCGTATTTTTATCAAAAATAGGGGAACTGTTACTGATTTAGGAAAAAAAATCGGCGGCAACCATTTTTTTTAGTTTTGTTTTCGCTTTTATCCGGCTTGTTGTCGTTACACCTTCACATGCTATAATTTGCTGCAATAGAAATCAAACCACGTTTGGAAGACATACATCATCCTTCCATATTTTTTATTCATTAAACTCATTTCGATATGAGAGAAAGTATTGTACTACCGCTAAAAGCGGTGGGCATGGATGCTATTGCCCTGGTAGGCGGGAAATCAGCCTCATTGGGAGAAATGATTGCCAACCTCGACAAAATGGGCGTAGCCGTGCCCGATGGATTTGCTATCACCACTACCGCTTACTACGAATTTATGAAGCATAGCGGGCTGGAAAATTTTATCGCCGAACAGGTAGCTACGGTCGACTTTAACGATATCCTCACCCTGCGCAGAGCCGGGCAAAAAATAAGACAGGCCATCAGCAACACCCGGTTTCCACATGAACTGAGTGATCAGATCATTGCCGCCTATCATCAGTTATCACAGGAATACGGACAGGAACAAACAGATGTGGCGGTAAGATCTTCCGCTACCGCTGAAGACCTCCCCGACGCCTCTTTCGCAGGCCAGCAGGAAACCTTCCTCAATGTAAGAGGTCCCGCTGCATTAATTGATGCCGTAAGAAACTGTTTTGCCTCCCTCTTTACCGACCGCGCCATCAGCTATCGCGCTAACTTCGGCTACGACCATTTTAGTATAGGCTTGTCCGTATGTATACAAAAAATGGTACGCTCCGATCTCGGCGCCTCCGGCGTTGCCTTCTCTCTTGACACAGAGTCCGGATTCAAAGATGTAGTAGTGATCAACGGCTCCTTCGGCTTAGGGGAAATGGTGGTACAGGGCGCTGTATCTCCCGATGAATTCATCGTGTTCAAACCCTGCATGCAAGCCGGCTACATCCCCATCATCGAAAAGAAGCTGGGCGTGAAAGACAAGAAAATGGTGTATGGAGAAAGCAGCGATGAAAGAACGAAAATCATCCAGGTAGAAAAAAAGCAACAGCAACATTTTTGCCTGAGTGATGCTCAAATCATGCAACTGGCTACCTGGGTATGCAGCATTGAAACCTACTACTCCGATAAAAAAGGCCGCTGGTGCCCAATGGATATCGAATGGGCAGTAGATGGCCTCACCAATGAATTATACATTGTACAGGCCCGCCCGGAAACTATCCACTCCAGGAAAGATCATAACCTGATCACCTCCTACGCCATTGATCATACCGACACGGCCAAACAATTATTAAAAGGTATTGCGGTAGGTGATAAAATTGCTTCCGGCAAAGTCAATATCCTCTTTTCCCTGGATAACCGCTTAATTACCGGTAGTGAATTCAAACCCGGCGATGTACTGGTCACCGATATGACGGACCCCGACTGGGAGCCCATCATGAAAATGGCCTCCGCTATCGTCACCAATAAGGGCGGACGTACTTGTCACGCTGCCATCGTAGCGCGTGAAATGGGTATCCCTGCTATTGTTGGCTGCGGCGACGCTACCGAAAAATTAAATGATGGCCAGGAAATCACCGTCTGCTGCGCACAAGGCACCGATGGCATTGTATACGAAGGACTGTTGCCTTTCCGGGAAGAACAACTGGACCTTACCCAACTGCCTGCAATACGCACGCCGCTGATGCTCAACGTTGGCTCTCCTTCTATGGCTTTCCAGTTCGCACATCTGCCCAACAAGGGCGTAGGACTGGCCAGAGAAGAGTTCATCATCAACAACTACATCAAAGTACATCCGTTGGCGTTATTAAAGCACAAAGAACTGCAGGACGCTGCACTCTCCGCCGAAATAGCCCAGCTGATACAAGGCCACGATAACGAAACAGATTACTTCGTGAACAAACTGGCCTACGGCGTAGGAAAAATTGCATCCGCATTTTATCCGGAAAAAGTAATTGTGCGCTTCTCTGATTTCAAAAGCAACGAATACTTCAACCTCCTAGGTGGTAAATACTTTGAGCCTATTGAAGAAAATCCCATGATCGGCTGGAGAGGCGCATCCCGCTACTACTCTCCCCAATATAAAGCGGCCTTTGAACTGGAGTGTAAAGCCCTCCTCAAAGTACGACAAACCATGGGACTCAAAAACGTAGTGGTAATGATTCCTTTCTGCCGCACCGTAGAAGAACTTCAGTTGGTACTGGCTACCATGGAAGAATTCGGATTACGCCGTGGCGACGATGGACTCGAAGTATACCTGATGGCAGAACTCCCCTCCAATATTATGATGGCGGAAGAATTTTCCGCTTTCATTGATGGCTTCTCGATAGGATCAAATGATCTGACGCAGCTCACACTTGGTCTCGACAGGGATTCCTCCCTGGTGGCCAATCTTTACAATGAACTGAACCCGGCAGTACAGCGGATGATTGCACATCTGATTAAAGTAGCGAAGCAACAAAAAGTGAAAGTAGGTATTTGCGGACAAGGACCATCCGACTTTCCGGAGTTCACCAAGTTCCTGGTACAACAGGGCATTGACAGTATTTCAGTTACACCAGATGCAATCATAAAAACGGTAAGAGCGATTCATGAGGCGGAAAAGTTAGAAAAGTAGGAAAAGTTAGATGCAGATGAAGCCCTGTGGAGACACAGGGTTTCGTCATTTTAGCTACTCATCTTCCAATTGCAGTGAATTAATGATGTCCATCACTTTTCCCACAAAAAGCTTTCCATCCTCACCTCCTTCTTTTGATAAAAACTTAAATTCCAATGTCGCCCTATCACCTTTTACAATGGTGATGGCATTAATATCGTAAGACAGCATCCCCTCATCCACACTCTTATTAGTAACACCTACTGCCGCTATAAAATGCGTCCCTACCTGACAGATTGTATCCATCACGAATTTTGCATGATAATTCTCTTTCAGAAAATATTCCCTCATGGCACTGCGATCTTGTTTGAAGTCTTCCAAAGTATACCTTATTTTCCTTTTCTCTACCGATTGTATAATAGTTAATTGCTCAATTGAATCCTTGGGAAATCGTGTATAAAAAGAGCCCCTTTCTAAAGCAATAGGAAATTTTTTAGGTTGAAAGCGGTATTTAAGTTCATCACAGGATGAACAATCACTATTTTGCTTCCACTGCAATGCTGTATCCCAGGTGGACGGCAGGTTCATCTTAATAATACCACGATTATCTTTCAATACTAAAGTAGTATTACGGGCAGGTTCTTTCGGAGCTTGACAGGCAGCAGCTACCAGTACAATAACAAGGTATAGGAGGATACGCATAGAATGAATGTAATGATTTTAAAGCTTAGAACAATTGTCCTGTGAATATGACGACTATCAACACCACTACAAATGAGCTGAAAACTATTCACATTATCCACCTGGCTTTGGCCTGGCATACCCTCAGAAAAAAATAACGCGTATTTGATTTTAACGTATCTTAGTAACAGTTGGCGATTATATCGTTACGGACCCAAATCGAGCAATGAGAAAGAGCATATAGACCCAAATCGAGCAATAAGAGAGCGTATTTAACCCAACACATAGGGATGTCTTAAGTATATGTTAGCCCATTACTAAAGCGCATCATCTATGCCACATCATCATTCCCATATCATTGGCCACCGGCATCATTATTCACCATAAAATTCATCCACATGAAAAAAAAGTGTTTATTATTCCCGTTATTATCCGCGCTGTTAATCCTTTTATTGGGCACTGGTTGTACCAAAAATCTACGCTCCGATCAGTTATCCGCCAACAGTAATGCCTCTCTGGCAGCAGGCGCCAATGCAACCACACTGAATGGCCCCCTCGATAGTCTGCTGGCGTACAAAAGCCGTCCTCACGAAATTTATGCAGCCTTTTATCGCCTGGAAGGGCCTTGTTATGGACCGGCTCCATTCGGCACTAATTTTTCACAGGTACCAGATAGTCTGGATGTACTCATCCTGTTTTGCTTTTCACCCACTTCGCCCGTGGCTAGCCAGGTGCCTGGATGGATTAATACACTACATACAAAAGGTACCAAAGTAATCCTGACAGGCGGACTAGACCTTGTTTCCGGCGCTACGCATGATTCTGCCGGTTATGCCCTGACAGCAAAACATATTATGGATAGTACCATCAATAAATATGGATTCGATGGTTATGATATTGACATAGAAAGCAATCCTTCTGGTCAAACCCTGACCGACATGGCGGGTGTATACAAAGCACTTTCCAGCTACCTCGGTCCTAAATCAGGTACCGGAAAACTGCTTACATTTGATACCAACCAGGATGGCAACAACAACCTCTTCAAAAAAGTGTATACCATGGTGAACTATGTATGGTTACAGGCTTACGGTCGTGGCGCCAGTACTTTGCAATCMACCTGGAATACCTTCTCCCCTTATATTCAATCAACACAATTTGTACCTGGCTTTTCTTTTTATGAAGAAAGAGGATACCCCTCCAATGTTTGGTATGATGTTACCTATCCGGTAAATGGTACCGGCCGCGCATATGATTATGCCCGCTGGGAACCTACTACCGGTAAAAAAGGGGGCGTATTTGGCTATGCGGTAGATAGGGATGCACCATTGACTTCCTCCACAGATAACACCGCCTATGCCCCTACTTATATCGTCAGTAAACAACTGATACAAATAATGAACCCTGTTGGTGGCAGTAGCGGCACAACTGGTGTTGTATTTTACCAGGATGCCAATTATGGAGGTACCGCCTCACAATTCATTCCTAAAGGGAATTATACATTATCTCAATTACAGGCAAAGGGAGTGGTAAATGATTGGGCTTCTTCTGTAAAAATACCTTCCRGCTGGACGGTTATTATCTATGCAGATGATAATTTCTCCGGTACCTCGTGGACACTTACCAGTAATAATAGTTGGCTGGGTGGCCTAAGTCCCAGTGCAAATGATAAAATGAGTTCTGCAAAAATCCAGTAATACCTAAAATAGAAAACCCACGTCGTAAATACGTGGGTTTTCTATTTTAAGTAGTAGTAAACTTAAAACACCACTCTCAAAGATCGAATTCGAAATAGTATGCCTTTTGATTCACTTCATCATACCAGAAGCGCTTATGATTATTACCTGTCTTCTTCGTAGCATCGCCTTCTGTATCCCAGGAATACCTTGGCAGCATTTTAATCCGTTCCTTATCCCACCAATCAAAATCGTGTTGCAGCCCATCTTCATTTCCACCCAAAATAGTATCCTTCTTCAACTCGTTGCGTAGTATAATTTGTGCTACCGTTGACGTATCACAATTAAAGGAGAACATATAATCTGCATCTATTCCTATGGCATCGTCAAAACAGTAAATATTTTTCACATCGGGGGTCACCTCCACTTTTAAAAATGCTTTGAAATTCTTTTTATTGGCGTCAGTATCCGGTTGATCACTGTCAAAGGTGGGAAATACATTGCCGGCCATTTGAAACGCCTTCTCTGTTCCTTTCCATACGCCATAGTAAAGTGTATAAAATGAAACAGCTCCCCAACACATAAACAGGATGGCCGACAGCCAGTAGCCTCCTTTTCTCTTCTTTACAATGGCAACAACGATCGTCACTACTGCGCCTATAAAAAAGGCAATAGCGATGATGATTAACACAAGTAATTTTATCATGAGAAGATGGATATTCAGTGATTACTACGATCAAAAATAACTCATCTTGGCATATTAATCACCTCCATAAATTGTTTCATATAGGCATCGCCGATAGGCACATTATAGGTGCCTGTAAAAATGCGTTGGCGTTCTATGCTATCTATTTTATCCAGTGAGATAATATAGGATTTATGTACCCTGAAAAAGCGAAATGGCGCCAGGATCTCTTCAAAACTGCGTAAGTTCTGCAGGGTAAGAATTTTCTGTTGCGTTGTTTGAATGGCCACATAATTACGCAGCGCTTCCACAAAAAGGATATCCTTTACATCTACGCGCACAATGCGTTTATCCGTGCGAACAAAAATATAATCGGTGCCGGCAGGTTGTGAAATAGCCGGGGTAATTTTAGCTTGTACTCTTTGTACGGCTCTCGCAAAACGCTCAAAGGATACTGGTTTCAGCAAATAATCTACTGCCTCCCGATCAAAGCTTTCTACGGCATATTCATCGTAGGCAGACACAATAACGATTTGTATTCCCGGCGGCGCCAGCTGCATAAACTCAATGCCACTCAACTCCTGCATCTGAATATCCAGGAACACCAGGTCTACCTTCTCCTGCTTCAGAAATAGCAATGCTTCCTGTGGATGGAGAAATGTTTTTACCAGCTGCAGGTCCGGCGTTTTATTGATGAAGGACACCAATACCTGCGCCGCCAACGGTTCGTCATCTACCACTATACACTTTACTGCCATATGATTACCAGTTAATCTCTAAATTACTATAATATTCCTCTTTCAATGACACAATCTCCAGCGCATGTTTGCCGGGATAAATCAATTGCAAGCGCTTACGGACATTATCCAGCCCTATACCGCCCGTTCTATCACGCTGTTGCCCGGATATGTAGTTATGCACCTGAAACAGGAGTGTTTGCGGATTGCAGGTCAGCGTAATGGTGATGGGTTTGTCCGGCCTATTGCTGACACCATGTTTAAACGCATTTTCTACAAAAGGAACCAGCAATAATGGCGCTACCACTTTTTCCGGCAAAGCCGTCGGAAAATTAAATACAATACCTTCCGGACAACCGGTACGAATACGCTGTAAGGTAACAAAGTCCTGCAGATAACGCACCTCCTCTCCTATTGGGGCGCGGTAAGCAATATCAGGTGGCTGGTTGACCATATAGGCCAACAGATCCGTGAGGGTTTTATGCGCCGTTACGACTTCCGGTGAATTCACCAGCGCCAGCGAGTAAATGCTGTTAAGACTGTTGATCAGAAAGTGTGAATTTAACTGCATCTTCAGAAAACCTGATTCTGCCTGTTGTTGCTGTTGTTGCAACAGGGCTTTCCGTTTATCTTCCTGCTGCCATAAAATAAAAAAGCAATAGGCAAACGCTGCTACCAGGATAACAACACCACTCCACAAACCATTTACAAAGTACGCCTGGAATGATTGATATAGCTGCACCTTTTCATGGTTCACATAATGGTATCCCCCACTTAAAACGACATCCCGAAAAAACGTGTCTGCAATCAGATATTTCAATACGATGCTACCCACCAGTAATGGCAGTACTACCATTAACAACCGGCCCCAATTATTGTGTTGCAGGAACGGAGGCACCACCCATCGCAGATAAACATAACATAACAGGAAATTGAGTATGCCGAAAAAACCATAATTAATATGGAAACTACGCATCACCACCGGGGTACGCTTCACAAGGGTAATAGCATTCAGTCCGTACACCAGTATCATCCACACCAGCATCAGCACAAAAAACTCAATGATATTTTTACGGGTATTATTCATGCTCCGACCCTATATTTATTTCATCCATGGAAAAGGGATCAACAGCCCTTTCCGTGATCACCGACAAGCATAGCGCTTCTTTCCCAATATCAATTGTTATCATCAACCTACCGGAAACGTGCTGCAGTTCCCGTAATCTCTTATCTGCCAGGTATTGCAAACGCAAGGCTTCTACCAATCCTCCCGGTTCACTACCTGTTATTTCCAGTGTGATGGATTGAGTTGTATTATAAAGATTACGTAATGCTATGTATCGTTCAAAGTTCAGTAATTCCTTTTTCAAACTCACTTTATCCTGTTCCATCGCTTTATCATATAACATATATCTCAGCAGGTCCGATAGCAATAACATGGCCTGCGGGCCTTCTTTCTGGCGCTTCTCCGGGTGCTCTAATAGCGGGCCCAATTGCTGCAGGTTATACAACAACTGCCGGGAGCCTTCCTGCATGCGTTCATACCGCTGCCGTGCCTGCGCGGCGGTAGTTGCCAGTAGCCGGTCGCCCGGAGCGGCATTCCGCCATTCAAGAAAGAGCCGGTAACTATAGGCCAGTAGCGCCACGCCAGTACCCATCTGTATCGTCAACGGTAAATACTCCATAAAAGTCATGTGCTTGGGCACTGCTATCGACATGGATGCCATCCCTTTACCCGGCATCATCTTCAACGGAATAGCCCTGAATAGTACTTCGTCCGGAAAAATAAAATAGCCAATAAGATATTTAACTACAGAAAATCCCAGGATCGACGCCATTGTATACAGTACCATCCGGCCGTATTGCCGTTGCTTTACCACATCTGGCAGGAATACAAACACCAGCAGGTAAAACAACTGGAAGTTGATAGCGCCGTACAACAGATATTTTACAGTAGTCCATTTCAGCAGATGTGCGTTCGCCAATGCGCCCTTTATCTGCGGATAGATATACAGCAGTATCAGGGCCATCCAAACAGCCAGGTGCGCAAAGTACCGGTATGGTTTATGGTGTTTCATATACACTTACAACCTTGAAGATAGTATTTACCACCACTGTTTCGGCATAAATCCGCGCTTATTTTTTTCGTACCTGTTAATGCGCCGTTCGTCCTCACCAAATCCCTCAAAGTACTTACCAACAGTCATTTCAGGCATATTCCGGCATTTCAGTATCAAAATTGTTTCATCCACATAAAACGTCGGAATGTACTTTTTACTGCCGGGTATGTCCATTATCTGATAAAATAAATAACAGGATAAGTACTTTGGATTTTCATTCTTGTTCGGGACCGTTCACATATCGTAAAATCAACCAACTATTGTATGAGAAAGTCATTTTTATTTATCCTCCTATGCATGTCCGGTATCTCCGCCTATGCACAGCAGATTTTAAAGGGGACCGTGAAGGACGCGGTATCCCATCAACCAGTTCCGGGAGCAACGGTAAAAGTAATCGGCGCCACAAAAGGGGCCACCACCAACGACAAAGGGGAATTTGAACTGAATGTGCCCGGCAATGCACAACTGCAAATCACCTCTATTGGTTTTGAAAATGTAGTAGTAGCTGCCAGCCTGATTAAAACAGGCCCCATTCTGATGAAGATGCAGGCCATTCATCTCACCGATGCTGTTGTGGTGGGATATGGTAGTCAAAAAAAGTCGAATGTGACTACCTCCATTTCCACCGTAAAAGCGGATGCTTTGTCGCCGGAAAAAAACATTGCCAGCGATTTCGGGAAAGCGCTCACCGGCCGGGTGGCCGGCGTATTTGTATCGTCTAAAGATGGTGCCCCCGGAAGCACGCCTAATATTCTCATCCGTGGATCACAATCTATCAGTGCCAACAATGCCAATCCACTGATTGTAGTAGATGGACTCATCCTGGAAGGCAATACCGTCTCTATTAATAATCTCAATCCACAGGACATTGAGTCGATAGAGGTACTGAAAGACGCCGCATCAGCAGCGATATACGGCGCCAGGGGCTCCACCGGTGTGATTATCGTTACAACTAAAAAAGGGAAGCTGAATAGCAGACCAACGCTAAACATCAACATGTACACGGGGGTAAACAATGTTCCCACTTCCCGGCATATGCTCAATTCCGCAGATTATAAATCTGCTTTCGATGATTCCCGCAACAACCGGATCAACGATATTGATACCCTGCTGGCCCATCCCGGCAACCTTTCCCCCGACAGAATCAGTCAGCTGAAAAATGATATCATCAGGTTCCAGGGGCAGCTGAATGGCTTACAGATGGCTAATCGCAGCACCGACTGGCTTGATCGTATTAAGAATAAAAATGCACCTGTTAATAACATTCAAGCCAGTATGAGCGGCGGCGGCGACAAAAACAATTATTACATGTCGCTAGGCCGTTATGCAGAAGCATCCTCTCTGGGTACCGGCAACTTCGAAAGATATACCGGTCGCCTCGACCTCACCCAGCAGGTAAACAACTGGCTCAAAGTAAATGGTAGTATCAACATTACACAATCTGTCAAAAAAAATATGAGCAACCCTATCGTTGCTGCATTCAATGCCCGGCCTGACACCCCGGATGATCCTGTACGCAATCCGGATGGTTCGCTGACTTACTATGTAGGCCAGCAACAGCATCCGCTGGGGGTGATGATGGATAATAATAACAAAGATAAAAATAATGTATACCTGGGTAGCCTGTCGGCAGATGTGAAACTGCTGGATGGCCTCTCTTTCCGCTCTTCTTTCAATGCTACCAAATTTAATGATCTCGCCATTACCTTTTACCCGGCTGCCGGCTACCAGGGCGCCTTTAACAAAGGTATGTTCAAAAATCTGGGCGTAGATAACTTCTCTTACAACTTCGACAACTACTTCACCTATACGAAAAGAGTAAAGCACCTGGGCATCAACAGCACATTAGGATATACTTTCTATAGTAACGAACTGAATTCCTTCGGTTATGATATCTATGGATTCCCTAAAGTGGATGGCATTACCGGTGCGGCATCCGGCGCTACTTACGGTAGCCCTTCCAGTATTGGCAGCTATAATCTCAACAACAAAGAAGTATCTGATGCGTATTTCCTGCGCACCGGTTTCGACTGGGATGGTAAATACCTGCTCAATGCCTCTATTCGTCGCGACGGTTCTTCCAAGTTAAATGCCGATTCCCGTTATGCCTGGTTCCCTTCTATTTCCGGCGGATGGGATATGGCTCGCGAAAATTTCCTCGCCGGCAGCCGCCTCATTAATCAGCTCAAGATCCGCAGCAGCTACGGCATGAGTGGCAACATCCGGCCGCTCGGATACTTTGATGCGCAAAACCTGCTCACCGCCACTTCCTACATGGGTAATCCCGCGCTTATCCTGGGTACTACCATTGGGAATCCAGACATTCGATGGGAACGTACCAAACAGGTGGACGCAGGTATAGATGTAACCTTACTTAACAACAGGGTTACTTTTACAGCAGATTATTACAATAAAACCACCGACGGTTTATTAAGCAACAATAATATCTCTTATATCTATGGTGCTGCCACCATTCCCGACAACATTGGCACCATCCGCAACTACGGAGTAGACCTGGAACTGGCTGTCAGCAGCCGCAGCGGCGCCGCCTTCTCCTGGAAAGTGGAAACCAATATGAACATCAACAGGAATTTGCTGGTGTCATTAAAAGACTCCCTCACCAACTACGGCACCTTTACTTTTGGCGGCCCTTACAGCCGGGCTGTAATAGGACAATCACTCGGCTCCGTACAGGTATATCAATCACTGGGCGTAGATCCGCAAACGGGTGACATGATGTATAAAGACCAGAATAAAGATGGTAGATGGGATGCCAATGATATGATTAGCGTGCCCGTAGCATTACCCAAATTTACCGGTGGTACCAACATTACCCTGTCTTACAAAAAAATTACGGTATCCGCTTTATTCAACTATGTGGTAGGCAACAAAATATACGACTTCTATGAGCAAACACTTCGCAACTATGATCTGGACTATTATAATGCGATGCCCAATAAATTTGATATAATCAACAAACGCTGGAAACAAAAAGGAGATATCACCGATGTACCCAGAGCCATTACAGGACCGCATGGCGCCGGACAAACCAATGACTGGAACTCACGGCCTTCTACCCAGTTCATCTACGATGCCTCTTATGTTCGCCTTCGTAATCTGAGTGTCAGCTATGAACTGCCGACTGCGTTGCTCTCGAAAGCAAAAATTACACGGGCACGCATCTACGCATCTGCACAGAATGTTTTCACGATCACCAAATACATAGGATTTGATCCCGAAGCGGCCAACAACGCCGGCGTTGTCACTTCCAACATGCCGAATCCGCGTTCGGCTGTTATTGGTATAGATCTTTCATTTTAATACGTCACCACATGAAACAACATATTTTATTACCTATTGCAGCGTTCTTCACCATCGGCTTCTCTTCCTGCAGCAAACAGCTGGGAGAAGTAGATCCTAATACAAAGATTGCCTTTTCCCAGCTCTCCAAAAGCAACCTGCCATTGGTGATCAATGGGGCGAAACTGGCGCTCTCCAATAACAATGCATTCTATGCCTACTATGGGCTACAGGATATTATGAGCGATGACTTTCAAACCGTGGGCTTCATCCCTTATGAGAGCAATAATATTCCTTCTAATGATAATGCACTGGTACCTGTCTACAGACAGCCGTATCAATGCATTGCCAATGCGAATATGGTAATCAACTATGCACAGTCACTCACCGGTGACAGCAGCGTTAGTGCCACACTCGGAGAAGCTTATCTCCTGCGCGCGTTTTCGTATATGCTCCTCACCGAATGTTTCGGAGATGTAGTCATCGTTTACGGAAACGAAAATCCTAAAAGCCGACCGCCCCGCAATCCGGTGGCGGAAGTAAATCAGCTGATTGAAAAAGATCTCAAAAGCGCAATCGATCTGCTGCCTGCGTATACCAGCCCGGTAAGCGGCTCCAAACAAGGCGCACAACTGCTGCTGGCAAGATACTATCTGAATCATGCTAAATATGACGACGCGCTATCGATGGCCAACGCCGTGATCAGCTCCGGAAAACTCAGCCTGCAACCCAACTTTGGCGATATTTTCAAATCTTCCGTGAATAGCGCCGAAGCGGTTTATAAAATCAACGAAACCAGCCTCAGTGCGTTCAATGGTCTTCCCAATCTATATGGCCAGGGAGGCACCGGACAAGCCGGTACAGGCAGTACCTGGGTAGATAGCAATATTGTAAAGTCATACGATGCAACAGATGTTCGCCGCAGTTATTTTGTTCGCACCAAAGGCGGTAGCATTATCGACACGGTATACTTCCTCAATAAATTTCCACAGGAGCTCACTCCTTCGTATGTGATATGCCGTTATAGCGAAGCATTCCTGATTGTTGCCGAAGCCAATGCCCGCAAAGGTACCGTAGACGTAACTACCTATAACCAGCTACGCAGCGCCCGCAAAGCCAGCACGGTGAACAACGCTGATTTTGCTACACCTACTGCTTTCCTCGCCACTATTGAACAGGAAAGAAGAAGAGAATTTATTGGAGAAAGACTCAGATGGAGCGATATGCAACGATTCGGCAAAATGAATGCCTGGCTGCAATCGTTCGGACAACCCATTACACACGTATTGATGCCCATTCCATCCAGAGAGTTTTTCATTAATGAAAACCTGACACAAAACGCTGACTACAGTAAGTAAAAACGGAAATCAATTATATTTAAACTAATAGTGATGAAAAAAACAATGTTGAAATTTTGCGCACCGCTCATGTTGCTTACCGCTCCTGCGGCACTGATGGCGCAACAAAACAAATTAGTAAAAGCCATTACGGTAAAAGGTAGTGTAGAATTTACCGATCCTAAACAGGATGTTAACAAAGTATTTCTGCTGAAAGATAACCTGAAAGGGAAACCAGTAGTGGTAGATTCCTGCGTTGTTGGGAAAGACAATACCTTTTCCTTCAACATCAAACAGGATCACCAGGGCGTTTACCAACTCAATGCCATGAACTGGGACCACGCAACGTTCTGGAGTGATGCAGATGTAAAGGTAGCCATGAGAGGCTATGATACTGCCCGCTACAAAGTAAAAGTACCTCACTACAATTATGTAGAAGGATCTTACGATAATAATTTCATCAACATGAGTTCGCTGAATAACGAACTTAGCTATCGCCGGATGATCGATGAATATAACATGGAATATTATGCCAAGAAAGCAACGGATACTACCTGGTACGGTTATATGAAAAATACCAAAAAGTATAACCCGATGAGTGAAGATTACAAAATACGCGAGGAAGTTCTGATAAAATCTTATGCAGACCGTCCGGTAATCGTATCTGCAATCCGTGGCATGGCGGGTACAGAAGCAGGCGAGAAATATGATAAAGCCATGAAAATGCTGGATCTGTTAATTGCGCGCTATCCCTGGTTAACCGAAGCCAAAGATTTAAAAGAAACTATCATCACTAACAAAGCACAAGCCATGCGCCTGAAATCAGGCCAACCAATGCCGAGTGTACAATATCCTGATGCTAACGGTCAACTGGCCGGACTGGAAAAATACAAAGGCAAATACCTGCTGGTTGACTTCTGGGCAAGCTGGTGCGGTCCATGCAGACAAGCCATTCCAAAGGTAAAAGAACTGTATGCCAGCTATAAAGACAAAGGCTTCGAAGTAGTGAGCATTTCTATTGACACCGACAAAAACGCGTGGAAAAAAGCCATGAAGGAAGAAGCAATGCCATGGGAACAAATGTTGAGCGACAACAAAGATAAAACCATGGAGCAATTCCAGTTTTCCGGTATCCCTACCATGTACCTGGTAGACCGCGAAGGCAAAATCCTGGAGCGCTTCACCGGCTATGGCGAAGAAGCAGAAGCTAAAATAAAGGAAAGTCTGAATAAAGGCGCCAAAGCAGCACCGAGTCAAGCCGGCGCTGTTAAAATGATGGGATTCTAAAAATCATACACCAACCATGAAAAAAAACATCCTCTTAATGGCCGGCAGCTTGCTGCTGGCCTCTTTTCTCCCCGCCACCGCGCAGAAAAGCTACAAAGTAACGGCTCACATCAAAGGGCAGGAAGATTATAAACTGACCATATCTTATGTTACCGCAGACGGTCACAAAGTAGATACCGCCATCTCGCATAAAGGCGACGAGTTTGTATTTTCTGGTAGCATCAACGAACCTCTAATAGCCACCTTCTTCAGCCGTCATCCAGCCAGCAAATTCGAAATGGTGAAAGGCGGTATGTTTATGCCTGCACCCGCCCTGGAAATTATCCTATCGGATAAAACGAATGTACAGATCACGGGTGATGCAGAAGAGCTCTACAAGGCCACTGTAAAAGGAGATAAAGCCAATGAAGAAATGAATGCATTCAGGCAAAAATCAATGCCATTGACTGCCAAGATATGGGAACTGCGTAAAAAAACTGCCGGGATGCGTAAACCGGAAGACAGCACCGCGAAAAAAGCCGCAGTAGCGGAAATGCTGGCAACCACCGAAGAACTCACTGCCATGCAGAAAGCGTTCGTTGCGGCTCATCCCAAGTCATTTTTAAGCGTTAACTTACTCACCAGGCTGCAAAGCGATTTCGATCCGGTGGCGTATGAACAGGCATTCAATAAACTGAGCGATACGTACAAAGATACTTACCTCGGTAAATACCTGTCTTCCCGCATCACTGGCGCCAAAGCTACCAGCGAAGGCGCTGTGATCAACTTCAACAAAAAAGATAACCAGGATAACATCTTTACGCTATCTTCCCTCCGCGGAAAATATGTATTGCTCGACTTCTGGGGCAGCTGGTGCGGCCCATGCAGAGCCAGTCATCCTCACCTGAAAGAAATATACGCAAAGTATAAAGACAAAGGGCTGGAAATTGTAGGTATTGCAGATGAAAAAGCAGATGATATCAACAACGCCAAAGCCGCATGGTTAAAAGCCATTAAAGATGATGGCATCAACTGGATACAGGTACTGAATAACTACGACAAAGCCACCAATAACCTGGCCATGTCATATGGTATTACCGGCTTCCCTACCAAAATACTACTGGATAAAACCGGTAAAGTATTGTTCAAAATCGTTGGTAATGGCGGTGAAGAACTGGATCAAAAACTAAAAGCCATCCTCGGCATCTAATAATAAAGGTGTACCGGCATTACCCGGTACACCCTTTTATCGTAAGCCCCCTCAGGCATTACCTGCTTGTTATTTCACTGGCGTTAACTCCAACACTTTCACTTCAAATGGCGCCAGTGTGATGGTAATATTCTCTTCACTATCCATATTACCAATTCCGGTATTATTGATCACATTAAAGGCCGAAAACCCTGTATGATAGCCTTCCGGCAACTCCAGTACTTCTTTTAACCGGAAAGTAATTTTTGTTGTTTTGGCAGATGGATTCCGCCATGTCAACGTTCCTTCTTTATGGTTCCATGCCGCAAAGCCATATACTTCTTCCTTACCAGGGTCGCCGCCTATCCAGTGTACATCGGATAATAGGTCCCGGTGCTGTGCCGACCACTTCATCCCGCTCGCTAATATATCCCAGCCACTGGCACTCATCAGGTGCGGATTAATATACAACTCCTGCATACCGGTACCATTACCGAAAAATGCCCATACATCTTCTGCCAGTCCTGCCTCATCATTCGTAAACGACGCACCCAGGCCATTTTCATTATTTACTACAATGCCATGATACATCAATGCATTGAGTGGATATAGCCGTGAACGTTGTACGATGTTTTTATATACTTCCGCATCGCGGTAGTTCATCCATTGTTGTCTTTTAGTACCTGCGCCCAGTAAGCCCATGTCTTCACCGGCTCTCCAGATGGCGTCGCCATAATTCAGCCAGTAGGGAGAAGGCCAGGTGCCCACTGTCAGGTTAAAATACAGGTCCGGTTTTATTTTGCGCAAACCGGTAATCACCCGCAGAAATGATTCCACATCTTTCGCATACTTCTCTCCTGCTCCTCCAACGCCATTACCGGCGCCCACTCCATCAAACTTGAAACTCACTACGCCCTGGTGTTGCACAAAGTCTGCGGTGAGCTTCATGAAATAATCGAAATAATGCGGGTCCGCTAAACTCAAACCATTGTCGTTGGGCGTAAATGGCAAATGCAGCTTCTCAATGCTCGCCAGGCGACTGATCTTTTCCTGGTCATAACCACCCCAGGGTGATACCCATACGCCCATGGCCGCATGATACTGGCGGGCCAGCGCTTCCATCTTCTTAAAACCATTGGGCAGCTTGCTACTGAAATACCAAAGCCGGTTATAATCGTCCCAGCCACTATCCCATAAAAAGGCGCTCATCCTGGCTTTGCGCTTTACCACCAGGCTATCCCCAAATACCCGGATACGATCCAGCGCATTTGCCTCTGTAATTTCGCGACCATCATATCCTACGTCGTACCAGGAATTATAATGGGGAAACACGCGATAAGGTACTGCCCTTACTTTCTCGAGGTAAGTTAGAAAACCCCGCCGAAGTTGCCCCGCAGGCGTAACTCCCCAGGCAACACTAACGTCAAAACCGTCGCCGGAGCGCAGTGTGGCCGAAGCCGCTACGCTGCTTTGTGTCATGGTGGCGCCTTCTTCCTGGTGCGCCATCGGATGCTCCAATGCAAAAAACAGGTTGTCCACCAACACCGGCGAACCATCCACCACACCGGAAAGCACCGGTTTTGCCGCCGCCGGAATATTCACCAGCGATAAATCCTGAATGTGATGTTGCGGGTCCGTGAAGTGGAAATATTGTTGAATAAAATTGCAGTTGTCGTGTAATACAATGCGCCATACCATATTGATGCGGTGTGCTTTGTTGGACAAGCCCAATACCAGCTGCTTCCCTGGTAGGCGGTCTACCCCGCGGATGGCCGCTGGCGCCGCTGCCACCCCTTGCTCCTGGCGGCTGGTCACCGTAAAATCGGATGGGAGCAACGTGCTGCCATCGTTCAACTTTAAAATGAACAACTGATTAGCGGCAAATTGCACCTGCGTGGATGATAACTTATCGCGGAACGTCACTGGGCCCAATTGCTCCTTTATCATTCCCAGGTTTACTTCCAGCACGGCATTCTCCAACACATTCTTTCCGGGTAGGGTCACCGCTTTTGCCGGGGCTTTGCCGGCATAAAACACCTGGGCGGGTGCGGGCAGTTGTATGGCCAGCAGGCACACMAGGGCCAGACTGCCAATCCAATTATTTTTCATACATCAATTGTTGAATGGGATAATGTTAACAGATTTTACCCAGAAATACCCGAACAAACGATTGCGTGAATTAATTGGCCCAATATGCCATTCAAATTGTCGTGTTTACACCGTATGCGAACCAGGAATACCGGGTACCTTTAGGAAACTACTAAATCATCACACCATGGAAACCATTACCCTGGAACACGATATCGAAGTATTTTATGTGCAGGCAGATTCTTTTCCAATGGGCATACAGCCCGCTTTCGAAAAACTGACAGCTTTGCTCGGAGATATGACCGGAAGACGCCTATATGGGATCTCCCGCCCGGAAGGAGGCCACGGCATTGTTTACAGGGCGGCAGTAGCGGCTAAAACACCAGGGGAAGGGGATCAGTATGGATTGAGGAGTTTTACCGTCCGCAAGGGGGTTTATATCAGCGAAGTCTTACATCAGTACCAACAGCACCTCATGGCGATAACGCCCACCTTTGAGCGATTACTGGATACACCGGACATTGATCCACAGGGTTATTGCCTGGAAGACTATTTCAACGATACGGATATACGCTGTATGGTACCGTTGAAATAGCATCCCGACGGTTATTACCAACGCAATACCTTACCATCTTTTATCACCGTTGCCGGCGTAAACAGCGTGGCTAAATTAATATATGGATCTACCTTAGTGATCAATAAGTCTGCGCGTTTACCAACACGCACCACGCCCCTATCCTGCAAGCCAGTAACAGCCGCACCGTTAAGGGTAGCGCATTGAATTACCTCCGCAGTGCTTAACCCACACTTGCTCACCAGCAATGCCATTTCCTGCTCTAATGGCACCGCTTCATTCTTTTCCGGATAAATCCAATCGGTGCCTGTAACAATCTTTACGCCCAATTGGTGCGCCATCCGGGTAATCGTCAGCGCATTCCACATTTTATTATTGGTGGCATGGAAAATAGTGGGATCAAGGAAAATATTCCGTTGCTGCATGCCTGTTAGTAATTTTCGTTGCACGAGGGTATCCAGTACGAAATGCTTGTAGATTTGTTCCCATGATTTACTAAAGTTCAAAGTATCTCCTGCCAGCTGCTGGAAACAAAGATCCGCTGCATGAGATAAGCTATTCACACCAGCCGCCACGCCATCCGCCGGTTTGGCAGGGAACACGGTACCATGACTCCATACCTGTATACCCTGTGCGTGTGCTGCTTCTGTAATAGCCGCTATTTGTTTTTTGGTAAGATCTGCATACACTTTAATGCCGGTAACGCCCGCACCTTTGGCTTCGGCAACCGCCAACTGCAAATTTGTTTTCGGTGTAATAGCGCGGTACCAGGGAGTATTACCCAGATCGTTGTCGCCACGGCGTCCTCCTTTCATTAAGTCAAAATACCCGGGGCCCGCAAACTGCGCTGCATAAAATATATCCGGTCCCGTTAGTTGACCGGTGGCCGTTTTCCTTTTATACTCCGCCAGGAAAATGGCGTCGCCCGCCATATCCCGCACGGTGGTAATGCCATGCCGGATCATGTTTTCCAGGATACTATCTGTTTTCAGATGCATGCCTTTCTGATCATCCATATCTACCGTGGCCAGGTGCACATGCGCATCCATCAGTCCGGGTGTGATAAACTGACCCGTACAATCCATCACCGTTACCTTTTCGGTGGGCATGGAACCATCTTCAATGATCCGTTCAATGATGCCATTACGCACCAGGATAGATCCTATACGGGGCTTTACCCCAGCATCGCCATCAATGATAGTGGCATTTTTCAGCAACAGCTGGGCACGGCTGTGCGGCGCGAAGCCAAGCAACGCGAGTAATAGCAATACGCCTTGTTTCATAAAAAGTAGTTATAATTTTTCCAGGTCAGCCACCTCAATGTGTTGCTGAATAATGGTACCGTTTTTATCGATCAGGAAAGTAGCTGGCAGTGATTGTACTTTGTACTGCTTTACAAATTCGCTGTTCATCCCGTGAGGACTTAACAGCTGTGTCCATGGGATCTTATCTGCTGCCACCGCTTTCTCCCACAATTCTCTTTTCTCATCTACGGAAACAGATACAAAGCCAATTCCTTTTTGGCTGAACTTTTCGTACAGGGGCGCCAGTTTGCGGTTGGTAGCGCGGCAGGGAGTGCACCAGGACGCCCATACATCCAATAATACATACTGATGCTGTTTAAACAGGCTGTCCAATGCGATGTTACTGCCATTCATAGCAGGTAAGGTAAACAACGGCGCTTTTTTACCGGTCATATTAAAAGCCGCGGCGGCCTTTTGTTTGTCTGATAATAATTGATAAGTGCTTTGTGCAGCAGGGTGTTGCTGAAATGCCGGCACCAGTTTTTCGAGATTGTCCGGTGACCAGGCAAAAGCATAGTAGTAGCCCATCCAGGCGCCAGCCAGGTTACCCGCATTATTCAATACAAAAGCCAACCTTTTCTGATTCACTTTTTCCGCATATCGGTTGCTTTCAGTATTGGCTTTTAATTTCTCCTCCAGGTTAGGTGCTGTTTCATATTTATGGCCCCATTCATTCCAGGCCTTCTCATCTGGTTTGATGGCTTTCTCAAAATCGCTCCACTTCTTTTGTAGTGCGCCACCCTTCACTATCACCGCCGTATCTTTGGTAACATTGATCGTCACCTTCTCCCCTTCTTCCAACAAAACAGCATCCACAAAAGGTTTCCGCAAACGAACGGAATACACGCCTGCACCTGTAGGCAGCGTATAAGTAACCGTACCGCCGGAAAGCCGCAGCGTATCTATCAACTGCCGGGTAGGCCACTCCCGGTAAATGGTTACTTTTTCTTTCTCTGCATGTAAAGCAGTCGTAAAAGTTAACTGTTGTGCCTGGGTAGCAGTACCAAGCAGCAATACCGCCGAAAGCGCGTTTAAAAATTTCATATACAATTTTTTAAAAAAGGCGGACTAAAAGCATTTTTTAGTCCGCCTGTGAACAGGTGATTACCTGGGATTTTGTATAATGGCTGGGTTTATAGTAATAATTTTCGGTGCAATCTGTAACAGGTAGCGGGCGCTATTCGCTTCCAGGGTATAAGTCACATTCTTATAACTGCGGGTCAGATCTTTTTTGAAGCGTGGATCACGATTCAATCTTTTCAGATCAAACCAACGTACGCCGTGGTACATCAGTTCTCTTCTCCTTTCCTGCAGCACCTGTACCAGAGCTTCTTCTGCTGTGCTAGCCGTTAGCGCGGTGTATTCAGCGGGTTTAAACCTTTTCTGACGCAGAGTATTCAACAGATTGATGGCTTCGTCTTTACTATTACTACGGGCCATGCATTCTGCTTTTGTCAGCATCATTTCTGGTACACCTATACTGTAGTTAATATAGTTAGCGAAATAATCAGGATAAGGATTGACAKGATAAGAGGCATTTTTCAGAATTCTCGTAAACGAATATACGTAGCGTAAGTCCTTCTCTCCCAATATACCCAGTAACTCCGGGTTAATCATAAAACGCGCAATAATGCCGCCCTGGCTGGTAGTTCTGGAGAGAATATTTTCCGGGTTGGCATCTACTGTCGGAAGACCCTTTAAACCGCTATATGGTTTTGCCGGATTACTGAAACTGATCGTATTGTAATCCAACAAGGTATTTTTCAAGGCCAGTGCAGCAGATGCCGCTTTCTGCGCCTGTTCATAATTACCCATATACAGGTACACTCTTGCCTGCAAGGCATAAGCGCCCGCTTTACCAGGATGTACATAATTTCTGCCCATATCCGGTAAGCCACTTTCTGCTAACGCTTCCGACAAATCCTTGATCACCTGATCCAACACTTCCTTTACGGTAGCGCGTTTGGTTTTAGCTTCCAGGTCCGGCACCAGCAGTATAGGAACGGCCAGATCTGTACCGGCGGTAGCTGCCTGGTAATCGTTGCCAAATAAACCCGCCAGGTGGAAATATGCAAAAGCGCGATGGATCTTCGCTTCGGCGGTAATACGACTTACATCTTCCGGGGTACCACCTGTAGCGGTGCCTATTTCCTGCAATACCAGATTGCAGTTATAGATATTCTTATACAACCCATTCCATTCTCCGTCGTCTTCCATTACCTTGAACAGGTCTTTCGCCCAAAGATAGCTCCTGGCACTACGACTATCTCCCAGCAATCCCAGGCCATCATCCGTCAACGCTACATCATCGGTCATCCATTCTTCATATCCATAGGCGGCATCCGCTATCAGCGGATCATTCATAAACAGTTCATACTCTGCCACTGTTTTAGGCAGAAACTTTCCTTTGGGCGTTACGTCCAGGAATTTTTTACAGCTGCTGGAAAACAGCGCCAGCAACGTTATTGAGTATATCGCTAATTTCTTCATGATCTCTTTTTTTACAGTTCAACACGAATGGTAATGGTTGTTACCTTAGGTTCCGGTAAATAATAGCTACCATTCATTGGATCAATAGCTTCCGGATCGATACCGTATTTATTTTTCTTCCATAAGGCCACGTTGTTCATCTGTGCAATCAGGTGTACCCCTCTCAGGAAAGAGCCTTTTAACAAAGAAGCTGGTAGGTTGTAGCCCAACTGTATTTCACGTAAACGGATATAATCACCCGGAATTACGCTATTGGAAGAATATTGCATCGCACGTTCTCTTCCATCGTAGAAGTCGGCCGGATCAAAAGATGGCGTGATCGCTGCAATATCTGTTTTGGCTTCATCACCCGGTTTACGCCAGCGATCTTTAATCTGGTAATTCAACGCATTGGAGAAAGAATAACCATACATATCCGGCATTTCACGGCGGAGCACATTACCAAAATTGAACGTGGTGAGTGCGCTGGCAAAAAATCCACGATAGGTAAATACGTTGGTAAAGCCACCAGAGAAAGGTGCACGATAAGTACCACTATTTACCAACGAAGAGAACTGCGCTACTTTTACCTTCTCACCTTTATCACCATATACCTGTGGATTACCATGATCATCCAGTCCTGCCCAACGATAGCTCCACACCGATTCCCTTGCATATCCTTCTACATATTGTGTAGTACCGGATATCCGGTTTAACTCAGGACTACCATCCGGAATTTTATTCTCTACGATCACGTTTTTATTATAACCGGCGTTCAAACGGCTATTCCATTTGAATTGCCTGGTTTCAATGATATTGCCCTGTATAGCCAGCTCAATACCTTTGTTCCTCATTTTGGCAGCATTGATTTTCATATTGGTGAACCCGACAGTAGGGTCCAGCAACGTGTTCCCTAACAGGTCATAGCCATATTTATTATATGCATCTACGCTGACCTGTAAACGGCCATCATACATCGTCAGATCTACTCCCAGGTTGACGGTACGGGTTCTTTCCCAACGCAGCTTGGGGTTAAAGTTGTTGACCCTCGCATAAAACTCATTGAGCTTGGCAGAATAAAGACGATTGGCCACCAATAATGGTGTAGTAGTCCGATCAAAGTTACCCGTTAATCCCACGGAGCCACGCAACTTTAACATGCTCACATTATCCATATGGAAAAACTCTTCCCGGGCTATATCCCAGGCGCCACCCAATGACCATAACGGCGTACGGCGATATTTAGGATCAGTACCAAATAAGTTCGACTGGTCTACACGATAGCTACCGGTAAAAGTATAGCGATCATTGTAAGTATAGGTGCCTGTACCATAATAAGATCTTTGTCTTTCATCATTGTAGGAAAACAGATCATTTTTGGTGGCATCATACACCGGGATATAATTCCCATCCCACCACTTCTGGTTGCCATTCAGCAACATTTTCTGATCAAACGGCACCCAGCTCTGTAAGTCATCATTATACCCAAATTTTGTGGCGGTAAATCCTTCTGACACGTAACGTTTCACTTCTGTACCGGCAATAAAATTCACAAAATGCTTGCCCTTAAACAGGTTGGTATAATTCAGCTGAGAACGGAACGCCCAGTTGTTATTAGTATACTCCGACTGGTTCAAACGATCACCCTGTGGTAGGTTGTATATCGCTTTATTGCCATCCAGCGTGGTAAACTGGTTAATATAAACACGCTGATCAGAGGAGTACTGTGATACTAAATCACGGCCACTCTGCTTCATACGGTCATACAAAAATCCGGCACTCAGTGTCAGTCCCTTAATAATTTTCCATTCACCCCCTACATTGGTTCTTAATCCGAAGTTCTTATTTCTGTTATTGGATAATCTGGCATCCTGCAGCAAATTCCGGCCATTATCAGCGTAACCTAAGGGTTTTAACTCATCGTTGGCAGCCTTATTAAAATCCGTATAGTCGTATAAGTAATTTCCGTTCGCATCCACCAACAACTGATAAGGCGCCAGCTGCTGTATATTCCCACTGATATTGGGCGCAGTTTTCAGATCCTGGAATACGCTATTGATATCTACATTGAAACGCAGATTKGGATTCAATTCAAAATCGCCCCGCGTATTTAACTGCATCGATTCGGTTTTATCCGTGATGTACACAGATTTACCTTTGTCGTACGAGCCAGACACCATAAAGCGGTATCCTTTACCGCCGCCGGAAAGCGACAGGTAATGGTTCTGCCGTACGCCGGTACGCAACAATAAATCGCTCACCTGCGAACGGTTGGAAATACTTCCCAATGAGTCCTGTTTACGTTTGAATTCCGCATCTGTAATCAACCCCTTATCCAATTGAAAGAGGAGGTCGAAAGAAGGAGAATATCCACCGCGTGATCCTTCGAAGATGTAGGGCTTAATGAACCCTCTATCATACAGTTCTTTATCGTAATCCACCAGATCTGCACTGTTGGCACGTTTCAATGTGGAATAGTCCGGACGCTGTGTGAAGTACATATTAGTCGCGTAGTTCACTTTCAGTTTTCCTTCTTTCCCTCTTTTAGTTGTCACCACAATCACGCCATTGGAAGCCCTGGCTCCCCAGATAGCAGCGGCAGCCGCATCTTTCAGCACATCCACTTTTTCCACGTCATTCATGTTATCCGGTAACTGATTCACCGGAAATCCATCTACGATGATCAGTGGCGCAGTACGTTCTGTTTGTATGGCGCTACCACCACGTACCTGGATATTGATGCCATTCTGCTGACGGTCTTTACTCGTACCGGTATAACCCGTAGCCAGCGTTAATCCGGGGATACTTCCTTCCAGTAAACTGGTGAGCGACTGGCTGCTTCTGCGTTGTATTTCCGCGCTGCCAATCTGGGAATAAGCGCCGGTAGTGTTTTTCCGGGCCAGCGACTGGTACCCCGTAGAAATCACCACTTCGGGGATATTGCGTAAAGACTGACGTAGCGTAACATTGACCATACTTCTGTCGCCCGCTTCCAGTTCACTCGTTTCATAGCCCACGCAGCTGATGCTCAGCTGTGCTTCGTTTGTTTTGAGCTTCATGGAAAAATACCCTTTCTCATCGGTGATAGCGGCATTGGTGCTGCCGGCTTCCCGGATGGTCACCCCTGCATTATACACAATGCCATCGCCTTCATACAGGCCGATACGCCCACGGATACTGCGCTCGGCCAATGCCGGCGTAGCGGTGGTCACCCGGCTCACACTGATCATATTATCATTTCTGCGAAACGCATAACGATAATGTGCTGTGAGGTACTGTAGTACTTCTTCCAGTGATTTTTCACCGGCAGGAATACTGATCATTTCACTGGCGGAAATGGCAGAACCAGCGTAAAAAAAGCGGACTTTATACAAGGCCGACAAGCTGCGAAACGCCTTCTCAGCAGGGACTTTCTCCAAAGCTACCTGCTTCTTCTCCTGCGCTTGCGCGGGCAATAGCGCCAGTGTAAATACTAACACCATCATCATCGCAAACAAGGCATGGGAATGTCTACTCGTTATCCTCGCGGATAACCGGCAAAAACGTAAATACATAATACTACGAATGGTTTTGGTTGATTATTGAATTATTACATTGGTTGAATCAATGAATTGATATTGCTTGTTTAAAGTAAAACACAGTACATCCAATACCGCTGGTAATGCATCATTTTTAAATCGTCCTGAAAAAACTTCCTGTTGTAGCGTGTTATCTTTTATTTGAATCTTAATATTATAACTAGCCTCCAGTTGCAGTATCACATCCTGTACAGGAGTGTGGTCAAATACCATTTCCTGTGCCTTCCAGGCATTCAGGGTGGCTGCTGTAAAGGTGTGCTGCTGTTGTTTGTTTTGGTGAGATGGATCTATCAGCAGGCTTTCTGTAGGCTGCAAATAAGCCACCAGCTTACGTACCCCATGCTGATTGTTTTCTACCATCACCTTACCCGTTTCCAGCAACACCTGTAATGTCCCGTTGGTGGCCGTCATCCGGAAAGCGGTGCCCAGTGCGGTTACAATGTAGCTGCCTCCTGTTACTTCGAAGCGATGCAGCGGATCACGCGATACTTTAAAATAAGCCGTTCCATTCAGGGCCATGCTGCGGATGGTTCTGCCGAAGGCGCTGTCTAGTTGCAGACTGGCGCCACTTTCTAACAGTACATAACTGCTATCCGGCAACACAAATCCTTGCATGGCGCCGCTGGTATTGCTGTAATATAATTTAAGAGGAGTTGCGGCGGTAGCCAGTTTCGGCTGTTCCTTCACCGGCGCAGGGCGGAAATACCATACTGCTGCCAACAGCAGCACCGCGGCAGCTGCAGCCGGATAATACCAGCGCATACGGCGTACAGGCGTAGCTGTTTCCAGCAACCAGGCGTCCATTTTAGCCATGGCTGCCGGCTTTTCCTTTTCCGCCACCAGCAGCCAGCCGGCGGCTTTCACCATGCCGGTGGCCTCCTGAACAATAGCCTCATGCTCCGGATGAGCCGCGATCCAGTTATTCCAATAGTTGACGTCGTTTTCATTCGTATGAAAACAATAATTAATAAACGACGGCTGTCCTATTAACTGGTCTACTGAAATATTGGCCATGCCCGTGTGCTTTTTCTATACAGAGGGAAAAGCAGGATGGATTTACCACAGAAAAAAAATATTTTTTTTGCCCACCTCCTGACGAAGCTGTACAATCGCCCTGTGGGTAAGGTTATAGACCGTACGGAGACTGGTATTTTTAGCGTCTGCAATTTGCTGGAGGGACATATTTTGGAGGAACCGGAGCTCAATAACCTCTCTTTGGGCCGGGGTTAATGTTTGTAAAGCCTGTTGTATACGGGTAAACTGTGCAGTAAAAAGATCGCTGTCTTCCTGGGCCTCCGCGGAAAGATTAATCAGGCTGCTCACATCGGTCAGCTTCTTTTTCTTCCCCCATTGTTCAATTAAACGCCGTTTAAAGGCGGTGAGCAGGTAAGCTGATACGTTGATATCAGACGACAAATTGGCCCGCTTCTCCCAGATATAAATAAAAAAATCGTGCAGATGATCCTTTACGAAAGCCGTGTCGCCATCCAACCACTTACAGCCCCAAACAAACATGCGCGAATAATATGTATCATATAATTCACGGAATGCAGCTTGTTCACCAGCACAAAATTTCATCCAGATATCGCGTTCATCAGGCATACCACATCGCCTACAGGCGTTTCTCTCGTGTTTTGGTTGAGGCCAAAGATATATAAAAGAGCAGAAAGCAGAAAGCGGAAAGCAAAAAGCCATTTTAGCGGATGATCAGAGCGGATTTTGTCTGTGAGCAGGATTATTCTGATTATACTGATTTTGTTTTTTAAGAATTTGGGAAGATAAAAAAGATAAAGGGAGATATAAGCATATGCCTATATCTCCCTTTATCTTTTAAAATCAAAAATAAAAATCAGTATAATCAGAATAATCCTGCTCACAGACAAAATCCGCTCCGATCATCCACTGCCTTACATTTTTTCTTTCTTTCTTATTTCTGCAAACAATGCTTTAAAGGTATTTACGTTGGCCATAGTGCCCGGGCGAACACCTTTGCGCCCATAATATCCATCAATAAACTCTTTCGTATTTACCCACATGGTTTCAAATATACCGGGCATACGCTCCGCCAGCGTGCGGGAGAAATCGGCCTGCAGCGCATTTTTACGGGCAGCATATACCTGTTCCAGCTGCACCATGGCAGACGATTCCTTTCCACACGAAGAAGGTAATACCTGGAATCCTTTCACGGCAAAGTAGGCAGGCGTTGGAGGCGCATCTTCATACTTCCAGTCACAAATCATGATATCTTTCGGTATCATATCTATGGCCCTGGCGGTATTGTTCATACTGGCCTGCCATGCCAGCAGGTTGGTTTCCTTACCATCTATCAGGCGATCGCTCCACATCCACATCTGGCATTTTTTTTCTTTGAGATGCTGATGCAGGGCGGTTACATAAGCCCCAAACAGTTCCGCCGGATCTTTGCCGCCACAACGTGGACACTTATTATACCCGATGATCCAGGCTTCGTCAAGGCCCACGTGAAAGGCATCAGCGCCGGTGACAGCAATCAGTTCATCCACCAAAGGAAAAATGATGTTGAATAAATCCGGATGCTGTGTACACAGGCACTTACTGTAGAAGTCGAACATTCCACCATCCTTCCAGGGCACCGGCGGATTAAAATCCGGCGACTCATCCAGCTGCGGATACTTCTTCAACAGCGGTCCTATCTCCGTTTGCTCGGACTGATGCGCCAGCAGGTTCACTGTTGGAATAAACCGGATCTTCGCTTCCTTACATGCCGCTACAATCTGTTTCAGGTCTTCTTCGGTGATACCATTCCACTCGGCTACTTCCGGATCAGATTTAAACTTATAGGCCAATTCAATTCTTAATGCCAGCGTATTCACACCTTCCGCTACCAATGCTTTTTTTATAAAATCACAGAGCAATGGTACATCCTGCCGTTGCGGCACACTCAACAACAATCCTTTTACGGGAAGTACATTCCATTTAAAAGGAGCGGGCTGTTGTGCGCGTACCTGAAAGAATAACAGCATCAAACAGCCCGCTAATATCATCTTCCTTAACCTGGTCATATTTATTCTCCTATTACTTTTCTAATCCTGTTATTATTTCTATCCAATACATATACCACCCCGTTTTTATCTACTGTTACACCAGTAGGTGCGCTAAACAGGGCCGCAGCGCCCGCGCCATCCGCAAATCCGGCGGTGCTGCCACCAATGTAGGTGGTCACGTCCCAGGTGTTGGCGGTGATTTTACGAATACATTGATTCGTATTCACCGTAGAACCATCGCCGGTGCCATTACCTGCCACAAAGAGGTTGTTGTTCGCATCTACAGCAATAGCCCATGGATAGTCAAAACGGGCATCTGTACCTTTTCCATTTACCAAACCAGTTTGATAAGCTGCCCCCGCAATCACCGTAGGTTCCCAGGTATCTGCTGCAAATTTTTTAATCATAGAAGTACCATTCTCTGATACATACAGGTTGCCTTTGTCGTCTACGGCTACATCCACCGGATACACGAGATTCTTAATGATCTCTGTGGCCGTACCGGAAGGCGTTACCTGGAAAATGCTGCCGGAGCCACGGGCGTTGGCATAATAGATATTGCCATTGCGCTTGTCGATGCCAATTCCCCAGGCTTCGCCCCAGGCAATGAGAGAAGTAGTGCCATCAGCAGTAACCCTGCGGATGGTCCAGTCGGCCGGATCTGCCACAATCACGGTGCCATCTTTGTCAACCGCAACATCCAGCGGCAGAGAGAACTGTGCAGTGGCGCCTTTACCTTCCTGGTATCCGCCATTACCGTTACCGGCCAGGGTGGTCACCGTACCATCCGGTGCTACTTTACGCACGCGATAATTGCCAGCATCTGCCACATAAATATTACCAGCGTCGTCTACATCCAGCCCACATCTTTTATTAAAATTGAAAGAAGAGAAAATGCCCTTCCCATCAGAAAAACCCGCAGCACCGTTGCCGGCCAGCGTGCTTACTTTATAGGAAGTGATATATCCGAACTCTTTTGCGGCGGTAGTAGTTTTTCCGTTAATGGTCACGGTGATTTTACCACTACCTGCTTTTTCCGGTATCACTACCAGGATATGATCGCTGATAACACCTTCCACCAGGGCCTTTACGCCATTTACGGTAACGCTGACAGCAGCCGTATCTGTGGTGAAGTTGCTGCCATAAATGAGCACTTCTGTGCCTGCAGCACCCGATTCAGGCGTAAATTTATCTACGATCACCGGGGCATTGTTGTCGTGTACAAAGCCTTTGTCTTTTTTACAGGCGGCTGCCACCACTATCAGCAGCAGTATCTGCAAACGATATAATATAGTTTTCATTCGTTCTTGTTTAAGTGAAACAGTGACAGTTACCAACCGGGATTTTGTGTGAAGTCAGGATTATGACCACTCACCTTGTCTATCTCGCTTTGCGGAATAGGCAACCAGTAATTTTTCTTCGCGTCAAATACCCGCTTCTCTATCACCGGATAGGTGTAGGTAACGTTCCCACTACCGGAAACGACTACCCCGTGTACATCTTTATTATCCACCTGCTCTGCTATTTTCCAGCGACGTACATCCCAAAAGCGATGATCTTCCAATGCCAGTTCTATTCTTCTTTCGTGACGGATTTTAGCGCGTAAAGCTGCCTGATCGCCGCCACTGTAGGCAGGCATTCCTGCACGGGCGCGCACCGCATTCAATGCATTGTATACATCTGCACCAGGACCTGCCGCTTCATTCTGCGCTTCTGCATAGTTGAGATATAGTTCTGCAGTTCTGATCAGCACCCATTTACGATCACTTCCACCGGTACCGGAAAACAGGTCCACAGAAGGCAGCAGGTATTTACGCTGCCAGTAGTTGGTGGAAATTTGTCCGGAACGTGGGGCATCCGCACCATTAGGGTCCAGTATCTTTCCTTTCCAGGTAGCCCCAGGATACAGGATGGTAGCTTCAAAGCGGGGATCTCTTCCCTCGTAAGGCCTTTGTGCGATATAGCCGGAATTAGGATCTGTAATAGGTAAACCGCTCTTTTTCATTTCATAGTCATCTACCAGCTCCTGTAAAGGCGTAACGTTACCATAACCGTTGGCACTACGGGGATTCATTTCGCGGTCAATACCACCATCGCCGAAAGCGCCAGGGGCTGGACGGCTCCAGATCACTTCCCGGTTGAAATACTGCGTAAAAATATCAGGGTAGCTATCGCTCAACGTATAGCCGTTGGTGACAGCCGTATCCAATGCAGCGCGACATGCTAACGCCGCCTGTTGCCAGCGGGAGAGATCATTGCCAGGATTAAACAACGGACTGGCATAAAACAAACGTACCCGTCCTTCCAGCGCCATGGCAATCATTTTGCTGCCACGTCCCCAGTTAGATGGACGATCGGCGTAAGTAACCGGTAACAAGCTACCGGCTTCCTGCAAGTCTTTCAGAATGCTGGCCGTTACTTCGTCAATGTTGTTGCGTTTATAGTAAAGACTGGCCGGATCATCGAAAGGGCTCTTTTCCGTCAACAGCAAAGGCAGTCCGCCCCAGGTACGCATCAACTCAAAATAATAGTAGCCACGCAGTAGCAACACTTCTCCTTTGAGACGGCCACGGCGTTCCGGATAATTGGGATCTACGGGCACCAGGTCATAGTTAGCCAGGAACTTATTACAGGCGCGGATTTTTCCATAGTAGCTGCTCCACAGATCAGACATCGGAAAATTCGATGGACTCATAGAGCCGGTATTAAAGTTACCTGCATCCGGATAAGAAGCCGAGTTATCAATACTCTGGTTGGTTTCATCCGTAGCACTGTTTAAACCCCAGGCTGATCCCGGTTTAAACATATTCGGTAAGCTCTGGTAAATAGTATTGACAAAGCCCTCTGTATTTTCAATATTGGAAAATACTTCCTTTTCTGTGATCAGGTCACTGGGCTTTCTGTCGAGATAATTTTTACTGCAGGCAGTTGCACACAGCAGCACGGCAGCAATCCCTGTTTTTATGAATACCTTTTTCATCATTATAATTTATCTACCGTGATTAAAGATTGATGGTAATACCTGCGTTATATATGCGCATAATCGGATAAGGTTGCCAGCCCCAGCGTCCGCCGGTGTTGGATTCCGGATCTATACCCAGGTCTTTTACATTATCCCAGCTAATCAGGTTCATACCATTCACATAAATACGCGCACTCTTTATTTTTACGCTCTTCAGTAAATGAGCCGGCAAGCGATAACCTATTTCCGCATTCTTCAACTTCACGTAATCGGTTTTTCTGATCCAGTAAGTAGAGCTAACGAAATTATTGGCCATGTTACTTTCTGACAGGTGCAAAGCCGGGAACGTAGCATTGGCTGCATTTTCCGGTGTCCATCTGCCCTCATGAATGGGACGATAGCTTTCGCGGTAGTTGGCGGTAAGCTGCGAAGAATATATCTGGCGGCCACCGGTAGCGCCCTGGAACAATACGCTCACATCTATTCCCTTATAATCGATGCCGAAAGTGGCGCCGAAATAACCAGTAGGCACATTCAACATCGGCAGCATCGTTCTGTCGGCCTCGTCGATTTTGTTATCACCGTTGAGATCCTTGTATTTGATATCACCGGGAATCAATGGTGCAAAGGTTTGTTTCGGGCTTTTATTGATTTCATCCTGGCTCTGGAACAGTCCTTCTGCAATGTATCCCAGGTCATAGCCGATAGGCAGTCCTACCTGGCTTTGGTAAGGATAGGCCAACTTGGGTTCATCCAGTTCCAGGATCTTATTTTTCACAAACTGGTAATTCAATTTTGCAAACAAGCCTACCTGGCCGGCATTAGCGTTGAGATTCAATTCTGCTTCTATCCCTCTGTTCTGGATACGACCCATATTTCTGTTCAGGTCTGCCGTAATACCCATATAGCCGGGAATGGTGCGAGCCGATACGAGAATATCTTTACGCAGTTCATTGAAGAAGTCCACAGAAAATTTCAGCTTATCTCTCAGAAAACCGGTTTCTATACCGAGGTCTGTTTTAGCGGCTTTCTCCCAGGTAATAACGGGATTACCAATCCTGTTTTCATAATACCCCCCTGCGCCGGAAGCCACGCTACCAAAGGTAAATCCGCCACCACGGGAGTAGTCAGATAAATACAGCCAACGACCGCCGTTCACCTGGTCGTTACCCACGTATCCATGAGAGAAGCGCATTTTCAGGAAGCTGAACGCATGTTGATCTTTCATGAAATTCTCCTGGCTCACGATCCATGCCGCTGAAATAGCCGGGAAAAATCCATAGCGCTTACGCGGAGGGAAGTTCTCCGACCCATTGTAACCGGCGTTGAATTCCAGGTAATATTTGGTCGCATAGTTATAGGCAATTCTTCCCACATATCCTTCGTATACCCGTGGCAGGTTGCCCGACTGGGAACGATAATTACGGTTAAAGAGGAACAAACCACTTACGGCGTGTTTGCCGAAATCGCGGTCGTACATGAGTTTTAGGTCATAGTAATAATATCTTTCTCCGCTGGAAAAGCCGGAGCGTTGCAGGCTGGTAGCTTTGCGGTGTTGGGTATAGGTACCTTCTCCACCGGGATTGGATTTATAGCGATAGGAATCAAATTCCTGATCCAATGCAAAGTTAATATCACCGTAGTTTTCAAAAGTGAAGAGCCCTTTTACTTTCAGGCCGGGCGTAATAAAATCCAGCTTGCGGGTCAATGCCACACTACCATTGGTACTATGCCAGTAGGCATCGAGGTAGCCGTTGCGGGTGATCAGTCCATAAGGATTATAAAAGTCCTCCCGCATGGTACCGGAAGCGATGCTCCCGTTGGGGTTGAGCCGGGGCGTAAGGCGATTCGTCATCTGCGATAATACCACCCAGAAAAATTCGTTGTTGCCACGGTCGCCGGAAGGACTGGTTCTGTTTTCCAGTCGCGATGCCAGATCCACCTGCAGGTCCGTATTTTTGTCCAGGGTGATATCTACGTTAGAACGGAAATTAAAACGATCGTATTTATACTTGATGCCGTAGATGTTCTCATTGGCGTGGTTGTAAATAGGCTCCTGGCGCAGGTAAGATCCGGAAACGAAATATTTTACATACTTCGATCCACCACCGATATTAATATTCAGTGTTTTCTGCGGTGAGTTTTTCCGGATCATTTCGCTGTACCAGTCGGTATTGGGGTAGTCATATGGTTTCAGGCCGGTTTTATAATATTCCAGTTCCTGGTCTGTAAATACAGCAGGCATGCCATCATTTTTAGCGGCTTCATTTTCCAGTACACCAGACTCGTACGAGCTGAGGAAGCGGGGAAAATTAGTAGGCTGCTGCAAAGCATATTGCATATTTACCTGGATATTGGGAGGGCCATCCTTTCCGCGTTTGGTGGTAACGAGTACAATCCCGTTGGCGCCTTRTATCCCGTACAATGCAGTAGAGGAGGCGTCTTTCAGGATAGACACGGATTCTATTTCATTCGGATCAAGCTGACCGATGTTGGCATCTCCCCTGGGCAAACCATCTATGACCACCAGCGGGTTGGTCGCGCCGGTAGTACCAATACCGCGGATAAACAGCTGCGCATCATCGCTACCCGGGCGACCCGAGTGTTGTGCGGTGATCAAACCCGGAAGCCTTCCGGCCAGGGCATTGGATAAGTTGGCCACAGGGCTTTGTTTCAGCTCTTTGGTTTGTATGCTGGATACCGCACCGGTAACACTTTGCCTGGTTTGTTTTTGTCCGTAGCCCAATACCACTACCTCGTTGAGGCCCGATTCTGCTGCTTTCAGTTTAATCAATAACTGCTGACTCCCTTTTACCGGCACTTCTTTGGTTTCATACCCGAGATAGGAAATCACCAGGGTTCCATTTTCCGGTACGGTCATTTTAAAGTTACCATCTACATCAGTAGCGGTTCCTTTACTGGTACCTTTCAACTGCACACTTACGCCGGGGAGCTCCTGACCATTTTCCGCCACTACCTTACCCGATATTGTTATGTCTACCGTACTTTCAGAAATAGCCACCAGTCCACCTTCCAACATTTTGTAGCGAAAGTTTTTGGCCAGTACCTGGTCCAGGATCTCAGAGAGCGTGGCTTCTTTGAAATTCACATCTACCTTTTCATCTTTCGGAAAGGTTTTGTAGTTGTACAGGAAACGGTAGTCGCTCTTCGTTTCCACCCACTCCAGTAGCTTATGCAATGCAATTTGCTTGCTGTTAAGCGTAAACCGGCTCTGCGAGTGCACATCGGCACGCGCCTGTAGGATGAAAGCCGTAATGAGGATGAGGCAAAGCTTCATACACAAGAATGTTTTTCTCACTAAATAGTTGGAAAGGGCTGTTTTTAAACACAGCGATTTTTTCATACATTTGAATTGAACGTTAGACATTTGAAACAATAAAAATCCCTCACGGACTACTTGTTTCGTTCCATGTTTAGCTTTTAAAAGGGAGGTGTGGCGACACTTCCCTCTTTTTTTGGCGGAAAGAGAGTGTTATACAGGTTCTGGTGGAATCGGCGTATTGTTTTTCATCGTGTTACTGTTTTTGTGATCTGGTTGACTAATGATGTATGTAAATAGTATCTCCTTTTATGGTATAATTAAAATCGGCTGTGATCTGTAATGCTTTCAGCACGTCGGTGACAGTTTCTTGCTTAAAAGTGCCTTTGAATTTATAATCTGCCGGAAATGTATCCGTTAATATAATTTTACGGTTGTACCAGCGGCTCATCAGCCTGGCCAGCTCCGGGAATGTTTTATCTTTAAACTCCAGACGGTTATCCATCCATACCAGTTCGCTCACCTCCTGACTGCTCACATCAGGCGCCACTTTTTCCACGATGAGTAATACATCGCCCCAGTCTACCATACGTCCGTTCACCGCCAATTTATTCGTCGCGGAAGTTTTCTTTTTCAGAATGGCTTTTTCACCGGGCTCCAGTACCAGGCTGTTGCCATGGCGACTAATGGCCACCCGGCCTTCTACCAGTGTAGTTTCAATGCTGCCTTCTCCCTCATAAGCTTTCACATTGAAGCGGGTACCCAATACCTGCACATTCAGGTCGGCCGTATGAATCACAAAAGGATGCGTGGCCTGTTGAGCTACCTCGAAAAAAGCCTCTCCCCGGAGATATACCTCCCGGTTACTGCTGCTGATATTGGCGGGATAGGTGAGATGACTACCCACATTGAGCCATACCTGGGTACCGTCGTCCAGCGACACCTTTTTCCGCACGCCTTCAGGCGTATCCAGCGCCAGCTGACGGTTAGCCCGGGGCAACCATATCCATATGGCTGAAGCTGCCAGCAATAGCAATACCGCGGCGGCGGTCATCTTCCACCATTTGAACGAGGCATTACGCACAACCGCTACAGGAGCTTCCTGCCATTCACCTTCCTGCTTTAAACGATCTGTAATATCCGTGTACATGCGCAGCAAATCCGGCTGCACATCGCCCCTGTCAGGCATTTGAGCTGTTCTGTAGTTTTCATACCAGGATTCCAGCGCCGCTTGTTCGTCTTCTGTACATTGGCCCTGCAGGTATTTTTCCAATAATCCAATCAGTTGTTGATCACTCATTATTTTGGTTGTCTGTTGGTATAGACACGGCACTTATCACCTACCCTACCCCCTTTATGAAATTAATTTTCTGCTTTTATTACCGGTAACCACCCATTTTTTATATCTTTTGCCCTTTATGGCGGCCGGACACCAAAACTATACCGGCATAAGTGGGTACGCATGACGGAGTATATTGCACTACAGGATGACGCATTAATAGCATTACTGGCGAATAATGATAACAAGGCTTTCGAAACCTTGTACCAACGTTATGCTGCTACACTATACAACCATGCCTATAAGAAATTTCCAGTACCACATCTGCTGGAAGACATGCTACAAGACATTTTTACTACCCTGTATAAAAAACGCTCAACGCTCAACGGCATACAAAATCTCAGTGCTTATCTTCACGGCGCCCTGCGCAACCGCATCCTCAATGAATTGCGTAATTCACTGTTACATCAGCAACATCATCAACATCTCCCTATTACCAAAACAGCAGAAAATGAGCATGCCTATGACTACAAGCTGCTGGAGAAAAGATTTGCCGCGGCCCTGGACCAATTAACGGAACGCAGCCGGGAAGTATTCCTGCTCAGCAGACGCGATCACCTGTCCAATAAGGAAATTGCGCAACGTTTAGGCATTTCCGTGAAAGCAGTGGAAAAGCATATGGGGAAATCCCTGCAGGTAATGCGGGAGGAATTCAGGGACTATGGACTATTGCTGGTGGCGCTCTCCACGGTTTTTCACAGCTGAACAAGAAGCTGAAAGCGTAAAGCAAAAAGCTATTTTAGCGAGTGAACACTGCAAATAATGATACGCTTTGATCACTCGCTAAAATAGCTTTTTGCTTTTTGCTTTATGCCTTCTGCTCTTTATTCAGCAGCAGTATAGACAATAACATCAGCACCACTCCCACCCATTGCCAGCCATTTACCGGCTCCTGTAAAATGAAATGAGAACATACAATTGCTACCGGCAACTCGGCTGTCATGATCACAGCGCTGATACCCGCACCTATTTTAGGGATGCCCTTTGCAAACAACAAAGGTGGAATAATAGTACCAAATAACGCCAGAAACAACGCCCATTTCAGCAGGCCTGCGTTAAAATGTGTGCTGGCCAATAACGGCGCTGCATTCACTAATAAAATACCGATAGTAGAGCCAATCATGATCACGGCGCTTTTCTGCAGCGGCGCTAACTGTTTTCCTGCGCGGCTGTTGGCTACAACATATACCGCATACAAAAAAGCCGATGCACCCGCATACCCCAATCCTTTTACAGACAACGACAGTGAGCCACCTGTGGCCAATCCGCTGCCCAGCCAGGTGCCGGTAATAATTAATGCCGTGGTGATTAACTGTAGCCCCGATGGCCGTTTTCCGAATAGTAACCATTCGAGCAGCAGCCCTATCCAGGTAAACTGCATCAATACAACAATCGCCACAGAAGCCGGGATATAAGCCACAGATACATAGTATACAAAGCTGGTAAATCCAATACTGGCGCCTGTTAGCAGTAGTCCGCCCCACTGCCGCGCATTCATCGTGGTGCTATTTTTTTGATATAGCCGCCATAGTAGGCACAATACGATCATGCCCGTAAAGGCTTGTGTGGCCGATATTTCAGCGGGCGTATACCCTTCGCGGTAAGCTAATTTTACAAATGTGGAAAGTATGCCAAAGCTGCACGCCCCGGCGAAAACCATTAATATATACCTGGTCATTATTTTCGATTAAATAGAAAAAGGAGAATAAAGGGCACGAAAAAATAACCAGGTCGTAAAGACTTAGACAGCTATAACAAACCTGCTGCTTCCGGCATCCGGAACAGCGGCTAAGTAGAAGATATGCTGGTTATTTTCCTAGAAAACAACAACAGCAGGAGGAGGTGTGCTGGAATAAATGCGGTGCATGTAATTGAATATTATTATTAAAGCAAGATAGAAAAAAAATCTGGCTTCTCCTATGCTGCAATAAAAACGCCACCGTTACGGTAACGGTGGCGCCACTATTATCTAAGAAATCAATGTGCTCTGGGAAGCATGGCGTTCGTCAAAATACCTTCCCGGATCACCAGGGTATCAGATTCATTTTTTGACCATACCTTACCGGAAAAAGTGGCGTCAAAACTCTTGTCTCCTACACGGATAATGGTAAATACCACTGTGGAACCGGAGCCCTCGGCAATCTCCTCCATATTATTCAGTTCCGTGCCATGATCTCCACGGTAATAATATCTGAAATAAGGCATCTTTATTTGCTGGCCCACAAATAAGGTAGGCTGCTGGCCTGTTTCAGAAATCGCCCGCAGCTCCTTGCCAGCCGAAAAAGCATAGGTCTTATTTGACTTTAGAAAATCCATACCGGTAAATTCACTGTAACCATGATAACGTATGGCAATGTCATTCGATTTAAAATCCGCGAGGGTAATAAAATCCAGGTGGTTCTCCGGATCGCGGTCTTCGGAAAAAGAAAGTTGTTTGTTCTCACAATCAATCGACAATATCTTTATCCCCTCTTTATATCCGTCTCCAATATATTTTTCATACAAATTCATAATACCGTTACCGGCAATATCACTACGCACCAGGTTTTTAAACCCTGATGGAATGACAGTCGTAATCACAGTATCCGGCTTTCCATCTGTCCGGGAAATCTGCACCTTAAAAGTAACTGGCTCCGCGATGACACGGTTATACAAAACACCCAGGTAAATCCCTTTAACACCATAGGTTCCATAGTTTCTATAGGTGTGATTAATATGTATTTCTACAGGTGTTTTCTTTTCAGGAGCAGGCGTGGTATTGTCTTTTTTACTGCCGCAGCCGGCACTCAATAACAAACCGAAAAACAAAGCAAAAACATAAGCGATCCGCATGGTAGTATGAATATAGGTAAACAACAAAAGTTCATAAGCAAGGGGAAATTAATACTTTATCGGGATGTTTTCTTTTAAAAAAACATCCCGATAATTTTAAAACGCACAACAAATCGCTATTTCATGCATTACAGGAAAGGCCGGGGATCAAAAATCACTTTTAGTGAACTTACCTTGCCACCGTCCAGGTGGTACCAGGCGCAGCCGAAAATGGTTTTACCAGACATAGTAAGGTCATAAAACAGGCATACGTCTTCCTGATCTGCAAATACTTTCTGTATATCGTATTTCAGCTTCATTTTTCTCATGTCATCAAAATAAGCGGCCGCGCCTTCCCGCTTACCCAGTACGCCTTCGAAGGTCATGTTTTCGTTCGCCAGGCGCTGCGCTGCGTCAAAATCTTCTTCATTAATGGCTTGTATCAGGGAAAGTACCACTTTCGCGTTGTCGGATACCGGGTTAATCTTTTCCATCGTACACTAGATTTTATGAATAGCCGCGAAAAAATCATACCGTTCTTTTAGGGCCGGATATGTCCATTTCAGGGTACAAAATTCCGCATTCAGGGCATCTGTTGCGGCACTTGTTACTCAATGAATACAAAAAGGGGCGCATCCGTAGATGCAGCCCCCCTTCAAATCTACGACGGATTGTAAGTTATACACTCACTGCGCTGGCCTTTTTACCAGCTGGCGCGGTTTTCTTTTTCCGGCCCTTGCCCCACCAGATAATAAACCCGGTAACAGGCAAGGTAGCCCCAATAAGACTGGCAAAAAATGCCAGGAACTTACCAGGCAAACCCAGTATGCTGCCTACATGGATATCATAATTCATGCGCCGCAACTTGCCCGCAAAATCAGCCTCCGCATAAGACTGCTCATATAATTTGTTGCCGGTAAGCGGCTCCAGTGTATGCTGATCATACGCGTAACGGCGGTTATTGTAGTATTGTCCCTTTGAAGGATAAACGATCACTGATATGGTGGCCTGACTTTTAGTGGTATCCGGCAACCCGAGATAAAACCCGGTAGCTTCCGGATGCTGGCCAATGGTCTTTTTCCACGCGATATCCATCTTTTGCCCCAGGTTATCGAAATGATGTTTATCGGCCTGCAAAGAATCTGATTTCAGCTCCACAAATTCAGGGAGACTTTTACCGCCTGAAGTAGCCCAATACAGCCCTTTACTCCACCATTCCAGTCCATACACCATGCCGGTCACGCCAATAGCAAAAAGCACCAGTAATGCGTAAAAACCCAATACATTATGCAAATCATAGTTGATACGCTTGGTGCTGGCGCCCCATTTTATTTTAAAACGCTGGTTGCGGGTGCTTTTATTCCATTTTTTAGGCCACCACAATACCAACCCACTGATTAACGTGATCACACAAACCAGGGTACTGTAATTGATAATCGGACGCCCTATTTTAAAAGGCAACCAAAGGAAACGATGACCATTGAGTACCCACCGGAAAAAGCTCACGTCTCCTTCTTTGCGGTCTGTTTTGCTGATCACTTCACCGGTATACGGATGTATTTTCAGTGTAGAACCTCCACGACGCCCGCCAATATTGGCTTCTATGGCTTTGCCTTCTTTATATAACAGGTAGCCCACCTGTTTTCCGGGATATACTTTTCCTGCTACCGCCATCACTTGCGAAGGGGTCACCAGCGCCTGTGATTGTACCGGCACATTGGCCTCCGGCTCCGTCCACCCGGTAATTTCTTCATTAAATACGTAGATACAACCCGTAATACAAATAATCACGACGATAATACCCGATACAAGTCCCAGCCACAGATGCAGCCAGGCGGAAATGCGGTAAAACAGCGACCGGGATTGGGTTTTCTTCCCGGTCGCTTTCTTTGAACTATTCATTTTTTGCACTGCTTAAACGGATGATTAATAGTCAACTTTTGTAATGGCGGTGATCTTGCCCCCTTCTACCGTTAAACCACGTGTAGCCGTTGCCGTTGCAATATCAATTTTATATACCCAGCTACCAGTGGTGGTATTTAAACCCATATAACCGGTTTTCCCATTGGTCGATAACGTATTGTTGTTATACGCCGCCGAGGTGGTTAAAATCTCTGCAGGCGCGCCACTCACCCAGGTAAATGTTTTCCGTACCACGTTCACCAGCGCCATGCGTAAACGACCACTTACGGCATTAGGCGTTTCATACATCATCAACAGAAACACGTTGTCGCCCAGGTAGGTTTGTGTAGCCACATGATGCCCGCCGGAGGCTTCTTCCAGGTTAAAGAAATAACTCTTATCGAACTCCTTTGCGCCCTTCAGCACTCTTACCACAGCAGAAGGTTTGGTAGTGGTGATCTTTCCATTGTTAGTAGCGGCTGCAGCGGAAAAACCATATACATCGCCATTCTCCATCACGCCTAAACCGTTGTTGAAATAAGCACCCAGATAACTGGTACGGTTATCCCGGATGATATGCTGTAACTTCAGCTGCGGATAAGAGAACACAGCGATCCAGCTGCTATCGGGGTACTGGGTACCAAAGGCATCATTGCAGCATCCTTTGATGCTCATGTAAGGAGCAAACACCTTATCGCCTACCTGCGTGAACCAGGTAAAATGCGCCCGCTCACCATTGGCCGCCAGCTTCACAATATTGACACTATCGTTTCCCACAATCCTGGATTTCAGCGCATCAATGCGGTACATGGTAGCGGTTTCATTGGCGCCACTTCTCGGTATCTTCACCAACAGCAGTTCATCATTCACCTTGGTAAATGCCTGTACGGTTTCCGTTTGGAAATTGGATGTTTTCACCAGTTTACCTGCCGGTGTAAAACGGTAGGTGGTCACGGCGCCGGGGTTTCCCTGTCCATACAGCAAACTGAAGAAACGTCCTTTATGTGTCACGTAGTAACGATAGGAACCATCCTGCTCTTTACCATTGCGAGCTGTAGTAATAGATCCGCCATCCAGACTATCAGCCGTGAGGAGTATATCCGCGATGCCGGTAGTACCTATAGGCGTGACCGTTACCACATACTTAGAAAGCCCCTGCGGCGTTCCTTCTACAAAATCAATACTATCCAATGGGTCTTCTTTATCGCAGGAGATGCCCGTCAAAACCATGCTACTGACCAGCAGTAAGCACTTCCATATATTTTTCATCACGATGATGGGTTATTTTTTATTTACTAATAAAATACCTCAGCTTGGCATAGAAAGCACGACCAGGTTTCTGCAGACTGAAATTGTCAAAGAGTTTATTATCTACCAGATTCTTACATTCTACAGCGATATTGTACCGGCCATTAGCCAGGCTGTATACCATGTTCACGTCCTGGCAAAACTGCCGGGGAATTTCCTGCTTTTCAGCTGCCTGTCCCGGCCAGGAGAGATAATAGGTGTGTACATACAAGAAGTTGTATCCCAGTGTAAGGTTGTTGCCTTTCTTCAGCACATTCCTGAAAAACAGGGAGGCATCTGCATTTCCGAACAGATACGGCAAATTGGGAATACGATCCCGGTACAATGGACTCCTGTTTTTCTGTTCTAATTCATACTCGGTATTATTGCGCAAATTCTGATAGGTAACATTAAAGCCGGCGGTAAACAACTGCAAGAACGAGTACCTTACTTCTGCATCTACGCCCACATTGGTAACAGCGGCCTGATTGAAATTGGTTTGCTTTCCGTGATTATTCGCGAATCCCGGACGAATAAAATCTTTGGCGTTACGATACAGGAAATTAGCGTCGAAGCTGAAACGATGCGCCTCGCGGATATGCGTTTGATAATTTACGCCGAAGTTAAAGTTGTCGCTTGTTTCCGGTTTCAGATTCAGGTTACCATCCAGATTCACCACATCGCCAAACAACTCTTCCGGCTCCGGTAAACGGTAACTTCTCTCGAACGATGTTTTCAGTTGTAATGCCGGCAGCAAAAAGTAAGTGGTAGCCGCGCCATATCCCAGCTTACTGAATTTTGTTTCTACTAACTCGTAGGCAATGTCCCCCCAGTTACCGCTGGGGTTGTAGCGAACAGAGAAACGATTATGCTGCTGATAATTCTTTACAAACAGCGAGGTATTCCATTTCTCATTGTAATCAAATTTATATCCCAGCCCCACTATATTCTTAGTCACTTTCTGTGGCTGCTGGTATTTTTCATCAGATGGAAACAGCTCATCTGTTCCTTTCCTGTTGAAGGTGGAGTATACATTATTCAATACAAAGGAATGGTGTGCATTCAAACGATAACTCAGATTAGCGGTGCCCAGGCCATTGTTATTGGAGTACCTATACATACTCCGCTCTCTTTCTGCGCCGGCCTGTGGTATATATTGTTTAAACCAGTTGTAACGGCGGCCTACCGTATCTATATTATTTTCTTTACCTAAATTATAGTTACCGGTTAAGCTGAAGTTCAGTCCTTTTACGAACAGGTCTTTCACCTGGTATTTCAAGCTGGGCATAATAATATTGCCATGCCGGTGCCAGTTTCCAAACACCGAAACCATCCGGGCGCCGGTTTGTATTTCCGCATAGTTTTGTCCCATGGTGATACCGAAGAGTAACTTATCAGCATATTTCTTTCCTACTACGCCCACGTTGGCAATGACGGTTTCGTTGTGATAGGTATCGTGAAACCTTTTCACCCATTGACGGGGATAATATTCTCCTGTTATCAGGTCGGCTACGTCTACGCGTACACGATAATTATTATCAGAATGATTCTGGAAAGCGTTGAGTTGTATCGTAAATCCGGATTGAGCAGTATAACCTGCATTCACAGCAGAGCGGTGTGTATTAAAAGAACCGAAGGAATACGAGGCGTCTACATAGCTCCGTTTACTGTTGCTGGTAACGATGTTAATAGCGCCGCCGAGCGCGTCGGAGCCAAGCCATACCGGCACCACGCCTTTATATACTTCTACTCTTTCGGCCAGGTTAATGGGAATATTATTCAGTTGAAAAGAAGAGCCGAAGTTATCCATAGGCACACCGTCGAGGAAAAACTTTACCTGCCGGCCGGTGAAACCGTTAAGCGAAAAATTCATGCGGGAGCCAAGGCCGCCGTCTTCCCGCACCCGTATACCTGATACACGATCCAGGGCATGTGAGATATCGAGTGTGGTATTGTATAACTTTTTCGCATCAATGGCGGTCACATTAAAAGCCTGCCGGTTTACTTCCTGGCTTACTGAACGGCCCATGACGGATACCGCATTAATTTCACTCACAGACGACGTCATCATCAGATGAAGTACTTTATGTTCCACTGCTTTCAGGTCTATTTTCTTGTCGACGGGAGAAAATCCTACGATGGAAACATGCAGCACGTACTTGCCGGGCGTTACCTGTTGCATACGGAAATATCCTGCCGCATCGGCAATGGCGCTGGCGTTGCCAGGCTCCAGTTTTACGGAAGCTCCCGCTACTGCGTTACCGGCAGCATCTTTAATATATCCACTGATAGTAGCCGTGCTATCCGGCCGGGCATAGGTGTAAAGGACAAGGCATAGCAATATGCTTGTCAGCAATAGTTTTCTGATGTACATTTTAAATCTGCTTTTAAATTTTCCACAGACAAGGCAATAGTTCCCTGCAGGTGCCTGATGTCCCGTGTTTGCTTAGTTCCGTGTGTATGTGCATGAAAAGCTTAGCCCTGTGCGGGCGTTCACATACAGTAATGATTATAGGTATTTAATTGCTGTTGCAAAAGTATCCGAAAAATTAACAAACCATTTTCGACATCGGGAATTTTTAATCGTTGGAATTTTTCCGCATTGCGCGGGGATAATAAAACGTTGATACGTATACGTTATACATGGATAAAATAATCAGGATAACATACTAAAACGATCCGGTACAAAAAGCAATCTTAATACATAATTTAAAATGTGTATATAACAACAGTGTTTATAACCTGGCTAAAAATGTGCGTTTCTTGTGAAAATCTTCCATGGGTAACTTTAAACATCTCGCAAAACATCTATGTTGTTAACAAAGAATTTACACTTGATAATCTGCATTCTTCTACCTTGAATGCAAAGAGCAAATATGATCTGCACCCCCTTTTGTATTCGAAAACCTGGAAAACTATGGAAATGACTACTACATTACCCAGGACCACCCATCAGAGTGCTGAAGCAGCGGAAACAACAGAAAGGATTACAAAGATTGTCAATTCACTGGCCATTGGCGCCAGTCTGCTAGCGCTGGCACTAGGCTGCTTACTCTATTATATGACCGGGTATAAAAGCATTTTATACCCCGCTCTGGCGGAAAGTGCCTCCTTTCTGTCCATCCTGCTGATCACGCGGTACAGCCGTCCTGAATATGGGCAGCAGCTCATGTTCCTGCTACACAGCGTGTCCATCTGGTATTTCGGTACTATACTGGGGCCATCTTCCCAGATCTACCTGTTTGCCCCTTTCCTGGCATTCTGTGTATTCCTCGTATTTCACCGGCCACTGGCCCAGGTCATCGTTTTAACCACCAGCGCAGCCATGTTGCTGCTCATTGAAATGAATTACCGCCGGGGCATCATCCCATCGCTGGTATTGACGAAAGATACCGAAGCAGGGCTACACTGGCTCGTTATATTTGCAGCTACCTTTCTGAACGGCACCGCCCTCTATTATTTCACCAGGGAAAGCCGCTTCCAGAACAAACAATTACAGCTACTGGTAAACCAGCTGGATAAAACCAACCAGGCCATGCGCATCTATGTGCGGGAAACTACTCATGAAATCAGGTCCCCCCTGAACGTAGTGAATAGTATCCTGCAAAACTATATTGAAACAGCCGATAGAGGGAAACGAACCGTCCAGGTGGGCATTGCCCATCTGGAAGCGGTTCATTTTGCCTGCCAGGACATGCAGCTCGTGATGAGCAACGCCCTTGGCTGGTCTAAGATTGAAGCCGGGAAAGATGAAATCAGCAAAACCCCCTTCCTGTTCACCGATTGGATACAACAACTCTGCGATACTTATGAATACCTCGCTAAAAGACGATCCGTACATATTAATATTGCCTTCGCCGATCACCTGCCCGAATATATCCTGGCAGATAAATCAAAACTCCGCACCATCATCGTGAACCTGCTCAGTAACGCGATTAAGTTTACCACCTTCCGCTCTATTATTACTGTAAAGGCCACCACAAAAAATAATCAGTTGTTCTTGTCAGTCGCCGATCAGGGCGCAGGCATTTCCGCAGATAAAAAGGAACACATCTTTGATCCATATGTGAGTGAGCAGGGGCAACAAACAGAATCCAGCGGACTGGGACTTCCCATCGCGCGCCACCTGGCCCGCATGATGGGGGGCGACTTAATCGTAACAGATAACCCCGACGGCGGCGGCAGCGTATTTACCCTGCAACTGCCCGTAGAAAGCATTGCACCACCACCCAGCGCCCATACGGTAATTGACTACTCCTTACTCAGCGGCCTCAAAGTATTGGTGGTAGACGATGATCACCTCAACCACCTCGCCTTTTCACTGGCACTCAAACGCATGGGCATCGAAGTCATCCTGGCCGACTCAGGTCCGCAAGGATTTTCCAAAGCCACCATGCACCAGCCCGACGTGATCCTCATGGACATGATCATGCCACATATCAGCGGCATAGAAATGCTGGCAAAATTTAAAGCCGACAGAACACTCCGGCAAATTCCGCTTATCCTCGTATCCGGCAACTGCTACAGCGAAGTAAGGGAAGAAGTGATCGCTTCCGGTGCAGATGGATTTTTAAGCAAACCGGTTAATATGGAACAACTCTATAACACCCTGAAAGAACTTGTTGTGATGGCATAATCATTACGCTTTACCCGCTAAAACACGGGCATAAAAATCAGGTACCGGACTATTATGGATACCAGCGATGGTATCCGCCACGGGGTAATCTACCTTGCGGATCTCCGGCGTTACCTGACCACCGCTGATGGTCAGCTGCAGATAAGTAGCCAACCGGTCCGGTTCTTTGGAGCGGCCCACAGAACCGGTGTTCATCACCATCTTGCCTGCTAAAGGCAATGACCTGACATACGACAAATGCGTATGCCCCGTAATTAATACATCTGCCTGAAAATCGTTTAACATACTTAATATATCACCGGCATCATGCTGTTCATAAATATACTCATCATTACTCCGGGTACTGCCATGCACCAACAGAAAGGTAATACCGTGAAAATATAGTTTTATAAAATGGGGTAGGTCGGCCAGGAAAGATTTGTTGGCAGGCGTAATGCTATCTTTTGTATACTGAATAGCAATATCCCTGGCGTCCTGCTCCTCTTTACTATGTTTACTAAGCGGCACCACCGGTATATCAAACGCAATACGCTCATCATGATTCCCCATAATCACCGGCATCTGCCGGCTCCTGATCAGTGCAATCACTTCATTGTGCCAGGGTGCCGCATCTGTTAAATCACCCAAACAATACACCTGGTCCACTTCAGATAACCTGATATCTTCTAATACCGCCGTTAATGCCGGCAAGTTGGCATGAATGTCACTGATAATCGCAATTTTCAACATACTTATGATTCATTGATCGTTACAAGATTACATCATTATGCTACCACACGGATAGCTACCGGTAAAAAACACAACGTTTGCCCGGAAAAATACCAATCGCACTTCTTACAACATCGCAAGATCCGGGTTTTCTATCGCCCAACGGGACGCTAATTTTACTCTTCATATAAATGACGACAGATGAACAATATACATCAACGACTGCTATCGCACAACTGGGCCGCTACTACCGAACAATTGCTGGAACAGGGATATGCACTCGTAAAAGGTATCCTCTCTAAAGCGGAATGCGAAGCCCTGATTAATGATTACAACGCAGATAATACTTACCGGAAAACCATTGTGATGGAACGCTACCGTTTCGGCAAAGGGGAATATAAATACTTCCAATATCCCCTGCCACCAATGATTACCGACATCCGGGAAACGGTGTACCCCTTTATTGCGCCCGTGGCCAATAAATGGATGGAGGTATTACAAATCGATAAAAAATTCCCGGCAACACATGCGGAGTTGAAAACCTATTGCCATGAAAATGGGCAAACAAAACCCACTATCCTGATTCTGAAATATGGTCCCAACGGATTCAATACCCTGCACCAGGACCTGTATGGAGATATTTATTTTCCTATGCAGGTAGTCCTGTTTTTAAATGAACCGGGAGAAGATTATACGGGAGGCGAATTCGTACTCACCGAACAAATTCCCAGGGCACAGTCTAAAGCCAATGTACTCCAACCCGGACGGGGCGACCTGCTGATATTCACCACTAACTTCCGGCCGGTGAAGGGCAGCAAAGGCTACTACCGCGTAAATATGAAACATGGGGTTAGCCCCGTGCACAGCGGAAACCGGCATACCTTAGGCATCATTTTCCACGACGCACAAAGCTGATAAAAGCAACAACATGGTTTATCATGAAAAAATATCACACATACAACTAGGTAAACTGATTCATCAGGGCGCTATCAGACTGGGTGGTAATCAGTCGCTCAAAATATACGGCACCCTTTCCTGTGCCTCGGGTAAGCGCATGAAAACATCCAATCGTGTTTTCTTTACCGACGAAGCAGAAGCGCAGCAAAATGGGTACCGGCCCTGTGGCCATTGTATGCGGGTAGCATACAAAAAGTGGCTGGAAAGATAAGTTTATTCTCCCCAGGCGGTCAGCATCAATCTACGCGGGCCGCCATCATTACGATGTTCACATAAGTATACACCCTGCCAGGTGCCCAGCGCCAGGCGGCCGTTGCGGATCGGGATCATGACCGAACTGCCCAGCAAACTCGCTTTCAGGTGAGCCGGCATATCATCCGGGCCTTCATCATCATGCAAATAGGCCGGATCATTTTCCGGTACTGCTTTGCTGAAATACATTTCAAAATCCAGTCGCACTGTAGGATCTGCATTTTCATTAATCGTCAATGCCGCCGATGTATGCTGAATAAATACCTGCAACATACCCGTTCTAATTTCCGCCAGCTGCGGAAATGCCTGTACCAGTTCCGCCGTGATCAGGTGAAACCCCCTCTTTCGTTGATGCAGTTGTATCGGCTGCTGGAATATTTTCATACTCATTAATTTAAGCTACTGTCAAACAATAATGCATGGCATGGACTTAGGTCAGCTTTCCTAACAAAGTCTGCCTTACGCATTAAGAAATATTTAATTCGAATACTCTCACATTTTTCTTTATCTTCATATTTCCCACCGAGTGACTTATCGAGTGACTTATTTGAATGAAAATCCATCATCTTTAAATTTTAACCATGACAAAACCACAACAAATCATGATTATTGATGACGACGCGGACGACAGAAGTTTCTTCCAGGAAGCCATCCATAACATTTCTCCGAGAATAGAAACACATATTTGCGATAGTGGTATCCAGGCATTAGCCATGTTGGAAGAAAACAAAATCCAGGCGCCGGATTTTATCTTCCTCGACTTTAACATGCCGCTGATGAATGGAAGGGAATGTTTGATTGAGCTGAAGAAACTACTGCAGCATAAAATCACCAATATCATCATCCTCAGCACTTCTGATATGAAGGAAGATATGGAAGATGCCTTGCGTTTAGGCGCTAAACTATTCCTGACCAAGCCCAATACTTTCCAGGAATTATGCAGTATGTTGAAAGGCGTATTGGAWGGCAGCTGGCAAAAATTATTCTCTCATCCCGGAGCGCCGGATACCCAGGTCTAAATCGCCTTCATCGCGCTTTTATTGTACTTATTCCTATACTCCAGTGGCGATAATCCGGTTGTTTTTTTGAAAATAGTTCTAAAAGCTTTGGTATCTGAATAACCCACTTCCCACATCACTTCATTAATATTTTTACGACTGCTTTCAAAACCTTTTTTCGCCACTTCTACCTTCACCCGTTGAATATATTCTGACACTGTGTTGCTGGTTGCTTTCTTAAATCGTCTTTCCAGGCTACGACGCCCTACGGCAAACATCGTCGACAATTGTTCCACTGTAATTTTTTCCATGAAATTTTGTTCGATAAATTCCTGTGCCTGTTTCACGGATTCATCCTGGTGCTCCCGTTGTCCTTTGAAAATGGTAAAGGCAGCCTGACTATCGCGGTCTATTTCTATTTCAAAATATTTAGACGCCAGAATGGCCATATCCCGGTCTGTATATTTTTCAATCAGGTAGATCAACAGATTCCAGAAGGAATTGGCGCCACCGCTGGTATAAAGACCATGTTCATCCGTGATAATTTTTTCGGATACCAGCTCCACATCCGGGAACATATCTCTGAAATCAGCTGCTGCCAACCAGTGTGTTGAACAACGCCGGCCTTGCAGTAAGCCGGTAGCCGCCAGTAAAAAAGCGCCTACACATAAGCTGGCCACTTCTGCACCCGCCTGATGCTGCTGTACAATCCATGGATAGAAGTCCTGGTTGTCGCTGATAGCTACCTCCCGCTCCCCATTCACCGCCGGAATAATGATCAGATCAGCTTTATGCGGTTCCGTGATCAGCACATCAGGTGTTACCCCGAAAAGCCGGTCATATACCTGCGCTTCTTTGGTTAACCCCACCAGCTTCACATTAAACAGGGCAGGCCTTCCCAGACTTTCCAGGAAATCATTCGCCTTAGTAAAGGCAACAAAAGACCCTTCAATACAACTGAGCGCCACCGCGCCTTTTGGAACGAGAATAGATATCTGCTTCATACGTCAAATCTAAGATAAAAGAATGTCGGAATCAACCCTTTTTAAGTCGCGCCAACACCCGTGGTGATTTCAGGCGCCAACTTACTTTTGATTCCAGGAATTTAAACATCTCAAACAGCTATAAAAATATGAAAAAGACAAAAATCATTTATTGGATTGTTACCGGTATATTATCGGCCTTAATCCTGTTGGGCGCCATCCCCGATCTCCTCAGCGTTCCGGAAGCGCAAACCATGTTCAAACACCTGGGATATCCAATGTACCTGCTGCCTTTCCTGGGACTGGCTAAAATACTAGGGGTCATTGCTATATTGGTTCCCCGTTTTCCGCGACTGAAAGAATGGGCCTATGCGGGTCTTTTCTTCGACCTCGCCGGCGCCATGTATTCAGGTTATGCCAAAGGAGATCCCGCTTCGCAGTGGGCCCCCATCCTGGTGGGCTTCGTGCTGATTTTCGTTTCCTATAGCTACTATCACAAGTTGATGGCGGATAAAGAAAAAAGCAGCCGTCAATTTAAAATAGCATAAGCTATTTCAACAGAACTTACCGAAATTCGGCTCTCTTAATCACCACAACCCTAATAATATGAGCAAAATTATCTTTGACAGCGGCATATCACTGGATGGCTTTTTTGCGGGCGATCACAGAAGTCCGGCCAACCCCATGGGCGACAATGGACCCACCACCCATAAATGGATGTATAAACAAAAAGCTTTCTGGAAAAACATCAACATGGAAGGCGGAGAGGAATACGGCGCCGACAGTAAATTAATTGATGCCGTGTTTGCCAGAACAGGCGCTTACATCATGGGAAAACGCATGTTCGAAGAAGGCGAAGTCCATTGGAAAGAGGATTTATACAAAGCGGATGTATATGTACTCACGCATGAAAAACGCGAACCCTGGGTACAAAAAGGCACCACCACTTTTTATTTCATCAACGATGGCATACACAGTGCGTTGGAAAAAGCCAGACAATCCGCCAAAGGAAAAGATATCAGGATACAAGGTGGTGCAGATACCATTCAACAATTCCTTAATGCCGGACTGATAGATGAATGCTTCATTCATATTGCGCCCCTTTTCCTGGGAAGCGGCATCCGCTTATTTGACGGCATGGATAAAAACAAGTACGACATTCAAATTGTGGAAGTAATACCGTCAGAACTGACTACACACATCAGATACAAATTCACGAAGAAATAACTACCGCCATGTGGGAACATGTAAACTTTAACAGTGTTTGACACTGGTAGGTTTTCATCTTCCCGCAACTGCGTTATTATCCATTGCAATAGTGAGAATTCACCGCTCCCTGCCCGGTATAATTAGGCCCTGCCTGATCATCAGCGCCCAGAAAGGTAAGCCCGGCGTTGAAGTTTCGGGGCCCGTTACAGGTGAGGAGGTGCGTACGGGCATTATAAGATAATCCCTGTTCCTTAAATAGTTGTTTTAATGATACCGAAGGAGGTACCGTTATATTTTTCATATCGAGATGGGCAATGAAATAGCCATTCGGCTTAAGCGCTTTACAGGCCATGGCAATTACCTGTAACTTGTCCCCCAGATAATGCAGCCCATGTGAACAGGTAATGAGATCATAAGATCTATCCGGTTGCCAATCGACAACGGAGGCCACCTCAAAACTAATACCCTGGCTATTTTCCGCGCCTGTCGGGAAGGTATCCAGTAAGTCAATACCTTTTAAGTACACCTGTTGCTGCAGTCCCCTCTGCGCTAATACATCATAGGTTTGCGCCAATGCAAATCCACTACCACAGCATAGATCCAACCAGCTGGCGAAGCCTTGCTCCTGCACTTTCTGCGCCAGGAAATGTGCAGGCACCAACTTAAATTCCTTTTCGTAGCTATTAATACCGCTGGCATTCCGGTCACGGTTCATGCTGCAGTTAGCCACTACAGCCGACCATACGAGGTCCTTTTCTGAGAGTAACAACATACGATAACAAGATACGCATTAGTGGCATAAATGATTTTTCTTCTTCTCCCGAAAAAAACATTCAACGAAAACAGGCTAACCAACATGAGTTGATTAGCCTGCGCATTATTTCAGCTGAACAGGAATTTTTCATTCCGTATAGCCTTCACTGTTACTGTTCATTAATTATGTCCGGTAATCGTGCATTGACTCGCACCTCCTCCCGGCCAATAGAAGTAGTAGTCGACCCCGGCAATAGTCATTGTGTAGTTGGTATTCGCTGTCAGCGTGATCCCCGGCAGTAAGAGGTGGGTAGTATTACCCGGAGAAACCATATAGCTGGTTCCCTGGAATACTACCGTGATTGGGCCTATTCCCGGATAAGCAACACCTGGCCAATTAAGAGATAGCAGCGGCAGACCGGAAAAGTAGCCGATGATCCAATTCACATCTCTTGGAAATGATAATGGTCGGGCCGCTTTGGTCATGGTGGTTGCTTTAACAAGGGGCTTTACAGGGGCCGGCGCTTTTGTGTTCAGGCTAAACAAGGTAGCAGCTGTGATGAGTAGTTTCATAGTGTGACAATTTGGGTTTGGTTATTAATTATTGTGAATCATCAATCATGACCGGTAATCACACAGTTTCCATTAACATCCAGGTGGAAATAATAATTGCGGCCAGCAATGTTAATGGTGTAATTTGTGTTAACCGTTAGGGTAATACTTTCGAAATACATGTTAAAGGTAGTATTCAGGTTAACGTTTTTGGAAACACCCTGAAAGGTAACCGTAACATAAGGAATCAAAGGATTATTAAATGAAGGCCAGCTGAGTACCAGTAGATTCAGACCAGACATATAGCCAATATGCCAGTTAACATCATTAGGGTTGTCATACTGCCTTGCCACTACTACTGTGTTGACTACGGGGGGCGTCGTTACAGGAGAGGGACTTTGAGGTTGCTGCGTAGTAAGGCCAGCCATGGCCGCTACCGCGAGGAGTAGTTTCATAAAATAGGATTTGGGTTTCTTAAACCTATATAAATAAGTTCAACAATAAAAGACTCCCGCAAATCTTGCGCAAACGTTTGTGTGGTGGCAAAACGTTTGCAATCCTCATTTAGTATTAGCTTTTGGTAAGATAGTATCGATTTTTCGTATATACGCTTTACGTGATTTACCACCCAGGAATTAAACGCGTTGCGCTGCCAATGCATAGCGTCACCTTTTGCTATTCACATATTTTTAACAGAAAAAATTTTCACCCGGCATAAGGGTTTATTCTCACCAGCCTGTATTAGTATCAGTCAATACAAGCGATAACAGGGAATGCCTTAAACGGCCATTATTACTTCATTTCTTTTATAAGTATGAATCGTGCTTTCTATTATGCAATTATCTGCTGGAAGATAGTTGTGAAAATACTTTTCTTTCCACTGTACCCACTTGCCATACTATGGGAGGGTATAGCATTTATCGGCAAAAAAAAATTTCGCAAAAGGAAGTCTGCTACTCACAAATACTTCCATTAAAATTTCATGGGGATGAAAAATAAAAAGGTGGCTATTATTATAGGGGCTGGCCCTGCCGGCTTAACGGCGGCATACGAGCTTTTGAAAAGGACAGATATTAAACCTGTCATCCTGGAAATGTCCGGAGATATTGGTGGCATCTCCAAAACAGTGAACTACAAAGGAAACCGGATGGATATAGGAGGTCATCGTTTCTTCTCCAAGTCGGATCGGGTAATGAACTGGTGGCAGAATATCTTATCAATAGAAGAAATAGAGCGACCAATAAAAATTTCCTACCAAAACAAGAACAGGGAAGTATTTCCGGATACCRGCGCCAATAAAAACCGGGACATGGTGATGCTGGTGCGGGAAAGATTATCCAGGATTTATTTCGAGCGGAAACTATTTAACTATCCACTTACACTCGCACTGGATAGTATTTCCAAGCTGGGTTTTTTCCGGTTATGCCACATCATCGGCTCCTACTTACATGCCCGCTTGTTCTTTACAAAAAAGGAGGTAAGTCTGGAAGACTTCTTCATCAAACGTTTCGGAAAGGTATTGTATCAAACCTTCTTCAAAGATTATACAGAGAAAGTATGGGGGAAGGCTTGTCATGAAATTGACGCCGAATGGGGCCACCAGCGGATAAAAAAATTGTCCATTACTACCACCATATTACATGCCCTGCAAAAATTGTTTAAGAAAAAGGCTACTACTGATCTCGCCCAAAAAGATACGGAAACCAGTCTTATTGAGCGTTTCCTCTATCCCAAATATGGCCCTGGCCAGTTATGGGAGGAAGTAGCTAAAAGGATTCAGGAAATGGGCGGTGAAATTCATATGAACCAGCAAGTGTGTCAGATAAAGATAGCCGATGCCGTAGTGAAAAACATTGTATCACTAAATGATACTACTATGGCCGTCAATACCTATGAAGGAGACTACTTCTTCTCCACCATGCCTGTAAAAGAGCTGGTAACGGCTATTGACGGAATAGTCCCGGGAAACGTGCAAGACATTGCTGCCGGCCTTGAATATCGCGACTTTATTACCGTTGGGCTATTGGTAGATAAACTCGTACTCGAAAATAAACAAACATCTATTAAGGATAACTGGATCTACATCCAGGAGAACGATGTAAAAATAGGCAGGCTGCAGATTTTCAATAACTGGAGCCCTGCTATGGTACAAGATCCTAACACAATATGGCTGGGACTTGAATATTTCTGTAACGAAGGAGATGAATTATGGAAGATGAGCGATCCCGACTTCACCACCTTCGCCATAGATGAATTGCAAAAAATAGGTATCATCCTCCGTGAAGATGTACGTGACAGCACCCTGGTACGAATGAAAAAAACATATCCAGCCTACTTCGGTACTTACAAGAGGTTTGGGGAGATAAAAACGTTTATGAACACTATTAGCAATCTTTTCCTGATAGGCCGAAACGGCATGCATAAGTACAACAATGCAGACCACTCTATGCTCACCGCCATGACAGCAGTAGATAACATTATTGCGGGATATACGGGTAAAGAGAATATCTGGGAAATCAATACAGAACAGGAGTACCACGAAACCAAACAATCGACATGAAATCATCTCTGGCCAAACTCTCCCATAAATATGGCTACCTGGCCATTATTATTACGTTCCTGGCATTGTCCATCATCTGGTTACAGCTTTCCACTTTCACCTGGGATGATGATGCCGTTACACGCTATATGAATGTGTTGAACGCCCGCCACAACTTCAGACAATTTCTGTCGGGTTGGAACAGACCTTTGTTCGTAGTAATATTTTATATACCCATACAGCTCTTTGGCCGTGCAGGGGCTGGTATCGCCATGATTTTGCTCACAGCGTTGTCTGCATGGCTGTTATATAAAGGATTGCAAAAAAAAGGAATCGCACACCCATGCATGGCCGTCTTCTTTTTACTATTCCAAACATTCCTCTTTGGTATTGCAAGGGATGCCATGACAGAACCGCTGGCATCATTTATTATTTGCCTTGGAATTTACCTTTATTACAAAGAAGATTTTTTTTGGTTTGCCGTAGTAGCCGGGCTACTACCACTGGCAAGAACAGAAGCTATATTATTAATGCCTTTTTGGTTGCTTCCTCTTCTACAACACAGGAAGTATGCATTCATACCATTGATGGGCGCTGGTATGTTAGCCTGGGCGCTGGCCTTTTTTATTTATACCGGTCATCCGTTTGCGTTACTGGACGAGTTACTGGTTTCTGGCAAACAAGCTAACAAGTATGGCCATATGGCCTTAACGCATCATATTGGCAAGTATGTATATGTACTGGGGCCCGTGGCATTTTTCTTTTTTATACAAGGGTATCTGGTCAGCACCAAACGTTTATTGGCAGACTATTTTATACTGCTTCAATTTACAGTTGGGTTCATCATATACGTAATCTTCGCTGCATACCTGAACATTGGCCAGTCGGGTGGCGCACTCAGAAACCTGATCACACTGGCTCCCTTTGCAGCGGTGATTAGTTTATATGGCTTTAATTACTGGTGGAACCTCTTTGCACCTCCTGTGCCGGCGACCGGCAGGGAAGGGAAGCTGAAACCTGGCAAAGCTAAACAACCCGCTGTACAGCGACAGCAAAAAGAAGCTGCCGGCAAAATATTAGACCTCGTGTTGCTGTGCTTCCTGATATCTGTCATAGGATACATCGCATTTACGAATAAGCTGGTACTGAGGCAATATTATGATCCTATTCAAAAAGACTACACGATTCTCCGGCAACTACTGGCCTGCTCCCTCTGTGTGTTGCTCCCTGGCATCGCGTTCTTCCGGGCAAACATCCGGTGGGTGGCAATTGTATTGCTACTGCTGCAACTTTCGTTTACACTTTCTTATGAAAACCCCCAAAGCCATGGTAATGAGGAAAGACGGGGTATGGATGCTATGACTACGTTTATCCGTAACAGTGAGCTACGTCAGGCAAAGATCTATTGTAACCATCCATGGTATTACTGGTCAGCAGGTATCAACCCTTATGATAGCATTCACGCAGGTGAAATCTCCCGTCGCAATATGCCCGGGATTCCGGAGGGGAGCCTGGTGTTGTGGGATTCACATTATAACGGAGAAAATTATACTAACACAGCTGCAGCCCTTTTTCTGAATGATACCACCTTTTCGCCGGTAATGGTGGCGGAAGACGACCAACATCAGGCCTTTGGTATCCTGTTCTTAAAACTCAGCAAAAACCAGGCAGATAATGACCGTTTCTTCAGCAATCTTGCTAAAACATATTCGCACAATGACCGCGTGCTTTATTTTAAAGGAGTGTATGAACGTAACCGAAAGGCCAACCCGGTGGCTGCGTTGGCGGACTTTAATGCGGCAATGGCTTTAAATCCCAATAGGGCAGACATTTATCTGGCAAGGGGGATTTGTTACCTATTGCTGAATAACAAGGAAAAAGCCTGTCCTGACCTGAAACAGGCGGCTGTCATGGGCGAGGCACAGGCACCGCAGTTATTGGCTACTTACTGTAAATGAATCAGGAAACAAAAAAAGGCTGTCTCATGTATTGATGAGACAGCCTCCTCTCCTACGCTTCCGAAGCAACTGGTGTGGCAGTAACTCCTGCCCCACGTGCCATTTTGTTTTTCACCACTACGCTTACACGATATACCAGGAAAATACAAGGGATCGTAAGACCGATTACTACCCAACCCAAGGTATCATAATTGGTCAGCGGACTAAACTTATCTTTCTGCGATACAATCATACCGGCAATCACCGCGGCGATACCACCTGCTATTTGCTGCAGAGAAGAATTCACGCTCATAAAAGCACCTCTGTCTGCCAGCTCAGGAATACCGGTGGTAAGGGCGGTAAATGGAATCATACGTCCCATGATACCAGCCATCATCAATACGTTGAAGCCGATAATGATCCACAGCGGCTGGGCCGACAAATGCGTATAAAAGGCCACAATCACCATCATGTATACCGCTGCTGCTGCAAACAACCGGAATTTATCCATCTTATCACTCACCTTTCCCAGTACTGGCATAATGAACAAACTACTGATGCCGGCTATCATAAATAACAATGGCAGCTGCTCCGGCGTAACATGCAGATTATTGATGGCAAATGCACTACCGAAAGGCATCATCATAAAGCCACCAATGGACATCAGCGCGGTAGCGGTAAAGCCTATACGATATTCTTTGTTTCGGATGGTGTGCAGCAAATGCTGGAAGGCGCTTTTATCCCGCTGTACCGCCAGGTGCGCAACAATAGGTTCCAGGCGGATGCTGATCACCAACATGACCAATACAGCGATGCCAGCAATCATAAAGAAAGGCGCTTCCCAGCCCCAGGCATTGGCCAGGTATAAGCCAATAGGAATTCCCAATACCTGACTGGCGCCAAAAGCCATTTGCACAAATCCCATTACCCGGCCGCGTTGTGATAAAGGAAACAGATCTGTGATGATAGCCATGGAAATAGATCCCATGACGCCACCAAATAAACCAGTGATGATACGTGCCGCCATCATGGTATAGTACGTGTTCGCTAAACCACAGCACAAGGTGCCCAGGATAAAGCCACCATAAAAAAATATCAGTAGTTTCTTACGGTCAAAACGATCCGCAAAACCCGCTGTGAGTAAGCCGGATATACCGGCACTGAATGCATAAGCAGATACAATCAAACCAAACTGGTTAGGTTTGATATTCATTGATTTCATGAGTATATCACCGAGCGGCGACATTACCATAAAATCCAATACAACGGTGAACTGTGTGAAGGCCAATAGGGCAATCACCAGTTTCTGGTGAGTAGAAAAGGCAGGTGCTTGTTGTTTCATATAAAGGATATTAATAGATATTAGTCTTCCAACTCTGCGCATTCATAAGCGCAGCCATTTACGAGTGAAATGATACGGTCTGTCACGGGCCCGGTGGCGACTACACGCAGTACGCGGTCCACGTCTTCCAGATCTACCGTCCATTTGCCAATGCTGGGCTCCTGGTCCAGTGCCTGCGCCACTTTCCGGCGATCATCCGGGTTGTTGATATTGGTTCTGAAAATGAGGATGTAAGCGATAGACATGTTTATAAGCAAGCGCTCATTTATTAATTAAAGCAAAAAAATAGCTAAATCGACAGGCCTTTTATCACGCAATCAAATGTATCTTTCATCACTTTCTCTGAAAACTTAAACGTGCGGCCATCCAGGCTTTTACCTTCGTTGTGAAACTTAATCAGAGAATATAAGGGAGCAAAAGCCACGGACCAGTATACTTCCAGCGACATCCGCTTTATTTCACCACGGATAATCGCGTTCTCCACGAAGTTGCCCATCTTCTTCTTAAACTCCTCTCCAATGGCTTCCACCATTTTATCCTTGTAGGTAGAGTTGCGAAGCTGTTCAAAAAAAGCTGCTGCCATGTGATTATCCAATGAAAAATCCGCCCGGTTCTTCCATTGTACCCATAGTCCTTCCTTAAAAAACATGTTCGGATCAAATCCATCCAGGGTAGCACGGGTCATCCTAATCCCTTCTTCTATACTGATAGTGGTGAGCAGGTCTTCCTTATCCTTATAGTAGATGTATATAGTAGCCGGAGATACACCCGCCGCTTTCGCGAGCCGGTTAATCCCAAAGTTTTCCAGCCCATCGCGGGCTACCATGTTAATAGCAGCTTCCCGAATCGCCAGCACTTTATTTTCATCTCTATATCTCATCCGGCACAAAGATAAGTGAGCAAATGCTCATTTAAAAATATTTCAAGACTTTTTTTTGAAAAAAAAATATCGCGTAAGTACAACATCGTATACTATAATATCCGTATAACTACCGACAAACTACCCAGCTGCATCCCCTAGTTTTGCTGCACTTCCAACACGTTATTTATGATACCATCACAACCACCAACCGCCGTTGTAACCGGCGGCAGCAGCGGAATCGGGTTTGCGCTCACGCAAAAATTACTCAGCGAAGGGTATCAGGTATTTGCCACCTCCAGATCCGGAGATATCCCTGGCATTGTGCATCCTTCCCTCACTGTTATTCCACTGGACATTACCGATTTATCGATGGTACAGGCTGCCGCTGCTACCATCGCGGACTCCGGCAGGAAGATAGATCTGCTGGTGAACAATGCCGGCGCTGCACCGGATGTGTACGACCTGGAACCTAAGCCTGAGGCATTTACGCAAACCTTTGCCACCAATGTAACGGGACTTGTTTTCTTTACAGAAACGTTACTGCCACATCTCCGGCAGGGAGCACAGGTAGTGATGATGTCGTCCGCCATGGGACTGATTAAAAACGCGGGCATCAATGGCCCCGCCTACCGGATGTCGAAAGCCGCCGTGAACATGTACGCAGTTATGTTAGCGAAACGATTGTCAGAAAAACAAATCCGGGTAACATCCATGCATCCCGGCTGGGTGAAAACAAAATTGGGAGGCATGAATGCATCTCTCACTCCCGGAGAATCTGCAGCAGTCATTTATGCCGGTATTCTCAACAATAGCACCACCGGGCAATTCTGGAATACAGATATCAATGGCGTAGAAACGTTTTAACTAACGGAGCAGACTACACGTAAAAAAGGGCAGCCTGCCATTATTTTTTCAGGGAGATGGATACCGCTGCAGTACCCCTTCTCCCTAAATTATTCCCCTAACCCACTGACTAATGTGATGCGTCCGGCGACTTTATTTGTTGTGACAAGCCACCATCTACGGTAATTTCCTCCCCGGTGGTAAACGTGGCATCAAACGCCAGAAATAACACGGCTTTCGCCACCTCTTCGGGTTGACCATTGCGCTTCAACGGTGTTACCTGCTCTCCGATTTTTTCGAACTCCAGCAAAGTTTCTTTCGATACGCCCGTCACGCCCATCGTTGGGGTTTGTATGAATCCCGGACTCACCGCATTTACGCGGATACTACGAGGCAACAGCTCGGCGGCAAATCCTTTTATGTAGGAAGCCAGGGCCGCCTTCGCACCAGCATATACCGTCATGCCCGGATAACCGGTCTGATTCGCTACAGACGTAGTAAACACAATAGACCCATGATCCTTTATCAACGGCGCCAACTGCTGCACGGTAAAGAAGGCTCCTTTGGTGTTGATGTCAAACGTTTTATTGTAAGACGCCTCCGTTACCTCATTATACAACTCCAGCACGGAATAGCCGGCGTTAATAAAAAGAAAATCAATTTGCCCAAACTGCGCGGCGACTATACCAGCCAGCGCATGGATATCTTCCATACTGGTAGTATCAGATTTTAATACCTGCACGGCGGAGCCTAATGTAAGGCGCGCTGCTGCTATATTTTCCGGATTATTACCTGTGAGCAATACTTCTGCACCACCTGCTACCAGCATCTTTACGGTGGCTAAACCCATACCATGAGTACCGCCTGTTACTACTACTTTTTTTCCTGTATACGGTGTTGTTGACATGCTTTTTATTTTGATGAACAATACCGCAAAGGGACGTAGATTCGTTGAGGAGAACAATAACGGCAAGAATGTTCCGGTAGGGAAAATTTTATCCGGATAGCGGAGATCAGCACGACAACTACCACCAGGTAGATTGCTGGAAAAATGCCTGTGGGGTTTGGCCCGTAAATGCTTTAAAATCTTTGATGAAATGCGCCTGATCAAAATAACCGGCTTTATGTGCGGCATCTGTTAAGCTCTCCGTACCATCGAAATGATCGAGCAAACGTCTTAAGCGCACAATCGCCGCAAACTGTTTTGGACTACAGCCTATATGGCGACGAAATCGTTTTTCAAAAGCATCCTGGCTGATGAATAATTCAGCGGCCAACTGCTTGATTTTTATATTGCCGTGGTTGTTTTTAATTTGTTCTACGGCATGCCGCACCAGCACATCCGGTGTTTGCATACTTAATACCGACAACAAAAAAGCTTCTACTACCGCAATTCTTTCTTTATGACTACCGGCTTCTTCCAGCTGCTCTTCTACTTCCCGGATCTGTTGTAAACGGATTAAATCATCGAGTGGCTGCTGGGCTTCAAACAACTCATGCAGCGGTGTTTTAAAAAAAGCAGCGGCCCCCCCTTCTTCAAACAGTACTAGCAAATTGCCGGTGTCAGGTGCATACTTCCACTGTCGCACCGATTTACGCATGCCTGATAAACCAGCGCCTGGCAAGGTATCGGTGAAAGCTGGAGTAACATGCGCCACACTTCCCTTAAACCGGAAACTCATCACAACAGAGGTATCCGGCAAAGTGCTGTTCTCCATTCCGTCGCCGCTTTCTATAATCAGAAAAGCTTTGACGAAAGGCTTCAGCGCAGCAACAGGAAGGTGACGTTCCATTTTCATATAACACCCGGTTTCAGGTATGAAGATACGCAATTATTGCAGCAGCGAATGCGCACCTGTTTTCGTTTAGCCGCAAAGGTTATTAATTGCCGCATATTGCAACAACATGATGGTTTTTCCGTCTTTGATCTCTCCGCTGCGGATCATATCCATCGCTGTAGTAAAGGGAAGTTCCAGCACTTCAATATTTTCCTGCTCATCTTCCAGTCCGCCGCCGGCATGTACCTGCTGCTCTTTGGAATACGCTGCCACAAAGAAATGCAGGATCTCCGTCACCGAGCCAGGCGACATATACGATTCAAATACTTTGCGCACATCGGTGATGTTATACCCCGTTTCTTCCATCGTTTCACGGCGTATACAGGCTTCGGGATTGTCTTCATCCAGCAGGCCCGCACAACATTCTATCATCATGCCGCTGGGATTGCCGTTGATATAAGTGGGCATACGAAACTGCCGGGTGAGTATCACTGTTTTATTTTCTTTATGATATAGCAAGATGGTAGCCCCATTGCCCCTATCGTATGCTTCGCGCTCTTGTCGTACCACCACCCCATCCGGTCCTTTCATTTCATAGATCACCTTTTTCAGGGTATACCAGTTATCAGACAAAATTACCGTGTCGAGGATATTTATCTCTTTCATATTAATTTGATCGTTTTTGATCGTTTTTGATTATTTTTGATCAAGTTAAAGCATTCCAATGAATTTCCAATTACGCAAGCAAAAAATTCTGGCGCAGCTGGCCGAAAAAGGGGAAGTAGATACCAAAGACCTCGCCCAGGCGCTGGACACCTCTGAAATCACCATCCGCCGCGACCTGAACCTACTGTCAGACCAGGGCCTGGTTTACCGCACCCACGGCGGCGCCATTCCCGTAGAGGCGCCGGAAATGCCCCATCGCTTCGTTCATAAAGCCGCCGCCAACCTCGCCGCAAAAGATAAAATAGCCGCTAAAGCTGCCAGCTATATCGAAGAAGGAGATATCATTTTCATGGACTGCGGCAGCACCGTTTTTCGTTTATGCCAGTTCATTAAAAACAAACGCATTAAAGTCATCACCAACTCCATGCCCGTGATCAGCGAACTGCAAAACAGCCAGGTATCCCTCAACATCGTAGGCGGCGAATACGATGCCGCGCGACAAGCCATACACGGCAGCATGGCCATAGAACATATCCGCAGATACCAGGCAGGCAAAGCATTTATAGGAGTAGACGGACTTTCTGCGCAAGGCCTGTTTGCACATAGCGAAACAGAAGCCGCCATAGCACTGGCCCTCGCTGCACAAAGCACACAAACCTACCTGTTATGCGATGCCGCCAAAATAGATCAACCCTCTTATTTCCAATTTGCGCCACTGGAAATATTGCATGCGATTGTTACCAATGCTGATCCCGCGCAACTGAAGTATGCAAAGAAAAAAGGGGTAAAAATAATTGGGGTTTAAGTAACACAAATAGTAACTTACCGCATATCTCTATCACGCTATGATTGCAAAAGAAGGCGAAATAAAACGCCGCAAAGAAAAACTGGAAGCCCGCCTGAAAGAATACGGCATAGATAAATACCAGGTAACCCATCTGGGCTACGTAGATGACCCGGAAGAAGACTTTGCCACGCCTATTGAAACAGGTAAACGTATGCTTATTCTTTACGCCGTTTCCTATGTAGCTTTATACGGAACTGAAGAGCCCAAAGCAGCCGCCAAACTCACACAATGGCTTAAAGATACCCAGCTATGGGATGATGTTAGTCTGAGTGAACGGGACTTCCTCGAAGATACTGCCGATGATACAGACATCGATAGTTTTGCATGGAAATTGGAAGCGGCCTATGTACTGGCCTGGACACTAGGACTCGTACCGGAACGACCTTCTCCCACCAGTGATGTTTCTCAGGAACAACTGAATCATTTTATGGATGCAGTGCCGCAATTACTAACTGACCCAACCACTTTCCTTAATAACCTCTCCTACATTGATAAATCGGAGATACTACTGAAGAATCTATTTAATGAGCTAGGTACCACTTATTTCAGGGATCTTTATTTCAGCGGAGAACAGAATACCACCGCTTTACATAGCTATGCCGTTCTTGAACGGCACCGGGCACTGAACTGGTTGCGTAGATTTTGTGGGATCACTGACTGGGACGATACCGATACTTCCACCTGATACCAGACACCATGAAAGCATACATCTATTCAGAACAACACCTCATTGGGGAAACCAATCTTGTACCCATTGACGTTACGATGGGTTGCGTACAAGGGATCTTTAAGCCGACAGAATATTACGTCAATTCAATCCGGTTACAGGTTTGGATTATCAACAACAAACCGTCATCCGGCTGGCGACATTTGCAACTAAGCATACAATTGGAAACCGGCTATTTTCTACATCCCATTGGAGGTTGCACCATCAATGACATAACTGAACTCCCGAATGAACCTATAACAATAGATATCATGGGGTTGCAGGAAGAAGTGATACGGAAATACTTTAGCGATCAGCCAATCGTTCCATTCATCTCCGCATCATGGGATACACTTTCTATTGAACGGAAACTGACATTAGAAGAACAATTAAAAAAAGAAGTCCCCGCCCGGGAGAGAAAATTCCCATGGCTTTGGTCTACCAAAAACAAACATGTACTTGCTGGTATTCCTTGTGCAGCACTTTGTGCGGATGGTGGATCTGATGATGTTCTTTTCTCTGTGACCGGTATGCCACCATATAATTTCGCCATGGTACATCTCACCTGGGGCAGACCAGAGCCCGACCCGGCATATCCTTTGACCTCCCTCTTCGAAACCTATGAAGAGTTTCAGCAACAAGTACTTGAGCCATTAAAGGAGTTCTGGACCGATGAAGACGAAGATTAACATCGCTACTTTAATACACCCGGCAACGCCGCCTGGTAATCCGGGTTATCGGTCATACCGTTATGTCCCTGCCCATGCAGCGTAATCAGCGTATCTTCCGGTTTCAGTAATGGCTTCAGCTTCACAGCAGAAGACGCATAATAAATCACCTCATCCTGATCTCCGTGAAAGATCGTAATAGGTGCTGTAATCGCCGGCACGTACTGATAAGTAGGAAATTTATACCGCAATAAAAAAGAAGGCAGAAAAGCATAATGATGTGCTGCCATATCCGTCATACTGAAATAAGGCGCCTGCAGAATAAGTCGTTGCGGATGATTGGTGGCCGCCAATTTGGCCGCAAGGCCCGTACCCAGTGAATATCCTAATATAGTGATACGTTGTTCGGGATACCGGGTTTTCAGTTGGTCATACACCGCCTGTACATCTTCATATAACTGCTTTTCACTGGTAATATGTCCTTCGCTCTTACCATAACCGCGGTAGTCCAACATAAACACATCATATCCCAAACGGGTATACGCAGTTGCTACGGCTCCCCAGGTATTGAGTGCTCCGGCATTGCCATGAAGATAAAAAACCAGCCCTTTAGCGCTATCTCCCGTAAACAATAACCCATTTAACCGGGTACCATCTTTCATGCGGAACTGTAGTTCTTCAAAGGGAGCCTGAAATTGAAAAGCATAGTTAACAGGTAGCTTTTGCGGGAAGAAAAGTAAGCGCTCCTGGATAAAGTACACCAGGACACATATGCTGATGTATAACAGCAATAAAATGCCCGCTATCTTCCAGAGAATTTTCATTTAACTAATATACAAACAAAGTAGCTCAATGAAAATAATGCTTCAGCACCTGATCGGCGGTTAACGCGCCGGTAGTCATATTCAGGGAATCTATTTTAGACAGCTGCTGTTTTACCAGCGAAATGGTGCTGGTTTCCAGCATCCGCTTCATGATAGGCTGCTTTGATGCGGGCAAGGTATCACGCAGGTATTTTTCCATCATCAGATTCGCAATAGGCACCGCAAAAGTAGCGCCCATACCGGCATTCTCCACAATTACGGCAATCGCTATACGTGGATGCTCCCGCGGCGCAAACGCCACAAATACAGAATGGTCTTTGAGATCCACTACTTTACCATCTACAACGCCCCTGTTTTGTGCCGTGCCGGTTTTACCACATACGTCAATACCTTCCATATGCGCGCCTCTCCCGGTACCATGTTCAATCACATCTTCCATTCCTAAAATCACGGCGCTATAAGCGGTATCGGACACATTGCCTACGGCATGCTTTTCTTTGAATTTCTTCAGCAAATCGGAATTGTCCTGGTCTATCGACTGCACCAGGTGCGGGAGGTAATAAAAGCCCCGGTTGGCAATCAAACACATGGCGTTGGCCATTTGCAGCGGGGTTACCGCTACCTGCCCCTGTCCCATGCCTACGTACAATTCAGAGCAGGAACTCCAGTTGCCGTGATATAATCTATTCAGTATCGCCGTATCTGCTACAATACCGGGGTTCTCACCAGGAATATCGATACCCAGTTTATGCCCCAGTCCAAACTTCGACATATACTCCTTCCACCTGGTATGTCCGTTTTTTACGCCGCCCCATTTGCCGGCATCTACTTCCAGGCGGTACAGGTGCATAAAATAAGAGTTGCAGGAATGCGCCATCGCAATACGCAGGTTGGCGGCATGACCAGCTTCTGCGTGCATGCAACCTATTCTGTGGCCGCAGGCGTAATAGCCGCCGGTACAGGGATAGCCAAACGCTGGTGTAATCAGCCCTTCATCCAGCGCTACAATGGCCGTTAATGGTTTCATGGAAGATCCCGGCTGATACGTGGCTTGTATGCCCCGGTTCAGGAACGGTTCCGTAGGATCAGTAAACAGCTTGCTCACATTGCGGGTACGGGAACTTCCGGTCAACAGATTCGGATCAAAAACAGGCCCGCTCACCATCGCCAGAATACCACCAGTTTGCGGATCAATGGCCACAATACTGCCTATCTTATTGCGCATCAGCTGCTCGCCTAATACCTGCAGTTCAATGTCGAGCGATAAACGCAGGTTCTTCCCCGCAATGGCGGCCGTATCATACGCCCCATTTTCCAATGCCCCCTGCGGACGGTTCAGGTTATCTTTGATGATATACTGTGTACCCCGCTGTCCCATTAAAACGGACTCGTAGGTTTTCTCTAATCCGGTGAGACCAATATAATCACCCGACTGATAATCACCGTAGCGCGACAGCTTCAGCATCGCCGGGGATATTTCACCGATGTAGCCTAATATATTGGCGGCGGCTTTATATGGATAGGAACGTATAGGCCGCTGTACCAGCTCAAAGCCGGCCTGAAACAGGTACATACTTTCCTGTAAACGGCTGTAAGTGGCCGCCGACAACAACCCCGCGAATACGGAAGGACGAACCCGTCCGTTCTTCTTAACGGCGTCGGCTATACGCGATTTGAATTCATCGATATCTATTTGCAGAATATTACAGAGATAGGCGGTATCTATCTTCTTAACAGCTGCCGGGATCACTACCAGATCATACAAAATATCATTACTCAGAATACTCCGGTTTTGCCGGTCGAAAATAATCCCTCTGCTGGGATACACAATTTTTCGGGTCACCGCGTTGGCATCGGCCAAACGAACATATTTTTTATCTACTACCTGCAAATAAAGTAAGCGGGTGATCAATATTAATACTAATCCTGTGATAATGAGTATCAGAACGCGTTTTCTGGGTTGATTGTAAGCGGACATGGTAAGTAATGACGGGCGTCTTTTAACATCACAAAACTATTTTATTAAAATAGCTTTGTATGAAAAAATAGATGAGCGGCCATTACACAGGATGGAAAGCGGAAAGCAGAAAGCAGAAAGCAAAAAGCTATTGAAGCGAATAATCAAAGCGTATTAATATCCGCTACAGGCAATCGCTTCAATAGCTTTTTGCTTTCTGCTTTCCGCTTTCTGCTTTTTTATAGGTGCCATTCACGCCATCCCAGCTATAGTTAAAAGTAGATTTTGTTCCTTTCATGATAGGCTCTCCGTTCTTGTCCATCTTCTCTGTTGCTTCTTCATCCGATATGTCGCAGCGGATGATATCCGGCTGCCCGTTTTTCTCTGCCGGGAACGTAAATGTTTCGTCGTGATAATAAGCGCCGGCATCTCCTACACTCATCCGCGAAGGCAATGATACCAGGCGGCTATCATTCATCCATGCAAAATAAAAGTAGTTGGATTCAATACCACAGGCTTCTCCGCCAAACGTGAGCACCACAATGTTTTGTACATTGGATAATCCCAGGCCACTCATGACTTTCGCATCACCAAAATTTGCGCTTTCTCCATCCAATATTTTAAACGCACTAACCGCTTTTAACTGGCCCGCCTGCACTATTTTCAGCTTTACTAAAAAGTACTTCATCCCGATTTTTACACCATCGTCTGCCACTGTGGAGCTGTCCATACGACGATCTATTGCATAGATATACTTGGTGTCTCCCCGGCGCACCTGCCTAAAGGAAATAAGCCCCTGCCAGAGATAGCCTTCTTTATCTATCCCATCTTTTTTATACTTCACCTGTATCCAGGGTGCAGTAAGCCCTTTCAGGTTCAATAGCTTATCAGTAATTTTCACCACAGTAATTTCCTCGCCGGTTAACAACGTATCTACTGGTGCTTGTTTCGTGTCGCTGCTGATACGCACAAATGCGGTATCTGCAAAAATGTAACGGGTATCATTTTCCGACAAACTCCAGGTACGTACATCGTCCTGGGCAAAAGAGGTCACGGTAATGCAACACAGGCAACAAACAAACAGTACAGAAAAAAGCTTTCTCATGAGGTATCTCCAAATTTAAGCCGCAAAAATAAGGGTTTACCAGCTGAAAAGGAAAGGTCGTTATTTTTCAGGCGGACAAATCTGCATCAGGTATACCGCACTGCTGGCCTCGTACGACTGTAACACCCCAGTTACACAGGGGATCGCATAGTTGCGGAAAGTAAGATTCCGCTGCGGATCACGGTTATTCCAGGCCGTATTAATGTTTTGCTGTATCCAGGGCAGGAACTGCGTTTGCTTCCCGTCTGTAATCAATTGCATCACATATTGCCCGAAAATCGCCTTTAATACGCCTTGCTCGTTCCAATCTCCTTCCGCGGGCAAAATTCCTTTGTCAGCACCCATATTTTGCTGCGTATAAGTCGCCGCCAGATTGGCCTGTTGCAAATAGCTGACCACTCCGGTGGCTTTATACAGCATCACGGCTGCCCCAATAAAAGTGCCCTGGTTATAAGTATAATCCGACCAACCTTTGTGGCCATTTACATAATTATCAGCCACCCGGCCGCTGGTGGTGTCAAACAGGTGTTGTACGCCCCAGTGATATACGGCTTTGGCACGTTGTAAATAACTGGTGTCATTGGTGGCCTGATATAAAGTCATGGCAGCAATCACTGTAGGAAAATTGATACAGGCATTTTTACCACTGTGCTTAAAATCCCAGAACATCCCACCATCCGCCGGATCATAGGAGCCGTCCCAAACCCGCTTAAACCCTGCTACCGCCAATGGCAGATATTCCTTATCGCCCATCAGCTGATGCGCACGCGCCAGTGATATCACCCACCACATGATATCATCATAAATAAACCATTCTTTGGTATTGTTCCAGTTGTATTGGTCGTAACGCCGGTAGCCGCCTTCAAATATATCACGGACTCTTYTCCGGTMGGCAGCGGCGCGGGTACGTTGATATACATTCATCGCCATATCCCAGTAAATGGCCTGGGTCCAGATGGCGCCTATATTTTTCCGTTCTGTATTGGCGTAATACAGCTGGTCTGTTTCACTGTAGAAATATTGATTAAAGGCCGCATAGGCTTTGGCCGCATCTTTCCGGGTAAACGAAGACGGCATGCTATAGGCACACAACAAGAAACTGAAAAGTATACAGGCTATCGTTTTCATATGATCGGGTTAAAATAGCTTTTAGCCGTTAGCTTTTAGCTTTTAGCAAATGCAGCGAAGACCAATATATGGCAATTTTCGCTGCATTTGCTAAAAGCTAAAAGCTAACGGCTAAAAGCTATTTTATTGTTTATCCCACCATACGCGGCTGGCCAGGTCATCAGGACCGCCTATGCGTTGTACCGCTTCGTCATAATGTTGTTTATTCAACAATGCTTCCCTGGAAGGATATCCATGACGGCGGGGTATTTGCCCGTCGCGGGTTTGCGCATTGGCTGGCGGCAGCAATTTAGGGAAACCGGTCCGTCTCCATTCATACCACGCTTCCCAGCCGTTGAGGAACAGCGCTACCCATTTCTGGGTACCAATCTGTTCCAGCGCTTTAGCGGGATTGTATACCACATTCGGTGATGCGATGCAGGCAGCATAAGCGGCATCCGTATATACACCAAACTGTTGCATGGAAGCTTTAATGCCCGCCAGGTAATAGCCTTCGGCTTCTGCATCGCCACCGGCTATCCAACCGAGCTTCACGGCTTCTGCCAATGCAAACTGTACTTCAGCGGCGGTGTAAAAGTATACTGGTGTTTCAGGTTTGCGCATAGCAGCTCCCAGCAAAGACATGGAAGAAAAGTTGGTGTTAATCACGCCATAGGCTTGTCCGTGATACAAACCATCTCCGGCTTTGTCGGCAAACTTTGGTAAGCGGGGATCATTGTTGGCCTGCAGGTTATCTACCAGCGTGCTGGATAAAGCATAAGGGTTGTTGTCTACCCGCCAGCTGAACGACCAGTAGCTTTCATTGTTCTGATCTCCTGCGAGATAGTTGTACACTACATTATCTTTATTATCTGTGATCACCCCATCCGTGAGTGCGGCATTAAATTCCGCTTTCCCTTTTACGGCATCTACTTTGGAAAGGCGTAACGCCATCACCAAACGCATGGTGGCGGCAAATTTTTTCCATCTGTTTGGATCACCACCAAACATAATATCGCCTTTTACATTTACGCCACCATCAAACTGGGCAGCAGCTTCTTTCAGTTCTTTAAACAGGTCGTTGTAGATATCCTGCTGTTTATCATAAGCAGGTGTGAGATTATCACTGCCCTTCAGCGCGTCCTTGTAAGGTACGTCGCCCCAGCGATCGGTGATGTGCAGGAAGAAATAGGCCCTGATAATACGGGCTACCGCCAGCTGGTTGGCATTGGAACCAAATGAGATGGCCTGCAGCTTCGTGGCGGGGTCCTGATTGGTGTTGATCACCACCTGTACATCGTTCAAAGGCCCCTGATAGTAACCGAAGTCCCAGTTACCTCTTACGTATACGCCTTCCCGTTGGTAAGTCATTTCCGCCAGGTGTTGCGAGTACAAAGGCGCCTCCCGGATCGGGCTACCATTGCTGCCGCCAATGGTAGCAGCCATGTCACGGATAATATTGGTAATCAGGTAGCCGGTATAAGGCCGCTTTGGCATATTGGGATTGGTGTTAATATCTCCGAAGTCGCCCGGCTTACAACCGTATACGGTCAGTAATAGTAAAAGTATATAGGTAATAGATGAATGCTTCATAAGTCAATGTTTGATGGTTATAATACCAGTTTCAGGTTAAAACCAATGGTGCGGGTCGCCGGCACCTGTCCTCTTTCTTCCCAGAAGCTTTCCAGCTCGGAAGTATCAATGCCTTTCAGGGCAGTATAAATCAACCATGGATTTTGTGCATATAAGGCCACATTCAGGCTGCTCACACCCAGGTGCTTTGTCCAGGGTCTGGCAGCGAAGGTATAACCAAGGCGCAGCTCCCGCAGCTTTACATAACTGGCATCATAAATAAATGGTGGCGCTACTTTGTTAAACAGGTAAGTCCAGTAATACGTACGTGCTTCCACGTAGCCGCTGAAAGGTGTGCCATCTGCAAGTACGCCGTCTGGCTTAATACCACCACCCTGCGCTACCGGCAGGCGCCAGTCGTTGCCTTTATCATTGGTACCTACCGTAGATGGATCGAGACCCGTTCCCAGCAGGAACATTTTGGTGAGCGACAGGAACTTACCGCCTACCTGGTAGTCGATCGAGAACGTGAAGTCGAAGTTTTTATACACAAACGTACTTCCCAAACCACCGGTAAACTTAGGCAGGATAGATCCCAGCGGTTGGTTTTCGTTGGTCAGGTAAGCACCGTTGGCGTTTACAATAGGTTTGCCGTTAGAAGGACTTTCAATATTCTTACCATTGGCATCCTTTGCCTGATAGTACTGGAAGGTAGGCCCTACCAGCAATCCCCACTCTGCGCCCTTGCGGTGATCGAGTTCCAGCCGCAACCCGTTTTCCCGTGACGCGGCGAGATAGTTATCCATGTTGGCAGCCAGGTCTATTACTTTAGATTTGTTGGTAGCAGCGTTTACATAGAGGTCCCAGGAGAAATCCCGTTTACGTATAGGCGTGGCAGTAATGGCAATGTCCATACCCTTGCTCTGAATTTCTCCGAGGTTAGTCAGGTAGCTATTGTAACCATTGGTTTCGCTGATCTGCAGGTTCGCAATCTGCTTGGTGTTCTTATTCTTATAGAAGCTAACATCTACCCCTAAACGATTATTCAGTAGTTTCAGCGCCAACCCCGCTTCAATACTGGTGCTCAGTGAGGGCGACAAGCGCGGATCTACCAGTTGATCCGGCGTATTTAACGCCGGTGAGCCATTGTAAGAGTTTTGCAGGTTATAGCCGGTGTTGATGGCGAAGATACCCGCATCGGAACCCGCCTGCGCTACACCCAGTCGTACTTTACCAAAGTTCAGCCAGTTGCTTTTAGGCAGCAGCTCCGTGAAAATAAAGCTACCGGATACGGATGGGTAGAAATAATAGTTCCTGGCAGCAGGCAAGGTAGACGACCAGTCGTTACGACCCGTAATATCTACATACAGTAAACGCTTATACCCTACGGATACTTTACCATATACACTTCTTATTTCCTGTTCGAAATAATCGTTGAAAGCGTTAGGGCGCTGAATAGAGGCTGTGATGGCATATAGGTTAGGAACACTCAATCCACCTACGGTGTTGGCTTCGTTGCGGGTTAGTTTATAATGGCGGATGTTACCACCCACTAATCCATCAATGGAAAAGTCGCGCAGCTGTTTGTTGTAGTTCAATGTCATTTCATAGTTGAACTCACGGGGCAGCGATTGGCCAGACTTATACATATCTTGTTTTACAGTACCAGAGGCGATGCGGTCATCGTAATCGTCGACCATGATATCGGCGCGTATGAGCGACTGCAGCTTCAGGTTAGGTAATATTTTATAATTGAAACCGGCGTTACCAAATACCCGGAAGTTGGCGTAGCGACGATAGCTTTCATAGTACACGCTGTAGGGGTTATCGCGTTTGCGGGGCCTTAACGTAGTGGCAGAGTCGTTACCATTAGGGCCTACGATATTCCAGGTACGGTAAGTGCCATCAGGCGTTTTATAATCGCGCAGGCGTTTCATATCCACGGAGCGTTGAAACTCCTGGTTAAACTGCGCCATGATGCTACGCTGATTGGAGTTACCACCGTCGTAAGGTTCTGCGATCTGTTTGGTACTCACGACATTGATATCTGCAAAAACGGAAAACTTGTCGGTGACGTCAAAGGTTCCGGCAAAATCAATAAAGTTACGTTTGCGGTTGGCATTGGGATAAATAAGATCGCGGTATTGATTGGCGTACGACAAGCGATAGGACGCTCTTTCAGAACCGCCGGAAAAAGCCACGCTGTTATTGAGATTGATACCGGTTCTGAAAAAATCACGGACGTTGTTAGGATGTGATTCAAACGGGGTGAGTTTGCCGAAGTCTTCGCCGGGATACCAGCTAAACCATTCCCGCACCATGGTACCATCCATTTTTGGGCCCCAGCTCTGGTCCATATAATACTGCACCATTTTCTGACCATCGAATTGCTTCCAGGTAGCAGGGTGCTTGTTCGCATCATAATGGAAAACGTCGAAGTTCATATTATCACCGGCGCCGTAGATATTCTGGTATTGCGGAATCACAGATAATTTTTCGAAGGCGGTGCCGGAGTTTACTTCTACGCGCATAGGCTGATTGCGTTTACCTGTTTTAGAGGTCAGCAATACGGCGCCTGCAGCCGCGCGGATACCGTATAGGGCGGTAGCCGCAGCTCCTTTCAGTACAGAAATAGATTCTATATTATCCAGGTTGATATCGGTATGTGAGATGATGGTACCATCCAGGACAAAAATGGGAGAGCCGCCGCTTAGGCTATTGGCGCCGCGCAGCCGTATTCCGGCATCCCGGAAAGTGGAGCTGGGCGCGCCTACCAGCTGAGCGCCGGCAATTTTGCCTGCCAGTGCTGTTTTCAGGTCGGTGAATTTGGCGTTATCTACCTGTTCTCCCCCAATTTTCTGGATAGCATATCCCAGGGAGCGTTCTTCTCTTTTGATGCCCAGGGCGGTCACCACTACTTCTCCCAGTTTCTGGAAGTCGCCTTCCATGCTTACGTTCAGCGTGCCTTCTTCGGTTACAATTTGTTCTTGTTTTTTCAGGCCGGTGATGCTGAACTGTAAGGTAGCTGGCAAATTCTTCAGTTTGATGGTATAGCGCCCGTTTTCATCGGTAATGGTGCCGTTGCCCGTGCCTTCTTCCAATACGGTGACGCCGGGCAAAGGGCCGGTTTTATCGCTGACGATGCCACTGGTTTTCCTTGCTGGTTTTGCAGTGGGAGCGGGTGTTTCGCCGGGCAAAATGACAATCACGCCGGATTGTTCGTTGACTACCGTTTTTGTATTTTTCAGGATGCCGGCTAATATTTCCCGTAAACTTTTGTTGTCATAGGTTTGGTGACTAACGGTGAAAGTCTTTAGCTGGTTGGCATTGTAGGCGAAATTAAGCCCGGTAATTTTTTCAATTTCTTTCAGGGCGTCCAGGGCATTGCCTGCCGGGATGGCCACATGTGGTATTTTCTTATCGAGTGCGGGGCTGGTTTGCCCGAAAACGTTGCTGCAAAAGGCTAATGGTAGTAGCCATAGCAACAACCGGAGTACTTTTGCCTTAAATAATTGGCAAATAGGTATCCTTTTTCTAATTTTAGAAATGAGAATCATGAGCTTACATTTTATGTGAGAGTTTTCAGCAGCATTCGTTAGGGCGAATGCTGTTTTATTTTACATACAAGTGGATTTTGTTTTGTTGGTCTTTACTGCTAAACCGTACATTACTTATTTTCTCTACAATTGACAACACGCTCTGCAAAGGCATGCCGGCATTAAAGGTGATTGTCCGGAGTGAATCATCGGATAGGTTATGCTTGTCAAACTCCACCCCATAGATCATCTCCAGTCGCTCCAGTATATTAGACAATGGTTCTTCCCGCATTACAATACGACCGCTGGTCCATTCGTCGCCTGCCAGTCCTTCTTCATGGCTGCTGGTAAAGTGATAGTCTTTACTGCTGATTAGCACCTGGTCTGCCGGCAGCAGCTGACAAAACGTTTGCTGTGCTTTACCCACGCCTACCTTTCCTGTTTTCACGGTGATTTTCACAGCGGCGCTGCGTTGATATTTTATCACATTGAAAGAGGTACCCAATACGGTGGTCACGATACTATCGGTTAATACTTTAAATGGGCGGGCAGGCTGTGGTTGCACATCAAAAAAGGCTTCGCCTTTGTGGAGGGTAACGATGCGGTCTTCTTTATTGAAATGGTTGCTAAAACTGATTTGTGAATTGGCGTTGAGGGTCACTACGGAACTATCCGGTAACAATACCCGTTTATGTTCTTTAATACCGGTGCTGACCCAGGTAAGGGATACTTTTTCTTCCCGGGCGGGTCCATGTAAAATATAGCGGAAGCCCAGCAAAAGAAATACCGCCGCAGCAACACTGCCGGCAATACGATACACCCAGGTAAGCGGACGAACTTTTGGTATTGCCGGTGCGGCATTCGTCAGGATAGACTGTAGTAAACGTTGCTTTGCCTGCTCCTTTTCTGCGTCAGAAGCAAAGGGTACTTCCTTGTTTTGCTGACTTAGCTGATCCAGCCAGTCAGATATTTTCTTATCATGTTCTCCCATAGTAACCCGTATGTGTATACGAAGACAACTACGCCATCCTTTTTTGATCAGATGAAAACAGCAATTAACATTTCCTTAACAAACAAATTTACTTGCGAAGTAACCGTCGTTTTACGTTGTTGAGTTGATTACGCACGGTATGCTCGGAAAGAGAGAGCTGGTCGGAGATTTCTTTGACATTAAGGCCATCCATAAGATAGAGGCGGGCCACTTTCCTCATTTTATCGGGGAGTACTTCCAGGTGGTACAGGAGCCGCCGCACGTATTCTTTTCTTTCCATCACGCCGTCTTCCTCCGCAACATTCCCCATGTTGTTGAGCAGCGCCTGATAGTGTGCATTTTTTACCGCATTGGCTTTCAGAAAATTATAAATCCGGTTTTTCAAACTCCGGAACAAATATCCTTTTACGTTGGTATCTATCTCAATGGTTTCCCGTTTATCCCACAGATGCAGGAAAAGCTCCTGCAGTACATCTTCCACATGATCTTTATTACCCAGGATCTTCCAGGCGTAGTCATATAACGCTTCCCAGTGGCGTAAGTACAACTCCGTAAAGCCTTCTATGCTGCCAGTTTTAACCAGGTGAAACAGTGCTATGTCTGTTAAAGAGGTAGTCATATTAATTGAATGATCGCACCTGACGAAATTACTTTTATCCGCTTACCCCATAAACGGCAAGCGTATTATCAAAACATTAATTCAATTGGAATGATTAATTTATAGGACGCGGAATGGCGCGGATATTGCTTTTCATAACGTCAGAAATACATTTTGGCTGTACACTTATCTTTTTGAAAATTAATCAAATTGTAAGAAGAATACCAAAAAAAATTACGAATTAGGAATTACGAATTACAGATCAACTGAAGATAATACCCGCTGATATCTCCTCACCAAGTCGTAATTCGTAATTCGTAATTCGTAATTCTTGCCTTAAATTCGTTATATGTCAACAACCGGTACCCGAAATCTAATAGAGCGAGTGAAAGCATTTTCACTGTATATTATAGGAGATCCCCTGCATTTTACCCTCGAAAATCGCATCTTTAATGCTATTTGTGCTATCTCACTGGTCATCATTGGATTCAATGTTCCTTACAACTACGCGACAGGACTCACCGCTACCTCGCTGATTTTTTTGGTGCTGGTCCTCATTTTTGCTGGTATATATTATTTATCAAGAGTCAGGAAGAAGGTAGATCTGTGTATAGCCATTGCCGTAGTCATGATCAACGCGGGTTTTGCGGTGAATTATTTCTATAGTGGTGGTATCAGAGGCGCCTCCCTGCTGTCTTTTACCCTGGCCTTCTTCCTGACCATGCTCACCTCCCCCGCCAAACAATACTACTGGTGGATTGTGCTGAATCTCTTTACAGTACTGGGACTTATTCTTTTTGAATATTACCACCCCAATGTTATCGCGGATGTTTATCCGGAACGTGCAGACATCTTCGCTGACATGACGCCTACCTACATCATTAACGTCGTAGTTATTTTTGTGGGCACTATCTACCTGAAAACAGCCTATAACAAAGAGAAGAAAAGAGGAGAAGAAAAAACCCGCTCCCTGGAAATTATGAATACAGAGAAAAGTAAACTGTTTTCTCTTATTTCCCACGACCTCCGCAATCCGCTGGCTTCTATACAGTCTTACCTGCAACTGCTGCGGGAAATAGAAATAGATCCGCAAAATAAAGTACAGATAGAAACCGAATTGCTCTATGTAGTCAACAGTACGCAGGAAATGCTATATAACATATTGGTATGGTCTAAAACCCAGATGGATGGCCTCAACGTGAACCTGGTCCCCATAGATGTTGCCGCCGCTATACTACCCATTCTCAAAATCAATAAAATGGCCGTCGCCAAAAAAAGTATCTGCCTGGACACCAATATAGATGCTTCCATCAAAGTAATGGCCGACCTCAACATGCTGCAATTAATTGTACGTAACCTGGTAGGCAACGCTGCTAAATTCACCCCTTCCGGTGGAGCTATCTATATCCGCACCAGCAAAAATAGTGACAAATGCCGCATCGAAGTAAAAGACAGCGGCGCCGGCATAGATCCCTCCCGGCAACTGGATATGTTTTCACTGAAAGTACGGTCCACCTTCGGCACCGATAATGAAAAAGGAATCGGATTGGGACTTTTCCTCTGTAAAGAATATACCACCGCCCAACACGGACAAATCTGGTTCGAAAATAATAAAGAAGGTGGCAGCTCCTTTTACCTGGAGCTACCACTGGCTGATTAATTATTCGGCCTTCAGACTATGCACCGGGTTCGCCAACGCAGCCCTGATAGCCCGGTAGCTCACCGTGAGCATAGTAATCAATATGGCAATACCTGCAGCGGCCAGAAATACCGTCCAGCTAATCTGTACGCGGTAGGCAAAATCCTGTAACCACCGGTTCATCATCCACCACGCAAGCGGTGACGCCACGAGAATAGCCACGAACACCAGCTTCAGAAAATCTTTTGATAACATGGTAACAATACCGACTACAGAAGCACCCAATACTTTACGGATGCCTATTTCACGGGTACGCTGCTCTGCTGCATACGTAATCAGCCCCAGCACACCCAACGATGCTATCAGCACCGCCAGCACCGCAAAGGATATAAAGATCCGTCCGGTACGCTCTTCCGCCTGATACAACCGGTTAAAGTCATCGTCCATAAAAGAATATACAAAAGGCTGCCCGGTCATACCATCCTGCGCATCAAAACGATGTTTGATCTGTGCAATAGTACCCTGCAAATTACCGGTACCCACTTTAAATACCATATAGCGATGATACTCTCCCAAACGGAAAATAATAGGTGGTATCTTCTTTCTTAAAGAGCCGGTATTGAAATCTTTTACTACCCCCACTACTTTTAATGGTAACATCCCTTCATTGCTGGCATAGAGATATTTATTTTCCAGGTCTGTAATGCCCAGCAAACGCGCAGCCGTTTCATTCATCAACAATCCGTTGGTATCAGAAGGCATCTGCGGCGAAAAATTTCTGCCCATGGCCATCTGCATCCCCATCGTAGGAATGTAATCTGCATCGATGTACCACTCATTTAAACCCGTTACCTGCCCATTGCTGCGCGCGGCATCTTTGGAATAAATACTGGTGTTCATGGCTATCTCCGTGGGCACGGAAGCCGTCATCGTACCTGCCGTTACACCGGGAATAGTCAATACTTCATCCCGGAAACTTTTTGCATGCGTACCTAGAGAAGCTGTATTCCCCAATACCAGCATCTGCTCTTTGTTATACCCCAGTTTTTTATGACGGATATAATTCAACTGGTTGTTGATCACCAGCGTACCTACAATCAATAATATAGCCGCCGAAAACTGGAACACCACTAAACTATTTCTTAGCCAGCTACCTTTAAATCCCGTTGTCAGCTTTCCTTTCAATACTTTCATAGGATCAAAGGCAGATAGGAAAAAAGCGGGATAACTTCCTGCCAGCAAACCTATCACAGTCGCTGTTACTACCAGGAAAGGCAATAACCAATACAGGTAAGCCATTTTCAGCGTAATATGTTTATCAGATAACTGATTCAAAAACGGCAATAACAAAATAGCGATCGCGAATGCCAGTATCAACGCAAAAAAACTGGTCAGCACAGATTCTGTCAAAAATTGAAAAACAAGCGACGAACGCTGTGAACCCAACACCTTCCGCACCCCTACTTCTTTGGAACGTCCGGCAGAACGGGCAGTAGAAAGATTCATAAAGTTCACACAGGCAATCAACAAAATAATGATCGCTACTGCAATGAAAATATATACATACTGAATATTGCCGGAAGGCTCTACTTCATTGGCCTGAGGAGATTTCAAATGAATATCGGGTAACGCAATCGGGGTATACCGGAAATGTCCACCGGCTTTTTCTGCTTCGGCAATAGTGCTTCCTATCATTTTCTGCAGKGACGTTTCCATATATTTCAAGGCGGAAGCCCGGAGATAATCACTCAGCTGTGCGGCGGTTGTTCCCTGACGCAGCAATACATACGTGGTATAATTATCGGCCATCCACTGGGTATTGCGGCTATCTTCCAGTTCTGACATGGCACGCACAAAATCGAAATGCAGGTGCGACTGATCCGGCACATCTTTCATCACGCCACTGATCTGGTAAGTATTGGTATTATCGGTGAACAACGTTTTGCCCAATACATCCGTACTACCAAAATACTTACGCGCCATCCGCTCGGAAATCACCATGGTATGCGGTTGTGTCAATGCTGTTTTAGGATCACCCGCTACCAGCGGTAAAGTAAATACATCAAACAGGGAAGAATCAGCAAAACTGGCGTTCTGCTCTACCAGGGTGGAAGTTCCTTTTCTCACCAGGATTTTACCCTGCTGGAAAAATCGTACATAATTTTCTACCTGCGGAAAATCCTGTACCAACACAGGTCCTAGCTGACTGGGAGAATATCTTTCATGAAACGCATTGCCGTTTACCAGGAAATCTGCATCCAGCCGGAAAATACGATCCGCTTTTTCATTAAACCGGTCGTAACTCAATTCATCTGTTACAAATAATGTAATCAGCAAACAGGTAGCCATTCCGATGGCCAGCCCAAAAATGGTAATAGCAGAAAAGCCTTTGCTTCTCCAGATATTCCGTAATGCGACCCTGAAGTAATTTTTAAACATAGTGTGATGTTATTGCCGTTCACCGTATAGACACCTGATATGGCAGATAGTTGCTCCAATAAAATGCCGAAACGAAAACACTATGGTTATCAATCTATTACAATCAGTTACGCCATTATAAATGCCCGTTTACAACACAAGCGCTGTCCGATTCCGGACATGCTAAAGAGCCAAAAGCAGAAAGCAGAAAGCAAAAAGCTATTGTAGCGGATAATTAATGCGGATACTATCCTTTCGCGCTAATCATCCGCTACAATAGCTTTTTGCTTTTTGCTTTCTGCCTTCTGCTTTCTGCTATCTGTTGATCGGTCTTGCTCTCAACGCCGTCCATGTGTCATCAATAGATACGCTGGTCACGGCCTCTAATCCAGCCGCCTGAAAAGCAACCCAAACGGTTTCCCGCTTGATATCACTTTTAATACTCCCCGTACCTTTGGGATAACAGGCCCAGAAAATACAATCGGGCTTACCMGAGGCCACATGTATCTTTACCAGCTTTTCCAACGCCGATTGTTGTGTAGCAAATACCTGTACAAACTCATAGGCGCCCTTCTTTTTAGCGGCAGGTTTGGTATCATAAGGTACCTCACCAATCAGGGCAATATATTCATCAGGGGCATCCACAATCAAAGCCGTAGCGGCTTTGTGGAAGTATAGCTTTTTTAAGACAGGAGTTCCGGACATTTTTCAGCAATTTAATTACGCGCTTCAAATATAACGGAATAACAATAAAGCCGTTTCCATGGTTCATGGAAACGGCTTTATAATCAGTTACAACGGATCTGTTATAAAAACATCCCTCCGGAAGCTTCAATACGTTGTGCAGTAATCCAGCGTGCTTCGTTTGTACAAAGAAATGCTACGATGCCACCAATATCATCCGGTACGCCTGTACGACCCAGCGCTGTTTGCGCGGAGATGTGTGCAATGGCCTGCGGCGCATGATCAAATACCGCTTTGGTAAAATCGGTTTCAATAATACCTGGTGCGACTACGTTGGCTGTAATACCCCGTACGCCCACTTCTTTTGCGAGGTAGCGGGTAAATACTTCAATAGCGCCTTTCATGGACGCATACGCCGCATAACCCGGCGTTACAAAACGCGCCAGTCCTGTTGAAAGATTAATAATACGGCCGTTGTCTGCAATAAAAGGCAACGCCTTCTGCGTAAGGAAGTATACGCCTTTTAAATGTACATGATACAGCTCGTCGAAGTCTTCTTCCGTGGTTTGCGGGATCAGGGAGCCACGATCAATACCGGCGTTATTAATGAGGAAGTCAAATGTACCGCTGCCGGTAGTTGTTTGCAGATAACCGGATACCGTATCGAAGAAAGCATCAAATGTGCTGGTATTCGCGGTATCCAGCGGAAAGGCTGCTGCTTTAACGCCCAGCGCCTGTATTTCGGCTACTACTTTTTCGGCCTCTGCCTGATTGCTTTTATAAGTGATAATGATATCATGCCCGTTTTTAGCAAGATGTAAAGACATATTCCTGCCTAAACCACGACTGCCGCCCGTTACCAGGGCTACTTTGTTTTTTGCTGTCATTTGTTGTGCTATTTTTTTTGATAACACAAAATTCAGTCATTCAGTTGGATGAGTTGTGGTGATAGTTTAAGTATTTATAACGAAGCCGGCCATTTGATCAATGATCAAATGGCCGGCGATATCATGAGCAGGTTATTCTTATTTACATAAGAGTACCAGAAAGCAATGTCCCGGTACTCTTCTCTCATTATTGCTCATACATATTAATAAATAAACGCTACTTTATTTCAGCATTCAGAATTTTATGATCCAGCGCATATTTCAATAACCCGATGATGGAGCGTACCCCCACCTTCTCTTTCAGGTCCTGCCTGATCTTTTCAATAGACCTTACACTGAGATATAATTTATCTGCAATTTCTTTATTACTCTTCTCCGCCCACAGATATTTCAGGATCAGTTTCTCCCTTTCATCCAGCAACTCTTTCGACGCATTCATATGCAAATTCTCTTTATAAAAGTAAAGCGCTTCCGTAAACAACTGGTTACAGTACAAACGGTTTTCGTAAACAGAAGTAATCGCTTTGAGCAGCTCTTCCGGCTCATCATCTTTTGAGATACAACTGTAAATACCAGCATCAATAAGATTTACAATGTTCTTTACTTCGCAGTTGGGTAACACGGCTAAAATCCTCATCTGTGGGGCAATATTCCGGATAGCCTGCAATGATTCGCGATTCTGATGCGATTGCTCTCCCGCATCAAAAAGCAATACAGAAACAGTAGTGGTCTTTAATTGCGTCAGCAGATCACTGATGTTTTCGGCATACACCATTAGTTTGATGTCATGTTCTTCCAGAAATTTCACCAATAATTTTCTAAAGAGAACATGTTCGCTCACGAGGCCAAGGTTAATCGATTTCATAGTCATAGTTGCTTTTCTTACTAGAATTAGGGCTGATAGTGTTAGTTTGACCGTCTTTGTTCTTCGGATGCACCAGACGAGCGCAGTTTGGTTGTTTTACCATTTCCGAAACGGTAGGTAAAATTAACGCTGGCTGCCCGGCTAAAAAAGTTAATCTGCCAATTTTGATTCAGGTGCTCATACACATAACTGGAGCCCTCATCTTCTGTCTGTAAAATATTGGTCACCTTAGCAGAAATAGACCCATGGCTACCAAAAACCAGTTGTTTAATACCGGCGCTCACAATATAGTAACCTCCATAAGTTGTGGCTACCATCCGGCGTTGGGACACCGCATGGAAAGAACATTCTGCGGATAACCTGCTGGTGATACTGAAGTTATTGTTAACATCAGCATTAAAAGAAAGTACGCCATTATTATCCAGACTGAAATGGTCCACGCTCCCGCCAAAGGTCTGGCGATACAACGTAAAATCGCAGTTGACTGTCCACCAGTCAACCACTTTACGGGAGTACACAATATCAATATTCCAGGAATGTGAGCCGTTAACATTGGTAGGAATGCGGGTTACTGTTACCTGGTTGGAATCCAGGTAAGGAAGAGTGGCCATATAGTTGTGATAAAAGTCGTAAGCGAAAGTCAGGAACAACTCATTCCGCCAGGAATAAGTGATCTCCGTATTTACAGAAGTTTGTGGCTGCAGGTAAGGATTGCCCTGGAAGTACAACGTAGGCGATAGCGGGCGACGGAAAGGATTCATCTGTGAATAGGCCGGGCGGTCCGTTCTTCTACCCACTTTTACATTCAGCGCATGGTCCTTACTGATCTTATAGTCGAGGAATAACGAGGGAAATAACTGTACATAATTGCGACGCACCAATTCACCATCCGGACGCTGCTCTCCACTGTTCCACGTATGCTCTGCCCTAAGGCCCGCCTGCACAGTAACGTTGCGATATTCCTTATTAACATTCACATAAACAGCATTGATATTTTCCTGGTTGATAATATAGTTGCTGTTCAATGAATCAAATTTGTGCGCACTACCTATCACGTGATAGTAGCTATTATCATTGTTCACCTTAACATAACTGGATTTAAAACCAGCCTCCAGGCGGGCATGGCCTTTCAGGGGCAGTACATAATCCCCTTTAACGGCATAAATATTTAGTTTTCTGTCCTGCTCCAGCACATCATTGTTATCTTTCATGAAATTCCAGGAGGTATCCAATGTTGTGCTGTTAATATCCTGGTGAGATTTACTCCAGTAGTGCAGGTAGTCAAAGTCCAGCGAAAACTCCTGCCCGCTGGTGTCTATCTGGTGTACCAGGTGCATACCCGTGCCGTAATTAAAAGGTTTATCACGGATGTCATTATCAAAAAGCAGGTTTCCGGTTTTTAGATGAGCTCCGTTCTCTTCCTTCAAGGTGGAATTTACCCGGTTATTGGCAAACTGGAATCCTCCTGTAGCAGAAAGCGACAAAGTTGTTCTGGCAGAAAGGTATAACTCTGCGCCAAGCTGCGGTGTGTAGGCATTACTGGCGCGGGCGTTCCTGTTTTCAGTTTTTTGCCGGTTCTTTAAAGAAAGATCCGGGTTTAATACGTCACTTGTGATACTCGTAGTATAGAAGTCAGTATTATGTAAATAAGCTAAGCTGAGTGAAAGATTATAATTTTTGTTTTTGTAGTTCAGGTTAGCACCGGCATTATACTTAGCATAATGCGCCTGCCCGAATCCACCGTTAACACTGCCACTCAGCCCTTCTTTCCGATTCCTTTTCCTGACAATGTTAATGATACCTCCGCTGCCTGCGGCATCGTACCGGGCACTGGGCTTGGTCATGATCTCCACTTTCTGTACCATGGAAGAAGGCATGCCGCGTAAAAGATTATTCAGGTCTTCGGCAGAAAGCTGCACCGCCTTACCATCCATAAAAATACTTACTGCAGAACGGCCATTGAGGGTAACCTGCCCGCCCTGGTCCACCTGCACTCCGGGCAGCCGTTGCAATACTTCTAATGCGGTGGAACCCTCGCTGATGATACTGTTTTCTATGTTCACCACCGTTTTGTCGATCTGCCTTTCTATAAAAGGCACCTGCGACTTCACCTCTACACCCTTCAGCTGCTCCGACCGCTGTTTCAGTATCACCAGGCCCAGATCCGTTTCCGGATGACTGACATCTGCCGGTAAAGGTTTTTGCAGCCATCGCTCATATCCAATGATGTTGATCTCCGCAAGATAAATCCCATCTTTTATTGCTTCAAATGTAAACTTACCCTGTGTATCTGTAAGAGAAGTTTTGTATACCACGGAATCTGCAGCCCTCCTCAATACTACTACCGCATTAGGCACCGGTGCGTGTTGCACATCCACCACGGTGCCTCTGATCAACGCACCATGAAAAGATTGCGCTGACAGGGAAGGCAGCTTGATAAACAGACTAACAAATAAAAAAACAACCGGGATAACAAATTTCATCAGGATCAGATTTAGTTCAATATCGAAATTAAACTAACATCTGACTCCCACTGTTGCCGGAAAATGGCTTACAGCCTACATATAAGGCATCTTGCCTCCCGTATGCATTTCGTGGTGCGTTTTTGATTATCTGGGGAGTGCTTTTGCCCTTTCAGGCAGGAGGAGATATTTTTTTAACAACAAATAGTATCATTGTTACTATTATGAATTTACTGGGGAGAATAAACGCGTTTCATAAAAACCACCGGGTACTCACCCATTTTTTTTTCTGGCTGGGCATCCTGCTAATCTCTACAGAAGAAAGAAATTATTATTACCGGGAAGACTGGTTTTCGTTGAACACCTACTTATACAATGGACTTACCATCGCTACGCAGGCGATGACTTCCTATTTCCTGGCGTATTTGATTATTCCCCGCCTTTTCAAAACAAAAAAATACCTGCAGGTACTGTTGATGTTCCTGGCAGGTATGTATCTCATCTGCGTATTGTCCAGGGTGATCACCATATACATTCAGGAGCCCCTGTCGGGAGTAGCACCCAAAAAAAGTGAAACACCGGTGGAAATATTCACCAATTTTTCTAAACTGATATACTTATATTTCTTCAGAAACTTTTCTGTTGCACTGATCTTCCTGCTGCTAAAATCACTAAAAGACCAGAACGATATCTTACAAAGATCTTTGTTACTGCAAAAAGAAAAGTCGGCCGCAGAACTACAGATATTGAAGAATCAGCTGCATCCGCATTTTCTGTTTAATACACTCAACAACATTTACTCCCTGTCTGTTTGCCAGTCGGAGAAAACATCCGAATCCATTGAGCGCTTATCAGAAATGCTCGACCATATACTCAACCGCTGTAATAGCCAGTTCGTTCCACTCTCCAACGAAATCAATCTGCTCAAAAACTACATTGAACTGGAAAGACTGCGGTATGATAACAGGCTCAGGATACACTTTACTACCGCCTGTGAAAATGAATACAGCATCGCCCCCATGCTCCTGCTCACCATCGTGGAAAATGCCTTCAAACATGGAGCCAGTCAAAAAATCGATGATCCGGTGATAGATATCGATCTCCGGGCGGATGAATCCTCTTTTCACTTTAAAGTAAAAAACTCATACGACCCCGATACCCTTCATCACAATGGGAAAAAAATAGGACTACGAAATCTCCGTCAACAACTGGAGCTGATCTATCCGCACAGGCACACCCTACATATTGCACAAACAGGTCAGCTCTTCATTGCCTCATTGACTATTCAGTTGTAGCCATATCTTTACCGCCCGTTGTCCATGCTGACTACCTTCCGTGGTGAAACCAACGCACGGCCTGTATACAGGGCCAATCCTGTCAATACCCCTCCTATTATACCTGCTAACAATAGCACTACTACTTTGGAAACAGATACCAACAAAGCAACCCGCTCCAGCACAATCCCATTTCCAGCCTGATCGAAATACAAATTGCCGCCCGCCCAGGTGATAAACCCTGCTGCAAAGCCGGTCAGAAACACAGGAAACACCCAAGGTATCCGCACACTAAACATACCCGCCAGCAACACCGGCACCAGGAAACTCCACCACGGCAGGAAAACAACCTGCCGCGTTAATATAATCAAAATGGTGATCGCCATGATAGCTATCAATGTCTGCAAAAACTTCGTTTTCATAATGATAATCTTTTAGAGTGATTACTTCAGCAACCAGCTGGCAGCTGTCTGATGCTGCGCCTCCTGCTGCGACATGTAAAAATGCAGTTGATAATAATTCCCTTTGTTCCAGTCTTTGATAAAACTATCATAGTCACGGCTGCCGGGATTACCTGATTGTCCGCCGGGATACACGCCATAAGCCACGGGACGGTCTCCCAGTTCCACAATCATACGCCAGGAAGGCCCCCAGTTTGCCGACATCGCATTGATAGCGGTAGGATGCCCTGCCGAAGCCAGGTCCCGCACACTAAGTGCCGGCATGTTCGTCAGGTGCATCACGTTTATCTTGTTGCAACTGCTCCAGCTCACCTTCCCTTTCTTTTTCATCTTAAGATAATCGTCTGCTGCTACGGCAAACGAATTAGTCACAATATCCCCGGCCTGCTCTATCATAGCTGTGCCCTGCTTGTCGAAATACTTGTTGGAAGGATCGTGTCCGATCAGGTTCAGCAAGATGTAGTCTTCAGGCATACGCATAAAAAAACGGTAGCTGTCAAATTCATCCCACGTATAGTCTCTCACGTTTTTCCACCACAGCTCATAGAGCTCCGCCTGCTCATTATCAGCGTCATAATTGCCCTTCCACTGGCTGATGGCTGCCAACAACTGTTGCTGCTCTTTGTTGAGCAACCGGGTTTGCACAGACGCCAGCAACACCGGCAAAGCATCTACGGCAAAGGTATTGGTGTTGTCCAGCTGAATGGCCTTCATGCGGCCAATATCCATTCCCGTGGCGCTGTCTAACAATTGCCCGATCCTGTTAGCCCTGGTCTCCGAATAATAACCATGGTAGTAGTGGGGATAGTTGGCAAAAGTTGGATGCTGGTTGGCAGAAAGTACATAATGACATGCAGGGTTCAACAGCTGTGGTAAACTGTCTGTAGAAATATACCTGGTATACAAATCCCGCTTGCTCGTACCATCAAGAATAAACTTTCCCTGCCCCGGCCATCTCTCCGCCATCTTTCCCTGGTGGTTGATGGCAATGGTATTATCTTTACAGGCAAACGTAAAATTCTGCAAAGGACAGGAATACTGACTGATCGCTTCCCGGTAATCCTGGTAGTTGGCGGCGGAACTCAGCTTGATAAATGTCCGGAACTCATTGGAAGGATTGTGCAACTCCCATTTCAAAGCATTATTCATAAGATCCTGCTCACGGCCCGGGAAACTACGCGTAAAAACAATCGGCCCATGGATGGTACTGTAAATAGTATCATACACGGTGGCGAGTCCTCTTCTTTTAATCACTTCTATTCTCGAAGAAAGATCCAGCCATTTTCCATCATACTCATATTTTTTATAGTCGTTGCTGATCTTCAGTTTATACCAGTCCCTCACATCATCTGCGCCATTGGTAATGCCCCAGGCAATGTTTTCGTTAAAGCCAATAATCACCGCCGGAGAACCTGGAATGGACACACCGTATACGTTTACACCCGGACTGCTCATCTGTAATTCCAGCCATACGCAAGGCATCGACAGGTTCAGGTGTGGGTCGTTGGCCAGAATAGGATGCCCGGATTTCGTTTTTTCTCCTGATACCGCCCAGCTATTGCTTCCCAGCGCCGGGTTGTAGGAACTTTTAGTAACAATAGGGCGTGTAGAAAGAAATGAATAATTAAGATATTCCGGCTTCTTCACCTGGTTATAGGCCATCAACGGACCTGCTGGTGCATTGGCATTCATGACCGGTGTAGTATGATCCACGAAATCGGGATACAGCTTGTTGAAGCTGTCTTCTCCCAGCGCCAGCATCATCTTGGATAAAAAAAGATCCTCTTCATAACCCGTCATACTGTTAGCCATACTTTTGGAAACAAGTACGCTTTTCAGCTTAGTCCATGGCTCCGGCTTATAATCGAGCAACTTGTATTCCAGCGGAAGCTCACGATAATGCAGTTGCCGGATATAAGCATTTACGCCGGCGGTATAGGCAGTAAGAATGGCATTGGTGGCCGTATCCTGCTCTATCAGCTCCAACGAATGGCGCGCCGCTTCCAGGATTCCTATGCGACGCTGATTACGGTCGTACTCGAGCAATTCTTTTTTCGGAAACAGCTCCGAAAGCCGGCCTGCAGAAGCATACGTAATAAAGTCCATCTGCCACAAACGGAGCGAGGCGGTCACATACCCTTGTGCAAAGTACATGTCGACCGTATTTTTTGCATAGATGTGTGGCACCCGCCGCTCATCAAAAAACACACGCACACTATCTTTAAGACCATTGCCCGCCTGCAGTTGCAGCAAGCCATCATGCTGTGACTCTTCATTTTGTACGGCCCCTGCAAAAGGTTCCAGCAGCTTACCTAATGGCGGTATCTCAAACATCTGTTGCGAAAACGCAAACACCAATAAGGTCAGTGCCACGAAGGGAAACAGTGCACCGCTATTAATTTTTTTCATCTGTTTATTGATTTTATTCATCCATGATTTAATTACTGCCGGCTTTAGACCTCCGCTGCTCATCAGCAGCACCACCTTCCGTACGCATTTTAGGCGCTTTGCCTTTTCCGAAACGATAGGTGAAATTGATAGTGGCCGCCCTGGAGTAAAAGTTGATCAGCCAATTCTGATTCAGATTCTTGTAATTGTAGGTCGACCCTTCATCTTCTGATTGCAGGATATTGGTCACCTTGGCTGCTACAGAACCTTTGCCACCAAACAACATTTGCTTAACACCTGCACTAAGAATGTAATAGCCCCCGAATGTGGTGCCAATTACCCGGTGTTGCGATACCGCCTTAAAGGTGATTTCCGCAGAAAATGTTTTGCTGAGCGTAAAGCTGTTAATGGCATCCAGGTTAAAAGACAGTACGCCGTTATTATCAAACGTAAAGCCATCTTCATTTCCACTGAAAGCCTGCCGGTAAAAAGAAATACCCTCACTGGTACTCCACCAGGGTAACAGCTGTTTCATGAAAACGATATCAAAATTGAAGGAATAAGAACCCTTGATGTTAGTGGGCATGCGGGTGATCGTTTCTTTGCTACTATCCAACCTGGGTATAGTACCCATATAGTCATGGTAATTATCGTAACCAAAGGTTAGGAACAGCTGGTTTTTGTACGACCAGGTCAGCTCACTGTTGACAGATGTTTGCGGCTGCAGATTAGGGTTACCCTGGAAATACAAGGTAGGTGACAAAGGCCGGCGGAACGGGATGATCTGTGAATATACCGGCCGGTCTGTCCTCCGCCCTATTTTCATATTGAGCGACTGATTTTTGTTAAGTTTGTAGTCTATAAACAGGGAAGGAAACAACTGCACATAATTTCTTTCAATACGGAAATCCCGCAAACGTTGCTCCCCATCACTCCAGGTATGTTCTCCCCGCAGCCCCACCTGGAAGCTCAGCTGCTTGTATTCTTTATTGAAATTAACATAAAGCGCATTGATATTCTCCCGGTTAACGGTAAGATCACTGTTCAGAGAATCCGGGACTACCTTGTCGTCTTCTTTGTTAAAGAACTTATTGTCGGTATTAATATTCACAAAACTCGATTTCCATCCAAACTCCAGTTTGGCATTGCCTTTCAAGGGCTGTGAATAATCTATTTTGGCAGCATATATATGTAGTTGCCGGTGCTGCTCCAGCAGGTTGTTCTCATCATTCAGAAATTTATCATTGGCGTCATAATAACGACTCTTGATATCCTGGTTAGCATAGCCCCAATAATTGGCATAATCGAGATCACCGGAAATCTCCCTGCCTGTACTGTCTATCTTGTGCGCCAGGTGCATGGAAACGGTATAGTTAAATGGTTTGTCCCGCACATCATTATGGAAATCCTGGCTGCCTTTTGGCAACTTACCTTCATAGTCGGTGGACTTCGCAGTGACCTTGTTTTTGGCAACCTGGAATCCGCCGATGGCAGACACCGACAACGTTGTTTTGGGAGACAGATAAAATTCAGCGCCCAAAGCCGGGTTATATGCATTCGACCCACGGATATTATCATTATCTGCCTGCTGCCGCAGTTTAATGGAACCATTATCGTTTAGCACATCGTTCGTGATATGATTCACAAAAAATGTTTTATTGTTCTGGTAAGAACCATTAAAGAAAAGATTATAATGTTTGGTTTTCCAGCTAAGATTAAATCCGGCATTGTACCTGCTGAAATAACTCTGTCCGAAACCTGCATTCACGCTACCGTTGAAGCCTTCTTTCTTCACTCTTTTCCTGACAATATTAATAATCCCTCCGCTACCGGCAGCATCATAACGCGCACCTGGTTTAGCCATGATCTCGATTTTCGATACGTTGGAGGAAGCCATGCCACGCAGCATATCTGCCAGGTCTTCCGGAGACATCATCATGGCTTTACCATCCATAAAAACAGTGACACCTCTTTTTCCGTTGAGCGTAATCATGCCGCTCGGGTCCATCTGTACGCCCGGCAAACGTTCCATCACTTCCAATACATTGGAGCCCTCAGAAATAATGCTGTTCTCTATATTCACCACCGTTTTATCAAGCTGCCGTTCTATCATTGGCGTTTTCGCTTTTATTTCCACACCACTCAGCTGTTTGGATTCACTGCGCACGGACAAATTCCCCAAACGAACCGGCATGCCTGTTATCTGTACATCATAATGACGTAATTTTTCATATCCAAGGATGTTGATCTCTATAAAATAATTTCCTGCTTTCACGGTGCCAAAAGAGAACACTCCCTGCTCATTGCTCAGGGCTGTTTTATACACCAGCGAGTCGGTAGATTTTTTCAACAATACCACTGCGTCGCGCAGGAGCTTCCCCTCACTGCTCTGTAGCGTTCCGCTGATCTCACCTCCTTCAACCGTCTGTGCATACAGGTCTGGCAATGAAGTAAACAGGAGTAGCAGCAGCAATACTATTTTTGCGCAGCTCCGCCAGAAAGAGGCCAGAGAAGCGCTCTTAGCAGGTAACACCGGCGGGCAATAACTGTAAAATGGCATACAATAACTTTTAAGTGAGATGAATTATTTGGTTGAAAATATCTCCGGCTGCCGGCTTAACGCTGCTGCTGGAAAGCCATATGCTGGCGGCACGACCGGATGATATCTGCTATCTGTTGTGGATGATCATGGATAAAAAAGTGATTCCCTTCCAGTATCTTATAACCAAAACGCGACTTTGTATACCGCCGCCAGTTAGTGATCTGGTCTGCTTTTTCCTCTTCACTTCCCATCATCGCAAATAGTGGTGTACTAATGGGATCAGTAGCGGCGGCATTATTTCTTTCCGTAATCTCAAAATCGGCGCGTAAAATGGGCTCAAAAAAATCAAACAACTCCTCGTTTTCCATGATCTCATCTGGTACGCCACCCAGCCGCTTCAGCTCCCCGATAAATGGCTCCCGCTCCATCAGATGACGGTGTTTGGGCTCATAAATTCCTGGCCCGGCATTACCGCTCACAATCAGGCAGCCAGGCAGCTTGCCGGCTTTTTCCAGCATACTGGTTACACTCAATGCCAGGTAAGCGCCCATACTATGGCCATACAATAAAAACTCCCCGTGCGTATACCTGGCCGTGATCTGCCGGAACACGTCACGAACCGCCAGCGTGAACTCACGCAGCAGTAGCTCCCCGCCACGTTTTCCCCGCCCCGGCAACTCAATGGGTACCAACTCAAAATCCGGCAACCATTGCTCCAGGAAACGGAAAGAATAACTGTTACCTCCGGCAAAATGCAACAGGAACAATTGTGCTTTTTTCATAGTCATATTTTATTGGTAAACAGGTACACCTTCCGCTGCCAGCTTCCCGTAATCCATCTTGTATAGCCTGTCGGCACAATGGTAGTATTTGTCGTCATGCGTGATAGCCAGGATAGTGATGCCTTCCTGCTTGAGCATCGGGATAATCTCCGTGTAGAATTTTTTCCGGAAATGCGGGTCCTGATCCGCTGCCCACTCATCTATTACCAGCACCGGCTTATTCTCCAGCAACACCGTGATCAGCGCCAGCCTTTTCCGCTGCCCCGTGGAAAGGGAGGTGGTGGAAAATGTACGCCCCTCCAGCGTTACCTTGCCCTCCAGCTCAAACAGCTGCAGGTAATAATTCCAGCGTGCCAGGTCTACGTCGGGAATACCGGCGAGGTCATTGAACAAATAAAAATCGCTGAACACCACGGCGAACATCGCCCGATAATCAACATAATTATCTTCCCCTACTTCCACACCATTCAGCCAGATCTGGCCGGCAGTAGGGATCTGCAATCCCAACACCGCATGCATGAAAGTGGTTTTGCCGCTGCCGTTACCACCGTAAATAAAAACAGTTTCCCCTTTGGTGATGTCGAAGTTGACAGGCCCTATATGGAAAGCCTTTTCTGCTGTTGTTCCGTACTGGAATTCAAGCCCCCTGATAGCAATGTGCTCAAAGTTGCCGGAGAAAACATCTCCCCCGGAAGACGGCGTATGATAGTCCGTTTCCTCCAGTTTGGTTTTGAGATCCATCAGGTGATTGGATGCCACCCTGGCCCTCACCAGGTTGGGCAGCAATACCATAATGGTTTCAATAGCCCCTAAAAGGTAGAGCAGCGTAAACACAAAACTTACGGTGTTGCCGGAAGGGATATTCAGTGTAACACTGAATACCAGCAATATGGAAGAAATCAGGATGTAAAATAATACCTGCCCGGTGATCTGGTTATTCAGGAATCCCGTATAGGCTTTGGTGTTATTCGTAAATGCTTCCCTGGATATCTCCCCTATCTTTTCATTAAAAATATACTGACCCTTTGCCGGCTCCATATATATTTCCTTAAAGCCGTTGAGGATAGCGTTAAAGTTCTCCTGGAAGCTGGTCTCCAGCCTACGGGCATTCTGGAAATTACGCACGTTCACCCTTGCCCGGAAACGGTATACTCCTATCCCCAGCAAGGCGATCACCAGTGTAATACCAAACAGCAGCACGGAAATGGTAGCCAGGTAAACCAGGCAGGAAACAGCCAGTATAGCTGCCGTAAAAAAATCAATAATCCCCATGGAGGCATTCGTCAAAATATTCACATCGCTTACTACAGCGGCATGTACATCTGTTCTCCTGCTGGCCAGCTGCTGATAGTCGGCCTTCAGTACCAGCGCTAAAATCTCTTTGCGCAGGCTCCAGAAAAGCGTTTGTGAAAGATGGATGATGGCGAGCGCCAATGTTCTCCTCACCCACATGAATGCCAGGATAATACAGGTAAACAGGATCATGTACTCCTTGCTGATCGTATATTCCCCGGCGATGATCAATGTCACCACCCTGGTCACGGTATTAATAAAAAGGAAGCTGCATAATCCCGACAGGATACCAAGACACACATATTTTAACAACCCGGTTATACCGGTGCGTGGCATGGCGAGTTTAAGTATTCGTTTCATAAAGTGCTTGCTTAAAAGTTCCGGCCACAATGGCCGGTGGTGATTACAACGCGACCATTTCGGCTATTTCATAGAACAATTCTTTTTCTCCATATAACCGCTCTGAAATAATATTTTGCTGACGGCATTCGTTGATCAGCTTATTGGACTGTACAATCGGATTCGATTCATCTGTGTATTTAATAGAGCTGATAAATTCCAGCCACGGTTCCATACCCATTGCATACACATACAGTTCCTTAGGCTTAAAAACATCTACCATCGCCTTCCCCCGCTCATAGTTGGAACCGGCCAGGCGGCGGGAGTTATCCATATCACGCGGAATATCTTCTGTAAGTAAAGGCCCGTATAACCACGACAACGGCGCACCATCGCATTCCATGCCAAGGAAAAGACTATCCACAGGGCCGGTTACTTTAAAAACTTCCTCATACAGTTTTGCTTCTACATTGCAGGAGTCAGCGGCGAACATCAGCGTATACTCACCTATTCTCACGTGGTGGCAAAGTTTGGAGCGGATATCAAGATCAGAATGTTCTCCAATGAAAGGAATACCCGTGATCCTGCAATTACCGGAACCAACAGTATCAAACTCTCCTATCTCCAGCACATTGTTAAAGCCAATAGCATTAAACATCTTCTTCAGTCCCGGGTCCTGCATGCTGCCGTTACCTGACCTGGGCACTACAATATGACCAATGCGGTGACGGAGAGAAAGCAATGTTTCAAACAGGATATGATCCTGGTGATTATGTGTGATGATGACATAATCAATTTTTTCAGGCAAGTGTGCCTCTGAGTAACGGGTCACATCGGTGGAGTATMCATGATAGCTAATCACAGGGTCCACCAGCACGCTCACATCTTTTGTTTCCACGAGAATACAGGCATGACCGAAATAACGCATGCGGATCTTGTCGCCTTCATAAGGGCTGTATGCTACCGGCGGTTCCTTTGTAAAGAAAGTATTAAACAACGCACGGTCTTCCTCTCTGATATTGAACGCCTGTGCAATATCTTCTATATCCCCGGCCACGTGGCGCATGCGGCTTAGCATATCAATACCCGGATGTTTGAAAGGCACTTCTACATGAATCACATTCGGTTCATCAAGGCGTGGTGTGCTCAATACAAAAGGCCGCTCATCATTGTTGGTGATCCATAAAGCCACGCTCTGGGATGCTTCATGATAACATTCGCTGTTGTACAGCAACGGTTCAAAAAAACGAAATGACGGATTATTATTGAGGTCATATACCAACTCCACTTTACCCTGGAGAATGTCAGGCACTTTACTATACAATGTATCCATGGAAAAGCCGCGGGCAGAAGTTTTTAGTAACTGGTTCAGTTCCGCTATCGCAGCCGCGAAACGCAGGTGATAAGCTTTTTCTGCTACTGTAGCCGCACGCAGCGCTTTTACTTCTTCCACTCTATTCACCGGTAGATCTACAAATGGGCCGCCACGCATTTTGGGATTTTTGGCAGCTGCAGCGTGGATATGCGGATTCTGTATATAGGAATCCATAATTTTCAGATGCCGGTTCACTACATTCATCGCGGAAGTAGCAGGAGAAATCAGGTGCGACCAGGCGTACCACCGATCAAATAAGGGTTCAACCACCAGGTTGGGTTTTGCGTACCAGGTATTGTCTTTCATATGTTTTGGGTTTTTGTTTTTTTTTAAAAGATGATCAGGCATTGCCCGCCACCGGCGAATGAATAAATCCTTGCTCCATACAATACCGGACAATAGTACCGGCGTACTGCTCCCGGTCGTAATCAATCGCGGCACCTATTCCTTCCAGGTATGCCTGGGTAGCCGCTTCGTGGATGGTAAAGCGGGTAGTTTCCGGATCGGTTGTACCGTACTTCATCACACCAAGAATAAAATTGTCGCTGGACAGATCACTGTTGCTGATCACTTTATCTACTTCTTTCAGGAAGCTGTCCATATCGGTGCGCTGCAGGTGAATATGATGCTGCGCCAGCTGCGCTACCATCTGCCGCAACCTGATAGGCGCTGTTTCGAGGATATGAAAAACAGAGAGGTCGTTGTTCCTGTGCAGGGCCGCACGCACGCAGGCAGCGGCTACCAGGTCTACCGGTGTGGAAGCGAAAGAATGCTCCAGTATCTCATCACAATAAAATCCGATAGCAGCCAGTGTTTTCAACCGCTGATACAAACTGTTGGAAGCTATGTTCTGCTGAAACAAGCCTGTATAAAGCTCTCCGCTGATATTGCCCACACGGAAAACATTCACGTGCATGTTGCCTTTATGTTGTTGCAAATACTGCTCTGCCTTGAATTTGGAGGCAGGATAAATCCGACGGCCAAACTGTTGACCAAGATCTAGATCTGTTTCATAGAAATCAGCAGCAGGTACCTGCGGAATGTATCCGCCACTGGCAACAGCAATCGTAGAGAAATGATTAAAACAGGTGACACCCGCCTGCTTTGCAAATGCGAGTATATGCACCGTACCTTCGTAATTGATCTGCTCTGTGTGAGCCGCTTTACCAAAGTGACTCACGTTAGCGGCCAGATGAAATACCGTGTCCATACCAGTGAGCTGTTGTTGCCCCTCGTTGCTGAGGTTCAGTCCTTCGTGGGTCACATCTCCCCTGATACCCACCACACGTGTTTCATCCAGCTGCAGGTCCGGGAAGTAAAACCGGATGCTCTCTGCCAGCCGTGCCTGAGCGGCTTCATCATCCGCAGCCCTCACTACACAAATGATCTTCGCCGTAGTGATGGCCAGCAATTCGCGGAGCACAAATATGCCCAGGAAGCCGGTACCGCCGGTCAGCAATATTTTTTGTGGCGACGGGCGCAAACCGGCGCTTTGTCCTTTTATTCGCTGTACCAGCTGCTCATAGGCAGGTGCCCGGTCGGAAAGCACTACCGGTGCAATGTCAGGCACCTGGTTCTCGGCTATGGGAATACCATTCTCTGCAAATTTTTCCATGATCAGGGCCGCCTGCATGGCAACTGTACAGTAATCGAAAATGTCGGCGTATTCCAGGCTTACCGCAAACTTTTTCTCTATCCGTTGTAATACGTCAAGGCCAAGAAGAGAGGAGCCACCAAGATCAAAAAAATCATCTTCCAGACCTACTGCTGTTATCTTCAATTTCTCCTGCCAGATCTCCTGTATACCTTCAATAACAGCCTGTTGGCTGAAGGATTGTTGTGGTGTATTTTCTATCGTTTCTTTTACTTTATCCACCACCGTAAATGCAGGCTTAACTTCCGGCCAGCATCTTTTAGGTTGCAATACCGGCAGGTGCAGGTCTTGCAGGAAACATGCGCGTGCCAGTGGCAAGCCATTCACCGCATACCCCAACCTGTAACAGGCGGCCATCAATTCCAAACCGGTATCGGCTGTTGCGGATGGTGCAACCACTTTCACATTCGTGGGTGGCTGCCACCCACGGATAGTTACGGCCATACTGCCTTCGGTGCCCATCAACAGTAACAGGTGCTGTTCCTGTGGTGATAAGTCCTGCAGAAATTTCATAAAACCTGCTGCATTAAAGGCATCATTATCGGCTGTTTCAAATTGCTGTAATGCATCTTCCATCGGCATTTTACCGGAAAGCAACAACGACAGCAACCTACCTGATTGTCCACCTATGACGCGTGCAGGATGTATGCCACTATGTATCAGCTCCGCTGCGGCGCAGTAGTGCAACAGGAAGGCTTCCTGTTTGGCAGTGAGTGGCCCGTGTTGCGTCCGCAGCGTTTCAAAAGAAGTACGACAGTAATCGTTGTTTGCCAGAAAAGCTTCCAGCTGTGAACGTTCCAGGACAGCGGGAATCAACAGTGATACCTGCTGCCGCGGCAAAGTACGCGGTGTATTAAATGGGAGCGCACGCAACTGCTGTTGCAGGGAATCACGATCCCGGAACAAAATCATTTCCCGGTAAGGTTCATCTTCCATTACCCTGTTCACCGTATAGCAAAGATCTTGTAACGGCACATCCGGATGCCTGTCAAGATAATCCGCCAGATAGTTGCTGATAGCTTTAGCCCTGGCAGTGGAAATACCGGCCACTTTCAATGCAAATTGTGTGGCGGCGTGTGCTACGGGCACCGGCGCCACATACTCTTCCAGTACTACGTGCACATTGGTACCAGTAAGACCATAGGAGCTAACACCACCCGTGCGGGGGCCGCTGCTCTCCCAATATTCCATGCTGCGCTGTATGTTTACAGGTGCGTTATTTTCATTGATATGCGGATTGATCTCACTGAATCCTACCTGCGGCAACACACGCTGATGCTTCAGTGCAAGTACCAGTCTTACCAGCCCTGCCAGTCCTGCTACGGCGCCCAGGTGCCCCAGCTGCCCCTTAACAGAGCTGATGGAACAGATAYGCTCATTCCCCTGTTGTACCCCTTCAAAGGCACTTACCAGTCCACTGAATTCAATGGGGTCACCTAGCACGGTGCCGGTGCCATGTGCTTCTATAAAACGAATCCTGGCCGGATCGACGCCACTGTTTTCCCAGGCCATCTTTATCACGGCCGATTGTGCCACCGGGCTGGGCGCAGAAATATTCTGTATCAATGCACCACCGTGGTTAACGGCAACACCTTTGATAATGGCATGAATCGGATCACCATCACGTATGGCGTCATCTGCACATTTGATGAGAATACAAATAGCACCTTCTCCTCCCAGCGTGCCGTCTGCCGCCTTGTCGAAAGGCAGGCACTGATTGTTACGCGACATCACCGGGGAGTTACGTGATCTGTCTTTGGAGGTAACCCCTAATCCTACCCCTCCTATCAATGCCATACTGCAATCCCCGCTGGATACACTTTCACAGGCATAGTACAGGGCGCTGAGCGAAGAGGAACAGGTAGTATCAAAACCAATTACCGGTCCGCGCCAGTCCATAAAATTGGCGACACGCGTGCCTACCATTCCCGGCATATGTGCGGTGAGCGACAGGTTTGAAAGGTCGTCAAAGAATGTTTTGTATAACGACTGACCAAATGTATGGAAGATCCCTATCCGTTGGCCCCGGAGGGATGAGGAGCGATAACCTGCATTGAGCAGTGTTTTCACGGCACTCTCCAACATAAGGCGTTGCTCAGGGTCCATACGTTCTGCTTCCGCCGGAGCGATCTTAAAGAACTCATTATCGAACAGGTCTATCCGATCGAGATAAGCCTGCGTAGCGATATCAAATTCCCCGAAGCGATCGAACATATCTTTCTGGCGGATGGCAGACAGCGACCCGAAACCACTTTCACCTTTTTTGATGAATTCCCAGAAACCTTCGAGATTGTCTACATCAGCCACTTTCACGGAAATACCGATAATTGCGATTGCCTTTTTCATAACTTTTTTTTTAAAAGATGATCACATCTGTTTCGGGGGCAGCGGTATCACTGTCACCAGAAAGGGTTTGCTGCTGTTCCAGTGCCTGTGCGATGTCGCGTATAGTCAGGTATTCAAAAAACCGGTCGATAGAAAATGTTACGCCAAAAACCTGGTTCACCAGCTGTGACATCTTGATGATTTTGAGTGAGTTTCCTCCCAGGTTAAAAAAGCTCGCCATCACACCAATATTGGTGAGTCCCAGCACTTCCTCCCATATCTTTACGAGTTGTGATTCTGTAGTATTTTCCGGCGCCACATAGGTCTCTCCTATGCGCCCACCAATGGTTTCAGGATCAGGCAGCAACTTGCGGTTAATCTTACCATTGGAAGTAATCGGCATCGACTCCAGTTGCACGTAATAACGGGGTAGCATATACGATGGCAGTGACTTCGACAGGAAAGTACGTAGCTCTTCACTATCTAACGGCAACGCAGATACGTAGTAGGCAGCCAACTCACGTTCTCCCAATTTGTTATCCCACGCCAGCACGACGGCAGTATCCACTGCCGGATGCTGCTGCAACGCATCGGTGATCTCATCCAGCTCTATACGGTAGCCGCGGATCTTCACCTGGTCGTCTTTACGGCCCAGGAATGCGATACTGCCATCGGGCAGCCAACGCCCAAGATCACCCGTTTTATAAAACAGCTCACCCCGTACAAATGGATTGGGAACAAAACGGGCTGCCGTCAGCTCCGGCTGGTTCAGATAACCATTCGCCAGGCCATCGCCACCTATACATATTTCTCCGGCCACACCTATCGGGCATGGACGCAGCTGCTTGTCCAGCACATACACACGGCTATTGCAGAATGGCATCCCAAGAGAAATTTTCGGAGCTGCAACATCAATGCGGCGTAACAACTTTCCGATCGTTGTTTCTGAAGGACCATAGTGGTTGTACACTTCGCAGCTGCCTTTGTGTTCGCGGATATGATCTACCACATCTGCTGTCAGTTGTTCCCCGCCGAAAATCAGGCACTTCGCCGGAGCAAACAAACGGTCTGTTGACTGCAACGCTTTCCAGTGCGAAGGCACAATCTTCATACAATCTACCGGCGCACTGCTTAAACGGTCAGCACTCATCACATCGGCAGCCGAATAAATGCGCAGGCATCCACCCATTAACAGGGAGGTATAAATCACCGTATTACCCAGGTCCGCCGAAATGGTTGATACYAGGCCAAAGGTTTTGCAGCTGCCGATGTTGGTCACCGCACGCACACCGTAGCTGTAATCCACCAGCGAACGGTGACTGATCATCACACCCTTCGGCTGCCCCGTAGACCCGGAAGTATACAGTACATACGCCAGGTCAGACGGATGCAATTCCACGGTGGGCTTTACTGGAATCACCGTATCATCCAACTGGATATCTATTGCATACACTGCCCCATTGTAATAGTCCAGTTCAAACACATAATCCGTTTGCGTGATCAATGCCCTGATCAACGTATCCTGCATAATAAATGCCTTGCGTGCTTTGGGAAGGTCTGGATCAATAGCTACGTAAGCCCCGCCAGTCTTCAGGATGCCAAGGATCGCAATGATCATGTTTTCTGAACGGTCCAGCATGATGCCGATCCGGTCATTGGGCATAATTTTATATTCCGTCAGCAGATAGCTGGCCAGGATATCAGATTTAAGATCCAGCTCCTGGTAACTTAAAACAGTATCATTAAATGCCAGTGCCGGTGCATCGGGTGTTTGCTGTACCTGCGCCGCAAAAAGATCTACTATATTTTTTTCAGATGGATAACCATTCACTGCATGAGAGAATGTTTCTAACAGTTGTTGCTGCTCTGATATACCCAGGTAAGCCAGTTCACTTACAGGAGCAGCAGGGTTTTCAACGATACCTGCTACCAGGTTGGTGAGGTGTTCCTGCAAACGGGCAATCTGTGTTTCTTCATAAATACTTCCATTGTATTTAAACATAAACACAATATGCTCGCCCGGCACTATGATACAAGTAAAATTATAAGCGTTATGTCCCAGTACATTAGAAGAAAGCAACGTGAGCTCCGATGCGCGATCTGAGCGTTCCATATCTTCTGCTACCATCTGCTGCACCGGGAAATTCTGGAATTGCAGGATATGATCGAAGAGGCCCCGTTCCAGTTCACTGGCCGACTGTACATCTGCCAGTTGGGTATAATGATGCGGTACGCCATCAATGGCTTCCTGGCCTACTAATTTCAGCAAAGATTCCGCACTGATGCCGGCATCCATACGCACCCGCACCGGAATGGTATTGATAAAAAGACCAATCATCTCTTCAATACCTCTCACTTCTGCCGGCCGGCCGGATACGATACTGCCAAATACCACATCGTCCGTGTTGTTATAACGCCCCAGCAGAATGCCCCATACCGTAGAGAAAAATGTATTTTCAGTGATGCCCAGCCTGCCGCACAATGACTTTACAGACTGCCGCAACGGGCCATCTATCACAAAATTACTTTTGCGGGAAAGGTATGTTTTGTTGTCGTTGGCAGCTGTACCAGGAACGCTGCTGATCGTATCATAACCGGCGAGATAATTTTTCCAGTACAACAATGATGCAGGCCGATCTGTCCGGGTAAGCCAGCTGATATAATCCGCATAGGGATAAGCGGTATCCAAACGAGGCGCCCGTTGTTGCAACAGACTGTAATAGATCTCAAAAAATTCACGGATAAGAATACCTACACACCATCCGTCCATCAATGTATGGTGATGACTCCAGATAAATTCATACGTATCATTGCCCATCCCTAATACCGTAAGGCGCATCTGTGAGCCGGTATGCAGATCAAATCCCCGTGCGCGGTCTGCCACACGGAATGCCTCCACTTCTATATCTGTAGCATCCACATACGCAAATGCAGGTACAATCTTTTTCTTTACCACCTGTAGCACCCCTTTGCCTGTGAGCTGTGTAAAATGTGTACGCAGCACTGCATGGCGCGCGGAGAGTTGCGCATAACTTTCTGTCAGTGCAGGTATGTTCAGCGGCCCCTTAATCACACAACTCATTTGTTCTACATAAGCAACGGAGCCACGCACGGTGAGCCAGTGATAATAAAATCCTTCCTGCAAAGGACTGAGTGAGTACACATCTTCCAGGTCACCGTCTTTGTTTAGCGCCGCCAGTTCTATTCTACTCAGGTCTTTAAACGTAAGATCTACCGGTGTGGCATAATTTTTATCAGATGCAGACAGTTTTGCTATCAACGCCTGTAACTGCTGCTCAAATACTGATAGCAAACGGCGGATCGTATCTTCCTTGTATTGGGCTTTGCTGTAACCTATTGTCATCCGCAACTGCCCGGAAACAATCATCCCTGATACACTCAGCACGGTGCTGCGTTCCCGTTCCGGTGCCACTTCCACACCGCGGTAGTCGCCGGAGAAAGAAAACAACTGTGTGCCTTCGCCGCTGCCAACACCTGTACCGAAATCGCCCAGGTAGTTGAAAGATAACTGCGGACGCTGTTCTTCTTTTTTGCTCCCGTGATCCTCAGCCTCCTCACGGTGCTTTCGACCCAGGTAACGCTGCACGCCATAACCAATACCTTTGGCCGGCACACGATGCAAGTGCTCTTTCACGGTAATCAACTGGCTGATGGCATCGGGCTGCTCTAATTCCAGCAGCACCGGGAATAAAGTGGTAAACCATCCAATCGTACGTGTTACATCAATGCCGCCGCCAATGTCTTCCCTGCCATGGCCTTCCAACATCACCAGCGTCTGCGACAGACCGAACTCCTGGCGCAATGCCAGACCCAGTGCGGTAAGCAGGATATCATTCACTTCGGTGCGGTAAGCGCTGTAGCACCGGGTAAGTAGTTGTGTAGTAACAGCGCTGTCCAGCAAAAAGGACTGCGACACGCCATCACGTACCTGGTTGCTGCCACCGGCATCATCTAACGGTAAGGGGGATACGTTAACAGCACTAATCCGTTCCCAGTAAGGCGCCGCCGTCAATGCAGTACTTTGCGCATAAGCTTGCAACTGCTCCGACCACCACGCATAGGCATCTGTTTTCGGTGGCAGTTGCAGCACTGCCCCACTGCTATGCTGCTGATAAAGTTCCGACAAGTCTTCCAGCAGTATCCGCCAGGAAACGCCGTCTACCACCAGGTGATGGGCTACCAGCAACAACCGGTCGCCATCCGCAGCGCGGAACAACGCGGCCTTGAACAACGGGCCCACCGACAACTGGAAGCTGCTTTGTATACGGTCGCAATGTGCCGCAAAATCGGTAGCATTATAATCCAGTACTTCCAGCAGCGAACCTCCGGCATCCGTGATGTTATAACCGGCTACTTTAGGCCTTACTGCGGAATCGGCTCCTTTATTCTCCTGCACCCAGCCATCCGCCTCCTGACGATACACCATCCGCAGTGCATCATGATGCGCCCACAACTTATGCAGCGCTGCACGCAGGCTTTCTTCCGAAACGGCCACATGGCTATGCAATAATACCGACTGGTTAAAATG